>NZ_JBSVRM010000004.1:0-446525 GCF_054072595.1 Microbacterium wangyouchuni
GTCTCGACCGTAAACCTGGCCTCATCGCCCGCGGTTACCGCCTGGTCTTCAGGGTCAGTGACCGTCGGTGCCACCGGCGCTGCGGTCACCGTCAGCGTCGCCGGAGCACTGGTCACCGCATCAACACTGTTTTCGGCGGTCGCCCGATACTGGAAGCCAGACAATGCCTCGGTCGCCGCAATAGTCAACGTCTTTCCGTCATCACTGACCGTGCCGTCCGCTGCACCAACCGCACTCCAGGTGGCGCCGTCGTCGGTGCTGAACTCCCACAACAAGCTCGGCACCGGGGTTCCCGTCGTCTCGACCGTAAACCTGGCCTCATCGCCCGCGGTTACCGCCTGGTCTTCAGGGTCAGTGACCGTCGGTGCCACCGGCGCTGCGGTCACCGTCAATGTCGCCGGAGCACTGGTCACCGCATCAACACTGTTTTCGGCGGTCGCCCGATACTGGAAGCCAGACAATGCCTCGCTCGCGGCAATAGTCAACGTCTTTCCGTCATCACTGACCGTGCCGTCCGCTGCACCAACCGCACTCCAGGTGGCGCCGTCGTCGGTGCTGAACTCCCACAACAAGCTCGGTTCCGGGGTGCCCGTCGTCTCGACCGTAAACCTGGCCTCATCGCCCGCGGTTACCGCCTGGTCTTCAGGGTCAGTGACCGTCGGTGCTACCGGTGCTGCGGTCACCGTCAATGTCGCTGGAGCACTGGTCACCGCATCAACACTGTTTTCGGCTGTCGCCCGATACTGGAAGCCAGACAATGCCTCGCTCGCGGCAATAGTCAACGTCTTTCCGTCATCACTGACTGTGCCGTCCGCTGCACCAACCACACCCCAGGTGACGCCGTCGTCGGTGCTGAACTCCCACAACAAGCTCGGCACCGGGGTGCCTGTCGTCTCGACGGTAAACCTGGCCGCGTCCCCCGCCGTCACCACCTGGTCTTCAGGATCAGTAACCGTCGGAGCCACATCGGGAGCGACATAGGTGAACGCGTCCGCATACGTGATGTCTGGTTGCGCCACACCGTTCAGCTCCCACGACACAACAACATCAACTGGGCCAGCATCGTGAGGCGGAGTGGTCGCCGTCCATGACCCGTCGCCGTTATCCACGAGGTCGATCGCACCGCCCCCACCAAACCAAACACCCGTTACTGTCGCGTGTGTAAGGACCAGGGTCGGCACGTGACGGTCCACGTCTGTACCGTCACCCAACCGCCCGTCGCGGTAAGTTGACCAGGAATTGCCGTTGACTCCCCAGGCATACGCGGTACCGTCTGCAGTAACCGCGACCGAATGTCCATCGCCTGCACTCACCTGCGTAAAGGTCACCTCAGCAGGCATCCGTACCCGCACCGGCCTCCACACACCATCCGAGGGTCCGCCGATACCCAGCTGCCCGGACCGGTTGCCTCCCCAGGCATACGCGGCACCGTCTTCAGTAACCGCAACCGTAAAACGATGGCCTGCACTCACCTGCGTAAAAGTCACCCCATCAGGCATCTCCACCCGCACCGGCGCGTCACGCAGCTTGTCTGTGCCGTCCCCCAGCTCCCCGGCGATGTTGTATCCCCAGGCATACGCGGGACCGTCTTCAGTAAGCGCGACCGAATGCCACCTGCCTGCACTCACCTGCGTAAAGGACAGCCCAGCAGGCATCCGCACCCGCACCGGCGCCGACACCCAGCTGCTCGCGGTTGTGCCGATACCCAACTGCCCGTCCTTGTTATATCCCCAGCCATACGCGGCACCGTCTTCATCAAGCGCGACCGAATGCCAATTGCCTGCACTCACCTGCGTCAAAGACATCCCAAAAGGCACCTGCACCGGCACGTTACTGTTCGTGGTTGTACCGATACCCAGCTGCCCGTACTCGTTGTATCCCCAGGCATACGCGGTGCCGTCTGCAGTAACCGCGACCGAATGTGAGCCGCCTGCACTCACCTGCGTAATAGACACCCCATCAGGCATCTCCACCCGCACCGGCACGTAACGCCGCCTGTTTGTGCCGTCCCCCAGCTGCCCGTACTGGTTGTTTCCCCAGGCATACGCGGTACCGTCTTCAGTAACCGCGACCGAATGTTCGCCGCCTGCACTCACCTGCGTAAATTTCACCCCAGCGGGCATCTCCACCCGCACCGGCACCCTACTGATCACGCCTGTGCCGTCACCCAGCTGCCCGAAGCCGTTGTCTCCCCAGGCATACGCGGCACCGTCTGCAGCAAGCGCGACCGAATGATAATCGCCTGCACTCACCTGCGTAAAAGTCCCCCCAGCAGGTCGTTCAATCGTGACTTCGGTACCCCCTGTCACAGGTCCGTTCGCCGGATCTGGCGCCGCGTTCGCTGCGCCCCCCACCCCGACGAGCCCTACCGCCACACTCACAGCGAGCAGTCCCCGCAACACGTTACGCATCATCATTCAACAACCTTTTGTCGTTCTATCCGTATGGCGGCTCAACCTCGACCCAGAAAATAATGTGTGGCAGCGCGCATTCGTCCCGATACTTCGAACGAATGCGCCACACACCTACGCGTGCTTGCGCCGCGAGGCAAGTAGAAGACCAGCTCCAATTAACGCAAAGAGAACTGCTACCGCGATAGCCGGTACAGGATCACTGCCCGTGCGAGCTAGATCCGTTTCACCCACAGAGTCAGTCACCGGCGGAGCCACCGGATCAGTGACCGGCGGAATCACCGGCGCTGCAGACACCGTCAGCGTCGCCGGAGCACTGGTCACCGCATCAACACTGTTTTCGGCAGTAACCCGATACTGGGTTCCCGACAATGCTTCCGTCGCCGCAACAGTCAACGTCTTCCCGTCACCACTGACCGTGCCATCCGCTGTACCCACCGGACCCCAGGTGACACCGTCATCGGTGCTGAACTCCCACAACAAGCTCGGTTCCGGGGTTCCCGTCGCCTCAACTGTAAACATGGCAGCATCCCCCGCCGTCACCACCTGGTCTTCAGGATCAGTAACCGTCGGAGCCACCGGCACAGCAGTCACCGTCAGCGTCGCCGCTTCACTCGTCACCGCATCAACACTGTTTTCGGCAGTCACCCGATACAGCACTCCCGACAATGCCTCCGTCGCCGCAACAGTCAACGTCTTCCCGTCACCACTGACCGTGCCATCCGCTGCACCAACCGGACCCCAGGTGGCGCCGTCGTCGGTGCTGTACTCCCACAACAAGCTCGGCACCGGGGTTCCCGTCGTCTCGACCGTAAACATGGCAGCATCCCCCGCCGTCACCACCTGGTCTGCAGGATCAGTCACCGTCGGCGCCACCGGCACCGCAGCCACCGTCAACGTCGCCGCTTCACTCGTCACCGCATCAACACTGTTTTCGGCAGTCACCCGATACAGGGTTCCCGACAATGCTTCCGTCGCCGCAACAGTCAACGTCTTCCCGTCACCACTGACCGTGCCATCCGCTGCACCCACCGCACTCCAGGTGACGCCGTCGTCTGTGCTGAACTCCCACGTCACACCGGGTTCCGGGGTGCCCGTCGCCTCGACCGTAAACGTGGCAGCATCTCCCGCCGTCACCGCCTGGTCTGCAGGATCAGTAACCGTCGGTGCCACCGGCACCGCAGACACCGTCAGCGTCGCCGCATTACTCGTCACCGCACCAACCGTGTTTTCGGCAGTCGCCCGATACTGGGTTCCCGACAATGCTTCGGTCGCGGTAACGGTCAGGGTCTTTCCGTCATCACGGACCGTGCCGTCCGTTGCAGTGACCGCGCTCCAGGTGCTTCCGTCGTCGGTGCTGTACTCCCACAACAAGCTCGGTTCCGGAGTGCCCGTCGTCTCGACCGTAAACGTGGCAGCATCTCCCGCGGTGACCGCCTGGTCTTCAGGGTCAGCAACCGTCGGTGCCACCGGCGCTGCAGTCACCGTCAGCGTCGCCGCAGCACTCGTCACCACACCAACCGTGTTTTCGGCTGTTGCCCGATACTGGAAGCCAGACAATGCCTCGGTCGTCGTAACGGTCAGGGTCTTTCCGTCACTACTGACCGTGCCATCCGCTGCACCAACCGCACTCCAGGCACTTCCGTCATCGGCGCTGAACTCCCACGACACACCGGGTTCCGGGGTGCCCGTCGCCTCAACCGTAAACATGGCCGCGTCCCCCGCGGTGACCTCCTGGTCTTCAGGGTCAGTGACTGTCGGTGCCACATCGGGAACGACATAGGTGAACGCGTCCGCGTACCTGATGTCTGGTTGGGCCACATCGTTCCGCGCCCACGACACAACAACATCAACTGGGCCAGCAGCGTGAGGCGGAGTGGTGGCCGTCCACGATCCGTCGTCGTTGTCCACAAGATTGGTTGCGCTGTCCCCACCAAACGAAACACCCGTTACTGTCGTAAGCGTAAGAACCGGCACCGGCGTTTCACGGTCCACGCGTCTGCCGTCACCGAGCTGCCCGTAGTTGTTGTGTCCCCAGGCATACGCGGTACCGTCTGCAGTGACCGCGAGCGAATGCCCAGAGCCTGCACTCATTTGTGTAAAGGTGACCTCAGCAGGCATCTGCACCCGCACCGGCACACTACTGTCCCTGGTTTTACCGTCACCCCGCTGCCCGTAGTTGTTGTATCCCCAGGCATACGCGGTACCGTCTGCAAGAACCGCGACCGAATGTGAATATGCTGCACTCACCTGCGTAACAGTCACCTCAGCAGGCATCTCCACCCGCACCGGCACACTACTGTCCCTGGTTTTACCGTCACCCCGCTGCCCGAAGTAGTTGCTTCCCCAGGCATACGCGGTACCGTTTTTAGCAAGCGCGACCGAATGAGAATCGCCTGCACTCACCTGCGTAACAGTCGCCCCAGCAGGCATCTCCACCCGCACCGGCACACTACTATTCGTGAATTTATCGTCACCCAGCTGCCCGTAGCGGTTGCTTCCCCAGGCATACGCGGTACCGTTTTTAGCAAGCGCGACCGAATGAGAATCGCCTGCACTCACCTGCGTAACAGTCACCCCAGCAGGCATCTCCACCCGCACCGGNAGGCATACGCGGTACCGTTTTTAGCAAGCGCGACCGAATGAGAATCGCCTGCACTCACCTGCGTAACAGTCACCCCAGCAGGCATCTCCACCCGCACCGGCACACTACGGCTCGTGAATTTATCGTCACCCAGCTGCCCGTAGTTGTTGTATCCCCAGGCATACGCGGTACCGTCTGCAGTGACCGCGAGCGAATGCCCAGAGCCTGCACTCACTTGTGTAAAGGTGACCTCAGCAGGCACCCGCACCGGCACACTACTGGTCCTGGTTGCGCCGTCACCCAGCTGCCCGCGGTTGTTGGATCCCCAAGCATACGCGGTACCGTCTGCCGCAAGCGCGAGCGAATGCCCTAAGCCTGCACTCACTTGTGTAAAGGTGACCTCAGCAGGCATCTGCACCTGCACCGGCACACTACTGGTCCTGGTTGTGTCGTCACCTAGCTGCCCGTCGCGGTTGTTTCCCCAGGCATACGCGGTACCGTCTGCAGCAAGCGCAACCGTATGTGCATTGCCTGCGCTGACCTGTGTAAAGGTCACCTCGGGAGGTGGTTCGACCGTGATCTCGGTGCCCCCTGTTGCAGGGCCGCTCGCCGGGGCGAGCACCGCACTCGTCGGTGTCGGCGCAGCGTTCGCCGGATCTGGCGCCGCGTTTGCCGGATCTGGCGCCGCGTTTGCCGCGGCTCCCACGCCGACAAACCCTACCGCCACACTCACAGCGAGCAGTCCCCGCAACACGTTACGCAACATCACTCAACAACCTTTTGTCGTTCTATCCATATGGAGGCTCGCCTGAGAACCAGAAAATAGCGTGTGACAGCACGCAGCCTTCAGCAGGGCAGTCGGCAAGGCCCGATCCGCCACGAAACCACGCCCACGCATACTCACTCCTGTACCGTCTTCGGTACCAGTGTTTCGAGCACTGTTTCCAGGCCTGCGAGCCCGGTCGACGCTTCGATTTCCGCGCCAATCTTCCGGGTGCGTTCGGCGTAGCCTGGGTCTGCGAGCACCCGCCGCACCGCCGAACCCACCTGTTCGGGCGTTGGCCGGTTCGTGCGCAGACGCACCCCAGTACCCGTCCACTGCACACGGGCAGCGACCTCGGCCTTGTCTTCGGTCGCACCCGCAACGACGAGTGGCACCCCATGCTCGAGCGCGTAATGCACTCCGCCGTACCCGCCGTTACTCACATACACGTCCGTAAGAGGCAGGAGCCTGTCGTGTGGCAGGTACTCGGCCACTCGCACGTTCGCAGGTAGTGGCGATGGGAGGGTCGAAAGTGGCCGCCCACCCGTGCTGACGACCACGAGTACATCATCGTCAGCGAGCGCAGTCATAGTGGGGGTGATGAGTTCGTCGTAGTCAGTGTTCGCGATCGTGCCCTGACTCACGTGCACCACAGGCCGCGACCCATCAAGCTCAGACCACCACTCCGGCAACACACCATCACTCTTCGTGGCACGAGACAGGGGGCCCACGAAGTGCACGGTCTCTGGCAGGTCGCTTCGTTCGTACTCAAAACCCGGAACAGTGAACTGCACAATCGCATCAGCCCGCGAAGCGCCCGACATAAAGAACCCGTCAGGTTCTTTCCCCGTCGCCTCCAACAAGATCTGCTCGGCCTGTTTCTGCACCCCACCAAAGATGAGTTTCTTCGTGAGCACATCAAGCACAGCATTACGCACCCGCCCCAGCGCGCCAGGCCTCGGAAGAATCCCCAAACCAAACGGGGCCGTGTCGCGGCTTTCCACCCCCAACGGAATGATTCCAAGATTCACAATCGCGGGCCGCTCTGCACGGGGCCTCGAGAGCAACCCCACAGCCCCAATAAACATGCTCTCAACGAGGATCGCATCGACCGGCTCCTGCGCGATCGCGTCATCGACTGCGCGAATCTGCATCGGCGCGGGTTTCAAGAAAATATTGCTCACGTCCCAGCGAATCCCCGCCACCCCGGTCTTCCCGACCCGGCCAGGGAACGCGACATTCATATCTGTGTCGTCGTAGTCCGCCCCTGTTGGGAGCGCCAGAAACTCAGCCCCGGTGCTCCGCACCCGGTCAGCGTAACGCTGCCCAGTCAAGAAACGCACCCGATGACCTTGCTGCACGAGATAACGCGAAACCGCAAGCAACGGTGTCACGTGACCATGAACAGGAGTACTGCAGATCAGGAACGAGCTCATGCACGACTTTCGCTAGAGGGCAGACCACGGTAATCTTTCTAATGAAATTAGTATTCACTGCACCTGGAGGCAAGTCAATATGCCTGGTCAGGAACCACGCCCGCGCACCCGCCGATATCAATCCGAGGTGCGCACAAACCAAGCCGCCGCAACACGGTCCCGAATCTTGGATGCCGCAGCCGCCCTGTTCACCGTCGCCGGCTACACCGGCACCTCACTCGCCGACATCGCGCACGCAGCGGGCGTCTCCGTCGAAACAGTGAAGCTCGGCGGACCCAAACACCGCCTCCTGCTTGACGCATTCACACACAGCTTTGCCGGCAGCGACGACATTGCATCGCTCGCCAGTCACGGCCCAGTCGCCGAGATTACCGCTGAAATCGACAACACCCGCTACCTCGCAGGCATCGCGCACTTTGTAGCGGAATCGAACCGACGCAGTAGCATTCTCTGGACGGCACTCCTGTCAGCAGCCAGATCCGACGCTCTCCTCCGCAAAGAACTCGACGGGCTGCAACAACGCCGCCGCGCAGACATGCTCGTACTCGTTGACGAACTCCGCCGCCGCGGACTCGCGGAAACTGACCGGCCACGAGAAGCGGTCGCGGATAGCATCTCATTCATCCTGTCGCCCGAAGGATACAACCAGCTCGTACACGGCTCGGGCTGGAGCCAACCCGACTACGAAACCTGGCTCGCACGCACCGTACTCCACGTCTGCGCCCGAGACTGACCACCACAGCCACCGGCCGGAACCGATACCCAGCAGATGTCCAGGCATCCGAGTGCGTCGCGCCGCAGACTCCTGCCTCGAGACTGATGAAAGCCCCACAGCAACGACTCACCCCGCGATACTGGGGCGGCGCAAGACTAAAACCAACAGCAATCATGAAACTGCCTGAAACGGCGAAAAACCCCGACCAACAGACAATAGCTGTTCATCAGGGTTCCTTGACGTTCACCCGCGATAGTGTCGGTTACTTGTCGTTTGTGCGCGATACTGGGATCGAACCAGTGACCTCTTCCGTGTCAGGGAAGCGCGCTACCGCTGCGCCAATCGCGCCTATACAGGCTATTCAGTTGTGCCGTGAGGTGGCGACGGGATTCGAACCCGTGTAAACGGCTTTGCAGGCCGGTGCCTAGCCGCTCGGCCACGCCACCGTGAGGTGGATTCCCACATGTATATTTCTCCGAGGAGATTTGTACATTCGAGCGGATGACGAGATTCGAACTCGCGACCCTCACCTTGGCAAGGTGATGCGCTACCACTGCGCTACATCCGCGTTGTGTTCCGGCTGACCGGGCACTTGTAAAACAATAGCCGAGGATTCGCGAGGTGTAAAACTCGACACGGATCTCGCGCGTGTCTCGCGTTCTGGTCAGATCCGATCCTCTGGTTCCGGTAGTATCGATTTTCGACCACACAGGTTATGGGCGATTGGCGCAGTTGGTAGCGCGCTTCCTTCACACGGAAGAGGTCGTGGGTTCAAGTCCCGCATCGCCCACCAAAGGGAACCGCGTAATCACGCGGAAACCCCTACTCCCCCAGCGTCGACAGACGCGATCTCACTGCTCTGGTTGTGCACCATGTGTGCACCCGCTCTTGGGACGAGCGCCGCGACGGCCTCAGCAGCGTTGCGGGCACGGTCGCCGATCAGGTGCGTGTACACGTCGGACGTGATGACGACCGACGAGTGTCGCAGCCGCTTCGACGTCAGAGCGATGTCGGCGCCACTCGCGAGCATCAGCGACGCATGCATGTGCCGCAGTCCGTGCATCTTGATCCAGGACAGCGGCGGCTGAGGCTGCTCGCCGCGTGCGACGCGTTCGGCATTCTCGGCGGTGATCGTCGCGTTCGTCGCAGCCCACACGGGCTTGAACACGTTCTTCAGTACGTAGTCGCGACGCAGCGGTCGTCCGTCTTCGTGGGTGAAGACGTAGCCGCTGTTCTGCCAGAGTTCGCCGAGCCGGGCGCGGTCGCCCTGCTGGGTGATCTGCCAGGCGACGAGCGCGCCGACGGTCTGGTCTTCCAGATCAATGCTCCCTTGACTTTCTTCGGTCTTCGGCTCTTTCTCTTCGACCTTGCCGTCGACGATCGTGCGCGTCCACCGCACCGTGAGCGTGCGGGTCGCGAGGTCGATGTCGATCCATCGAAGTCCTGCCAACTCGGCGGGTCGCAGTCCGGTGAACATCGCTACTTCGAGGATGACACCGAGCCGATGCTTGACGGCATGGTCGAGGAACCGACCGGCTTGGGCGGGTGACCACGGTTCGAACTTCGCGCGTCTCTCTTTCGGGAACACCACGCCGTTGGCAGGATTCGCCGGTATGAGGTCGCCCCGCACGGCTGCGGTGAACGCGCTGGATATCCCTCGGTGCGCTTTCTTGACTGTCGGCACACCGCGACCGGCAGCGAGCATGTCGTTGGCGAAGCGCTGGACGTCTGCTCGCCTGATGTCGCTGAGTCTCATTCGCCCGAGCGCGCTCGGCGCGACGTCGTTCGCGAAGTAGCGCCCGTAGGCCGATCGAAGCCCTGCCGATAGGCCGCTGGTTTCCAGCCACTCGTCGCACCACTGAGCGAACTGGGTGCGGTTCGTCTCGCGGAACTGTCCGGTATCGTGCTCGCTCTTCGCCTTCGCGTAGGCCGACTGTGCCGCGCGCTTGCTGCTGAAGTTCGCGACGCGGGTCTGTAGCCGCTTCATCTTCTTGGTCTTCGGATCGAAGCCGAATCCCCGGCTGAGGTAGTAGCCCCATTTGCCGTGCTTCGGATCGCCGAGCAGCGTCGGGCACGCTCGTGCCGTCTGCTGCTCGGTCGCGTTCTCGGGCAGGTTGCCGTATGGCTTGCCGCTCTCGTCGCGGCATGAGCATCTGCGATAGATCATGATCTCCCTCTCTTTTGGTTGGCTGTCTTGGACGGGACCATCTCACGATCCGACGACTCGCGCGAGCATGAGCGTGAGCGTGCGCGCCAGAGTCGCGGGTCGAGCGTGAGATCGGCGTCGAGAGCGTCGCGAGCAGCCACCATGCCGGGCGTCGGATTAGCTGCGGCGTACGCCTCGTAACCCTCGAAGTTCTCGGGGGGCCTGAACTCGAACAACTCGACTACGTAGTCGGCATGGTCGCGCAGCCGCTTGCCCTGGATGCGCTCGATCCGTTCGCGCAGCGCGGCGCTGTTCTCGACACGTCGTCGAACGGCGTCCATCGCGGTCACGTAGCGATCCCACGCGTTGCGTACGTCAGCGAGCGCATCCCCCGCGTTCTCGAAGTACGACCATGCGCGGGCGTCTGGCTCTTCCCCCGGTGCACGCAGGAATGCGTCGATCTCGACCGGGTCAGTACCTCCGAAGGTCACCGGCTCATCGCTTTTCATGAGGTCGGCGATCGTGCAACCGAGTGCTGCGGCGAGTGCGAACAGGTCGGCGACGGTGCAGTGTCGACTGCCCGTCTCGATCGAGTAGATGGTGTTCCGAGTGAATCGCAGATCAGCGCTCACCTTGCTAGCCAGTTCCTTTTGGCTGTCTCCGATGCTCTGGCGCAGCGTCTTCACGTTGCCGCCGACGACCTCGTCGATGCTCTTCATCCCGGCCCTCCGTCCGATGCTGGATATTCGTGCATGTGCCAGATTATCACGAAGTGTCTCCGATCCTCATCTACGATCACCAAGTCGAACCGCACGAGAAGGAGACACACCATGACCACGAACGAACCGCGAGAGGGCGCGCTGACCCTTGACGACATCCGTAGCCGACCGAGTCTGACTGTCGAAGAGGCCGGGCGCGTGTTCGGGCTAGGCAGGGTCAGTGCGTACCGCGCCGTGCGTGACGGCTCGATCCCGAGTCTCAGAATCAATAACCGCATCTGCGTGCCGACGCCGCGTCTGCTCGCCCTATTGGGCGAGGGCTGATCGACGAACACCACCAACTCACTCGACGGAGGGCGAGCACATGGGCTTCAAGACCCTAGAGCGCATGAAGACCGCGCTGCTGACGACGACGACGACGCCGCTCGAACGCACAGTGCTGCTCGACATGGCGGTCGCGGTCAACGACGACGCTCTCGTCTACTCGTGGGGACACGACCGGCTTGCGCAGGCGATCGGGAAGGCTCCCGGGAGCACTGCTGCAAAGCAGGCGCTCAGCGTGCGCATTCTTCCTTCGTTGATCGCGAAGGGACTCATCAGCGTGAAGTCAGCAGCGCACCGGGGACACCGCGCCGAGTACGAACTGCTCGTGCTTCAGCAGCCGGAAATGGGCAACGGTTCTCGCGGCGGTGCCCGCCCCCCGATGTCACGCGTGACTCACGACGAAGCGGAAATGGGTAACGGTTCTGAGAGCAAAAGGGTAACGGTTCCGGAGGGAATGGGTAACGCTCACCGTTACCCCTCTACCTATTCACTACCAATTACTCCAACCTCTCGGGCGCAACGCGATGCGTCGCGCGCTGATGATGCTGATGATGTCGTCTCAGCGATCGAGAGCGGTGACACCTTCAACGTGGGCGGCATGGGTAACCGACGCTCCGACGCTCAGGTGTCACTGCTCAGTGATCTGCACATCTTTGCGACGCGACGAGTTCCGGGCCGCCGCACCGTCGAGCAGTTCCACGCATTCACGAACGATGACTTCACCGCCGCAAAGTCTGAGTACTGGCGACGCATCGAGGATCACGGGCGCGGCCCTGCCTACGACGGCCCCGAGCCGGGCGATCCCGCGTATGAGCATCTGAGCGCACGCGGCCGACGGTGGGCAGATGTCGGACTACTACCAGGGGAGATGAGCGCATGAGTCTCACGCTCGCAGGGCTGCTGCTGCTCTACGCAGCGCTCGCCGGGTGGCTCACGATGACCGCTCCTGCACCACGTGTGAGACAGCATCCACGGAAACCGCAGATCAGAACAGGTAGGCGCTTCATACGCCCTGAAGCGCTCGACGAGAGGAAGACGACGACATGACCACCACAGCGAACGGTGCGGCACTCGAACGTGCTGCCCTCGTCGAGCGTGCTCGTCGCGTCATAGCGACGCCAGAGCGCGCGAGCCTGCACACTGCACGCCAACTGCGACGTCGCGCGCTCAGCGGCTATAAGAACACCCTCGACCAGTTGCGGCCCCAGCAGTACAGCGCAGTGAAGGCGTACGCAGCAGCGCTCAGCGCAGAGGCAGCAGCCAACCGTGCCGAAGCGAACGAACTGCGCGACCTGCTCGCCTCGATCCTCGGCATCGGGGGTCAGCGATGACCACGGGCTATCGACGCATGCACGAGATGCTCGTGCGCGAGTTCGGCAGCGCAGTCGGGCGCCCATGCGTCGCGCCAGGTTGCACGCGTCTCGCTGACGGCTGGGGACTCGTCGGCGAAGCGTCGCACTACGGCGAGAAAGGCGGCGACGACAAGATCGTGCGCTGGTCAACCGACCCGAACGACTACGCCCCAGTCTGCTACAGCCACAACGCGCAGTTGGATCGCGGCGGCGACTGGCAGCACTGCCCACGCGGGCACTACCGACTCACGTGGGGAACCGACACGAAGAGCGAGTGCCGGGGATGCGCACGTGACCGACATCGCGCTCGCCGAGCCGACCCCGCATATCGGGCGCGCGAATACGCACGCGAGCGTGAGAATCGCGCCCGCAGAACGAACGGAAAGAAGAGATGACCGAACCTGAGCACGGCGGCGACCGCCACAGCGTGCCCGCACGCTACATAGCAGCACAGCGAGCCGACGAAGCACTGCGCCTGCGTCTGCTGCGCCTGTCGTATCGAGACATCGCGAAGAAGGTCGGCTACGCGAACCCTGGCAGCGCATATCGCGCCGTTGAGCGTGCACTGAAGAACCTGCCGCGAGAGAACGCGACAGCGCTGCGCACTCAGGAACTCGAAACGCTCGACGTCGCACAGCGCGCGATCATGCGCATGGTGCTCACCGGGCATCTCGGCGCGATCGACCGGATGCTGCGACTCATGGACGCACGTGCACGCCTCGCAGGCCTGTACACGATCCCGGACGACAGCGGCGTCGACGAGTTCAAGACCGTCTTGAAGGCATGGGCGATGACGCTCGTGACTGAGGTCGACGCCGACGAAGAACGTCTGTCTCGCACAAGCGAGCAGATCACCGAGAGAGAGGAACAATCGTGAACAACACGAGCCGATTCGCTGCTGCCGTGCGCGGCTACCGCGATGAGATGAAGGCCGCGATGCAGATCAGCGACGACAGCCTGAGCGCAACCGGCCTGGGTGAGCGCCAGAGCGCCGCTTTCGCTGCCGCGAAGGCACGCCTGCTTGCTGCCGTACCCGCGCTCCCGAAGGGCGCGCAGAGCCGCGAGAGCGTGCTCGCCGGGATGGGTGCGAAGTCTGCTGACCAGATCGCGCGCATGCAGCACGAGCAGGCGAAGGTGCGCGCCATGCTGGACGCGGGGCGCGCGCTGGGGCAGATCATCGCTGACGCAGACGATGTGCGAGCGCTCGCCGTCGCTGATCTCGTCGAGACGCTGCCGCAGGTGCTCGACTCGAACAGCGGTGCCGAGATCGTCGCTGAGGTTCGCGGGCTGGTCTTCGACCGGCTGGCCGATCTCGGCGTCGACGCTGCTGCGAGTGTGCGTGACGTCGAGCAGCAGAACGCGCCCACGATCGCCTGGCATCGTGCGATGACCGAGACGGCGGAGGGCAGCGACGCGAGCATCGCAGCGTGGCAGGACGTCTACCGCGTCGATGCTGCGGGCTACGAGATCGCCCGCGAGGGCTTCGACGGGCGCGTCGACGAGTGGGCGCGTCGCCTCGATCTCGCTTAGAGTGCGCAGGCGGCGTCGTGTTGGTCATCCACGACGCCGCCCAGCGGGGTAGACGGTTGTCAGCCACACGATTTCATCACGGAGACGATCGCAAGGCGCTAGATCATGAAGATTCCGGTCACGATCGGGTGCACAACGGGTGCGCTAGCACTGGGAAAACCGCTGATCAGACAGGTAGGCGCTTCACTCGGGATGAAGCGACACCGCGTAGTACCTATTCGTTGACTGCCGTCTCGGCGTACCGGTGCAAGCGCCCTTCGATATCTGTCCTAGTCCTGGTCAGTTGGGCGAGCAGCAGTTGTTCGGCGTCAGACAGTGGCCCGACATCCGTGATCTTTGAGAGAAGGTTGTCGATGCTCTCGGAGAGCGCACCCACAGCCAGATTTGCTGCCGTGTTGAACCCACTATTGAAGGCATCTTCGACGTGGCTCCTTGCGCCTTGTCTCAGCGCATCGGTGAAGAAGTCAAGGAATCGGTTGTCCCGCGGCATGGTGCTCCTTGGTCGTGTGCTGTTCTCGAAGTTGTGCTCGCGGCAGTTAGAACGATTGGACGATCTGTCGATACTTCTCACGTGCGGATTCGCGAACAGTCGGCTTATTCAGCACGTCGATCACGTGGCGCGCAAAATCACGGTTCTGCTCGGCGGACGACGAGTTCGCCCTAGCCTGGACAACGAGCTCGTCATAGTCGATGTACCTGTAGTTCACGTTCACGCCATGCAACGTGTCTGCCGTGGGGAGTCCGCGCGTGGCTCGGCTGTGCGCGACGAACACCACATCTACCGTCCAATTCGTCGCCTCATCAATCGCCGCCCATGACTCTCGTAACCGCTGTTCAAGAACTCGCGCAAGTGATCGTTGATGATTCGCTACATAGGTCGCTGAGAGAAACCCACCGTGTGCCTCGACCGCGATCGCGCGCCGCCCATTGACATCGGCGAACTCGACATCGCCAAGTTTGCGTCGACTCAGATTGGAGGCATTGACGCCGTCACCAAGCCCGTGAGGGCGCCACCTTGCATCGCTGTATGCGAGGGCAGCAATACAGTCGACGACTCGTTGCTCGATGACGCCTTGCGTGTGCGTCTCGTGCGCGATCACGTGGTCGATGAAGTCTGAAAACAGTGTGCCTGAGACATCCCGGTCGAGTAGCAATGGGGTGGTCGAGTGAAGTTCGATCGCGCGCATCAACCAGGCACGCAGCACTCGCGCGACCGACCTTCGGGGAAGGTACGGAAGGGCCTCAAGCGCGGCAAGTAGCGCAACCAGCGCATGTGCATCGTCGCCGCCTCGGCTTCGCGCCCATGCGTTGCTCAGCGATTCGAGCGCTTTGGCATTGTTGAGTACCGCATTGCCGGTCTCGGTAGAGTACCGAGCAAAGAGCGCGTCGCCGACCTTCCCACGCGGTGAGAATTCATACAGATACGTCGCCGGATGATCGTAGAACTCGAGCGACGTCAAGCACCAGTGGAATATCTGGAGATACGGCCAGGTCAACTCGGCTCCGGGCTGGTTCCACTTGCTCAACCGGTTAAGGAGCAGCGCGATGTCGATTTCCGGAATCCATGGAGCGACTTCTTCAGCAGAAATCTCGCTCGCCTCCGCTAGATCCGAATCGGGAAATAGGTTGAGCGAGCGGAGTTGATCCGCGTCCCACATCGTCTGGGTGACGGCGGTCACGTCGAGTGAGGGAAGTTTGCCGAGGCTTCGTGCGACTACTTGAATTGACGCGTAAGGAACTGCGAGGCTCGCGTCGGTCGCGGCGATAAGCCGGGAGACTTGAGAGCACGAGAATCGTTCCTCGGTCAACAGATGAGCGATCAAAGTCATTCGTGAGAGCAAGCGCTGAGCGGCAGCGTGTGTAAGACCAGCCTCGTCCTTAGTTCCTGCCCGTAGCCGTTTGTAAGTGTTCTTGTACTTTGTCGCGGTCATGCCGGCGATGGATGCAGGCACCTGTGTCAGCGCCGCCCCAATCGCGCGGAGCAGGAGCGGTGAGAGAGTGCCGGTCCTAGCCCACTCTTCGCTGTCCCTTGCGAGGACGATCACCAAGTCTGCATCGGAGTACGATTTCGTCCCAGGGAGCGCTCGAACTGCCACAGCCGCATCGGTATCAGTATCAAGGTCGAGAGGAAGTTGCCACGATCTAACGACGTGGGTGAGGTCGAAGGCGTCACTCACCGCTCTGCTCCGTCCAGAACCCCGGCGGTCGGCCCCCATGTGCTTCCCACAAAGCGTGGAGCCGACTGGCGCTCTCTTGTGCACTAAGTCCGAGTGCTTCCAGCCAGGCAAACGTCTCGCCAACAGTCAGTCGTCGCTGGCCAGATTCAACTCGCGATACGGCGGCTTGGTCGATCCCGAGTTCTGCTGCAAGGGTGCCTTGCGAAGTATGTTGCGCGACACGAAGTTCGCCCAGGGTGGCAGCGAGGGCGCGATGAAAGTCGCTCTCTCCTGCAAATGATGGCGACACGCCCTTGAACATACTTCGTCGGCGATGTCTGTACCTCGCGATAGGGTGGCGCTATGTCGGAACCGCATAACTCCTACCCAAATGACGGCGGAGCCAATGGGCTGAACTTCGTCTCTCTCTATTCCGGCGCGGGAGGTCTCGATCTGGGTTTCGCACGCGCGGGCTTCACACCTGTCTTTGCGAATGATATCGACCCATTCGCGGTGCAGACACACAACAAACTGAGCGAGGTACGCGACCCTGAATGGCGGGAGGCCGCTCGCAGATTCGAAGGGCATGTCGCTGTGTGCGGAGACGTGCGGGTGGCCGCAGCGAATCTTCAGGAGGGCATGGCCGACATTGTGATCGGCGGTCCGCCCTGCCAAGGCTTCTCGGTCGCGGGTCGCATGGACCCTAATGACCCGCGATCTCGTCACGTCTTCGACTTCCTCGGACTGGTTGCGAAGGTCAAGCCACGTGCCTTCGTTATGGAGAATGTCGCTTCGCTCGCCCGCAACCGTCGCTGGGCTGACATCATTGCCACGCTGAAAGACATGGCCACGCTGGACTACAAGGTGGAACTTGTGGTACTAAACGCGTCGCACTGGGGCGTGCCCCAAGCGCGAGAGCGCATGTTCTTGGTCGGGGTCCCCCATGATGGTCCCGACTTCGCACTACCTGCGCCTCCGACACTCGACGCGCCGATAACAGTGCGGGACGCCCTCGCGTCCCTGCCGCGAGCGGGCGAGCCGGGGAACGACTCGATTTGCACCGCGCGCATCACTCTTGCGAAGTCGCCTGTTCTTCGCCGGTCGCCGTACGCGGGCATGCTGTTCAACGGTCAAGGACGTCCAATGGGCCTTGATCGACCTGCCCCCACGCTTCCCGCCTCCATGGGCGGGAACCGCACACCGATCGTCGATGAGGCAGATCTCTACGATCAGCAGGAACCTTGGATTGTCGACTACCACAGGCATCTCTTCGTCGAGGGAAAGTCTCCTCTTCCCGACCTACCTTCGGAAGCACGCATGCGACGGATTACCGTTGAGGAAGCGGCGACAATTCAGTCGTTTCCTCGGGACGTGCCGTGGCAGGGGGCGCAGTCTGCGCGATACCGACAGATCGGCAACGCAGTTCCGCCTCTTCTGGCGTACCACGTGGCATCGGCAGTGGCGCGAACGCTCAACGAGGATCCCGAGCGGGGTATCGAGATGGAGCGTGAATCGGCGCTCGTCGGCTGAGCGCCTGAAGCGAGCGCTATGCTGCATCGCATGGCACACGATTCGCTAGAAGATGAGTTCGTCGCCACAGATCCGGACTGTCCAATCTGTGGGACTCGGTGCACCCCAGTCGAGCGGGGCTGGTTGTGTCGAACCTGCGATCTGCCCGTTCTCGGCTGACGGACGGGGTCGGAATCGCAATTGACCGCGCAGGTGCACTTCTGGTGCACGATCGGCGGAGAAACCGCAGATCAGACAGGTACGCGCTTCACCCGTTGTGAAGCGCGCCACGTGGTCGTGCCGTTGTCACTCGTCGTTGCACTCGCCGCCGCCAATTAGCGTCACCACGCGCCGGGAGCGTGCAGCCCGCAGAGCACGCTTGGCTGACGCCTACGAGTCGCGGGGCGTAGGCACACCCCGTCAAGCCGCCGAGATATTCAAAACTCGGTAGCCGATTCCCCTGCGTCGTCCGCGCTGCTGCGCGTTGGCGCGTGATCGGCCCGACGTGCTGACGCGCGCGCCCTGGCGACGCGTGGGCGAGTGACAGCACGCAGAACGAGCAGATGCAGCGTCTGGCGCTATGAGGCGCTGAGATCGACCCTCAGCAACGGGCGACGGCAACCGAGCGAACGTGCGCGCCGCGATGCGTAGAGATCAGTCGAGCGACACGGGTGCGCTCTGCTGCTCACCATTCGGACGCGTCCAGTGCAGCACTGCGTCGATCTGCCGCGACGACTGCAACCCACGCCACCAATCCAGCCGGAACGACTGCCCTGGCCGCATCGCGCTCGACTCTGGAATATTCATGTCCAGCCGATCGCCCTTGTGATCGCGATCGAACGTGAGCGCGACGCCGGTCACCGGCTCGTCGCCACCGAGAACGAACTTCCATGCGCGTCTGTTCGACGCAGCCTGCGGAACGATCGTCCACGGGCACCGATAGCGCTCGCGCTCTGCACGATCATGCTCGGCGGCTGCGCGCTCGCGAACGTTCTGCTCTTCGATTGCTGATGCGATGCGCTCAGATGCTGCGACCGCGCGAGCCTCATGATCCTGAGCCTCGCTCGCCGACGATCGGGCGTCGAGACGCGATCGCCGAGCCTCCCACGCTTGCCAGCCAGCGATCAGCGCTGCGACGATGGCTATGCCGGTTGCGATCCACTCCATACGCGAGACGCTACCGGCAGCAACCGACATTGTTACCGTCACACGAACGAAGTTCGCGTCTCGGCTACTCGGCGTTCTGCTTGCTCTCGTCCTGCGACCAGCGACGGCTCAGGCGCAGCGTGTCCTCAACGATCGGTAGCCAGCCGTTCGCCTGCCCGAGCAGTATCTGATCGCGTACGAGCGTCACAAGTCGCAGCAGGTTCGCCATTTGCATGAGCACGGCATGCTCGACGCTCTCGACGTTCTTGACATTGTTGAGGCGGGCACGCCGCCCCTCGTCTTCGTGCAGCACCACACCGTAGACGTAGTCCATGCAAACCTGATCCGAGCCGAGAAGTTTGCCGGGGCCGACGCCGTTGTCCTTTTCGAGACGTCCCGAGTGCATGAGCGCACCGACGAGATTGCCATCGACGATCAGGGCGTTGACGTGGTCGACGAGTTGCTGAAGATGGGTGCGCTTGTTCTTCGGCGCCAGGTTATAGATCGCCCGCGCGATGTTCGGGAGATAGCAGTCCTCGCTCGTGACGAAGAACACGCGGCAGCGAGTGATGCATGCCCAGAGATCAGCCTCTGAGACACGGGGAATTGTGAGGGACATCGTCTGCTCGCCCGTCGCACGATTGAGCGTCGTTGTCACCGTCATCTGTAGAGCATCTTCGCCCATCTGTGCGACGGCGTCGTTCGCGAGGATCGGCTCGGCCCGGCCGAGGAACTTGCCGAGTCGTCGGCGATCAATTTCAGGTGTGCTCACGTTCTCATGATGCCCTGCCGCACCGACACTGATAGAGATCAGTCGGTCAGGTGCACGGCGCACATCTCCCCCACGCGGTCGAGGTAGTAGAGATGCGGCCACTCATCGACGGTGCCCGTCTCGCGATCGACGACGATCCAGCAGCCACCGATGATGACCAGTCCGCGAGCCTCGTCGTCAGCGACGCGCTGCGGCGTCACGAGACACGCGCGGTCATCTTGCCACCCGTCGCGGGCGAACGACTCACCGTAGTGCTCGGCTGCGATCTGCCGCGCTTCGTCGAATGTGAGCATGCATCATCCTCTCTCCTGATCTCAGGATGCACCGACCGTCTACAGGCCAGCAACGGTAGGTCATGCAACGCCGCCCCGTTGTGCAATCTGTTGTGCACACTGCTCGGTATTGAAGATCACGGGACGTCATGGCGTGGCATGCGCGAGTGCTGGGACATCAACTAGCCAGAACGCCCCAGCACTCGACGTTACGCAGCATCATGCAGCGCTCGTCATTCACACGGAAGAGGTCATCGGTTCGAGTCCGGTATCGCCCACCAGATTTAGCCCCGGAATCACGCGGAAGCCGCGAGTGAACGGGGCTTTTTCGTGCGCTCAGGACGGCGCTGTGTGGACAGAATCGCTGGTTGTGTGGACAGCGTGTCCGGCACGATGCGCTCGGCACGTGCCGCCGCCTCAGTCTGGGCGCCCAACGAAACGTGCGCGTAGATGGCGGTGACGTGGGCCTGTGCGTGGCCCAATCGGGTAGCGATCAGGAAGCCGTCAGCCCCCGTCTCGCGAAGGTGAGTCGCGTGCAGGTGACGGAACCCGTGGAGGCGCATCGGGGCGAGTCCGGCACGCTTCGCAATCGCGCCCAGAGCCTTGGATGGATACTCCGGCATGATCGGTGACCCGTCCGTGGTGGTGAACACCCGGCCGGACTCCTCCCACACTTCACCCGCGGCAACCCGTGCCGCGTTCTGTGTGAGACGCTGACCACGGAGCGCACGGAGCGCACGCGGTCCTAGGCCGACCTCCCGTCCCTGCCCGGCCCGGCTCTTCGCGGTGCCCTCGGAGACGTTCGCCCCATAGTCTCCCCCGCGGCGCGCGACCTGGACCCGATTGGTGTTCACGCGGAGCACCTTCCCAGCCATGTCCACGTCCGACCAGCGGAGCCCCGCGAGTTCGCCGCGCCTCAGGCCGGTGTACAGCGCGAGTTCGTAGAAGCGGAGCATGCTCGACTCCGCCGCCGCGGTAAGGAACGCTGACACCTGCTCGGGGGTCCACAGCGTCTTATCCTTCGCCTGGACGGTCGGCAACTCGACCAACCGGGCAGGGTTCGCGATGATCGTTTCCGCGCGCTCAGCGGCGGACAGGGCCGACTTCAGAACGGTGATCATCTTGGCGACCGACTGAGCCCCGCGAGACTTCGCCATGTCGTCCACGAAGCCCTGCACGTCGGCGCGGCGGAGTTCGGTGAGTGGGATGGATGCGACTCGGTGGCCCAGGATCACGCCCACATACAACTCGTAGACCGCGAGAGTGCTGGGCTTCAACGTGCGGCCCATCGTCTCCCGCCGCTTCAGCCACGTCGGCAAGTAGGTCGTCAGCGTCTCCCGCGTTGGGGTGAGCCGCTGGCCGTCGAGTGATGCGCGCAGGTAGGGCTTGGCCCACTCCTCCGCGGCACCCTTCGACGCGAAGCCACCCTTCCGGATGCGCTGGCGCTCCTGGTTGTGCGTGGCGGGCTGGTTCACGAACACCGCCCAGGTGCCGTGCCGCGGATTGCTCAACTTCGGGCACTTCGCCCCCAGTTGCTTGCCGTCTTCGCGGCATCCACAGCGGCGCTGATAGTGCGCCGTCGTTCCTTTCATGGGGTTCTTCCCTTTCTCCCCCGGCAACTGGCCGGGTGGTCGATGGGCTCCCGGTCAGATCGTGCTGACCTCGGGAGCGTTGCCGCGCTTGTGGCGGAGAATGTCCCGCCGCGCCGTCGCGGTCAGGCTGTGAATGTCGAAGGCGTCGTGCTTCAGCCGCTTTACCGCGGCCCTCTGCTGGTGGACCTCATCCACGATCTTCAGTACCGTCTCCAGGAGCCGATCCAGCCCGTGCTCCAGGTCGGCGGCGTGATCACGCCACTGCATCGTCGCCACGCCGACCTCGCGCAGGTACTCCTCTGGCACATCCGGGTGCAAGGACACGTCCTGAATCTCCCGCCGCGCGACCTCCTCGCCGCTCTCCAGACGGATCGTCTCCACGTCCACGGGGATAAGCCAAAGCCGCGACATGGGCTGACGGAGGGCGCGGGCGAACAGCAGAACCTCCTCCGCGCTGAACGCACGCGCACCGCGCTCCGCTTCGCTGACGCGGCTCACCGGCCATGTCTTACCGGGTCGCTGGTCGATTTGCTCCAGACGCTCGCCCAGGTGAGCCTGCGTCCACTCCTTGCTCTCCCGGAGCGTTCGGACGTTGCTCCCGATGACCTCGCGCACGGTGCGACCGGTCGGTGTCATGTTGTAACTCCAAATCGTGAATCAGTGTCGTTGGCGTCCAATTTAGCACGATGGTTCACGATTCATGTGCTAGCGTCCTTCTCGACAGCGCATCCGCCTGGAGGGTATGGGCGCTGAACGGGGGCGATCACCCGGCCAGGAGCCGACCGCCCAGCACCGTCCCGCGGTGGAGCCGCGCACGGGCCGCAATCGTTCATCTGCGAGCCGCCTGGAGCCCTCCATGCTTTCGACACCCTCTGTCCGTCTCGACCTGCCCGACCCACTCCCGGTGACTCTCACCGTCGAAGAGGCCGCACACGTCCTCCGTATCGGGCGCAACAGCGCCTATGAGGCCATCGCCCGCGGCGACCTCCCATCCGTCCGCATCGGCGGGCGCGTCCTCATCCCTTCCGCGCGTCTCCTCGCGCTCTTCGGAGTGGAGGTCAGCGAATGACCGCCCCCACCGTCGAGACACCGGAGCCCGGCCCGTTCGCGCTCTGCCTCGCACTCATCGACCGTATGGACGCGCACCTGCGCGAGTTCGCCGGACAGGAGGCCCACGAATGAGGGTCCTCGGATGCATCGCCATCAACCTGTCACGGTCACGCACGGCCTATGACACCGCCCGTTCCATCCGGCACGCGCTCAACGGCTTCACACCCGGCGACACCATCAGGATCAGCGTGGCCCGCAACAGCGTCCCCGCCGACCTGTCGGAACTCATCCCCTCGGAGGCAACCGTGCAGATCACCGGCCCCGACGCCCACACGGTCGCCGCATGGCGCGCCGCCCTCGGAGGCAACGCATGAGCCGGGAACTACTCGTGACCCCGCTGGCGACAATCCGCCCGGAACCCGTCACCTGGGCTGTGCAGGATCAGATTCCCACGCACACCATCACGATCCTCGCCGGAGCGGCTGGGATCGCGAAGTCCACGATTCTCGCTCACTACATCGCACGGTGGACTCACGGCCGCGCGGTCGGTGACTTCATCGGCCCGTCGCCCGTCGCGATCATCAACGGAGAGGACGACCTCGCCCGCGTCCTCGTGCCGCGCCTCATCGCGGCCGGTGCCGACCTCCGCCACGTCCATGCCATCGACGGCGTGCGTGTCACCGAAGAGGACGGCGAAACGTGGGTGTCCAGCGCGACTCTCGCGGACGACCTCCCACGCATCCGGCAGACCATCCAGGAACTCGGCGTGCGCGTCCTCATCGTGGACCCCATCATCAGCCTCATGTCCGGCGATTCCCACCGACTGGAGGACGTGCGCCGGAACCTCGACCCCCTCGCGTCGATGGCCGCGGACCTCGGCATCGCCATCGTCTGCGTGGCGCACTTCAACAAGGGCGGAGGCCGCGCCGGAGAGAAGGTGTCCGGGTCCCATGCGTTCCGAGACATCGCCCGCTCCCTCCTGGTCCTCGCCGTCGATGAAGAGACAGACGACCGCATCCTGACCGTAGAGAAAAGCAACTACAGCGCCCGGAAACCGTCCCTCGCATTCCGGGTCGAATCCGCCGCCGTTCCCCTCCCAGACGGCTCGACAGCCGCAGTCGGCAAGGCACAACTCCTCGGAGAAACGTCCCTCACGGGCCAGGACCTCCTCAACCGCGACACCACCACCCTCGGAGACGTGTCCTCGCAGATCATCGCCGCCGTCGCCCACGCGGGCGAACCCGTCAACGCGCGCGAAGTCGCCACCGACATAGGCGAGCCCGAAGAGAAGGTGTCCCGCTACCTCCGCCGCCTCACCGACTCCGGCCGCATTCAACGCGCCGAACGCGGCCGGTTCGCACCCCTCGGATGGCAACCGGACACCACACACGCCGCGTCCGAAGTGTCCGAACTGTCCGGATTCCACACCCTCGCGCGAGAGCAAAATGTGTCCTCTCTCTCCGATACCGACCACCAACCGGACACACCGGACAGATAGGACGCACCGTGCGACTGTCCGAAACACCGTCCGAAGCAACAGGAAGGAGAGCACCGTGAGCGATCACGCATGGCTCGACCACATCATCGACACCGGGAAACTCCCCACCCACTACGGCCAGCGCAACAACCTCCGGCGCGAAATCCAGGCCAATGCCGCACAGATCGAAGCCATCGCTTCGTCGTCTTCGTTCCGCGCCGCTCCTCCAGAGCCCGCGCCGGAGGCTGGTGCTGGCGTTGAGGCTCTGTCCACACGTCGTCCACACACCGCGGAATCTCGCGGCTCTGATGCCCAGGATTTCCCCACGGAGGAAGAGGGCACGGGCGCGCATGGCCCGCGGCGTATCGCGCCATCAGATGCTGTGCTGGCCGCCCGCCGTGAAGCGATGCGGGCCGACCGGGCACGTCAGAACGTGGGACGGCACGCTTGGCCCGTCATCCGCATCCTGGAGCGTCACCTGCCCGTCGTCGGCGCGGCCGTCCGCGACTACACCCGAGCCGCGAACGATGAGGCCCGCGCATACCGGCAGTATGCCCGCGCGCTGGCCGCTGACCTGGCCGCCCTGGAGCGTGAGTGATGGCTGGCGCGTGCCGGGTGTGCGATCACACCGAACGGCCGGACGTGGATGCGGCTATCGTCTCGGGTTTGTCGGACCCGAAGGTGGGCAAGCAGTTCGGCATCTCGAAGGACTCTGTGCGCCGTCATCGGATCAGCCACCTGTCCCCCGCTCTTCAGGCCCTCGCGCTGGAGCGTGAGAAGGAGGGAGCCCGGACGGCGCTGGACCGGATGGAAGCCCTCTATGAGAAGGCATCGGCGGTGCTGGAGGCGGCGAACGCCGATGGGAAGCCGTCCCTGTCGCTGGCGGCGATCCGTGAACTGCGGGGCATCGTGGAACTCCTGGCGAAGTTGAACGGGGAACTGGACGACCGGCCGACCGTGCAGGTGCTGAACGTCACGGCATCCCCGGAGTGGGACGCGCTCCGCGGTGTCGTGCTCACCGCGCTCCGCCCCTTCCCGGAGGCGGGGCGGGCTGTGGCGTTGGCTCTGGAGGTGGGCCATGAATGAGTTGGGGTTGGACCTCGCGGCCGCGCTGGATGCGTCGGTGTTCGCCCGGCGGATGGGCTTTGAGGCTGAAGCGTGGCAGAGGCGGCTCCTGCAATCGACGGCGAGCCGGACGCTGGTGCTGTGTGCCCGGCAGGTGGGCAAGACGCAGACGACGAGCATGAAGGCCCTGCATGTGGCGATCTTCGAGCCGAGTTCGCTGGTGCTGATCATCTCGCCGTCTCAGCGTCAGTCGGACGAGATGCTGTTGCGGGTGAAGGCCCTGTATCGGGGGCTGGGGCGGGCGAAGCCGTCGCGGGATTCGGGGTCGGAGTTGGTCCTGGAGAACGGGTCGCGGATCGTGTCTCTGCCTGGCACGGAGGGCACGTCGCGTGGCTTCTCGGGGGCACGGTTGATCGTGCTGGATGAGGCGTCCCGTGTGGAGGATGACATTTTTGCGTCGGTCCTGCCGATGGTGGCGAGTGATGGGGCGATCTGGGCTCTGTCTACGCCGTGGGGTCGCCGGGGCTGGTTCCACGCTCTGCATCGGGATGCGGTGAACGGCTGGGAGCGGCACAAGGTGACGGTTTATGAGTCGGCGCAGTACACGCCGGAGCGGATTGCGGAGGTTCGGGCGGCTTTGGGGTCGTTCACGTTCGCGTCTGATTACGAATGCGAGTTCGGGGACACGGATTCGCAACTGTTCGGCACTGAATTGGTGCGCGCGGCGTTCTCGCCGCTGGTGAAGCGATTGGAGTTGCCGTGAGTTCGTACACGGTCGGTTTGGACCTCGGGCAGGGGCAGGACTTCTCTGCCCTGGTCGTTGTGGAGCGGGTGCTGGTGTTGCCGCCGCTGGTGTCTGTGGGCGCGTTCTGGCGTGCCCCGCAACTGGTGGGCCCGGCGGTCCGGGAGGAGCGGCATGTGCGGCATCTGCGGCGCTGGGAACTGGGGACCCCGTATCCGGTGATCGTGAACGATGTGGCGACGATGATGCGTGCGGAGGCGATGCGGGATGCCCTCCTGTTCATCGACCGGACGGGGGTGGGCCGGGCGGTGTTCGACATGTTCACGGAGGCCTGGCAGGCGGAGGAGTTCGGCGCGTCGTATCCGCTGGGTGTGACGATCACGGCCGGGTCGAAGCGGAACGGCATGCATGTCCCGAAGTCGGATCTTCTCGCGGCAATTCAGGTGCCGCTTCAGCAGGGCGCTCTGCGGGTCGCTGATGGGCTCTCTCTCGGGCCGGTGCTGGAGCGCGAACTGGTGTCGTTCCGGCAGAAGATCAGCGAGTCCGGCCGGGATTCGTTCGACGTTCAGCGTCGTGCCGGGGAGGGTCACGGCGACCTGGTGACGGCGCTTTCTCTGGCGCTGTTCCAGGACAACACAATCTCTCGGCCTGAAGTGGTCGAGAACACCGATGCTCTGAAGGGAGCAAGCAATGACTGACGATATGAAGGACGATGACCTGGCGGCGCTCCCCTCGGAGCGGCTGGCGGAGATGCTCAGGGACAAGCGGAAGGCGGAGGCGGCTGTGCGGTCGCGCCTCCGCGAGGTCGAGACGGAGCGGGACACGGCGGCGGCGCGCGTGACGACGTGGCAGGGTGAGCGGTTCGCGGCTCTGGCGAAGGATGGCCGGGTGGTGCAATCGGCGGTGAAGGACGTGGCGACCCTGGTGCCGCTGGAGTCTGTGCTGGACGACGCGGGCCTGGTGGACCCGGAGAAGGTGACGGCGGCGCTGGACGGGCTGAGGCAGGAACGCCCGCACCTGTTCCAGCAGGTGGGTGCGTCCGGGGCGGATTCGTTCGGCGGCGCGAACGGTGTTCCTCAGCCGGTGTCGTGGTCAGACGTACTCCGATAGGGCTGGGCGATGCTGTGCGCCGATCTGAGCGGGTTTCATGGCCCGGCGGGGTGATTGGTCGTCCTGCCGGGCTGCGCGCTTAGATTCGATTCTGACGCGCCGGAAAGGCCATCAATGTCGCACATGCGTCTGAACGGTCGTACACTGGTGGCGTGCCCTTGCGGCACGTTCTGACGCCCCTTGCGGGCAGATGAGAACTCATCGTTTCTCTCTGCTCTGGAAGGGGCTTTCTCGTGACTCTGTTCACCACCACTGACGACGTGAAGGGCATCAGCCCGGACGCCATCTCGACCCTCATCACGCTCCCCGTGGAACGTCAGTCGGTCGCCGCTCAGGTCGCCACCGTCATCCCGACGAACGCGACCCGCACGCACATTCCGCTGGTCACCGCAGACCCCTCGGCCGCGTGGGTCGCGGAGGGTGCGGAAATCACCGCGTCGGACCCGGCGCTGGACGACGTGATCGTGACCCCGGCGAAGATCGCGGGCCTGACGATCATCACGAACGAACTTGCCGCCGACACCAGCCCGGCCGCCGCGGGCATCGTCGGGGATGGCCTCTCGCGGGATATCGCCCGCAAGATCGACGCGGCGTTCTTCGGCTCGAAGGGCGGGAGCACGGTCCAGCCCGCGGGCCTGGAGGACCTGGTGGGGTTCTCCGCCGTGGACGCCGGGGCCGCGTGGGCGAACCTCGACCCGTTCGCGGAGGCCCTGGCGAACGCGGAGGGTCTGGGCCTGGGCGTGGATTCGTTCGTCGCCAACCCCGCCGACGCGCTGATCCTCGCGACTCTGAAGGAGTCCGCGTCCAGCCAGCGCCCGCTCCTGTCCGCGGACCCCACTCAGCCGTCCAAGCGCCTCCTTCAGGGCGTGCCGTTGTTCGTCTCCTCGGCCGTGGCGGAGGGCACCGTGTGGGGCATCCCGAAGGTGCGCGCGATCCTGGTTCGCCGGAACGACGTGGACCTGGCCGTGGACCGTTCCGCGTACTTCACCAGCGACCGCACAGCGATCCGCGCGACTATGCGTGTGTCGTTCGCGTTCCCGCACGCGGCCGCAATTCAGAAGGTCAGCCTGAGCGCCTGACGCTCGGCACTCAGTGGTCCCGGTGCTTACTCATCGTCCTCGTCATCCGCACGCGGACGAGCCGATACCTGGACCGCTGGGTCTCCGACTTTCACGATGGATTCGGACGGATCGATTTCCTTCTCCGCGAACGCACCATCCGTGCGAAGAGTTTCCACCTCCGTCTTCTCCGGCGTGTAGTTGAGCGAACCGAGAGCGGCGGCGGCCAGGTTGTACCCCTTTGACGGCGTCGTTATCGTTCGGAAGGTGCGGGCGACCGCGACTCGCGGATAGACCTGAATGACCTTGACCGTGGTCTTCGGCCATTCGATGGAATCGATGATCGTGTCGGGGTCGTCTGGGTCCGGGATCGAGATGCCGCCTGGGTACAAGATATTGAACTGCATCCCAATCCGAACGCCGTGCTCCTCACCAACGGTGAGAACCACTTCTCGTTCGTTCAGGATCGACGCCACTTTGCCCTCGACTCGACTCACGACGGTTCCTCCTCTTCTTGCTTCTGATCTTCCTCAGCCAACATGGCGATTGCGTCGGGGTGAAAGAGGCCCCAGTCTTGCGCGGAAGCGGTGATGCCTTCCTCTAAGAAGGACAACTCGACGCTGAGTTGCCCCACTGAGTTCTTCAACTTCACTCCGGATTCTCCAGCAAGGGCATTCTCGGCACGCACACGTGCCCTCTTTGCTTGCGAAGTGAGAAGTACAAGACGGCCGACTGCCGCTTTCACCAGGGACGGATCGGCACGCCCCGCCTTGTCGAACATGAACGCGCCGCCGAACTGAAGCCCTCCGGCAACGAGAACGAGAAGCACCTGGACTGCGACCGACCACTTCTCGCCGGGCGGGACGAACGCCAGCGCAACGGTCAACAGAAACGCACCCGCAACCAACCAGCCACCGATCGGCGGAACTGAACGCCGCTTCGGGTCAGGGGGTGGGGTGCCATTCGTCACCATCCCATAATGGCGGACCGTGTGGACGCGGTGTGGACAGACTCGCTGGGAGCGGACGGGAACGGCCGTCACGAAACAGGAGGAGTCCCCTCCCGACCCTTGATTATCCGGGCCGGAAGGGGCCTCACTGGGACTCGAAGGGATGGCTCTTCGCTCTTTCACACGGAAGAGGTCATCGGTTCGAGTCCGGTATCGCCCACCACATAAGAAACCTCGTCAGGGCCGAAACCCTGGCTACTGGCAAGCAATTGCCCGTGTGCGCGCGCACGATCCCCGCATGTCTTCGCGCACGCGGTCAGGGCTCGTCGCCCAGCGCCGCGGCATTGACCTGCGGGTCAAAGGCCGCCTCCTTGTTCGACGCGGGGACGGGGAGCATTGGGACCGTCTGTCACCCTCACCGGAGTCCGGAACCCCTTGAACACGAGCCACAAGCCAAGTCCGATCTCCCAGGCCGCGATCGGGAGTGCCGCAAGACCAGCGAAGAGCGAGACTTGGTCGAAAACTCCGAACACTGTTCCGAGAAAAGATGCGGTGAGTAGCCCAGCGCCAATAAACCCGATAACCGGCAGAAGGCGCGGCACGAGGCGCGACCGATAGAGCACACTGCCGAGCAGAAGGGCGTTGGCTGCAGGGATAAGACCCGGCCCCAGGAGGAACGACCAGTCGTGAACGGAGACGAGCGCGGCATCCACGATGCCCAGCGCGCTCGAATCTGGCGTAATTCGATGGATTGTGATGAGTGAAAGCATCCCGATTATGCCGATGAGGATGATCACGCCCTCGGTAATGCGCGCGGCGACGAAGCCCAGCGACGCCGCTTCACCGTACCGACGGATGAACGGGTAGAGCACGACCGCCGTGCCAATGCAGGCTACGACGAGCACGATCTCGAGCAGCACCGACCACAGCATCGCAATTTCACCGCCAACGGCGGCAAGGACGCCTGGATCGGTGAGCGTGGGTTCCTTCAGCGCGAGCGCAGGAATTGAGACGACGACCGTGAGCAGATACAGGGTGCCGGCAGTCAGGGCAACGCGCCGTGAGTTAGACATGGGTTCCTCTCGAATCGCGGCGAGTGTACGGCGTACACCTCGCTCGCGAATGAGCATAGGTGTACCCTGTACACCATGTCAATGCAGCGCGAAGCGGTTACCCGAGATCGCACGCTTCGCGAAGCGGTGACCCTCGCCGATGCTGAGGGCATCGATGCCGTGAGCATGCGCGGCCTCGCTGCCCGATTCGGCGTCGTACCGATGGCCCTGTACAAGCATGTCTCGAGCAAGGAAGACCTACTCAGCGGCATGATCGATGTGCTCATAGCCGAGTACGAAACGCCCACACCAGGCGGCGGCTGGAAGCAGGAGGTACGCCGCCGCATACTTTCCGCGCGCACAGTCTTGCTACGCCACCCGTGGGCCAGACGCGTCTTCGAGACCCGAACCAAGCGGACGCACGCGGTACTCGCCTACATGGACTCGCTCTCCGGCAGTTTCATACGCGGCGGCTTCTCACCCAACCTCACCCACCACGTCATGCACGCACTCGGCCACCGCATCTGGGGTTTCAGCCCCGAAGCCTTCGAAGACCCGAATGCGTTCCCCCTACCCGACGACCCGGAAGAGCGCGCGGCACTCGTGCAGCACGTTGGCCGCGCCTACCCGAACATCCTCGCGATTGCTCTCGCCACCTCAGGCGGCGATCTCGACGGCCCGGGGTGCGACGAAGACTTCGAGTTTGAGTTCGCCCTCGACTTACTCCTCGACGCCTTCGAGCGTCTCCACGAGACAGGTATCACGTTCCCCGGCTGACCTGCAGATTTCACTGCTACGGTGACAAGCGTCGGCATCTTGCCGACATCAGGGAAGACTTCTTGTCGACCAACGGGCCGCAGTCAGCCATTTCGTTCTCCGTCGCCTCCTCTGGATGAGCCCAAGGAGACCCGATTTTCGTGTACCCGTTTAGCCATTCCGTCGATACACAAGCAGATCGCACGTCAGGTGCCGTCCCAACACTTCCGGTCGGTTCGTCCGCGATCGTTTACTGCGAGGGTCAATTCGGCGAGCAGGACGGTAAGACGGCCAACGGTCTCGTCCGCCACTCCGAGAAGTACGAGATCCTCAGTGTGATCGATAGTCGCCATGCGGGAGCAGATTCCGGCGCCTACCTCGATGGCACAGCCAACGGAATCCCGATCCTGTCCAGCCTTCCGGAGGCCATGGCACACGCCGGTCACACTCCGGACTACCTGATCTGCGGAGTCGCACCCGCCAACGGGCTCCTCTCCCCCGCCCAGCGCGTGGTGCTCTTGGATGGCATCGCCCACGGCATGCACATCATCAACGGACTTCACGAGTTCCTCAACGACGATGCTGAGTTCGTCGCGGCTGCGCTCGTGTCCGGCGTCACCATCACTGACGTGCGCCGCCCGAAGGACAAGAAGGACCTGCACCTGTTCTCCGGGCGCATCTTCGACGTCACCTGCCCACGGATCGCCATCCTCGGCACCGATGGCGCCATCGGAAAACGCACGACAGCGACCCTGCTCGTCAAGGCACTTCAGGACCACGGCATCCGCGCGGTCATGGTCGGCACCGGTCAGACCACGATCATCCAGGGCGGCCGTTACGGTGTCGCACTCGACGCTCTCGTCCCGCAGTTCTGCTCCGGGGAGGTCGAGAACCAGGTCGTCCGCGCCTTCGAGGGCGAAGATCCCGACATCATCATCGTGGAGGGCCAGGGCGCCCTCAGCCACCCCGCCTACCTGACCTCAGCGCACATCCTGCGTGGTAGCCGCCCTGCAGGGGTGATCGTTCAGCATGCGCCGGGCCGGCAGGTGCTCGGCGACTTCCCGATGATGCCCATGCCCGATATCGCCAGCGAAGTCGCCCTCATCGAAGCGTTCGCTGACACCCGGGTGATCGGCGTAACCGTCAACCACGAGAATCTCACCGACGCCCAGATCACCGCGGCGATCGATGAGATCGAACTGGACCTCGCAGTGCCGGCAACCGACCCGCTGACTCGGCCGCTGAGTCTCCTGGTCGACATGGTGCTGCAAGCCTTCCCTGAGCTTTCCCGGGCGCTCCCCATTCAGCGCGTGTGAGGCACGTGGGGATCGCTCAACGGCCGTGGGCCCAGCCGTAACGCGCGATCAGCGCCGCCGCCACTCTGTCGTACCTTCTTCGATCGAGAACGGCGGCTTCACGCCGCATTCCGTCCTCGTGCACGCTGTACAGCTGCTCGATATCGACCCAGGACTCACGACCCTGCGAGTCCCAGCCTCCGCTTCCGATCGACAGATAGTCACGATCGCGCTCGTGCGCCTTGCTCGTCATCCGCACGGCGTAGACGCGATCAGGTGAGACTCGGCCGATCACGAGAACCGGACGGTCCTTTCCACGCCCGTCGTTTTCCTCATACGGCACCCAAGTCCAGATCACCTCGCCAGCGTCCGGTGCGCCGTCGCGCTTCGGAGAATAATCGACTCGCAGGTGCGGGGCGCTCTCCGGATCGATCCGGATCGTCTCCGTACCGTGTTCGCGCCCATACTCGGACCGCGACGACGGCGGCGTCGGGCTTGCGGTCGATCCACGGCTCTGTCCCGATCCTCGCTTCGAGGACCGGGACAGAACGGATGCCAGTGACTTGAGGGCCAGATCCGCAATCTGACCGAGAAAGCTGCGGGAAGAACTCACCCAGCCACCCTATCGATCACCCGTAGATCGTCACCTGGCGTCGACGAGCGCGTAGCCCTCCTCACCGTGCACGACCGAGTCGACCCCGGCGATCTCGTCTTCATTCGTGATTCGGAAACCGATCGTCTTCTGGATCACCGTTCCGATGATGAACGCCACGACGAAGGAGTAGATCAATACGCCCAGCGCCGCGATCACCTGCACAGCCAGCAGCCGGCCATCACCACCCACGAACAGTCCCTGCTCAGTGGCGAACAGCCCCAGGTACACGGTGCCGAGCAGGCCGCCGACCAGGTGGATGCCAACCACGTCCAAGGAGTCGTCGAACCCGAAGCGGAACTTCATTTCCACTGCCAGCGCACAGGCGATTCCCGACAGCGCTCCCAGCAGCAGCGACCACCCCGGAGTCAGATTCGCGCACGCCGGGGTGATGGCGACCAGACCCGCAACAGCGCCGGATGCCGCGCCCACAGACGTGGCCTTGCCGTCTTTGATCCGTTCGATGAGAATCCAACCAAGAATTGCCGCGGCAGTAGCCCCCATGGTGTTCAGGCCGATGAGGCCGACTCCACCCATGTCTTCAGCGGTCCACTCGGCGCCGGCGTTGAAACCGAACCAGCCGAACCACAGCAGTGCTGCCCCCAGCAGTGTGAGCGGCACGTTGTGGGGCTTGAGGATGCCCTTTTGAAAACCGATCCGTTTGCCGAGAACGAGCGCCAGAGCCAGAGCTGCCGCGCCGGCATTGATGTGCACGGCGGTTCCACCGGCGTAGTCGATGACCTCGATACCGCTGTCCGCGCCGAAGAGCGTTGCGCCGAGCTCCATCACCCAGCCGCCGCCCCATACCCACGCTGCGATGGGAAAGTATCCGACCGTGGCAAAGATGCCGGCGAAGATCAGCCAGCTTCCGAACTTCGCACGGTCGGCGATGGCGCCGGATATCAGTGCCACCGTGATGATCGCGAATGTGGCGCCGTAGGCAACGCTGAGCAGCGCGACGTTTGATCCTTCGCCTGCCGACAGCGACGCCAGACCGAAGTCGGCGAACGGGTTACCGGCGAACTGGCCCGGGCTGTCGACGGCACTCATCGAATAGCCGAACAGAATCCACAGGACTGCGACGAGCCCGATCGAGCCGAAGCTCATCATCATCATGCTGACGACGCTCTTCGCTTTGACGAGACCGCCATAGAAGAACGCGACCCCTGGGGTCATCAGCAGAACCAGTGCCGTGGCGGTTATCCCCCACGAGATATTGCCGGGAGCATCCATTGGGAAACCTCACATCCGAAGTAATTGAGACTTCAGTGTGACGAGACCCCGTTTCCGCAAGATACGTCGAGTGTTTCTCCGCGGTTACAGCTGAGATGCCCGTGTAACCATCGCGTTACACGGAGCTGACTTCACGCGCAGAATGCGTCAGCGCGTTGAGTCGAGAAATCGCACGGAGATACTTCTTGCGATATCCGCCGCCGAGCATCTCCTCGGAGAACACCTGATCCAGACTCAGGCCTGTGGCAACCACCGGAATCTGGGCGTCGTAGACCCGGTCGATGAACGCCACGAAACGCAACGCCTCAGACTGATCGGTCAGCACGCGCACATCGCGGATGCCGACAACGGAGAGGTCATCGATCAAGCGGATGTAGCGCGAGGGATGCACCTTGGCGAGGTGGCGGATGACGTCGTCAAAAAGATCATCGGATGCTACGCCTGCAGCCGCTTCGGCAGTGATCCGCTGCTCGTAGTCCTGCACCGTGAATGTCACAGCGTTCCCGTCCAGCGCGCGCTGACGGAAATCGACGCCGTCGATGCGGATCGTCTCGAAGCTGCTGGACATCGCATGAATCTCGCGGAGAAAGTCCTGTGCGGCGAAGCGTCCTTCTCCCAGCGCATTGGGCGGCGTGTTCGAGGTCGCCGCCAGCCGGGTGCCGGTGGGCACCAGTTCACCCAGCAGCCGGGTCATCACCATCGTGTCGCCGGGATCGTCGAGTTCGAACTCGTCGATGCAGATCAGGTCGGCGCCGCGCAGCAGGTCGACCGTGTTCTTGTAACCCAACGCACCGACCAGAGCGGTGTATTCGATGAACGAGCCGAAGTACTTTCTGCGTGCAGGAAGCGCATGGTAGATCGATGCCAGCAGATGGGTCTTGCCGACACCGAAGCCGCCGTCCAGGTACACGCCCGGTTTTAGTTGCGGTTCCTTCTTCGCGCGGCTGAAGAGCCCGCCGCGTTTGACCGGCGCACCACGCCCGGCAAATCGTTCCAGTAGAGCCTTGGCTTCGGCCTGAGACGGATATGCGGCATCCGATCGGTAGCTCTCGAAAGTCGCGTTGTCGAACTGCGGAGGCGGTACCAGGCTTGCCAGCATCTCCGGGCCGCTGACCTGTGGCTGGCGGTCGGTGAGGTGCACGGCGTGCGGAACGGAAGTGGCGGGCATGGGTTTCCTGTGTCGAAGTCTGACAGAACGCGTCCAGAGCAGACTAAAGCGATCTATCGTCGAAGGGGACGGCTCAACACTACGCCGTCATCACGTGAACCCTGCCCTGCATATCCATCGAGGAGCGCCCTGTGACCATCGAGTTCGATTCTTCATCCGCGAAGTTCGCCGAGTACTCCGAACCTGGCCGACTCGTCAGCACCGAGTGGCTGGCTGCGAATCTGGGTACCCCCGGCCTCGTCGTCGTGGAGTCCGACGAAGACGTGCTGCTGTATGAGACCGGTCATATCCCGGGCGCCGTGAAAGTTGACTGGCACACCGAGTTGAACGACCCTGTCGTGCGTGACTACGTCGACGGTGAAGGCTTTGCGCAGCTGCTCAGCCGCAAGGGGATCTCACGCGATGACACGATCGTGATCTACGGCGACAAGAACAACTGGTGGGCGGCGTACGCGCTCTGGGTCTTCTCGCTGTTCGGGCACGAAGATGTACGACTACTCGATGGGGGACGCGACAAGTGGATCGCCGAGGGCCGCGAACTCACCACGGACAAGACAGCGCGTCCCACGACCGACTACCCGGTCATCGAACGCGACGACTCGGCGCTGCGCGCTTACAAGGATGAGGTCGTCGCGTTCATCGGCAACGGCCCCCTCATCGACGTACGCTCGCCCGAGGAGTACAGCGGTGAGCGCACGACCATGCCCGCATACCCCGAGGAGGGCGCACTTCGCGCCGGCCACATCCCGACGGCGCAGAGCGTGCCCTGGGCTCGCGCTGTCGCCGAGGACGGCGGGTTCAAGACACGTGCCGAGCTCGACGCCATCTATCTCGATGGCGCAGGCCTCCAGGTCGGCGATGATGTGATCGCGTACTGCCGCATCGGAGAGCGCTCCAGCCACAGCTGGTTCGTGTTGAACCACCTGCTTGGCTTCACAAACGTGCGCAACTACGACGGCTCGTGGACAGAATGGGGCAGCGCCGTGCGCGTGCCGATCGTGACCGGAAGCGAGCCCGGGTCCCTCTGAACGTGGCAGAATCACAGGGATGACTGACACTCCGGCCCCTGACACTCTCGCCGAGATTCGCGGCGAATTCCTCGAGCTCGCAGAGTCCGAGCGCCTCGAGCTGCTGCTCGAGTTCGCGAACGAGCTTCCCGATGTCCCCGCAGCTCTGCGGGAGCATCCGGAGATGTACGAGCGCGTCGCCGAGTGCCAGTCCCCTGTGTTCATCAACGTCGAGATCGTCGACGACATCGTGACGATGCATGCGACCGCGCCGCCCGAGGCGCCGACGACTCGCGGATTCGCCAGCATCCTGGCTCAGGGCATCACCGGACTGACCGCCGACGCAGTCCTTGCGATCCCCAACGACTACCCGCAGACGATCGGTCTGACCAGGGCGGTGTCCCCCCTGCGCATCGGCGGAATGACCGGGATGCTGATGCGCGTGAAGCGGCAGGTCACTGAGAAGCGGTGAAGTGGTTCGCGCTCATCCACTCGGTGATCGCAGTCGTCCAGCTGATCTGATCGTAATTCCACAGCTTGGTGTGTCGTGCGACGGCGAACGGCGGCATTGTGACGATGTCCGGGCGGGCTTCAGCCAGAGCGCGTGATGCATCGATCGGGACGAAACCGTCGTCCTCGCTGTGCAGCACCAGAATCGGCACATTCAGTTCATCCGCTCGAGCGACCATATCGAGCCGATCGAAGGCGATCGGCTCGTCCGCACCGCTGAGGCGCGCGGTCACCGGCGAAGACAGGGCGTTCATCGCCAACGTCGGCAGCGGATCGCGATAGCCAGACTCGCGTGCTTGAAATCGCAGCACCGTGCGCCAGTCGACAACTGGTGACTCCAGCACAACACCGACAATCTGCTCACGGTGCGCAGATGACATGAGTGTCTGCAATGCGATCGCGCCGCCCATCGACCATCCCACCAGGATGATCCGCTGGGCGCCGTGACGCAGCGCATAACCGATCGCCGCATCCACATCACGCCATTCGGATGCTCCGAGCGAATAAGCGCCACCGCGACTGCGCGGCGCCTCACCATCATTTCGATACGAGACGACAAGATTCGGCAATCCCATCGAGTGAAACACCGGCACCGCGCGCAGGCACTCCGCCCGCGTCACACCGCGCCCGTGAATCTGGACGACCCAGGTGTCCGATTGGGCGGGGAACAGCCAGGCCGGGCAGGGCCCCGCGGGTGTCCCGATGAGCACCGACTCCCACGGCAGATGCAACTCTCCTGGCGTCGAGTAATACCAGCCGCTGAACGCGGCAGCACGATCGATGCGTGCGCCGGTATCGACCTGCGTCAGCAGTTTTCTGCGCACGCGTTTCGTGTCAGAGCTGAGCACGGCGCCGAGCTTCACATATCCGGTGGTCCCGGTCGTGAACAGACCGTACCGGCCCGGGAGCTCCGTGTCTGCGGTGCGGCTCAGTTCGATCGTCTGCGCGCCGGTATCAACGGCGAGGATCTCGACATCTGCGGCGCGAGCAGCCGGCGTCACGACCTTTCGAGCGATCGCGAACACGAAAAACAGCACTGCAGCACCGAGGGCGACAATCGCGGGTACCACCAGTGCAACGGCGTGCCTGAGACTCTTCATCGCTTCCTGACTCTAGCCTGTTGCCGTGACCGCACATCCCGATGACGGAGCGCAATTCGAACGTGCCGCAGCTGAGCTGCGCGACACGGTGTTCCGCGATGACATCGTGGTGCGGGAGATTCCTTCCCCGCAGGGGCTTGCGCCATACTCAATCGCGCTCGCTGCAGACGTACGCCCCGATGACACCGGCGACTCGCTCTACGGCACCGGACGCTTCATCCTGTTGTACGACCCCGACGAGCCGAATGCCTGGGATGGTGCCTGGCGTGTGATCACGTTCGCACAGGCTCCGCTCGAACCCGAGATCGGCACTGACCCGCTGCTGGCCGATGTCACGTGGTCGTGGCTGGTCGATGCCCTGGAATCGCACAGCGCTGATTACCATTCCGCGTCCGGAACGTCGACGAAGACCCTGTCGAAGGGGTTCGGCGGTCTGGCTGCGGAAGGCGACGGAGCGCAGATCGAACTACGCTCGTCTTGGACGCCGGAGGAACCATTCCGGCCGCACGTAGAGGCATGGGCCGAACTGGTCGGCATGCTCGCCGGGCTTCCTCCCGGTTCTGAGAACATCGCCGTGTTCGGCGCACGAAAGGCAGGTCGTGACTGAGTACTCCGTCATCGACGATCCGATCGAATTCGAGGCGGCATGCGCGCTGCTCTCCGACGGCACCGGCCCCGTTGCCGTCGATGTCGAGCGAGCCTCCGGATTCCGCTATTCGCAACGCGCCTATCTCGTTCAGGTGTTTCGGCGCGATGCCGGCGTGTTCCTGTTCGACCCGCCAGCAGTCGGTGACTTCAGCGCACTGCAGCAGGCGATCGGCGACATCGAATGGGTCTTCCACGCCGCCAGCCAAGATCTCCCCTCGTTGCGCGAGCTCGCCTTGGAACCGGCGACCATCTTCGACACCGAGTTGGCTGCTCGCCTGCTCGGACACGATCATGTCGGCCTCGCCGCCGTTGTCGAGGACACCCTCGGAATCACGCTGAAGAAGGAGCATTCCGCCGCAGACTGGTCGACGAGACCGCTGCCGGACAGCTGGCTCGACTACGCAGCTCTCGATGTTCTTCATCTGGTCGATGTCCGCGACGCGATCGCAGCCGAACTCGACGAGCAGCAGAAGACCGAGTTCGCCCGCCAAGAGTTCGCGGCAACCCTCGCGCAGCCGCCTCGTCCGCCACGAGAAGACCCATGGCGCCGTCTGAGCGGCCTGCACCAGGTCAAGGGTGCACGCGGCCTTGCCATCGCCCGCTCCCTGTGGGAGTCGCGCGAGGAGTACGCCCAACAACAGGACACCGCCCCGGGCCGCCTCGTACCGGATCGTTCCTTGGTCGCGGCTGTCCTGGCGAACCCGCAGAGCAAACAGGCGCTCGCGAGTGTGCAGAACTTCACCGGACGGGCCAGCCGCTCACAGCTGGACCGGTGGTGGCAGGCGATCGTGCGCGGGCGTGAGACCGAACTGCTTCCGCGGTTGCGAGTGAGTACCGATGCGCTTCCGCCGGCGCGGGCGTGGGTTGATCGCAACCCCGAAGCCGATAGCCGGCTGAAGCACGCGCGGCCCGCTGTAGAGGCACTCGCCGAGGAACTCGCGATGCCCACCGAGAATCTTCTCAAGCCCGACACGCTGCGGCGTCTAGCCTGGACACCGCCAGAGCCGACCGCAGAAGCCGTCGCTGATTCGCTGGCGAAGCTCGGTGCCCGGCCCTGGCAGATTGATCAGACTGCACAGAAGATTGCGGATGCCTTTGTAGAAGCTACGCAATTGCCGGAACCGGCCGTCGCCCCTGAGTCGTAGGTTCAACCCAACCGATTCCCGCGGGCCCCTGCTGGCTCCTAGGCTGAGATGAAACCCAACCTTGGAGGCAGAGTGGCCGAGATCTCGGACGTCTTCTTCGTCGATGGCATGCGCACCCCGTTCGGGCGCGCTGGCGAAAAAGGCATGTACTGGAACACCCGCGCAGACGACCTCGCTGTGAAGGCGACGATCGGGCTCATGGAGCGCAACGCCGACGTTCCGGCAGAGCGCATCGACGATGTGGCCATCGCCGCGACATCACAGACCGGCGACCAGGGGCTCACGCTCGGTCGCTCCGTGGCAATTCTTGCGGGTCTGCCCAACACCGTGCCTGGCCTTGCCGTTGAGCGCATGTGCGCCGGCGCCATGACCAGTGTCACGACCATGGCCGGCTCGATCGGCATCGGCATGTACGACTTCGCGATCGCCGGCGGCGTCGAGCACATGGGGCACCACCCCATCGGCGCCAACGCCGACCCGAACCCGCGTTTCGTCGCGGAGAAGATGGTCGACCCGGGTGCGCTGAACATGGGCGTGACCGCGGAGCGCATCTTCGATCGCTTCCCGCACCTGACCAAGGAGCGCTCTGACCGGTTCGGGATGCTGAGCCAGCACAAGGTGCAGGCCGCATATGACGCCGGGAAGATCCAGCCGGATCTCGTACCGGTTGCTATCAAGGGCGCCGACGGCGCTTGGGGGTTGGCCAGCGAGGACGAGGGCCGTCGCCCGCAGACCACGATGGATGATCTCGCGGCTCTCAAGACTCCTTTCCGGCCGCATGGTCGAGTGACCGCCGGCACCTCTTCGCCGCTCACTGATGGAGCGACGATGTCGCTACTGGCCGGTGGCGGCGCAGTGAAGGAATTCGGTCTGAAGCCGAAGATGAAGATGGTGTCGTTCGCATTCGCCGGCGTGCAGCCGGAGATCATGGGCATCGGCCCGATCCCCTCGACGGAGAAGGCGTTGAAGAAGGCCGGACTCACGATCGCCGACATCGGTCTGTTCGAATTGAACGAAGCATTTGCCATCCAGGTCATCTCGCTGCTCGACCACTTCGGCATCGCGGATGACGACCCCCGTGTGAACCAGTGGGGCGGGGCTATCGCGCTCGGTCACCCCCTCGCAGCATCCGGTGTGCGACTGATGATCCAACTCGCCGCGCAGTTCGCCGAACGTCCGGACGTGCGTTACGGTCTCACCGCCATGTGCGTCGGCCTGGGCCAGGGCGGCAGCGTCATCTGGGAGAACCCGTACTACGACGGCAAGAAGCGAAAGTGAGTACGAACATGACCGACTACGACAAGATCGATTTCTCTCCCATTCTCGCCCTCGCCGGCGACGAGGTCATCACGCATTCGCCGGTCAGCGACATTCGCCTCGCCTCCGGCAAGGTGATGGCGTTGATCACCCTCGACAACGGCCGCGATCACACCAGGCCGAATACGCTCGGACCGGCAACCCTCACCGAACTGGGTGAAACACTCGCCGGGCTCAAAGCGCGCGCAGCGGCTGGCGAGATCCATGCTGTCGGCATCACCGGCAAGCAGTACATCCTCGCTGCTGGTGCAGATCTCTCGGATATCTCGAAGGTCACATCCACCGATGACGCGCGCTTGATCGCGCAGCTCGGCCACAAGGTCATCGGCTCGCTCAGCGAACTCGGTGTTCCCTCGTTCGCCTTCGTCAACGGGCTCGCGCTGGGTGGTGGGCTCGAGATCGCGCTGAACTCGACGTACCGCACGGTGGATGCTTCGGCCGCGGCGGTCGCGCTGCCAGAGGTATTCCTCGGCATCATTCCCGGTTGGGGCGGTGCCTACCTGCTTCCGAACCTCATCGGCATCGAGAACGCCCTTGAGGTCGTGATCTCGAATCCGCTCAAGCAGAACCGGATGCTCAAGCCGCAGCAGGCATTCGACCTCGGGATTATGGATGCCATCTTCCCGGCCGCTAACTACCTCGAGAACTCGCTCGCCTGGGCGGATGAGGTACTCAGCGGCAAGAAGGTGGAGCGCAAGAATGAGCCGGGCAAGCTCGAGCGCCTGACGAAGTGGCCAATTGCCATCAAGATGGCACGCGGGATGCTGGAATCGAAGATCGGCACGATGCCGCGCTCGCCCTATGTCGCGCTCGACCTGCTCGACAAGGCGAAGAGCGGTACCAAAGCCGAAGGCTTCGCGCGCGAAGATGAGGCGCTTGCCGATCTCGTCTCCGGCGACCAGTTCGCGGCATCCATGTATGCGTTCGATCTCGTGCAGAAGCGTGCGAAACGTCCGGTTGGAGCGCCGGACAAGGCTCTCGCCAAGAAGGTTACGAAGGTCGGCATCATCGGCGCTGGTCTCATGGCCAGCCAGTTCGCGCTACTTTTCGTGCGCAGGCTGCAGGTGCCGGTGCTGATCACGGACATCGACCAGGCACGTGTCGACAAGGGCCTGGCGTACATCAATGAGGAAATCGGCAAACTTGAGGCCAAGGGCCGGCTCGACTCCGACAGTGCGAACAAGCTGCGCGGTCTGATTCATGGCACAGTCGACAAGAGCGAGTATGCGGACTGCGACTTCGTCATCGAGGCGGTGTTCGAAGAGGTCGGCGTGAAGCAGCAGGTGTTCGGCGACATCGAGAAGATCATCGCCGATGACGCGATCCTGGCGACGAACACTTCGTCGCTGTCGGTCGAGGAGATCGGAGCCAAACTCGCCCACCCGGAGCGGTTGGTTGGATTCCACTTCTTCAACCCGGTCGCGGTCATGCCGCTCATCGAGATCGTGAAGACGCCGGGCACCGATGAGCAGACGCTGGCGACAGCCTTCGTCGTGGCGAAGGGACTCGGCAAGAGCGCAGTGCTCACCGCCGATGCTCCGGGCTTCGTCGTGAACCGGCTCCTGGCGAAGGTCATGGGCGAGGCGGCACGGGCAGTCTACGAGGGAACACCGATCGCCGACGTCGAGAAGGCCTTCGGACCGCTCGGTCTTCCCATGGGCCCATTCCAACTCATCGACCTCGTCGGTTGGAAGGTCGCAGCCCACGTGCAGGACACGATGGTCCGGCACTTCCCCGATCGGTTCTACGCCAACGACAACTTCCACGCTCTGGCAGAGCTTGACAAGGTCGTGGAGAAGGACAAGGGCGGGCGTGTCACCGGCTGGACCAAGGCGGCGGAGAAGGCACTCAAGGGCGCTGTGGGTTCGGCCCCGGCATCGGCCGAGACGATCCTCACCCGCGTGCAGGACGGCCTCGCGCAGGAGATCAAACTCATGCTCGATGAGGGCGTCGTGCCCGAGGTCGAGGACATCGACCTCTGCCTGATCCTGGGTGCCGGTTGGCCCTTCATCGATGGCGGTGCTTCGCCGTACCTGGACCGAGAGGGCGCATCGGAGCGGGTGTTCGGCGGCACCTTCCATAACCCGCCGATCCGCGGGATCGGGAGCTGAGCTAGTACTCGTCAGCAGGAAAGAGGGGGCGCATCTTCGGATGCGCCCCCTCTTTCCTGCTATGTTTTGAACATGTTCGAAAAGGACGAGGGCCCCGTCAAAAAGAGCGAACGCACCCGGGTGAAGATCCGGGATGCTGCAATCACTTCGTTCATCAAGAACGGCTACGCCGACACGACGATGCGCGCGATTGCTGAGGCAGCAGGCGTCTCTGTCGGCAACGCGTACTACTACTTCCCGTCCAAAACCCATCTGGTGCAGGAGCTCTACGTCCGCGTCCAGCGAGAACATGCCGCTCTCGCGCTTCCTCAGCTCGAAGGGGTTCCTGGGCTCGTCGACCGCCTGCGGATCGTGTTCGAGACGGGCCTGAGCGCAGTACTCCCCTACCAGCACGTCGCGCCGGGATTCCTGACTGCGATGATCCCTCCGGACTCTCCGCTCAACCCGCTTGCCGATGAGTCCGGGCCCGCGCGCGCGATGACGCTGAATCTGTTTCGGTCGGCTGTCTCCGGCGCGCAGCATCGACTCCCGGAAGAGATCGCAGGGCGGATGCCGCAGGCCCTGTTCGTTGCCTATCTTGCGCTCGTACTGCGGTGGACGTACGACAGCACCCCTGGGCAGCGCAGCACGAGGCGTCTGCTCGATAGCGGGCTGCGGACTCTGGCGCTCGCGCTTCCGTTCGCCAGAGTCCCAGGAATCCGCAAGGCGACGAGCGAGCTGCTGACCCTGATCGGCGAGGTGCGAACATGACCGAAGTCTCCCCACGGACCGTTGAAGAGCCGATGGCGTTCACTGACGGGGAGTTTCGTCAGGGCGCGTTCGCCGCATGGATCTCGTTCATGCTTCTGCTCGTCTCGATGCTCATCGTGACGGCGGTGCTGAACTCCGGCCTCCCGTGGGGCCCGCCTCTGGCGATGATCACGCTGTACTTGATGTTCGGGGTCCCGGTCGGTGGCGCGGTATCAGCCGTCGTCACGCTCATCGCGGCGCCCATCCTGCGACTGATCGCGCGACGTCTGGCACGAAGCCCACGAATCATCGTGCACGTCGCCGTGTACACGGCCTTCGGTGTGCTGCTGGGCTTTGTCGTCCTCAGCGCAGGTGTGCTCATTACCCGCGGTAGCTTCGCCTACGTCTTCTCGACGTGGTTCCCCGCGATGGTGGCCACAATGTGCGCCCTCAGTGTTGTGTCAGGCTGGGCCTGGACAGCAAGGCGTCACAAGCGCGTCCCCCGTCACCGCGCGCCCGCTGCACGCCACGACGCAGCTGTCTAGGACTCAGCGCCGTTCGTGCAGCGGAAGATCGATCGCGCCGGTCTCGCCGGCGTTTCGCGCCATGGGGATACGCGTTCCCAAGACTTGCGCGACGATATCCTGAGCGATCTTCGAAGCCGTGAGACCGGCGTCGGCGAGGATCTCCTCGCGTGACGCGTGGTCGAGGAACTCATCAGGCAGCCCCAGCTCGTCAACAGCGGTGTCAATACCCGCTTCACGCAGAACCTGGCGGACCCTGGTGCCGATGCCGCCGACACGGATGCCGTCCTCCAGGGTGATCACCAGCCGGTGCTGGGCTGCGAGTTCGATCACCGAGGGCTGCACGGGGATAGCCCAGCGCGGATCGATCACCGTCGCACCGATCCCCTGCGCTCGCAGCCGCGCGGAAACATCCATGGCCAGCGCAGCGAATGGCCCGATGCCGACAAGCAGCACGTCCTCGCCCTCACCACGGCTGAGCACATCGACGCCGTCGGCGAGCCGCTCCAACGCAGGCAATTCGGGCACCACAGTCCCCTTGGGGAATCGAATGACCGTCGGGGCATCGTTGACGGCGACAGCCTCTTCCAACGCTTCACGCAGCCGCACAGCGTCTCTGGGGGCAGCAATCCGGATGTGTGGCACGATCTGCAGCATTGCGAGGTCCCACATGCCGTGATGGCTCGGGCCGTCCGGTCCCGTGATTCCGGCGCGATCGAGCACGAAGGTCACTCCGGCCCGGTGCAGGCCGACATCCATGAGCACCTGATCGAACGCGCGCCCCATGAAGGTCGCGTACATAGCGACTACCGGATGCAGGCCGCCATAGGCGAGGCCCGCTGCCGCTGTCACCGCGTGCTGCTCAGCGATCCCCACGTCATACACACGGTCGGGAAAGCGCTCGGCGAATGCGGCAAGGCCGGTCGGACGCAACATCGCGGCGGTCATCGCGATCACTTGCGGATCGCGTTCACCGACTTTGACGAGGGCATCGGAGAAGACATCCGTCCAGCCCTGACCACTCGAGGAGAGTGTCTCCCCCGTCGCCGGATCGATGCGCCCAACGGCGTGGAACTGATCTGCTTCGTCGTCACGCGCCGGCTGATAGCCCCGGCCCTTCTCCGTGATGACGTGCACGATCACCGGCGCGCCGTAAGACTTCGCCTGCTCCATGGTCTCGATCAGCGCGGGAAGGTCGTGCCCGTCGACGGGTCCGAGGTACTTAATGTCGAGGTTCGAATACAGGGCCGCGTTGTTGGTGAACCGTGAAAGAAAGCCATGCGTGCCACCGCGAACGCCGCGGAAGAGCGCGCGTCCAACAGGGCCGAAGGCGCGGAACAATCGATCTGATTTGCGGTGCAGATTGCGGTAAGTGGCCGCCGTGCGCACGCGGTTGAGATATCGGGACATACCGCCGATGGTCGGCGCATAGGATCGGCCGTTGTCGTTGACGACGATGACGAGGTTGCGGTCGTTATCGTCGGAGATGTTGTTGAGCGCTTCCCAGGTCATACCGCCGGTGAGTGCGCCGTCGCCGACGATCGCCACCACATGGCGATCTGCACGACCTGTGGCTGTCAGCGCCCGTGAGATGCCATCCGCCCAGCTGAGTGAACTGGAAGCGTGAGAGGACTCGACCACATCATGCGCGCTCTCGCTGCGCTGCGGGTAACCGGCCAAGCCGCCGCGAACACGCAGATTCGAGAAGTCTTGGCGGCCGGTGAGAATCTTGTGCACGTAGGACTGATGCCCGGTATCGAAGACGAAGGGGTCATCCGGTGAAGAAAAGACCCGATGCAGCGCGATCGTCAGTTCCACCACGCCGAGGTTCGGCCCGAGATGGCCGCCGGTGCGCGAAACGTTGTCGACCAGGAATGTGCGAATCTCTGCGGCCAGATCATCGAGCTGATCGAGAGACAATCCATCTAGATCCCGGGGTCCTGAGATGCTCGGAAGAATGGGCATCTGCACCTCCTCATCGACTCCGCGCGACGCTCCTGAGCGAGCGAACACTCCAACGGGAATCTTACCGCGCTCGGCAGAGAATCTTCGGTGAACAGGCACCCCCACGTTCCTGCCGAGTACGCGAAAGGGGCCCGGATCATACGATCCGAGCCCCTTCGATAAACGCTGATCAGACCAGCGAACGCAGCACGTACTGCAGAATTCCACCGTTGCGGTAGTAGTCCGCCTCACCGGGGGTGTCGATGCGAACGACCGCGTCGAATTCCACCGGCTGCTTACCCTCAGGCGAGTGCTCGCTCGGCGTAGCCGTGACCCGCACCGTCTTCGGCGTGGTGCCGTTGTTGAGTTCTTCCAGGCCCGTGATCGAGACGATCTCGGTGCCGTCGAGACCCAGCGACTCCCAGCTCTCGCCAGCGGGGAACTGCAGCGGGACGACGCCCATGCCGATCAGGTTCGAGCGGTGAATGCGCTCGAAGCTCTCGGTGATGACGGCCTTGACGCCCAGCAGACTGGTGCCCTTCGCAGCCCAGTCGCGCGACGATCCCGAACCGTATTCCTTGCCACCGAAGATCACCAGCGGGGTGCCGGCGTCCTGGTAGTTCTGGCTGGCGTCGTAGATGAACGACTGCGGTGCGTCAGCCTGGGTGAAGTCGCGAGTGAAGCCACCCTCGACCTCGTTGCCATCGTTGACGGCACGAACCAGCTGGTTCTTCAGGCGGATGTTCGCGAACGTGCCGCGGATCATCACTTCGTGGTTGCCACGGCGTGAACCGAAGGAGTTGAAGTCCTTCTGCCGGACTCCGTGCTCCTCGAGGTACTTCGCAGCCGGGGTGCCGATCTTGATGTTTCCGGCCGGGCTGATGTGGTCAGTCGTGACCGAGTCACCCAGGGTTGCCATGACACGCGCACCGGTAATGTCTGACACGGGGGTCAGCTCCATCGTCATGCCCTCGAAGTATGGAGGACGACGCACGTAGGTCGACTTGTCGTCCCACTCGAAGATGGGGCCTGTCGGGGTGGGCAGGCTCGTCCAGCGCTCGTCACCGTCGAAGACCGTGGCGTACTGCTTGATGAACTGCTCACGCGAGATCGATGAGTCGATGACTTCCTGGATCTCTGCCGGGGTCGGCCAGATGTCCTTGAGGAAGACGTCGTTGCCCTCGGTGTCTGTGCCGAGTGCGTCGTTCTCGAAGTCGAAGTGCATCGATCCCGCCAGTGCGTAGGCGACTACCAGCGGCGGCGAAGCCAGGTAGTTCATCTTCACATCGGGGCTGATGCGACCCTCGAAGTTGCGGTTGCCGGAGAGCACTGCGGTGACGGCGAGGTCGTGATCGTTGATCGCGGCCGAAACCTCTTCGATGAGCGGACCAGAGTTACCGATGCAGATGGTGCAGCCGTAGCCGACCGTGTAGAACCCGAGGCCTTCCAGGTCCTTATCGAGGCCGGACTTCTCGTAGTAGTCGGTGACGACCTTCGACCCCGGGCCGAGCGTGGTCTTGACCCACGGCTTCTGCTTCAGACCCTTCTCGCGCGCCTTACGGGCGAGAAGTCCTGCGGCCATCATGACCGACGGGTTCGAGGTGTTGGTGCACGAGGTGATCGCGGCCAGGGTGACAGCACCGTGGTCGAGAATGTAGCTCTCGCCATCAGGCGTGGTCACCGGAACAGGCTTGGACGAGCCGTTGACGCCGCTGGAGATGTGCACCGGACGCGTGTCGTGGTCTTCCTCACCGGGCACGGGGCCCGGGTCGGAGGCCGGGAAGGAGTGCTTCGATTCCAGGTCGACCAGCGAGTCCGATGTGCTCGGCTGCGCGTAGTCGACGATGTCCTTCTCGAACTGCGACTTCGCCTCCGACAGCAGGATCCGGTCCTGCGGACGCTTGGGACCTGCGATCGACGGCACTACGGTGCTGAGGTCGAGCTCCATGTACTCGCTGAAGGAGGGCTCCTTCGAGGCGTCGTGCCACAGGCCCTGCTCCTTGGCGTAGGCCTCGACGAGAGCGATCGCCTGCTCGTCGCGACCGGTGAGACGCAGGTAGTCGGTGGTGACAGCATCGATCGGGAACATCGCCGCGGTCGAACCGAACTCCGGGCTCATGTTTCCAATGGTGGCGCGGTTGGCGAGCGGCACGGAAGCCACACCGGCACCGTAGAACTCGACGAACTTGCCGACCACGCCGTGCTTGCGCAGCATGTCAGTGATCGTCAGCACCACGTCGGTCGCGGTGACGCCGGCGGGAATCTCACCGGTGAGCTTGAAGCCCACGACACGAGGGATCAGCATTGACACGGGCTGGCCGAGCATCGCGGCCTCGGCCTCAATGCCACCGACGCCCCAACCGAGCACACCCAGGCCGTTGACCATGGTGGTGTGCGAGTCGGTTCCGACACAGGTGTCGGGGTAAGCCTGGAGCACGCCGCCGTTGGTGCGGTCATAGATGACCTTGGCGAGGTGTTCGATGTTCACCTGGTGCACGATTCCGGTTCCCGGGGGGACGACCTTGAAGTCGTTGAACGCGGTCTGACCCCAACGCAGGAACTGGTAACGCTCACCGTTGCGCTCGTATTCGATCTCGACGTTGCGCTCAAGAGCATTCTCGGAGCCGAACAGGTCGGCGATCACCGAGTGGTCGATCACCATTTCAGCAGGCGACAAGGGGTTGATCTTGTTCGGGTCGCCACCGAGTGCGGTGACGGCCTCGCGCATGGTCGCAAGATCGACGATGCAGGGCACGCCGGTGAAGTCCTGCATGACCACGCGGGCCGGCGAGAACTGGATCTCGGTGTTGGGCTCGGCCGCGGCATCCCACGATCCCAGAGCCTCGATCTGAGCCTTCGTGACATTCGCGCCGTCCTCGGTGCGAAGCAGGTTCTCGAGGAGTACCTTCAGGCTGAACGGGAGCTTGTCAAAGCCCGGAACCGTGTCAACGCGGAAGATCTCATAGTCGGTACTGCCGACCGTCAGGGTGCTTTTAGCACCGAAGCTGTTAACCGTGGACACGAATCCGTCTCCTTCTCATCTGTGGGAGCGACAGGCGATTCAATCTTGCTCGCCTGGGGAGCTGGCTGCCAGCAAGGCACACCTAACAGTGTCCTCTGGATTGGCACCCAGCGAAAGTCTTAAATTTATCTTGACGTCAAGATAAATCTATCATGCACCGGCGGACGCGTCACTGCGCGACGCGCTCGGATGCAGTGCCCGGACAACCAACCAGGTCACCGCGATCATCGGTGCGAACAGCGGCAAACCCATCACGATCTTGAACGTCCCCAGGGCCGTGACGTCGCCGGCGAAGTACAGCGGAAGCTGCACAGCGAGGCGAGCGGCGAAGAGTCCTGCCCAGGCGATGGCGAGCCAGAAATACGCACGACGCATCCGTTTGCTCTGCCGCCACGCGGTGCCCTCCCCCAGGAGGAATCCAGCCGCGAGTCCGATCAGCGACCAGCCGACCAGCGCCGAGATGAGAAGCGCCGAGCCATAGGCGGCGTTCGTGAAGAAACCGAGGACGAAATTGTTTTCGCCGCGTCCGGTGAAAAGTGCGAGCGCGGCGGCCGCACCTGCCGCGACCAGCCCACCGATCGCGGCTGACGGCGGCGACTTCTGCAACAGTCGAACGATCGTGAATACGGCCGCAAGACCGACCGAAACTCCCAGCGAGAGCAGAAGCGGGTCCGGCTTCACCGTGAACAGCACCACGAAGGCAAGGCTCGGAAGAACCGATTCCAGGATGCCGCGCCATCCACCCATCGCGGACCACACGACTTTCTGCGTGCTCGCCCCTTCGGCCGGGTCTATTCCGGCCCGACGCGCAACACCACCTAGTGCAGCCCCGAGTATGTCTGAGGCACTCTGCTCAGCAGGCTCGTGGTCGTCGTTGCGCTCTTGTTCGCTCACGCCGACCCAGGAGTGGCCGGCATCTTCAGCGGGATGAGATCCCGCGGAGGCATCGGAGTTCCGCCGCGCACGACGACGATCGAGCGGAAGAGATCCTCGACCTTCTCGGAGGCTTCCGGATCGGAAGCTGCCGCACCGCTGATGACGCCGCGCAAGAACCAGCGCGGTCCGTCGACACCGATGAAGCGCGCCAGACGCAGGGCTGAGCCTTCAGCCGCGGGCCCCGGGACCTCGGCGAGCAACTCTTGGCCAAGCGGGCCCTCGCGCTCTTCGACACGACCGCCCTGCTGACGCACCTGATCGACGAGCTGCATGCGTGTCTCGTGCCAGAGCCCCAGCGTGCGCGGGGCGGCGAACGGCTGCACCTGCAGAGACGAGCCTTCGTAGTCGAGCCCCACCGCGACGATGCGCTTGGACTGCTCTTCCACCTCGAGTCGGAGGTTGAGCCCTTCGCGCGGCAGGATCTTGATGCCGCCCAGGTCGATGTAGGGGCGAATCGGGTTCGCCTCGCTCTCATCGAACGGACCATCGCTGGCTCGGTTCGCGGGAGCCGACTTGGATGTCGGCTGGGTGATCTCTTCAGTCATCTCTGTCGTTCCTGCCTATTCGACTGCCTGTGTAGTCGCGGTGTATCCTGTCGAGCCGAATCCGGCGGCACCGCGTGCACTGTCGGGGAGTTCCGCAACCGGAATGAATTTCGCGCGGGTCACCGGCATGATGATCAATTGCGCGATCCGGTCGCCGACCGCCACATCGTACGCGCTGGAGCTGTCGGTGTTCAGCAGACTCACTTTGATCTCGCCGCGATAACCCGAATCAACCGTTCCAGGCGAGTTCACGATCGTGATGCCGTGTTTAGCGGCAAGACCGCTGCGGGGGACGACGAAAGCGGCATGCCCCTCGGGCAGCGCGATGCTCACACCGGTGGGAACGAGCGCACGCTCTCCGGGAGCGAGATGGACGGCCTCAGCTGCCACCAGATCGGCACCGGCATCGCCGGGATGGGCGTAATGCGGCATGACAGACGCGATAATGGGAAGATCAATGGAATCGCTCACCCCCTGAGGCTAATGCAGAACCCCATGACTGACACACGTGCTCGCTACCGCGAGCGTCTTTCGCCGAGCCTGTGGCTCGTCGTCACGGCCGCTGTTGCCGCTCCCATGGTGACATTCACGCTCACGCCGTTGGGCTCGCTGATCGCTCTTATCATCGGGATCGCTGCCGCGGTAGTGCTGATCGCAGCACTCATTCTCGGGTCGCCGGTCATCCGCGTCGATGGCACCGTCCTGCGCGCCGGTCGCGCACACATCGACGCACGCTGGCTGGGCTCCGTCGTCGAGCTCACCGGCGATGAAGCGCGAGCTGCGCGTGGCACGGCGCTCCCGGCACGGGGTTGGCACCTGATCCGCAGCGGGATCGATTCCGTCGTGGTCGTGGAGAACACCGACCCGAACGATCCGGCGCCGAGCTGGACGATCTCGACGCGCACTCCCGATCGCCTGGCTGCGGCTATCCGCGGAGCTCAGACGGCGGCATCCGACGACTGAGCAGTCCCGGCGGATACACCGACGGCAGCACGAAGGCGCCGGCACGAAGACGCCTCCGGATACGACAACGCGCCCCAAGCCATGCGGCCGGGGCGCGTGAACGTGGAGCGACTGCTATCAGGCAGCGCACTCCTTGCAGATCAGACCCTCTGCACCCTCATGGTCAAGCTGCGAGCGGTGCTTCACGAGGAAGCAGCTCATGCAGGTGAACTCGTCCTGCTGCGCGGGTAGCACAACGACGTCGAGTTCGAGGTCAGAAAGGTCGGCACCGGGGAGGTCGAAACTCGACGGATTGTCAGAGTCTTCGTCACCGGTGGTCCCGGACAGTTTGTCCGGCACACGCTCCTTCAAGGCTTCGATCGACTCGGAGTCGTCTTCGCTCTTTCGGGGGGCGTCGTAGTCGGTTGCCATGCGGTAGATCTCCACTTTCATGGTGCTAGTGGGCGGTGTGCCATCGGGTAAGCGGCGGGCATAGTTTGCACGACACGGAAGCAATTTGCAAATGCGCCCGCGCACGACACATCAAACTGACGGCGCGCCCAGGGTATTCCCGCCTCCCGCGCCACACGCATGACACCATTGGAGAACACCCATTCAGAGGGGCATTCGCATGGAAAACGTCACGATCGTCGGTACCGAAGACGACCTGCTGATCCTCGCCACCGGTTCGGGCGAACGATTCGCCCTCGCCATCGACGATGTACTGCAGCGCGAGATCCGTCGCGCCCGTCGGCGGGGCGCCGAGGAGACCTCACGGGTCACCGTAAGCCCGCGCGAGATCCAGACCCACATCCGTTCCGGTCTGTCCGCGACGGAGGTAGCAGAGCTTCTCGGCATCGGACTCGACGATGTCTCCCGCTTCGAAGGACCGGTTCTCGCGGAACGCGAGCACATCATCGGGCAGGCCCTCGCCGTCCCCGTACTCATTGGCAGCGAGGTCGAACCAGATGCGCAGCCCACTTTCGGAGTCGCCATCCGCGGCAAGCTCGCTGAGTTGGAAGCATCCGATGAGCGCTGGGCAAGCTGGAAAGACGAGTCCGGATGGATCGTCAAGCTGGAGTTCCTCGCGAACGAGGTGAGCCACGACGCTCGCTGGAGCTTCGACCCGCGACGCAGTTCTCTCTCGCCGCTGAACTCTGATGCCACGCAGCTCTCTCGACAGGGTTCGCTTCCCGACGGGCTGATCCCCCGCCTCCGCGCGGTCGAGAGCGAGCGTGTCGAGTCGCCGTACAAGGACGACAGCCGCTTCGACTCCGGCGCATTCGGGCCACGTCTTCTGCCGAAGCCCGATGCCGAGCCCGACGAGCCCGTGGCGCCTGAGCGGTCGAACAGCGCGGCGCAGCAAGCCGCGATCAAACGGGCACCCGATCAGTCCACGACCAGCGCTGAAACCGCTGACCTGCTCGAGGCGCTTCGTCGCCGGCGCGGCCAGCGCGAGAGCGCGCCTCTGATCGATGACGACGGCGAGGTGATCGCACCTTCGAAGAGTTCCGAACCAATCGCACTCTTCGATGCTCTCGCACCTGAGGCTGCCGCCGATCCTGATCCAGAACCGGAACCCGCACCGGCACCTGCTCCTCAGGAACGCTCCGCAGACACCCCCGCTCGGCGAAAGCGTCGCAATGCGATGCCGTCCTGGGACGAGATCGTCTTCGGCGCCCGCACCGACGACTGATCCAGATCAGCGAGCGGCGGCGAAAGCACCGCGCTTGACGTAGGGAACCAGGCGTTCCTCCGGCGTCAGCGCGCCATGCTGTCCGATCATTGTGCGTGCACGCTGATCCGCGGCCGTTCCGTCGTAGAAGGCGCGGTTTCCGCGGGCGATCACCAGGATGTCCCCGATCCGTGCTGATGCCGCCTCGCCGACCGTCGGACCGAACAACCCCGCGGCCTTTGCCTCAGCGCGGCTGAACACGTCAGCAGTGCCTTCGCAGAGTTGCCTCCAGCAGTCCACGACAGCGGCGGGATCAGCATCCGCTTCCAGATACACGTGCAACATGCGCGGCTCGCCGCCGATATGACGAATGCCCTCGAACCGCGGATCACCGTCATCCAGCACGATCTGCCGGTGTGCGGGTACATCAATCATCCCGTGATCTGCCGTGATCAGCACGCCTACGTGACGAGGCGCGGCCAGGGCGAGTGCCGCATCGATCTCTTCCAGTGCCGCAATCCACTCGGCCGAGTCGACGCCATAGCGGTGGCCCGCTTTGTCGACCTCCGGCAGATAGCAGTAGACGAGCGTTCCCGGCGTGTCGGCGGCAAGCTGATACGCGACAGCCACGCGCTCGGCGGGGGTTTTCGCCGCGACGAACGTGGCTCCACGCAGTGTTGCTCTTGTGAATCCACTGTTCGCGTAGGCTCCAACGCCGACGGCATAACTGGGGTAGCCGCTCGCTGCAGCCTGCTCGAAGACCGTCGGCGTTGGCTGCCACTGCAGCGGATCGATTCCGTCGCTTTCCCAGCCGGAGAGCTGATTGACCAGCACGTCGCGGGAGCGGTCCAGCACCTGGTATCCGACCAGACCGTGCACTCCGGGGTCGACACCGGTCAGCAGACTGGTCAAGGCCGCAGCCGTCGTGGTGGGAAATACGGAATACGCCACGTCTTTCTTGCCAAGCCCTGCGGTCAGGTGCCGGGCATGCCCGGCGTGTGCGCGCAGCTGGATCGCGCCGAGTCCGTCAATGACGACGACCACAACGGAGCGCGCTGCCGGCAACGCGCCCTCCGCGCCGCGCAGCGACGCGAGCAGGTCGCCCGCCACCCCGCTCAGAATCCGAGCTGTGGGGGGCGTGGTCGGTAGAATGGGAGGCATCCGAGCCAGTCTTTCACAGGCCCAGCATCGTCCCCAGGAAGTTCATGCCCCGCACCGAATCTGCCGAGCCCGTCGAGGAGCGCATCCAGGACATCAATCTGTCCGATGAGATGCAGGGATCTTTTCTCGAGTACGCCTACTCGGTCATCTACTCCCGCGCGCTTCCGGACGCTCGCGATGGGCTCAAGCCCGTGCAACGGCGCATCCTCTACCAGATGGCAGAGATGGGGCTCCGACCCGACCGCGGCCATGTGAAGAGTGCCCGCGTCGTCGGCGAGGTCATGGGAAAGTTGCACCCGCACGGCGATTCAGCGATCTATGACGCTCTCGTGCGCCTGTCGCAGGACTTCGCGCTGCGCGTGCCGTTGGTCGACGGACACGGAAACTTCGGTTCACTCGATGATGGCCCCGCAGCATCCCGTTACACCGAGGCGCGTCTCGCCCCCTCTTCTCTCGCGCTGACCGAGAATCTCGACGAAGATGTCGTCGATTTCGTGCCCAACTACGATGGCCAGTTCCAGCAGCCAGCTGTGCTTCCCGCCGCGTTCCCCAATCTGCTCGTCAACGGTGCCAGTGGCATCGCAGTCGGCATGGCGACGAACATGGCCCCACACAACCTCAACGAGGTCGTGGCGGCAGCGGCCCATCTTCTCGAACATCCGGATGCCACTCTCGACGAGCTCATGGAATTCGTGCCCGGCCCTGATTTCCCCTGCGGAGCCATCATCATGGGGCTCGATGGCATCAAGGACGCGTACACGAACGGCCGCGGCGCGTTCAAGGTGCGCGGCAAGGTGTCGATCGAGCCGATCGGACCGCGCCGCACCGGAATCATCGTCACCGAACTGCCCTATATGGTGGGCCCGGAGCGACTGATCGAGAAGATCCGCGATGCCGTGCAGGCCAAGAAGCTGCAGGGCATCAGCGATGTCAACGACCTCACCGACCGCCAACACGGTCTGCGCGTCGCGATCGGCATCAAGACCGGTTTCGATCCGAACGCGGTGCTTGAGCAGCTCTACCGGCTGACGCCGTTGGAAGACTCCTTCAACATCAACAATGTCGCCCTCGTCGAGGGCCAGCCCCGCACGCTCGGCCTCAAGGAGATGCTCAGCGTCTACGTCGGGCACCGGCTCGAGGTGGTGACTCGTCGGAGTCGATACCGTTTGGCACGCCGACAAGAGCGGCTGCACCTGGTTGAGGGCCTGCTCATCGCGATTCTCGACATCGACGAGGTCATCCAGGTCATTCGTTCGTCCGATGACTCTGAGCAGGCCCGTGCACGCCTTCGATCAGTGTTCGATCTCTCCGAGGCACAGGCCGAGTACATTCTCGAGCTGCGCCTGCGTCGGCTGACGAAATTCTCCCGTGTCGAGCTCGAGGCCGAGCGCGATGCACTGCAGGCGGAGATCGCCCAGCTTCAAGAACTGCTGAGCAGCCCGGCGCTGTTGCGTGCTCAGGTCGCGAAAGAATTGGATGCCGCAGCCGAGGCCTACGGCACTCCGCGCCGCACCCTGCTCATGAACGCGAAGCCCGCCGCGCCTCGTCGCGCGAAGGCAGGTGAAGCAGATCTGCAGATCGCGGATGCTCCCACGATCATCGCCCTGTCGACCACCGGACGTGCCGTCCGGGTGGATCTCGCTGAGGGCCAGGAGCTGAGCCGTCCCGCACGGCGCAGTAAACACGATGCGATCCTCTCGACGGTGTCGGGAACGGTTCGTGGCGAGGCAGGTGCGATCACAAGCACCGGACGTCTGCTGCGCTTCTCTCCCGTGGATCTTCCGTCTGTCCCCGGGACTTCTGTCCAGCTGGCTGCTGGCACTCCCCTCCGCGACTACCTCGGAATCACATCACGCTCAGAGAAGGTCGTTGCGCTCATCGACCTCACCACCGAGACTCCCGTCGCGCTCGGCACGGCGCAGGGAACGGTGAAGAGAATCGTCCCCGCGTCGCTGGCAGTCCGGCAAGAACTGGAAGTCATCGGACTCAAGTCCGGTGACACGCTTGTCGGCGCGGTGTCTGCCCCAGAAGACACGAGTGTCGTGTTCTTGACCACGGATGCTCGACTTCTGCACTTCCCAGCATCCACTGTGCGGCCACAGGGGGCACCAGCATCCGGTATGGCCGGCATCAAGCTCGCCGCCGGTGCTTCCGTCCTGTTCTTCGGCGTCACCACTGATCTGGATGACATCACCGTCGCAACCGTCTCGGGGGCTGAGGGTGTGATCCCCGGCACGGATCCGGGACGCGCTAAGGTCTCGTCCTTCGCGGAGTTCCCGGCGAAGGGCCGCGCGACCGGAGGCGTTCGTGCGCACTCGTTCTTGAAGGGCGAGGATCGGCTGACGGTCGCCTGGGTCGGTGCGGCACCCGCATACGCGGTCGGCACCGACGGCGCCGTGCGCAAGCTGCCGGAGACGCTGTCGAAGCGTGATGCCTCCGGTCAGCCGATCGACGGTGTAATCGGCTCGATCGGCCGCCCGATCATCTGACCTCAGGCGTCGATTGCCTCACGCGACAGCTGATCTGATGAGTCGATGATGAATTCCCGACGCGGAGCAACTTCGTTGCCCATCAGCAGTTCGAATACTCGGCCTGCTGCCTCAGCATCCTCCATGCGCACCCGACGAAGCAGCCGCCCAGACTTGTCCATCGTGGTGGTTGCCAGCTGATCGGCATCCATCTCGCCGAGACCCTTATACCGCTGGATCGGCTCGTGCCAGCGCTTGTTCGTCTTGCGAAGCTTCGCCAGCAGCGTGTGCAGCTCCTGCTCTGAGTATGTGTAGATAGTCTCGTTCGGCTTGGAGCCCGGGTTCATTACGATCACGCGGTGCAGCGGCGGCACCGCAGCAAAAACGCGACCCGCTTCGATCAGCGGCCGCATGTAGCGGAAGAACAGCGTCAGCAGCAGCGTGCGAATGTGCGCGCCGTCAACGTCGGCGTCGCTCATCAGAATCACCTTGCCGTACCGCGCCGAATCAATATCGAACGAGCGTCCGGAACCCGCACCGATCACCTGGATGATGGCCGCGCATTCCGCGTTGTTGAGCATGTCCGCGATCGAGGCGCGTTGGACGTTCAGAATCTTGCCGCGGATCGGCAGCAGCGCCTGGATCTCGCTGTCGCGGGCGCGTCGGGCGGTCCCCAGCGCCGAGTCCCCCTCGACGATGAACAGTTCGCTGCGATCCAGATCTTTGGAACGGCAGTCGACGAGTTTGGCCGGCAGCGAAGACGACTCTAGGGCGTTCTTTCGACGCTGGGTCTCTTTGTGAGCGCGCGCAGATACGCGCGCCTTCATCTCGGAGACGACCTTGTCCAGCAGTTGGCTCGCCTGGTTCTTATCGTCGCGTTTGGTCGAGCTGAAGCGCGCGCCCAGCTCTTTGCGCAGCACCTGAGCGACGACCTGCCGCACGGCCGGCGTACCCAGGACTTCCTTCGTCTGCCCCTCGAACTGCGGTTCGGGCACCTCGACAGTCAGCACAGCCGTCAGCCCGGCCTGCACATCGTCCTTCTCGACCTTGTCGTTGCCGACCTTCAGCCGTCGCGAATTCTGCTCGATCTGCGCCCGCAGCACCTTCAGGAGTTCCTGCTCGAATCCCTGCTGGTGCGTACCGCCCTTCGGCGTTGCGATGATGTTGACGAACGATCGCGTTGTCGTCTCATAGCCGGTGCCCCAGCGCATCGCGATGTCGACGCGGCAGACACGCTCCACCTCGGTGGAGGCCATTGTGCCGTTCGCCTGCAACACGGGAACCGTCTCTGTGAACGTCCCCTCACCCTGGATTCGCCAGGTGTCGGTGATCGGGGCATCCGTTGCCAGATAGTCGACGAACTCGGAGATTCCGCCCTCATACTTGTGCGAGGTGACATTGTTCTCTTCGCCGCGCGCGTCGCGGATGACCAGTTCCAGGCCGGGAACGAGGAATGCCGTCTGGCGTGCCCGCGTTTCCAGCTCTTCCAGTTGGAAAGCCGCGTCCTTCGTGAAGATCTGTCGGTCGGCCCAGTACCGCACCCGCGTGCCGGTCACCCCGCGTTTCGTCTTGCCGACGACGCGCAGCTCGCTGCTCTTCTGGAACGGCGTGAAAGGGGCATCCGGTCGCTTCTCACCCGAGTCCGCGAAGACACCGGGCTCGCCACGGTGGAACGACATCGCGTAGGTTTTGCCGCCGCGATCGACCTCGACATCGAGGCGCTCGGAGAGCGCGTTGACGACGGATGCTCCGACACCGTGCAGTCCGCCGGAAGCTGCGTACGAGCCACCGCCGAACTTTCCTCCGGCGTGGAGCTTTGTGAACACCACTTCGACGCCCGTGAGACCGGTGCGCGGTTCGACATCGACGGGGATGCCTCGCCCCTGGTCGTGAACCTCCACGCTGCCATCGGCGTGCAGAACGATCTCGATCTGATTGCCGTTCCCGCCGACCGCCTCGTCCACCGCGTTGTCGATGATCTCCCAGAGGCAGTGCATCAGCCCGGGAGACCCGTTCGATCCGATGTACATGCCGGGGCGCTTCCGGACTGCTTCGAGCCCTTCAAGCACCTGAAGATGATGGGCGGAATACTCGGCGGTCACAATCCCCCATTCTATTCTTCTGCCCCAGCGCAGCCGCGCAGACACTCCTACTCGTCGCAGGTGCGCGCGGTGCAGGTACGCCCGGAGCGAAACACGCCGTCTTCCGGGCATGACTACGAGGTGTTCGTGGTTGTATTGAGCACATTCCACCTGAAGCCGACACCCGAGGAGGCACCGAGATGAACGCTACAACCGAACGTGAGACCTCCACTGTCGAGTATCGTCTGAGCGCCGCAGATCGTTGCGACTCATGCGGAGCTCAGGCGTATATCGCCGCAGAGGTCAGTGGCTCCGAGTTGCTCTTCTGCGCCCACCATGGTCGCAAGTACGAAGAGAAGCTCCGCAGCGTGGCTACCACATGGCATGACGAGACAGCACGCCTCGTCGACGCCGTCTAAGCCACTCAGTCTTCAATCACCCGTCGCACCCCTGGGGTGAGGCGGGTGATTATTTCTTCCCCGACGGTGTCGATCCGCTCGGCGAGTGTCGTTGCTGAGGACTCCCCGCTGTCCCCCGGCCCGAGAATCCACACGTCGTCTCCGAGAGCGGCTCCCGGCCACAGTGCTACCTGAGAGGTGGTCTCGTCGACGCGACGCAGTTCGCGTGCTCCCCCGGCGGTGCCCACGGTGATCCCAGCTAGCGTGGACGGCAACCCGTGGAAGGCTCCGATGCCGACGAGCGCGTGGTCGTCGCGGATCTCCAGAACCGGTGCGCTCAGCGCGCTGATGGGGCGAATGCCATCGAGATCGGGACCGTCCGCGGATCGGATGCCGAAGCAGAAAGCGCCCACGCGCGACAACGATCCGCGCAATGCCGGACGCCACCACGACGCCGCAGAAGCAGTGAGGTGCAAGACCTCGGGATTCGAGCCGCTCGCGCGAAGCACGTCAACCGCATCGAGAAAAACCGACTGGGCGTCATCGTCTTCCGCATCGCTAGCTTCAGCAAGGTGGCTCCAGACGCCCACCACGGCCACTCGGCCCGCGATTTCAGCCGTACGCGCGAGGGCCACCGCCTCGGGCCAGTCCTCCGAGCGAATGCCGTTGCGATGCAGTCCGGTATCGATCTTCAGGTGTACGCGCGCGCAGATGCCGAGCCGCTCGGCGGCCTCGATCACCAGCCGCAGGTACTCGAGCGTCCCGACGCCGAGGTCGATCTCTGCCCGCAGCGCTGCTTCGACTTCGCCTGCCACAGACGTCGCCCAGGCGAATACTCGTCCTGCTCGCCCTGCGAGGCGCGTACGGATACGAAGCCCGGTACGCACGTCGTAGGAGCCGTACCAGCGGACGTCCGCGCTGGCGGCAGCATCCACCGCCCAATCGATACCGTGCCCGTAGGCGTCGTCCTTCATCACCAGCATCAGTGCCGAGGGCGCGATGCGCGCGCGGACCACATCGATGTTGTGCAGAAACTGCGCGTGTGAAATGTGCAGCGTTGGGCGCATCAGGCTTCCTCTTCCCGTACGGCGTGGCTGGCCGCGACCGTGAGCAGCTCTGCCGCTGACATGCCAGTCACTGCGGCCCACTGACTCAGTTGATGCGCCGCCGGGCCGCTGCCTCCGAAGTAGGTCACATCGGAGCCGGCCGCAGCGTCTGAATCGCCTAGGTCTACAACGCAGACATCCATCGCAACACGGCCGATGATCGGGCACAGCTCGCCGTTGATCTCGACCTGGGCATGGTTTCCCAGTGCACGGACGATTCCCTGCGCGTAGCCACCGGTCACCAGGGCGACCGTGCGAACGGAGGGCGCACGGTAGGTGTAGCCGTAAGAAACGGCATCGCCTGCGTGCAGAATTTTCGTTGAGAGGATGCTCCCGAGTAGGCGCAGTGGGGGCGTGCGGGTTGCTTGCTCGCCATCACGGATGCCGTAGAGCACGCCCGGGTCGATATCGGCAGTGCCGGATGCTGCTGCGCTGATGCCTTCGCCGGCCAGCAGCGCGACCTCCGTTGCGGAATCCACAACGACCCTGCGTGCGCCAGCAACTGTCACCGCTCGCGCGACCCGGAGTGTGCCATGGCCGTAGGCGTCGCCGCGAAGGTCTGCCACAGACCCACCGGCTGCGACGGCAGCCACCGCGGCCTCAGCCAATGCGGAGCGCGAAATCAGAACACGTGTCGCTGAGCTGGAAGTCGTCTCACTCACACCCTCCACACTAGCTTCGCTCACCGTCTTCTCCGGTGCGCCACCGTAGACTGGGGTATCCCCAACCCTCGGAGTTCCATGTCACGCCTTTCTCTCGCGACCCGCATCAGCTACGTGATCGAACGTGCCCGACGCATTGACGTCGGCGCGGTCTTCGAGCGTGCCAGGGAGGCGTCGAAGCAGCACGGCAAGGCGGTCCCGCGGATCGTCGTCGACATGCTGTGGTCGGCGGGTCGGCACAACGTCGGCTTCCAGGATTACATCGACTATGACTTCGCCATGCTCAATCGCGCCGAGCGTGCGACGTTCATGACGCATCCGGTGTCGAACGAGCTGTCGCAGAAGTACGACCACCCCGATTATCGTTGGATTTTCCAGGACAAGGTCGAATTCGACAAGCAGTTCTCTCAGTACCTGCACCGCGACTGGATGATCGTCGAGGAGGGCAACTCCGACGCTGTGCGCGAGTTCGCTCAGCGTCTGGGAACGATCGTCACCAAGGAACCCGTCGGACAGGCTGGCACCGGCGTGCACCGCTACTACGCGGCGGATGTCGAGGACTGGGTCGAGTTCCACCGCGGACTTCTCTCGCGCGGAGAACTGCTGATCGAAGAGGTCATCCGTCAGCACGAAGATCTCGCCGCTGTTTGCCCCGGCACCGTCAACACCACGCGTATCACGGCTTTCTTCGATGGCGAGAAGGCCCACATCCTCGCGATGGCGCAGAAATTCGGCCGCGGCGAGGTCAGCGACCAGATGACTTTCGGCGGTTTCTACACGATGCTCGACGAGAACGGCCACGCAGTGAGCGCGGGCTACGACTCGCACGGCCACGTGCACGAGGTGCATCCGGACTCCGGGTTCCGTATCGCCGATTTCCAACTGCCACATATGGACAAGGTGCGCGAGTTCATCGATGAGGTGGCCCGCGTCGTCCCGCAGATTCAGTACGTCGGTTGGGATATTGTCGTCTCCCCCGATGGCCCCGTCCTTGTCGAGGGCAACTGGGGCTGCGGTGTCTATGAGAACAAGCCGAGCGTCAGCGGCATCCGCACCGGTCACAAACCGCGCTACCAGCAGGTCATCGGGTTCTAAGCGAAGCCGTCGCCCAACGGAAAAGAGGCCCGGATGCGAGCATCCGGGCCTCTTTTCACGTGTCTGTTGGTCAGACCTCGCGGACGATGCCGAGCGGGGTGGACTGGTGTCCTTGCCCGAGCGGGTTGTCGCCGAGGACCTGAAGGAGGCGCTGCTCACCAGCCTTGTCGAGGGTTGACCCGAGGATGTTGCCACCGAGATCGTTGATATCGACGACGGCGACCTCAGCGGTCCCGCCGATCAGCTGCTTCAGATGCGCGGACACTCCGGCCGGATCTGTCGGTCCGAGCACGACCGCCTCGTTATAGGGCGGGATGGTGTTCTTCGTCGGTCCGTCGATCGCGCGGGCCTTGTCACCGGCAATGCGGTAGAAGTCACCCTTCCGTCCGAACGCCTTGGTCACGGCTGCGACCGCGGAGGCGAACAGGATGCGCGGCGTGCCGCACTCTCGCAGCGCCATTTCCATCGTCTCGGGCATGCCGAGACCGATGCCGTACGGCGTGCGTGTGACGTACTTCGACAGGAACAGCGCGAGCTTGCGCGGTTTGATCTCGTCGAGGCGGAAAGAGCGTCCCTGAGTGATCGCGACGATCTTCTCCGTGACGAACAGCAGATCTCCGGGTTCGACAGCTGCTGACGCGTACTCGGTGATGATCGCATCGAGATCATCACCGGGCATGACGACACGGGTACGCAGCGGGATGCGCGCGTACTGCTTGCCGTCGACGCTCGTTTCGAGCGCCTTACCGTCGTTCGCCTGACTCATTCGAGGTAGTCGCGCAGCGACTGCGAGCGGCTCGGGTGGCGCAGCTTCGCCATCGTCTTCGACTCGATCTGGCGGATCCGCTCACGCGTCACGCCGAAGGTGTCACCGATCTGGTCGAGCGTCTTGGGCTGACCGTCGCCGAGGCCGAAGCGCATGCGAATCACGCCGGCCTCACGCTCGGAGAGCGAATCCAGAAGCTGCTCGAGCTGGCGCTGCAGCATCGTGAAGCCAACCGCGTCGGCAGGAACGACAGCCTCGGTGTCCTCAATGAGGTCACCGAACTCACTGTCGCCATCTTCGCCGAGCGGGGTGTGCAGCGAAATCGGTTCGCGACCGTACTTCTGCACCTCCACGACCTTCTCCGGAGTCATGTCGAGCTCGCGGCTGAGCTCTTCCGGCGTGGGCTCGCGGCCCAGGTCCTGCAGCATCTGGCGCTGCACACGAGCGAGCTTGTTGATGACCTCGACCATGTGCACCGGGATGCGGATGGTACGGGCCTGATCGGCCATCGCACGGGTGATCGCCTGACGAATCCACCACGTGGCATAGGTCGAGAACTTGAAGCCCTTGGTGTAGTCGAACTTCTCGACCGCACGGATCAGACCCAGGTTTCCTTCCTGAATGAGATCGAGGAACTGCATGCCGCGGCCGGTGTAGCGCTTAGCCAGGGAGACGACCAGACGGAGGTTGGCGCCGAGCAGGTGGCTCTTTGCGCGCTGTCCGTCGCGGGCGACCCATTGGAGGTCGAGGCCGAGCTGGCCGGTCTTCTCAGCCGGCGTCATATCCGACAGTTTCTCTTCGGCGAACAGGCCGGCTTCGATACGCATCGCAAGCTCCACCTCTTCGGCGGCGTTCAGCAGTGCGACCTTACCGATCTGCTTCAGGTAGTCCTTGACCGGGTCGGCAGTAGCACCGGTGATCTGCGTCGAGTAAACCGGAACATCGTCCTCGTCCTTCGAGGACAGCACGATAGCGCCGGTGGGAAGCGGCTCGGTGAACGCAGGCTTCTTGTTGTCTTCGTCATCGACCTCGTCGACAACTTCTGGCTCGGCCTGCGCTTCGTCGACCGGGTCAGCAGCCTTCTTGCGCTTGACCGGCGCCTTCTTCGCAGGGGCCTTCTTCGCGGGAGCCTTCTCAGCAGCCACCTTCTTGGCGGGAGCCTTCTTGGCAGCCGGCTTCTTCGCCGCTGGCGCGGTCTCTTCGGGTTCGACGACGTTGACGTCGACGTCAGCAGCTTCGGTCATCTTGGTCGTCCGGGAGTTCTTGGTCGCGGCAGGAGTCACGTTTCGCCTTTCACGGGGTAGCAATTCCTACCCCGGGACATTTCGGACACTAGTAAGACCCTTGTCAAGCCGTCTGCCTGACGGCGGACGATTGACAACGGGTCAGATAACCAGTATCGCATATGATCAGCGATCCGGATGCATCGGGATCGAGGAAGTCAGGATCGTGAGCGCTTGTCGTCATCTCCGGGAGGACGAGTGGCCAGATACCGCTCGAGTTCGGCTGCGAGTTCATCCGCGCTGGGCAGGTCCCGCTCGTCGAACCCGCCCTCATCGAAGTGGTCGGCGCCATCAGGATTGCGGCCGGCCATGTACGCGTCGTAGCGGCTCTCCAGTGTCTGCACCATCTGGCGCAGCTCGTCGTTGGTCTCAACTTGGTCGTTCACTTTGCCGAGGTACTCCTGGCGGCTTTCCCGAAGATCGTCGAGTCCCAGCACGATGCCCGTTGAACTCATCACGCGGTCGGCGGCAGCAATGACCGCGTCCGGGTTCTCTGTCTCTGCGAGGTAATGCGGAACCAACAGCACGAATCCGACGACACGATCCCCGCGCTGGGCAAACCGGTACTCGAGCAGGTGCCCGGCGGTCGCCGGGAGCTGCGTGCGCGGCCGCCACACCGACAGGCTCGCCGTGAGTTCCTTGCGGTTTCCGCTGACGGTCGTGCTGATCGGTCGAGTGTGCGGGACGGGCATCGCGATGGAATGCACCCAGCTCACCCCGGAGACGCCGAACTCTTCTGCCAGGTCGAGCACCACCTGGGTGAAGGCGTTCCAGGAGAAATCGGGTTCGTATCCGGCGAGCAGGAGGAACTGCTGACCCAGGGTGTCATGCGCCAACGACAGCTCCAGTCGGGCGGGCCGGAACTCGGAGAGGTGATCCTGCTCGAAGACGAAGATCGGACGACGAGCCCGATAGTCGAGAAGCACGTCATTATCGAACACGACGATCGGTTGCGGATCGGTGACGTCGCGCAGATGGTCAATCAGTCCGGAGACCGCGCTGCCTGCATCGGTGAACCCCGTGAGCAGGATCACGAGTGGGAGTCCCTGCGTAACAGCGGGGGCGTTCGAGACGCGTTCGTAAAGCTCTCCGGAGACGGGCATGCTCCCATGCTACGAGCAGGCGGAGACAGCGGGGCTGTGTCTAGCTCACAGCGAACAGAACTGGAGGAGGTGGGTGCACACGCGCTTAGGATGGAGGCATGTCGCTTCCTGCGCTCTCGCACACAACAGATCCATTCCCCGGGAGTGCTGCCGACGCAGCAGCGCTCATCGTTCCGGACACCACCGCGTTCCCCGAGGCTCTGGACGCCTTCCCCGGCCTTGCCGATCTTCTCGCCAGCATCGGGTTCACCGGTGCCGCGTCCGCATTCGCCCGTGTGTATCTGCCGGAGGTGACCACGCTCCCTTTCGCCGTCGTCGGTGCCGGGTCCGCCGCAAATGCGGCATCCGTGCGCGATGCCGCCGGAGTGGCACTGCGTTCATTGACCGGGTTCGATAGCGTGTCGCTCGCTCTCGCCGGGCCGCTGGCTGAGCATTCCGCGGCTGCTGCCGAGGGCGCCGTCTTCGGCGGTTACCGATTCGACGCTTACCAGGCAAAGCCGGGCAAGACCCGCGCAGCTGCGGTCAGCGTGCACAGCTCCACGCTCTCCGACGCCGACATCGCTCGTGCTCAGACGCTCGGTGATGCTCTCGCGCTCGTCAAGGACCTGGTCACCGTCCCGGCCGAATGGCAGAGTCCCGCCGATCTCGCGCAGAGCGCCGTCGACGCTGTCGCCGGCCTTGATGTCACGGTCACGGTTCTCGACGAGTCCGACCTCGCAGAACAGGGCTTCGGCGGTGTCCTCGGAGTCGCACAGGGCTCCGATCGCCCGCCTCGCGTGGTCCGCCTGGATTACGCCCCGGCTGACGCAGGTCGCCATATCGCACTGGTCGGCAAGGGAATCACGTTCGACACCGGCGGCCTCTCGCTCAAGCCGGCCGCCAGCATGGTGGGGATGAAGTTCGACATGGCCGGTGCCGCCACCGTGCTCGCCACCATTCGCGCCATCGCCGCGTTGAAGATTCCGGTGCGGGTCACCGCGTGGATGTGCATCACGGACAACATGCCCTCCGGTAAGGCCACGCGCCCCGGCGATGTTCTGCGGATGCTCGACGGTACAACCGTCGAGGTGCTGAACACCGACGCTGAAGGCCGTCTCGTTCTCGCCGATGGCCTGGTGGCCGCGAGCCGCGAGAATCCCGATGTGATCTTCGATGTCGCAACGCTCACCGGCGCGATCCTCGTCGCGCTCGGACACCGTCACACCGGTGTCATGGGCGACGATGACGCCGTCGCCGACTACCTCGCCGCTGCTGAGTCAGTCGGTGAGCTGGCCTGGGCACTGCCGCTACCGGCGTACATGGAGGATTCACTCGACTCCCCCATCGCCGACATGATCAACGCGAACATGAGCGATCGCGCTGGTGGTTCAATGTTCGCGGGGCTGTTCCTGCAGCGTTTCATCGGCCGCACCAGTGAGGCTGGGGATGCTCCGCGCATTCCGTGGGTGCACCTCGATGTCGCCGGTTCCGCCGAGCACGCCAGTGCACCGTTCGGGTTCACCGACAAGGGCGCAACGGGTGCCACCGTTCGCTCGCTCGTCGCGTACGCAGAGGCTGCAGCCAAGGAGGCATGATGACCACGCACACCTTCGACATCGTCGTCCTCGGTGGTGGCAGCGGCGGATACGCCGCTGCCCTGCGGGCTGCAGAGCTCGGCAAGAGCGTCGCTCTCATTGAGAAGGACAAGGTGGGTGGTACCTGCCTTCATCGTGGATGCATCCCGACGAAGGCGCTGCTGCACGCAGCCGAGGTCGCCGATCACGTGCGCGATGCCGCATCCGTCGGTGTCAGCGCCACTTTCGAGGGCGTCGATGCCGGCGGTGTGCGCACCTACCGCGAGAATATCGTCGCGAAGAAGTTCAAGGGGCTGGAGGGCTTGATCAAGGCTCGCGGCATCACCACGGTCGCCGGCACCGGTCGTCTCAACGAGGACCGCACGGTCAGCGTTGGTGATGATGTGTATGCGGGCACGGATGTCGTACTCGCCACCGGGTCTTACAGCCGCTCGTTGCCCGGCCTGGAGATCGGTGGACGCATCCTGACCAGCGAGCAGGCGCTGGAGCTGGAAGTCATTCCCCAGCAGGTTCTTGTGCTCGGTGGCGGTGTCATCGGTGTCGAGTTCGCCAGTGTGTGGCGATCCTTCGGCGCGGAAGTCACCATTATCGAGGCGCTGCCTCATCTCGTACCCAACGAGGACATCGCGTTGAGCAAGGGGTTGGAACGGGCGTTCCGTCGTCGCGGGATCAAGTACTCACTGGGTACGCGGTTCCAGACGGCAACGCAGGATGACTCCAGCGTGACCGTCACGCTCGAAGACGGAAAGACCTTCACCGGCGACTATCTGCTGGTCGCGGTTGGACGTGGCCCCGCCACAGCCGACCTCGGTTTCGAAGCGGCCGGCATCACGCTCGACCGCGGCTTCGTTACGACTGACCAGGAGCTACGCACCAACGTGCCTGGCGTTTGGGCAGTCGGTGACATCGTGCCCGGACTTCAACTCGCGCACCGCGGTTTCCTGCAGGGCATCGCCGTCGCGGAGCGAATCGCGGGGCTCACGCCCGCGCCAATTCCGGAGTCGCAGATCCCGAAGATCACCTACTGCAACCCGGAGGTCGCTTCGGTCGGAGTGACTGAGGAAGCCGCCATTGGCGAGCATGGCGCGGACGCGGTCGTATCCTATGAGTACAACCTCGCAGGTAACGGCAAGAGCGAGATCATCGGCACGAGCGGCCTCGTCAAGGTCGTACGACTGAAGGACGGGCCTATCGTAGGTATGCACCTTCTCGGCGATCGGGTCGGAGAACTCATCACTGAGGGTCAACTCGCCGTCGCTTGGGAGGCACACCCCGAAGACATTGCCCCGCTCATTCATGCGCACCCCACGCAGGGCGAGGCCCTGGGCGAAGCGTTCCTCGCGCTCGCCGGAAAACCATTGCACGCTCTCTGAACACCAATCGGTGTCAGGGTCACTAAGCTGAATACGTCACAAACATTCTTGAAGGAGACTCCGTCATGAGCACATCCGTGGTCCTCCCCGCTCTCGGTGAGAGCGTCACAGAGGGTACGGTCACCCGCTGGCTGAAGCAGGTGGGAGACACCGTTCAGGCGGACGAAGGCCTGCTCGAGATCTCGACCGACAAGGTCGATACCGAGATCCCCTCGCCTGTCTCCGGCGTGATCGAAGAGATTATGGTCGCCGAAGACGAGACCGTCGAGGTCGGCGCTGTTCTCGCCAAGATCGGTGACGGCAGCTCGGCAGCACCGGCTGAGGCCGCACCTGCTGAAGCACCTGCTGAAGCCGCACCGGCCGAGGCTGCACCGGCTGAGGCTGCACCGGCTGAGGCTGCTCCGGCGGCTGCGGCTCCGGCTCCGGCGGCTGCGGCTCCGGCCGCTGAGGCTGCCCCCGCTGGCGACGCCACCGACGTCGTTCTCCCCGAGCTCGGCGAGAGCGTCACTGAGGGCACCGTCACGCGCTGGCTGAAGCAGGTCGGTGATGACGTCGCGGTGGACGAACCGCTGCTCGAGATCTCGACCGACAAGGTCGACACCGAGATCCCGTCGCCGGTGGCCGGCGTCCTGCAGGAGATCCTCGCTGCTGAAGACGAGACGATCGCCGTCGGCAGCGTGCTCGCACGTGTCGGCTCCGGCGCGGCAGCTGCTGCTCCGGCGCCCGCCGCCGAAGCGCCCGCTGCCGAGGCACCGGCCGCACCGGCACCGGCCACACCGGCACCGGCACCTGCTGCTCCCGCGCCTGCCGCTGCCGCTCCTGCGCCTGCTGCTCCGGCGCCCGTCGCAGCTCCTGCTGCACCCGCCGCACCTGCCGCTGCACCCGTTCCCGCCGCCGCACCTGCTGCTGACAACGAGCAGATCAAGTACGTCACCCCGCTGGTTCGTCGTCTGGCGACTCAGCAGGGCGTCGACCTGGCAACCGTGACCGGTTCTGGAGTGGGTGGACGCATCCGCAAGGAAGACGTCCTCCAGGCTGCAGCATCGCAGAGCGCCGCTCCCGCTGCGGCTCCGGCGCCTGCGCCGCTTGAGGTCTCCCCGCTGCGTGGCACGACCCAGCCGATGTCGCGCCTGCGCAAGGTTCTTGCCAAGCGCGCGGTCGAGTCGATGCAGCAGACGGCCCAGCTCACCACAGTGGTCGAGGTCGACGTCACCAACCTCGCCAACTACCGCGAGAGCGTCAAGGCTGAGTTCCTCAAGAAGACGGGAGACAAACTCTCCTTCCTGCCGTTCTTCGCTCTGGCAGCTTCCGAGGCTCTGCAGGCCTTCCCGATCGTGAACTCGACTGTCGAGGGCGAGAACATCGTCTACCCGGCAACAGAGAACCTCTCGATCGCGGTCGACACCGAGCGTGGCCTGCTCACCCCGGTGCTGCGCGACGCTGCGACGAAGAACATCGCGGAGATCGCTCACGAGATCGCCGACCTTGCTGCTCGCACCCGCGACAACAAGCTGAAGCCCGATGAGCTGTCCGGTGGCACGTTCACGCTGACCAACACGGGCTCACGTGGCGCGCTGTTCGACACGCCAGTCGTGTTCCTGCCGCAGTCTGCGATTCTCGGAACCGGCACGGTCGTCAAGCGTCCCGGCCTGGTGAAGGTCGACGGCGCTGAGGCGATCGCGATTCGCTCGTACGTGTACCTCGCGTTGTCCTACGATCACCGCATCGTTGACGGCGCGGACGCTGCTCGCTTCCTCGGAGCGGTCAAGGCACGTCTCGAGGCTGCGAACTTCGCGGGAGACCTCGGAGCCTAAGCACGAGTAGTACCTACGCTGGCTGGTGCGCGACGTCATATACGTCGCGCACCAGCCAGCTTTCGTTTCTGCGTTCAAGCACCAGCATCTGCTCCAGCTGGTCTCCCTCCTCCACCGGTGTGAGCCTGACCACGGCAACGTCCCCGTAGTCGTCGACCAGCGCGGCTGTGCTCGCAGTTGACCCCAGGCTCGCGATGCCATCGGTCGGCACCACTGTTCCCTCAGCTGTCGCCGACGGGCAGCTGTCCGCTGCGGCATCCACGCATTCGCGGATCTCATCGAGCAGAGCCGGTACGGCGGCAACAGCCCCGGCATCGTTCGGCGGCTTCTCGGAATTCGGGGGCGCCTCAGCTGGCGGCGCCTCAGTCGGGGGCCCCTCAGCCGGCGGCGCCGTTTCGGCCTCCGGAGGAGACGCTTCGCTCGACGCTGGCGATTCCCCCGCTGCAGGCGGTGTACTCGTGGCGATCGGCACCATCGCATTCGCATCGTCCGGTTTCTCGCCGCTCGGCCACATCAATCCCACAGCCAGCACCATTGCCGCCAGCGAGCCCGCCAGAATGAGCGGACGTTTGCGTGACTTCGTCGGGGCCTGTCTCGGATCGGCTGCAGTCACAGCGCCCACCCTGGCGCCCTTCACCCTGTCATCCGCGGGACCGAATCGCTCGATAGCGGCATGGACCTGCTGGCCTATCGTGCGCACCACAGCACTGACAACCCCGCGCGGACGATCTTCCGATCGCGCACGGCGTGTTTCACTTCTCGAGTGCCGGCTACCGGGGTGTTCCACGGGAACCCTCGGCAGGCGGCGCACGCCGACGTCCACCACACGCTCCGGTGCGAATACATCCAGGCGCAGTGCGCGGGGTGCTGCCATCGCGAACAGCTGCTCCTCCCAGCGGTGGTCGTCGTCGATGTGATGGCGAGGTTGGCGCAGTGAGGTGGCTATCTCTTCGAGAACGCGCGTGGTGGCCCGATCTGCGCTGTGCTCAGCCACCCGGTCTGTCAGCGCTGCCGAGGCCGCGCGAGCCACTCCCCCGGCTCCGAGCACGAACAGCGGGCGCCCGTCACCGGTCAGCCACCATTCTCCGGTCGCATCGGCCGCCGCGTTTCCCAGTTCACGCATTCCACGAAGCAGACTCACGACGAGCGTTCCCAATTCGCCCGCCGTGAGCGGAGCCTCAGCCACCATCCTGCGGCCCAGAAATGCCTCGACACGCTGCGTGCACCACGGCAGTAGCGCATCATGACCGTTGATGCGGCGCCGAACATCGATCACCCCACAGACGTGTTCGGCGTCTGAGAATGCCCATCCGTCCCAGTCGGTGAGCACCTCAGCATCCACGCAGACCGCCACCCCGTCATCCCCAGTGACGAGCTGCCCGGCGAATGGACCCTCTTTTCCGTCGACAACACGAATCACTCGATGCACCCCAGGCACTAACGAGGAACGATCTGCAACGGCATCCGGTTCGGTCATCACTTCATCACAGCGCATAGCTCCTGCCGGCAACGCGGGAAAGGCCCGATTGTGGATAGATCCGCCGCCCGGTCGAATGTGAGTAACCAGTGCGCCTGGCGCGAACGCGCATGAAGCAGGCCTGCGGACTCGGTAGTCTTGTACCCATGGCTAAGCGCGCTCCAGAACCCGACAAGCGTCCGGGGTTCTTCTCCCAGATCAAGTCCCTCTTCCGGTTCACGCGTGAGGTGTACCCCTGGTTGCCCTGGGCGCAGATCGCGATCCTGGTCGGCGGCGTGCTGCTCGGTCTCGTCATCGGCTACCTCATCCCGCCGTTCCAGGTGTGGACGCTGGTGCTGTGGGGCGTCACCGGTCTCATGGTTGGTGTCCTGGGATCCCTCTTCCTGATGACTCGTCTGTCGACGAAGGCAATGTACGTGAAGATCGACGGGATGCCCGGCGCCACCGGCCATGTCATGAGCTCAAGCCTCGGGCGTGCCTGGCAGGCGTCCGACACCCCTGTAGGCATCAACCCGAAGACGCAGGAGGCCGTGTACCGAGCGATCGGACGCGGCGGCATTGTCGTTGTCGGCGAAGGCGCACGTGGCCGACTCACCCGCCTCGTCAACGAAGAGCGCACCAAGGCCCAACGGGTTGCTAATGGCGTCCCGGTTCACGTGTTCTACGTCGGACATGGTGAGGACGAGGTGGCGATCGCGGACCTTGCCAAGACCATCAAGAAGCTGCCCAAGGCGATTGACAAGACGACCCTCGCCGCGGTCATCCGCCGCATCGACTCGGTCTCACAGTCGCTCTCCTCGCTGCCGATCCCCAAGGGCATCGACCCGACGAAGGTTCGCGCGCAGCGTCCGCGCTGACCTATCGCTTCGACTCACTGAAGCTCGCTCAGTACGAGCGGGCTCAGTACGAGCGACCTCAGGGACCGATCAGCTGAGCGGCTGCTTCGGCAGGCGGCGTACCTTCGCACGGCGACGGCGACGCTCCGGAATCATTCCGCGCATCTCCTCGAGCTTCCCGAAGCACAGCAGGCGGTCATCCGCCTCCAGAACGACGTGCTTACGTGGGTTCGGGAGCACGCTGACACCCCGGTGCAGCGTCAGCACGGTGATGTCACGCTCCCAGAGCCCGGATTCGCCGAGCGTGCGGCCGACCAACTCGGCGGCGTTGTGCACGAGCAGCTCCGCAACGCCGTATCCGGTGGAAACGGTCAGCCGCTGGCGCACATCGATCTCCGGGAACGCCACCTGGGCGGCGATGTAGTCGATGATGGCACCGGCGACGTCGAGCTTGGTCGCCTGCTCGATTCCTTGCAGTCCGGGTGAGGAGTTGACCTCCATCACCAGCGGGCCCTCGTCGCCCTCGAGCATGTCGACGCCAGCGACGCGCAGCCCCATGATCTGCGCAGAACGCACCGCCGCCTGTTCGTAGACCGGGTCCAGCTCAACCGGTTCGACGCTGCCGCCGCGATGCACGTTTGAGCGGAACTCATCGCCAGCCGCGACGCGACGCATCGCAGCGACCACTCGGTCGCCGACCACGAGCGCGCGGATATCACGGCCACGGCTCTCGGCGATGAACTTCTGGATCAGAACGTTCTGCTTGGTCGAGTGCAGCGTTTCGATGATCGCCTCGGCCACCTTGACCTGTGGTGCGAGGATCACACCGATGCCCTGGGTGCCCTCGAGCAGCTTGATCACGACCGGCGCGCCACCGACGCGCTCGATGGCAGGGCGGACGTCAGCACGGTTGCGCACGAACGCTGTCGGCGGCATCGCGATGTTGTGGCGCGACAGAATCTGATTCGCGCGCAGCTTGTCGCGGGCGCTGGAGATGCCGTTGGCGGTATTGGGCGTGTAGACGTCCATCTGTTCGAATTGGCGCACCACCGCGGTGCCGAAGTACGTGATCGAACTGCCGATGCGCGGCAGGATCGCGTCATAGTCGCTGAGCTGCTTTCCGCGAAAATGCAGGTCGGGTTCGTCGGCGGTCAGATCGATGGCGAACTTCAGCGTGTTCAGCACTTTGACGTTGTGACCGCGCTGCAGGGCTGCGGCGCGCAGACGCTGCGTCGAGTATGCCTGCGGTGCGCGAGAAAGTACGGCCAGCTTCACGAAATTTTCCTGCCAAGATGTATCAAGTGGATAGGTCTTCTCATTCAAACACGCTCACGGGATGGCGTGAATGGGTGAGCCTGCCCGATGCCGGAGTCGATTGGATCAAGGCGAAGGTCGATACCGGCGCGCGAACATCGTCATTGCACGCCTTCGATATCGAAGAGTTCCAGCGTGAGGGTGAGGACTGGGTCCGTTTCCGCGTCAATCCCTGGCAAGACTCCGACGCGGATGCCACGTTCGTGGAGTCGCCGCTGCATGACCGCCGCGAAGTACGCAGTTCATCCGGACACACTGAACTGCGGCTCGTCGTGCTGCTCGCCATTCGCCTGGTGGATCGGCTTGTCGTTTCTGAGGTGACGCTGAGCAAGCGCGATGCGATGGGGTTTCGGATGCTGATCGGACGCGAGGCGCTGCGACGGGGCTTCATCGTTGATCCCGCTCGGTCGTTCTTAGGCGGTCGCGCTCCACGCGAAGCACGGCGTCGCAACCGCGGACGCGAGTAGCTCACACGCGAATCAGTACTGTTCCCACGGCCTTGTCATGCAGTCCGCGCTGGTCAGGGTCCCAGATCACCGCGGGAATGATGATGACAAGAAGCAGTGTGCGCACAATCGGACGCCACAGCCCCACCCAGGATCCGTTCAACATCACCAGGCGCAAGCCGACGATGCGGTGCCCCGGGCTCCCGCCGATCGTCGGGATGAAGGCGATCTGCACCACAGCGAAGATCAACAGCGTCGCAATCGAGTCATAGTCGAAGAACGCGACGGAGATGATCACCGCGGCAACCCAATCGATAGCCAGTGCAGCCAGTCGGCGGCCGACACGACCGATGCTTCCACTGCCGGTTTTCGGGAGGCCAAGACGCTCACCGGGGTACAGGATCTGAGCGTCACTCACGGATCCAGTCTACCGATGGTCTGTAACATGGCGGAAACAAAGAAGACACGGCCGAGTAATGGCTGGCCCGTAATCTTCATGAAGGTCTGAAGACCGCAAACCCGAATCATCCAGGAGTGATACATGTTCACCGATTCGTCCGAAGTGCTGAGCTACATCAAGGAGCATGACGTCAAGTTCCTTGACATCCGGTTCACCGATCTGCCCGGCGTGCAGCAGCACTTCAACATCCCCGCGTCGACCGTTGACGAGGCGTTCTTCACCGAAGGACAGCTCTTCGACGGCTCCTCGATCCGGGGTTTCGCCAGCATCCACGAATCTGACATGCAGCTCATCCCTGACGTGACCACCGCGTACCTGGACCAGTTCCGCGAAGCCAAGACGCTCGTGATGCTGTTCGACATCTACAACCCGCGCACCGGCGAGATCTATGCAAAAGATCCGCGCCAGGTCGCCAAGAAGGCCGAAAAGTACCTCGCATCCACCGGGATCGCCGACACCGCATTCTTCGCCCCCGAGGCCGAGTTCTACATCTTCGACGATGTCCGCTACTCGGTGACCTCGAACCACAGCTCGTACAGCGTCGACTCCGAAGAGGGCGCCTGGAACACCGACCGCGAAGAGGTCGGCGGGAACCTGGGCAACAAGACGCCGTACAAGGGCGGATACTTCCCCGTAGCTCCGGTGGACAAGACTGCTGATCTGCGCGATGAGATGACCCTCAACCTCATCGAGGCCGGGTTCGCCCTGGAGCGTTCACACCATGAGGTCGGCACCGGCGGTCAGCAGGAGATCAACTACCGTTTCGACACGATGGTCCACGCCGCCGATGACATCTTGAAGTTCAAGTACATCATCAAGAACACTGCCGAGCAGTGGGGCAAGACGGTGACGTTCATGCCCAAGCCGCTGTACGGCGACAACGGCTCCGGCATGCACACGCACCAGTCACTGTGGAGCGACGGCAAGCCGTTGTTCTACGATGAGGCAGGCTACGGCCAACTCAGCGATATCGCCCGCTGGTATATCGGCGGACTGCTCAAGCACGCCAACGCCGTGCTCGCGTTCACGAACCCGTCGCTGAACAGCTACCACCGTCTGGTGAAGGGCTTCGAGGCACCCGTCAACCTGGCTTACTCCGCCGGTAACCGCTCGGCTGCGATCCGCATCCCGCTGACCGGTTCGAACCCCAAGGCCAAGCGCATCGAGTTCCGGGTTCCGGATGCTTCGAGCAACCCGTATCTCGCCTTCGCAGCTCAGCTCATGGCTGGCCTCGACGGCATCAAGAACCGTATCGAGCCGCTCGCGCCGATCGACAAGGACCTGTACGAGCTGCCACCTGAGGAAGCCAAGAACATCCCGCAGGTGCCCAACTCACTGCTGGACTCGCTCAACGACCTGCGCGCCGACCACCAGTTCCTGCTCGAGGGCGGCGTCTTCACCGAGGAGCTCATCGAGACCTGGATCTCCTACAAGATGGAGAATGAGATCCTGCCGATCGCACAGCGGCCGCACCCGTTCGAGTTCGAGCTGTACTACGGCGTCTGATTCAACGTGACCTTATGAAGGCCCGTCACCTCAGGTGGCGGGCCTTCAGTGCACCTTCAGTGCACCCGCTTGCACTCGCACTTCGAAGGCCGCGACCTCGCCGACCTCCTCGCCATCGATCTCGAAGGCAAGTGGTGTCTCGAGCTCGATCTTCACGCTCGCAACTGTCAGATGCCGCGTCGACTCGGTGCTCACGGCACGCTCCTCACCCTTGAAGAGCCGTCGGATGCCGTTGTCCCAGATGAACGAGCGGGCTGTGTCGAGCCACTGCAGCGCCCCGTCTGCGCTCACGAGGAGCAGATCCAGCTTTCCGTCGTCGATCTTCGCGTCCGGCAGCAACCGGATACCGCCCTGCACCATTCCGCAGTTGCCGATCAGTAGAGTGTGGCCCCTGAGATCCTGAGGCTCTCCCCCATCGATCTGCATTGTGATCCCGGTCATTTCGGTGCCGGCCATCGCCCGCCCCATCGCTTCGACGTACGCCAACCACCCGGCACGATCCTTCAGATCATCGTCAGTCTCCACCAGCATCTGCGCGTCTATTCCGAAGCCCACCATTACGGCGAAGGCTCGTTCTTCGTCGTTGAAGGCGACCCATCCAAGGTCGATCTGACGCGTTTCACCCGCGCTAATGCGCTCGAGTGCAGCAGGAATGTCGTCGAGTGGAATCTCAAGGTTTCGCGCCAACAGATTTCCGGTTCCTTGTGGCACGATGCCCAACGCCACGTCTGTTCCCGCAAGAGCCTCGGCTACCGCTCGAACAGTGCCATCGCCTCCGACGGCAACAACGGTCGTGCAACCGGCCTGCACGGCCTCCTGAGCCATACCCAGTCCCGGGTCGTCCTCGCTGGTCTGCCACCACTGAACCGTGATCTCATCGCCGTCAGCATCCTTCAGCTGCTGCTCGACGGCGGAGCGCAATTCGTCCTCGTCGATCTTCGAAGGATTCCAGATGATGCCGAGCTTCGTAGCTGTCATGTGCTCAGCCTGAGCCAGCGACGCTGAGATCGCAACTCATCCGTAGAAGAGGTGCTCGAACACGCGGCGTGCGCGGCGAGTGGCACCGAAATAGTCCTCTTCCACGGCGCTCGCCGAGCGGTCGGGGTATCCGAGCAGCCGGCCGATCGCATCGAGCTCGCTGCGATCCGAAGGCAGCATGTCGCTCGTCTTTCCCGTCAACAGCGTGATTGCGCTGCGCAGGCGGCTCGACAGCAGCCAGGCTTCACGGAGGAGCTCGGCATCATCAGCGGAGATGAGTCCGTTTTCCACACAGGTCGAAAGCGCGTCGAGAGTCGAGGTCGTGCGCAGTTCGGCCAGCGCATGCGCGTGCTGCAGTTGCAACAGCTGCACCAGCCACTCCACATCGCTAAGGGTGCCGGGGCCGAGCTTGAGATGCCGTCGCGGGTCGGCACCCCGCGGCAGCCGCTCCCCCTCGATACGCGCCTTGATGCGTTTGATGTCACGCAGCCCCTGCTGATCGACATCCTCGGGGTACCGCACGGCATCTGCCATCACCGTGAATCTCTCGATCAGCGCGGTGCTGCCGGCGACCCCCCGAGCTCGCAGCAGCGCTTGCGCCTCCCACGAGACCGACCAGCGCTGGTAGTACGCGGCATAGGCCGCCAGCGAACGCACCAGCGGCCCCTGCCGCCCTTCGGGCCGCAGATCGGCGTCGAGATCGAGCGGAGCACGATGGTCGGTGAGATGCTCGCGCAGCCCGGATACCAGCTTTGTCGCCAGAATCTGCGCCCGTTCCGGATCGACACCGTGCGCGTCGTATACGTAGAGGACGTCAGCATCCGATCCGAAACCGAGCTCAGCACCACCGAAGCGCCCCATCCCGATGACCGCGAACTCCAAGGCGTCGTCCTCAGCAGGCACGACTTCCCGACGCACTGCCCGCAGACCCGCCTGAATCGTGGCGTCGGTGATCGCCGTGAGAGCGGTGGCGACCTCCTCGATCGTGATGGTGCCCAGCACCGCGCCCATCGCTGTGCGCAGCAGCTCACGTCTTCGAAGAGCGCGCACAGCCTTCAGCGCCGATGCCACCGAAGAGTGACGGGTCTGAATGGCGCGGGCTTCCTCGTAGAGCTTCGATTCACCGCGCGGGCGCAATCGCTCGTTGCTGTCGAGCCATGCCACGGACTCGGGAATCCACTCCATCAGCTCGCCGATGTAACGAGATGACGACAGCAGACGCGTCAACCTCTCGGCTGCACCGGAGGAGTCGCGCAGCACACGCAGGAACCAGGAGCTGTCCCCCAGTCGCTCGCTGATGCGACGGAATGCGACCAGCGCGTAGTCCGGGTCGCTCCCCTCGGCGAACCAGCTGACCATCACCGGCATCAGATGCCGCTGAATCGTCACCTTGCGGCTGATCCCCGTGGTCAGCGCACCGATGTGGCCCAGCGCCCCGGCAGGGTCTCGGAATCCGATCGCCGCGAGTCGGTCGTGCGCACGTTCTGTGGCGAGTGTGCGCTGATCTTCCGGCAGCTCGGCGACAGCACTCAGCAGCGGCCGATAGAACAGGCGCGTATGAATCTCCCGCACCTCGCGGCGCACGCTCTCCCACATCGCCCACACACCAGGACCATCTTCGGCAAGCCCGGTGGCCCGGGCGAGCACGCGCAGCCCATCACCAGTGCGCGGCATCAGATGCGTGCGAGAGAGCTCTCGCAGTTGCAGACGGTGCTCGAGCAGGCGCAGCATCCGATAGTCCGCGGCAAAAATCGCGGCGTCCTCTCGCCCGATGTATCCGCCCGCGACGAGGGCGTCCAGGCTCTCCAGGGTGCCCTGGGTTCGGATGCTCGGATCGGTGAGGCCGTGCACCAATTGCAGCAGCTGAACCGTGAATTCGATGTCCCGCAGTCCACCGGCACCGAGTTTGATCTGGTAACCGGCATCCTCCGGGTCGATGTGCTCGGTGACCCGCTCGCGCATTCGCTGCACACTATCGACGAAGTTCTCACGCGCGGCGCTCGACCAGATTTTCGGCTGCACGGCCTCGATATACGCTTCACCCAGTTCGGGATCGCCTGCGAGCGGCCTGGCTTTCAGGAGCGCTTGGAACTCCCAGCTCTTCGCCCAGCGGTCGTAATACGCCAGGTGCGACGCGAGCGAACGCACCAGCGCCCCCTGTTTGCCCTCCGGGCGCAGGTTCGCGTCGACCTCCCACAGCGGAGGCTCGATCTCGGCCGACGACAGCGCGCGCATCGTCTCCCGAGCGAGTTTCGTGGCGATATCTATCGCTCGTCCTTCGTCAAGACGATCCTCATCAGCACTGGCCCCGACGAAGATGACGTCGACGTCGCTCACATAATTGAGCTCGCGAGCTCCCGCTTTACCCATGCCGATGATCGACAGCTGTGTCAGGGCGACTTCCTCGCGCGAGACCACCTCGGCCACGCGTGTTCTGGCGATCGCCAACGCCGCTTCCAGCGCCGCACCTGCGGCGTCGGCCAAAGATGCCGAAACGGCGGCGATTCTGGATGCCGGCTCCGGGGTCGACAGATCGATGGCCGCGATCTCGGCGACGCACCGGCGGTAGGCCACCCGCAGCGAACACCATGCGAACTCGTCACCGCTTGCGGCAAAACCATCGTGCGCGCCGACGGCCGCGAGCATGCGCTCCGTCAGCGTCACCGCGTTCGGGACGAGCGGGCCCGCCTCGAGCAGTACTGCGAGCTGCTCTGGGTGCCGGTGGAAGAAGTCGCCCAGCCCGACGGAGGCACCGAATACGCGCCAAGCCAGACTGCGCGCCGTCTCGTCACGCAAGATCGCTGCCAGTACGGTGGGGTCGCGCCGCGCGACATGCAGCATTCCGGCTGCGGCAGCATCCGGGTCGGCAGCGTCCGCGCCCCGCACCAGTTCGTCTCGATCGAGGTCGACCAAAGCCGACAGCTCATCCAGCGCGGAGGCGGCCGCTCTCAGCTCGGTGAACCCCAGACGGGCAAGGCCGGAGAGGGTGAACGTCGAACCTGATCTGGCCATCGGCGCTCAGAGGAGCTCGAGGTTGCTCTTCAGCTCGAACGGGGTGACCTGCCCCCGGTAGGCTTCCCATTCCTTGCGCTTGTTGAGCAGCACATAGTTGAAGACCTGTTCGCCCAGTGTCTCGGCGACCAGCTCGGAGTCTTCCATGTACTCGAGCGCCTGATCCAAGCTGGTGGGCAACGAGCGGTAGCCCAGTGCGCGCCGTTCGGCGGCGCTCAACGCCCATACGTTGTTCTCCGCTTCGGGTGGCAGGTCGTACTCTTCCTCGATGCCCTTGAGTCCGGCCGCGAGAAGCAGCGCATAGGCCAGGTACGGGTTCGCTGCCGGGTCAAGGCCCCGGTGCTCAACCCGCGAGGACTGGCTCTTGTGCGGCTTGTACATCGGCACGCGCACCAGTGCAGACCGGTTGGTGTGCCCCCAGGTGACGAAGCTCGGGGCTTCGTCGCCGCCCCACAGTCGCTTGTACGAGTTCACGAATTGATTAGTGACGGCCGCGACCTCGTTGGCGTGCTTCAGCAGCCCTGCGATGAAGTGCCGGCCTGTCTTTGAAAGCTGGTACTCCGCACCCTCTTCCCAGAACGCGTTCTGGTCACCCTCGAACAGCGACATGTGCGTGTGCATTCCGCTACCGGGCTGATCGCTCATCGGCTTCGGCATGAACGTCGCGTAGACGCCCTGCTCGATCGCAACCTCTTTGATCACCGTGCGGAACGTCATGACGTTGTCAGCGGTGGTCAGCGCATCCGCATACCGCAGATCGATCTCGTTCTGGCCCGGGCCACCTTCGTGGTGGCTGTATTCGACGGAGATGCCGAGGTCTTCCAGCATCCGCACCGAACGACGACGGAAATCATGTGCTGTGCCACCGGGGACGTTATCGAAATATCCGGCTGAGTCGACGGGAACAGGGCCATCCGGACCGATCTCGGACGATTTGAGCAAATAGAACTCGATCTCCGGATGCGTGTAGAAAGTGAATCCGGCATCCGCGGCCTTCGCGAGGGAGCGCTTGAGCACCTGACGCGGATCCGCGACCGCCGGCTGGCCGTCGGGAGTGGTCAGATCGCAGAACATGCGTGCGGTGGGATCGACGTCACCACGCCAGGGCAGCGTCTGGAACGTCGTCGGATCAGGCTGCGCGAGCAGATCCGACTCAAAGGTTCTCGTCAAGCCCTCGATTGCGGAGCCATCGAAACCGATGCCCTCAGCAAATGCGCCTTCGACCTCAGCGGGAGCGATTGCCACCGATTTGAGCGTGCCGATCACATCTGTGAACCAGAGTCGGACGAACTTGACGCCACGCTCTTCGATCGTGCGCAGGACGAAGTCCCGCTGCTTGTCCATGCCCATATGGTGTCCTAGTTCCCCTCAGCTTCGGAGTTGTCGGTCCAGGCGTCTTCTTCTGCGTCTTCGGCAGCCCAGGCCTCAGAGCGCTCACGCAGCGTCTGCAATGCGTTCGCCGCCTGCTCCTGGGTATCGAAGGGACCGACCCGGTCGACGGCGGGCGAAACGTACCCGAGCTCGACTTCACCGGACTTGATGTTGTACCAGTACTTGTCTTCACCGTTAGACATGTGCGTATCCTTACCGTCTGACATGGCCGCATCCCTCTGTAAGGGTCTGTCATGATCCTACTGTCGCGGGCCAGTCTCGCTAGGCTAGTGGGCATGGCAAAAGCGATCGGCGTCGACATCGGCGGCACAGGCATCAAAGCAGGCATTGTTGATCTGGAGCACGGAACGATGGCATCCGACCGCGTCCGCGTCCCAACGCCCGAGGGCGCTTCTCCGCAGGACGTCCTCACGGCGGTGCAGACCGTGTTGGAGAAGCTCGATGTGCAGGATTCGACCTTGCCTCTCGGGGTGGCTTTCCCCGCCATCGTCAAGCGCGGAAAGACGCTGTCCGCGGCGAACGTCTCACCAGAATGGGTGGGATTCGAGGCGGAGCAGTTCTTCCGTGACGGTCTGCAGCGCAACATCGTCTTCGTGAACGACGCCGATGCCGCCGGAGTCGCCGAAGCACGCCATGGTGCTGCCAGGGATGTCCGCGGCCTCACGCTGCTGACCACCCTCGGCACCGGGATCGGTTCAGCATTCCTCTACGACGGTGTTCTTGTACCGAACACAGAACTCGGGCACCTGAACTTCCGCGAGCACGAGTCTGTGGAGCGGTGGGCCGCAACATCCGCACGCGAACGCGAAGGCCTCACCTGGGCCGAGTGGGCCGAGCGCCTGCAGGCGTTCTACTCGCACATCGAGTTCCTCTTCAGCCCTGACCTGTTCGTGGTCGGCGGCGGCGTGTCCAAGAACGCCGCAGATTTCCTCCCCCTGCTCGAGCTCAACACCCCGATCGTCCCGGCGATCCACCGCAACAACTCGGGCATCATCGGCGCCGCGTCGCTCTCCAACGACTGATCCGCACGAGCTTCTATACATCGCACGAACAGCAAGAGCCCGGCAGCTGCCGGGCTCTTGTGTCGTACAGGGCGAATGGGTCGGCCTGTACGCCGGGTTCTGTTCCGGGGCCCCTCTCGAGGTTCCCTTCGACGGCCATCTCTCTACGCGACACGTTGCCGTGCCGCTCTAGCGGTCTACCCGAGGACTCAGCGGGCCGCGTCAGCATCCTCTGTATGACCTTGCTCCGGACGAGGTTTACCTGGCGGGTCATGTCACCATGACCCCCGGTGGTCTCTTACACCACCCTTTCACCCTTACCATCCGAGCCTGTCGACAAGCTCGAGGATCGGATGGCGGTCTGCTCTCTGTGGCACTGTCTCGCGGATTACTCCTGGTGGGTGTTACCCACCGTCCTGCCCTGTGGAGCCCGGACGTTCCTCGGTGCGGTTTCCCGCAACGCGGCCGTCCAGCCGACCCATTCGCGTGCCCAGTCTACTTCTCCGCCGTCTGCACGATCTGCAGGTCGAGCGGAACATCGATCGGAAACGTACCGAACAGACGTCGGGTGGCGATCGCCGCTGCTTCGCGTACCGCGGCGGCCGCGGCATCTGCCTGTTCCTCTGGCACGTGCAGGATCACCTCGTCGTGCAGGAAGAACGCCAGATGTGCACTTCGTGCGAACGGGCCGGATGCGGGGGCTTCCACCAGTGCGTCCGGGAGTTGCCGCAGACGGTGCCGGATCTCAGCAAGCCAGATCAGCGACCACTCGGCCGCGGTCCCCTGCACGATGAAGTTACGCGTGAACCGTCCGCGTTCACGCGCACTCTGTCGGGCGCGTTTGACCTCGCCCGGGTCGACATCCGCATCGGATGCTGCGCTCTGCAGCGCCTGCCAACGTTCATCGGGCAGCGGCGAGGATCGCCCGAGCTTGGTCGAGACGACTCCCCCGTTCTCGCCGGTGCGCGCCGCCTCATCGACACGACGCATCGCGCGGGGATAGACCCTGCGCAAGCGCGGCACCAGGCGTCCACTGTCTCCTGTGGTCGCGCCGTACATTGCACCGAGCACCGCGTACTTGGCTTCTTCACGCGTGGCTACCGCACCGGAGGCGACGACTCCCTCGTACAGATCACGCCCGCGAGCAGCCTCAGCCATCGCCTTGTCCTCAGCGAGCGCTGCGAGCATCCGGGGCTCGAGCTGCGCGACATCGGCGACGACCAGAATCCATCCCGCGTCAGCGCGCACGGCAGGGCGGAGAACCCGCGGCAGCTGAAGCGCCCCGCCGCCGGCCGATGCCCAGCGTCCGGTGACGACGCCGCCAGGAATGTAGACCGGGCGAAAGCGTCCGTCGTGCACCCACTCGGAAAGCCATGCCCAACCGTTCGCGCTCAGCAGCCGTGCAAGCTTTTTGTACGCCAGCAGCGGCTCAATCACCGGGTGCGAGATCTCGCTGAGTTCCCATTGACTGGTGGATTCGACGTTGACGCCGACGCGGTGCAGCGCGCGCAGCAGTTTGGTGTGGCTGTCGAGATGGAGTTGCGGATCTCCCAGGTGGAAGCGCACAGTATCGGCGAACTGAGCCATCCGTGCCGGCATCCCCCCACCTGCAGGTCGCTGTCCGAGGGCATCCACGAGAATGCGGTCGTGAGTTTCGACATCCCACGGCAACCCGCCGGCGCGCATTTCTTCGGCGAGGAGGCCCCCGGCCGACTCTGCTGCGCACAGCAGAGCGAGCCGCCCGGTGCGGTCAGCTTCGATGACGCGACGCTGCTCGAGGTATTGCGCAAGCAGATCGGCCACCGGATCGGCGGCGGTGTGATCGACGACTTCGAACAGGGCGGGCGCGCCGTCCTCCGGAGCGCGGGGAATCCATTCGGATGAAGGAGCGAGTGGCCGGGCGACCGCATCGGTGTCGCGCAGGATCGCATGACACAGCAGCAGGTCATGTGTGCGCACGAGGAGCACCGACGCTGCCAGCAGCCGCGGATAGATCTCGCGGGCGCTGCGGATCACCCACCGCGGAGAGCGCTCGGTTTCGGTTTCTCGCACCCATGTGATGAACGCGGCACCACGCAGCACGGTGCGCTCGTGTTCAGCGTCGCCGGCGTCGAGCTCGACCGCAGTAACTTCGCCAGCGCCGGTATCGGCCAGCAGGATTCTGGTGCCCGAGGCGGAGGCCGTCGGCGCCGTCACCGTCGGGGACGGTGCCGACATGGTGTCACAGGCCCGATTCTTCGGTGCGCACGAGGATTCCGCCACACTCCGGGCAGGAGAGCACAGCATCGGGTGCAGCTTGGCGAATCTGGCTGAGGCTCGTCCCGGGGAGCATCATGCGGCATCCCTCGCAGGTGCCGCGACGCAGCAGACCAACGGCGATTCCCCGTGTTGCACGACGTGTGTAGTCGGCGAGGAGATCGGCGGGAATGGCGGCGGTGATGGCTTCACGGTCACGGTTCAGGTGATCGAGTTCTGTGGTCGCCGCTGCCACGGCAGCTTTTGCCTGCGTTGTGAGCTCGGTGCCCTCAGCAGTCGTCACGTCGATCAGCGCCTGCTGCGCGGCAACGGCAGCTTCGGCCGCTTCAACCCGCGACATGACCTCGAGCTCCATGTCTTCCAGATCACTGACGCGCTTGGCAAGGCTGGCGAGTTCGCTCTCGAGAGCCTGAGCATCTTTCGCATTGGTGGAGGTCGCCAGCCGGTCCGCATCCCGGGTCCGACGCTGCTCGACGAGCTGCACGTCTGATTCGAGACGCTTGAGTTCTGTGCGCGCGTCGTCACGAGCACCGGCCAACGCCGTCAGCTCACGAAGCTGCTCCTGGCGCTGTGTTGCCAGCTCGTTGATACGCGGCCCTTGGACCGGGGTCGTCCGCGCGCGCTCGACTTTCTGGATGCGACGATCTAGGTCGGCGACGTCGAGAAGGATGCGCTGGTGCTCAGGACTGGCGTTCACATGTCCAACCTACCCGCGGCAGCTGACATCCGCCGATCGGCTCGTTCAGCCGGGCGTGCCATCGAGGTACGTCCAGACGCGATTCTCGCGAACGAATCGGCTCCGCTCCCGCATCGAGGCATGCACGCCGTCTTCACGGTAGAACGCTTCGAACTCGACGACCGCCGCCGTATCGAACGGCCCGCCGGCTTCCGTGGCGATGATGTCGAGTCTCGTCCACCGAATTTGCGGGTCCAGTTCCAGGTCGTTCGGTCTGGTGGATGGATGCCACGACCGCAGCAGGTACGCGGCATCCCCCATCGCGAACGCAGTGAATCGCGATCGCATCAACCGCTCCGCGGTCGGCGCAGCGATAGCGTCCGACAGGATCGGACCGCAGCACGACTCATAAATGTCGCCGGATAAGCAGGGGCAGCGCATGGTTCAATCATGCCGCGTATGGGCCGCCCCGCTACGCTGAATCACGACCGAAGGAGATCTCGATGACCGCTCTTCCCATCCGTACGGCGCACAACGGCTTCACGCTGCCCGCACTCGGGCTTGGAACTTATCGCTTGAACGGTGAGGAGGGCGCCGCCGCGATTGCCGCGGGCATCGATGCCGGATATCGGCTGGTGGACTCCGCCTTCAATTATGAGAACGAGGGTGCGGTCGGTCGCGGCGTGGCCGCTGCTATCACCGAGCGCTCAGAGATCATCGTCACGACCAAGATTCCCGGTCGCCATCACCCACTCGAGAAGGCTCGGACGAGCATCGAGGAAAGCCGATTCCGACTCGGTCTGGATGTGACCGATCTGCACCTCATTCATTGGCCGAATCCGACCCAAGACGAGTACGTGCAGGCGTGGACAGCACTCGTCGACGCCCAGCAGCGCGGCATCGTGCGACAGATCGGTGTGTCGAACTTTCTGCCCGAGCACCTGGAGCGTCTCGAGCGTGAGACCGGTGTGCTGCCCGTCGTGAATCAGATTGAACTGCACCCGTACTTCCCGCAGGAGGAGCAGCTCGCATTCCACCGCGAGCACGGGATCATCACCGAAGCCTGGAGCCCGATCGGGCGTGCCCGTGATCTGATTGAAGAGCCGGTGGTCGTCGAGGTCGCCCAGGCGCACGGCATCACGCCGGTGCAGACAGTGCTGGCCTGGCATGTAGCTCGGGAGACTGTTGCAATCCCGAAGGCGTCGTCGCTGGAGCACCAGCAGGCCAATCTTGCGGCAGCATCCGTCGTTCTCGCCGATGACGAGGTTGCCGCGATTACGGCCCTCGGTCGTGTTGATGGCCGACTGTTCAATGCGGATCCGCGTACGCACGAAGAGTCCTAGCAGCTCTCGACCCGGGAGACTGATGCCCAGACCGGAATATCCGGCTGCGTCGCCTGCTTGCATTGAGTATGAGAGCAATCGTGTACACAGGCAAGGGCGGCTCCGACACGCTCACGTTGGTCGAGCGCGACGAAGAACAGCCGGGCACCGGTGAGGTGCGCATCCGCGTCCACGTATCGGGCGTGAATCCCACCGATTGGAAGGCTCGAGCGTCCTCGGGAACACCCATGCCGTTCGAGCAGATCGTGCCCAACCAGGATGGTGCCGGCATCGCGGATGCCGTCGGTGACGGCGTCGGTGACCTGCAGGTCGGAGATCGTGTGTGGGTGTACCTTGCAGCGCACGAACGTCCGACCGGGACCGCCCAGGACGTCACGATCGTTCCCGCGTCTCGCGCTGTCCGACTTCCGGACGGGGTCGGATTCGACGTCGCTGCGAGCCTCGGCGTACCGGCGATGACTGCGCATCGCGCGCTGACCGTGCACGAGCATGGCCCATCCCGGCTCTCCCCCGGCGCGCTCGCCGATCGGACGGTTCTCGTTCAAGGTGGGGCGGGCGCTGTGGGGCATGCGGCCATCCAGCTCGCCGTCTGGGCAGGCGCAAAGGTTCTCACGACCGTCAGCAGCGACCAGAAGGAGGAGCTCGCCCGCGCGGCCGGGGCCCACCACGTATTCCGCTATCCCGACGACCGGCTGGCTGAAAGCATTCTCGAGGTCGCCCCGTCGGGCGTCGACCACATCGTTGAGGTATCACCAGCCATGAACGCCGCCGTGGATGTCGCTGTGCTGGCCAACCACGGTTCGATCGCGTTCTACGCCAACGACAAGGGCGAAACGATCACGGTCCCCATCGTCGCCAGCTTCGCAAAGAACGCCCGCTGGCAGGGATTGCTGCTGTACACGGTCGGCGAGGATGCTCTCGCCAGCGCGGTCGAAGACATCACAGCTGCGCTGGAAGCAAACGCGCTTCCCGTTGGTGCTGAGGCCGGGCTTCCGCTCACCTGGTTTTCGCTAGAAGAGACCGCCGCCGCTCACGACGCGGTGCAACAGGGAACGATCGGCAAAGTCCTCATTCGCGTCACGGAGGACGACGCCTGAGCGCAGTCGTGCACGTCAACCATCGAGGCTCCGTCGGGTACCCTCTCGGCGGCGGGATGCCATCTTCGGAGACCCGGTGACTCAGCCCAGCTGTTCACCGGACAGGTGTCGTCCGAAGTTTGTGAGCGCTTCGTCCCAGCCGTCGTACACGAAGCCATCGCCGGGCTTCCCTTCGTACCCGCGCAAATGGAACACCAGCTCACTGCGGTTGAGACCCTGCGAAGTAAAGGTGAGGGTGATGACCGGTGCTGTCTCGACGGGCGCGCTTGGTTCGCCCCATGTGAAGACGAGACGGTGAATCGGCTCGACCTCGAGGAAAACGCCGCCGGTGGGGAATTTCTCGCCGGTCTCGTCATTGGTCATCGTGTACGCGTAGCGGCCACCGACGCGGACGTCGAACGAGACCGAGTCGGTGCTGACGCCGAACGGGCGCAGCCACTGGGCCAGCTCGGACTCCTCCGTCCAGGCGCGCCATACGAGTTCACGCGAGACGTCAAAAGTGCGTGTAATGGAGAGTGTTCGCCACTGCGCCTGCACGGTGCGGGTAACGAGACCCGCGCGTTCGAGCACCTTGAGGTGCTGGGAGATCGCGGGTGCACTCATATCGAATGGCGCCGCAACCTCGCCGACTGTGGCGGGACCATGGGGCCGCGCGGACCAGCCTCCTATCGACGCTAGGGCTACTATCAACGATTATGGAGACCCTGGGACTCGTGATTGCCGCACTTGCTGGCCTAGCGATCGCTGCCATTGGCGTTCTTTACCTTATGCGGCCACGCATGATGGCAACAGTTTTCGGGCTACCCGCACTGCCGCACGAGGATGCGACACCGTGGCTCCGCATCAAAGGCATTCGTGACCTCACAACCGGCGTCGTAGCTGGTGTCCTAATTCTGCTGGCACCCTCTACCGTGATCGGATGGACCCTGCTCGCATTCGCAATCATCCCAGTCGGGGACGCCGTGAGCATACTGGCCGCACGCGGTGACGTCAAGGCCGCATGGCGTATACACGGAACGACAGCAGCGGTCATGATCGTCGGCGCGATCCTTCTGCTTAGCGCATGACTTCGCCTGCACGAAGCGCCAGCGGCAAACAGTCGCTTTCTCGACCCCACCAGAATGCTCTCACCCCTCACGCATCCCATATTTGAGATGCGTGACCGCCGGCCCCTCAACGACCCGAATAATCTCCATTGCGATGGGCTCGTCATCGAGGCCTGAGAACAGTCGGCGTCCCCTGCCAAGGATCACCGGAATGAGGTGCGGACGCTCGCCCCACAGCGCCTCGGCGTGGTCGTAGCTGTCACGACCCATGATCATCGCGCCGGTGCGCTCGAACTCGGGACAGGATCTCGTCGGCTGTGAACTGTTCCCGATCCGCAACGTCGTGAGCGAACCATTTGTGCAGCCGACCGCCGCCGCGCCCCATCGGGAGCCCGGGATTTGCACCGATACCTGCGTATACATCTAATTACTCGACCGCGGCCGCGTCACCCTTGACGTCGGCCGCACCTGTGTCCACGGCCTCTGCAAGCGTTCTCCCGTCGTAGAGCAGCGAGGCGAGTGTCTTGGGGTCCGTTGCAATAGTCGCGTCCGCTGATGTCGCCGATACCGGTTCTACGCGCAAGGATCCGTCGTCTACCTGCGCATGGAAACGGCGCTCCTCGAGCAGCATCTCTATGCTCAGCCGAACACCTGACGCCGCCTCCGGCCGGAACATCGTGCGCTGCGAGAGGATGACCGAACTCACCCTCAACCCCCGCTCGCGGTCGAAGAAGGGCGATCGGGCGCCCCAAGCACCCAGCTGGATGATCACAGGCTCCAGCTCTGCACCCCAAGGCATCGCACCGTCTGGGTACACACCAGAGCAGACCATCGTGTACGCGGTGATCGTGTGCTTCCTCGCACCGTTCCTCCGGGTCATCCCCGTCATGACCGCGTCGATCACCGCCTCCTCCAGCCTTGTCGGCGAGAAGGAGCGCCGCACCATCGAGGGCCTGCTCTACACGCCGCTGACGAACCGGAAACTCGTGCTCGCTAAAGTGCTCGGCTCGGTGATCAAACGTACGAGATTATCGCGTACGAGCCGGGTACTTGCGGCCCAAACACCCGCTCACCAAGCACCCGCTGATCCGGCTCCGGTTCCCTACGCCTGACGTGTGCGCCGCGCTCGTTGCCTAGCGACCAGCAGTATCGCGCCCGCCGCAATCGTCAGCCCTCCGCTGAGGAGCCCAAGCTGCCCAAGCGGCAGCTCTGTCCCGGTAGCCGCAAGTTGCTTGGCAGAGGTGTCATTCTTCGCAGGCTCCGGCTTGACGACCGGGGTCACCGGCGCAGGCGCAGGTGCCGGATCGGGTGTTGGTGCCGGCATAGGTGCAGGTGCCGGATCGGGTGTTGGTGCCGGCTCAGGTGCAGGTGCCGGATCGGGTGTTGGTGCCGGCTCAGGTGTTGGTGCCGGATCGGGTGTTGGTGCCGGCTCAGGTGCAGGTGCCGGATCGGGTGTTGGTACCGGCTCAGGTGTTGGTGCCGGATCGGGTGTTGGTGCCGGCTCAGGTGTTGGTGTCGGTGTCGGCTCGGGTGTCGGCTCAGGATCCGGCACCGCGGTCACCGTCACTGTCAGCGCAACGAGCGACGTCGATGCCGCGTTGTTGAGATCTCCGCCGTAGGTTGCGGTGATCGAGTGAGTACCGACCGCGAGCGAGGCGGTGGCGAGGATCGCGCTCGCCGTTGTGGCCGAGGCGCCGGCCGTTGTGGTTGCGCTACCCAGCGAGGTGCCATCGGCGAAGAACTCGACCGTGCCGGTGGGCGTCGCCCCCGTTACCTCGGCGTTGAAGGACACCTCAGTGCCGGCTTCCACCGACGCATTGGCTGCAGTCACGACCGTCGTGGACGCCGCTACTGGTGGTTCTACTTCGACAGCCACAGGCGCTGAAATCGATGGTAAAACCCAAGCGTTGCCCGCATAGTGGGCGGTGATCTGGTGGGATCCGTCGGTCAGCACCACATTAGGCAGGGTAGCTTCGCCCGTCGCAGCCACCGAAACCTCCCCGAGGCTCGTAGCACCATCGAAGAATTCGACATTGCCCGCGAAGTTCGCCGTAAACCCCGGGCGTGCAACCGTTGCAGTCAGGTCAACAGGGTCTCCTGCAGTGACCGTGCCACTGCTGGCGGTGAGCACGGTGGTGGCACCTAAGAGGGTGGTGGCGGTGCCAAAAATTCCGGGGCCCGAGGCGCGGTAGCTCACAGTGCCCGATTGGCCCCCGAACCCAGCGAGCACCATCGTGTACTCCACGTCAGCTTCGAGATTCACCAGCCCGAAGTCGTCAACCTCCGCAACACAGTTACTGACGTCATTCCGGTCGAAGGCTCCTTCAAATATTATGAATCGCCCATCCGCCGGACTCTTTAAGTCACCGAAGGTGTACAGACCGGTTGCACTCACGACGGCCACCGAGGTGATCGCACGACGTCCACCGCCATCCCAAGCCGCCTCCGTTGAGCAGTCGCCGCCACTGGGCCAGGCGACGGTGCTCGGGCCTTCGTTAGTGACGGTGTATTTGAATTGGTAAGAGATGGGATCCGCGTAGGCGGGAGTGCTGATGAACAGGGCACCAGCGGCGAGTGCAACGACGACACTCGCGCTCAACAATGATCGACGCATAAGGCACGATCTTATTGTGCGTTGGGGGTGCATATTTCAACAACGCGTAACTGTGTCCGTCAGGCCATCCCGATCGAAGATGCGGTGGAAGGCGAACCCGGTGAATCGTTCGAATCGCTTCTTGATCCGAACCTCCACGCCGCAGCACTGGCCTACGAGGCCAGGCTGCGCGCAGGAGAGGATGTCAAACCTGCGGATCTCGCAAGTTTGACATCGAACATTGGGTGGGCCCGGCCGGGATCGAACCGACGACATCCACGGTGTAAACGTGGCGCTCTACCAGCTGAGCTACAGGCCCTGGTGTCTCCATCATATCCGTCTGAAAGATGTGCGCCGACACCGATGAAGGGGGCTAGGCTGAATGAGGCGCGCGTTGTGCCGAGCCGACAAGGCTCCCCGCGTTGCTTCCCGTTTCCTTGGCAAGACCTGCCAGCTTGACGAAAGGCTCCACGTGACCGTTCACGACCAGGATCCGTACTCCCAAGGCCCCCTTGACAGCGATCCGGAGGAAACCGGCGAGTGGAATCAGTCCCTCGACGAGCTCGTTGATGTAAAGGGTCCCGGCCGCGGCCGCGAGATCATGCTCAGCATGCTCAAGCGCTCCAAGGAGCTGCACCTAAACGTCCCGATGGTTCCGACCACGGACTACATCAACACCATCGCTTCAGAGAATGAACCCGACTTCCCGGGTGACGAAGAACTCGAGCGCCGCTACCGCCACTGGATCCGGTGGAACGCCGCCGTCACGGTGCACCGCGCACAGCGCCCCGGCATCGGTGTCGGTGGCCACATCTCGACCTATGCTTCAGCAGCTTCGCTGTACGAGGTCGGTCACAACCACTTCTTCCGTGGGCAGGATCACTCCTCCGGCGGAGACCAGATCTTCTACCAGGGACACGCCTCCCCCGGCATGTACGCCCGTAGTTTCCTTGAGGGTCGCCTCAGCGAACAGCAGCTCGATGCGTTCCGCCAGGAGAAGTCCGGCGCCCCGAACGGCATCCCCTCCTACCCGCACCCGCGCATGATGCCGGAGTTCTGGCAGTTCCCCACGGTCTCGATGGGACTCGGCCCGATCAACGCCATCTACCAGGCGATGGCGAACAAGTACCTCGAGAACCGCGGCATCAAGGACGTCGGGGACTCGCACGTCTGGGCATTCCTCGGCGATGGCGAGATGGATGAGGTCGAATCTCGCGGCCAGCTCCAGGTCGCAGCGAACGAGGGCCTCGACAACCTCACCTTCGTGATCAACTGCAACCTGCAGCGCCTTGATGGTCCGGTGCGCGGTAACGGCAAGATCATCCAGGAACTGGAGTCGTATTTCCGCGGCGCCGGCTGGAACGTCATCAAGGTCGTCTGGGGTCGCGAATGGGATGACCTCCTCGACCGCGACACCGACGGCGCACTGCTGAACCTCATGAACGTCACCCCCGACGGTGACTACCAGACCTACAAGGCCGAGAGCGGCGCATTCGTGCGCGAGAACTTCTTCGGCCGCGATGAGCGTGCCGCAGCTCTGGTCAAGGACTACACCGACGACCAGATCTGGAAGCTGCGCCGCGGCGGACACGACTACCGCAAGGTATATGCCGCTTACAAGGCCGCGATGGAGCACAAGGGCCAGCCGACCGTCATCCTCGCGAAGACGGTCAAGGGCTACGGCCTCGGCCCGCACTTCGAGGGTCGTAACGCGACGCACCAGATGAAGAAGATGACGCTGGAAGATTTGAAGCTCTTCCGCGACACCATGCAGATTCCGATCACGGATGCTCAGCTCGAAGAAGACCCGTACCGTCCCCCCTACTACCACCCGGGCGCCCAGGACGAGACGATCCAGTACATGCTGGACCGCCGCGGCGACCTCGGCGGTTTCCTCCCCGAGCGGCGCAGCACGCATGTCGATCTGACTCTGCCCGAGGACAAGGATTATGCCTTCCCCAAGAAGGGCTCGGGCAACCAGGAAGTCGCCACGACCATGGCGTTCGTCCGCATGCTCAAGGACCTCATGCGGGTGAAGGGCTTCGGCGAGCGGATCGTTCCGATCATTCCGGACGAGGCCCGCACCTTCGGTATGGACGCGTACTTCCCGACGGCGAAGATCTACAACCCGAACGGACAGAACTACACTGCCGTTGACCGCGAGCTGCTCCTGGCCTACAAGGAGAGCCCGCAGGGTCAGATCATGCACGTCGGCATCAACGAAGCCGGCGCCACCGCAGCGTTCACCGCAACCGGTACGTCCTACTCGACACACGGCGAGCCGCTGATTCCGATCTACATCTTCTACTCGATGTTCGGCTACCAGCGCACCGGCGACGCCTTCTGGGCTGCTGCTGACCAGATGACTCGTGGCTTCGTCATCGGTGCAACCGCAGGTCGCACAACGCTGACCGGTGAGGGCACCCAGCACGCTGACGGCCACTCGCCGCTGCTGGCCTCCACCAACCCGTCGACGCTGACCTACGATCCGGCCTACGGCTACGAGGTTTCACACATCGTCCAGGCCGGCATCGAGCGCATGTACGGCGGCGAGCACCCCGACCCGAACGTCATGTACTACCTCACGGTCTACAACGAGCCGCTGAAGCAGCCCGCTGAGCCGGAGAACGTCGACGTCGAGGGCATCCTCAAGGGCATCCACCGTGTCGCCGAAGGTGACGGCGACGGACCCCGCGTGCAGCTGCTCGCATCCGGCGTCGGTGTGCCGTGGGCTCTCGAAGCTCAGGGACTGCTCAAGCAGGACTGGGGCATTGTCGCCGATGTCTGGTCGGTCACCAGCTGGAACGAGCTGCGTCGCGACGGACTCGCCGCCGACGAGCACAACTTCCTGCACCCCGAGGCAGAGCCCCAGGTGGCCTACCTCACGCAGAAGCTGCAGCACGCGGAAGGCCCGTTCATCGCAACGAGCGACTTCATGCACGCGGTTCAGGATCAGATCCGTCAGTGGATTCCCGGCAGCTACTACACGCTGGGTGCAGACGGGTTCGGTTTCGCTGACACCCGCGCGGCTGCCCGTCGCTTCTTCAAGATCGACGGCCCCTCGATGGTGGTTCGCGCTTTGCAGAGCCTCGCGGACAAGGGCCAGATCGACCGTTCGCTGATCGCACAGGCGATCACAAAGTACGACCTGCACAACGTCAACGCCGGCACGAGCGGAAACGCCGGCGGAGATAGCTGAGCCGGGTGTGACCGGATCGTCTCCCACGTCGATGGACAAGGCCGCGACGCTCGCCTGGCTCCGCCGGATCTCCGGTGATTTGGCCACAGCGACCATCCAGCGCCTTGAAGACACGCTGCCCTGGTACGCCGATATGCCACCAGCCCGCCGCTCTGCGGTCGGGCTGGTGGCCCAGGCAGGCATCACGTCGTTCATCCAGTGGTTCGACGATCCGACATCCACCCCCTGGATCGCAGCTGACATCTTCGCTGCAGCTCCCCGCGAGTTGCTGCGCAGCGTCAGCCTCACCCAGACGCTGCAGCTGATCCGCGTCACGGTGGAGATCACCGAGGAACGCATCGCCGGCAAGGGCGAGATGCTGCGCGAGGGAATCCTGCTGTACTCCCGCGACGTCGCTTTCGCCGCAGCCGATGTGTACGCACGCGCGGCTGAGGCTCGCGGCCTGTGGGATGCACGGCTCGAAGCCCTCGTCGTCGACTCGATCCTCACCGGCGAAGCCGACGAGGAACTCCCCAGCCGAATCGCCGCCCTCGGCTGGCACGGTCACGGTGAGGTCTGCGTTCTCGTCGGTGCAACTCCCCCGCAGTTCGACGTGGATTACGTTCGACGCACGGCGCGCAAGCTTTCCGTCGACGTGCTCATCGGTGTGCAGGGTTCGCGCCTCGTGCTTGTGCTCGGCCGTGCGCGTGTCGCGGGCCGGGAAGAAGAAGACGACGATCTTTCGTTCGCGGAGATCGCAACGCGCCTGGAGCCGACGTTTGGGAACGGTTACGTCGTTCTCGGCCCACCCGTGGCAGCCCTCGTGGATGCTGGTCAGAGCGCCCGCGCGGCCCTTGCCGGCTTCGCCGTCGCTCGCGCCTGGCGCACCGCTCCGCGCCCGGTAGAAGCGGATGATCTGCTTCCCGAACGTGCGCTGGCTGGTGATCCGCTTGCGAAGCAGACGCTCATCGAGCGGATCTATCGCCCCCTGCAGGCGCACTCCACCGATCTGGTCACGACGCTGTGGAGCTATCTCGACAACGGCCGCTCGCTCGAAGCCACGGCGCGCGAGTTGTTTATCCACCCCAACACTGTCCGGTACCGCCTCAAGCGCGTCAGCGAGGTCATCGGTTGGGATGCTACCGGCCCTCGTGAGGCCCTGATCCTGCAGACGGCGCTGATTCTTGGCTCGATCGGTACGGCGGAATCGGTGCGCCGCCGCTCCGCTCCCCGTCGCGCACGGTAACAGCCCTTCAACGAGTGTTCGACACACACAAACGATTCGCACAATCTTGTGATGGATCATCCACCGTTTTTGCCTGATCGTTGGCAGACTGGGTGAGTGATTGTCGTCGCTTGCCCCGGACAGGGCTCCCAGACCCCCGGTTTCCTCGCCCCCTGGCTCGAGCTGGACGGCGTCGCCGACAGCCTCGCCGCCTACTCGGAGGCCGCTGAAGTCGACCTGATCCGCCACGGCACAGAATCGGACGCCGACACGATCCGCGACACGCGCATTGCGCAGCCACTGATCGTCGCTGCCTCACTGATCGCCGCACAGGCTCTCGTCGGGCGCGCGGGGCGCACCCCGGACGGCGTGGCGGGCCACTCGGTCGGAGAGCTTGCCGCTCTGGTCGGCTCGGCAGTCATCTCCGCAGAACACGCTATGCGTCTGGTCGGGGTGCGCGGGCGCGCGATGGCGGATGCCGCGGCACAGACTCCGACCGGCATGAGCGCGGTCATCGGCGGCGATGAGCAGACAGTGCTCGCGCGCCTCACTGAACTCGGGCTGTCGCCGGCGAACTACAACGGTGGCGGTCAGATCGTCGTGGCAGGAAGCCTGCCGGCACTCGCAGAACTCGCTGAGGCACCGGTCAAGGGCACCCGCGTGATCCCGCTCCAGGTCGCCGGTGCCTTCCACACCGATTACATGGCTCCGGCCGTTGCGGCGCTGCGCTCCGCCGTCGCAGCAGTCGTTCCGAGTGACCCGCAGATCAAGCTGTGGACGAACCGCGACGGGTCGATCGTCACCTCGGGCGCAAGCGCACTCGAACTCATCGTCAACCAGGTGTCCTCGCCGGTGCGCTGGGATCTGTGCATGTCGTCGTTTGCCGACAACGGCATCACCGGGCTGATCGAACTGGCTCCGGCCGGCGCCCTCACCGGTCTCGCCAAGCGCGGGCTGCGCGGCACGCCCACCGTCGCTGTCAAGACCCCCGAAGACCTCGACGCAGCAGCTGAGCTGCTGAATGGAGCAGCCGCATGACCGTCACGCTGAAGCAGACGACAGGCCCGCAGTACACCCGCATCCTCGCTTACGGTGCGGCGCGGGGTGAGAACGCGGTGCCGAACGAAGACCTGATCGGGCCGATCGACTCCAGCGATGAATGGATCCGTCAACGTACGGGCATCATCACCCGCGCACGAGCGGTACCGGAAACCGACGCGATCGACCTCGCAACCACCGCTGCCAAGGAGGCCATCGAGCGCTCGGGCATCGATCCGGCGAAGATCGACCTCGTCATCGTGGCGACGATCAGCAACCCGAAGCAGACGCCTTCGGCCGCAGCGATCGTCGCTGACCGTGTCGGGGCGAACCCTGCCGCGGCGTATGACTCCAACGCCGCCTGCGCCGGCTACGCGTACGGCATCGCTCAGGCGGATGCACTGATCCGCGCGGGAGCCGCGCACTACGCGCTCGTGATCGGCACGGAGAAGCTCTCCGACGTCGTCGACCCCGCTGACCGCAGCATCTCGTTCCTGCTCGGCGATGGTGCTGGTGCGGCCGTTGTCGGCCCCAGTGACACTCCCGGAATCGCGCCCGTCGTGTGGGGTTCTGACGGCTCGAAGTCTGACGCGGTCGGCATGAACCACACGCTCACCGCGTTCCGCGATGGTCAGGCTCCCTGGCCGACGCTGCGCCAAGAAGGTCCCACCGTCTTCCGCTGGGCGGTGTGGGACATGGCGAAGGTCGCCCGGAAGGCACTTGAGGCCGCTGGCATCGAGGCATCCGACCTCGCCGCCTTTATTCCGCACCAGGCCAACATGCGCATCATCGACGAATTCGCAAAGCAGCTCAAGCTGCCCGAGACCACGGTTATCGCCCGCGATATCGAGACCACCGGCAACACATCGGCCGCGTCCATCCCGCTGGCCAGCCACCGTCTGATGAGTGAGCATCCGGAACTTTCCGGCGGCCTCGCACTGCAGATCGGCTTCGGCGCGGGCCTAGTTTTTGCCGCACAGGTCGTCGTCCTCCCCTGATCCGCCTCATCCGTTGCCTAAACTATTCAACGGTTCCGATTACAACCCGCAAGAAAGAGGAAAACCACATGGCTTTCACCAACGATGAGGTTCTCGCAGGCCTCGCCGAGCTCGTCACCGATGAGACCGGCATCGATAGCTCCGAGGTCGCACTCGAGAAGTCCTTCACGGACGACCTCGACATCGACTCGATTTCGATGATGACGATCGTCGTCAACGCCGAGGAGAAGTTCGGTGTCACCATCCCCGACGACGAGGTCAAGAACCTCAAGACCGTCGCTGACGCCGTCAACTTCATCGTCGCCGGCCAGGAGTAATACCTGATGGATGCCACACCCGCTGTCCGCGGGGCGTGGCATCCTCTGCCTTCCCACACTCGAGTACTCCGTCCGACAAGGAACCTCACGCAATGACCAAGCGCATCGTCGTCACCGGTATCGGCGCCAGCTCCGCCATCGGCGGCACGGCCCCCGAGAACTGGACCAATCTGCTTGCTGGAATGGCCGGTGGACGGACCCTCGAGCATGACTGGGTCGCCGAGTACGACCTGCCCGTCACCTTCGCCGCTGAGGCGATGGTGCGACCAGAGACCGTACTCGCTCGCCCGATGGCTAAGCGCCTTGATCCGTCATCGCAGTTCGCACTGGTCGCCGCGATGGAGGCTTGGGAAGACGCCGGCACGCCGGATGTTGACCCGGAGCGCCTGGGCGTCGACTTCGCCACCGGCATCGGCGGCATCTGGACCCTTTTGGACGCCTGGGACACCCTGCGCGAGAAGGGTCCGCGTCGGGTCATGCCCATGACCGTTCCGATGCTGATGCCGAATGCGGCCGCTGGCAACCTGTCACTGCACTTCCAGGCACGGGCGTTCGCTCGCACCGGAGCCTCCGCCTGCGCATCCAGCACAGAATCACTGGTGAACGCCTACGAGCATCTGCAGGCCGGTTACGCCGACATCGTGATCGCCGGTGGCACGGAATCTGCCGTGCATCCGATCACCATCGCTTCGTTCTCCTCAATGCAGGCGCTCTCGCGCCGCAACGATGACCCCGCCGGCGCATCGCGCCCCTACTCCATCGACCGCGATGGTTTCGTCATGGGCGAGGGAGCCGGTGTGCTGATCCTCGAAACCGAGGAGCATGCCAAGGCACGCGGCGCCAAGATCTACGCCGAGATCGTCGGCGGCGGTGTCACCGCTGATTCGTACCACATCACCGCGAACGACCCCGAGGGACGCGGTGCGGAACGCGCTGTGCGCCAGGCGCTCGAGATGGCCGGTCGCACGCCGGATCAGATCACCCACATCAACGCGCACGCGACGTCAACGCCGGTCGGCGACCCGAACGAGTACACCGCCCTGCGAAGCGTCATGGGCGATCGAGTCCATGACGTTCCCGTTTCAGCGACCAAGGCATCCACAGGCCACCTCCTCGGCGGCACCGGTGCGCTTGAGGCGATCTTCACGGTTCTCGCCATCCGGGACCGTCTGGCGCCCCCGACCATCAACATCACCACGCAGGATCCTGCGATCCCGCTGCTGGTCTCCGGCGACGCCCAGCCGCTGGGCGATGGCCCGCAGCTCGCGATCAGCAACTCCTTCGGCTTCGGCGGACACAATGCCGTCGCAGCGTTCGCCGACTACGACGGCTGACCGGTAGCGCCTGAGCACATGATGAAGGCCTCGACCCCGATTCTTTCGGGGCGAGGCCTTCATCGTGCGGGGCGGGATTCGATTTCTCAGCTTCCGGGATCGCTCACCGGTTTCCGATACTGACGCCTCCCGGCACCCGGGTCATTGTGGTCGTCGAGCCCGCTCAGCCGACCTTGTGCAGCCAGACGACGCTCGCGTCATCGCTGGCGTGCCGGAACGGTTCGAGTTCTTCATCCCAAGCCGAACCCAAGGCAACGTCGAGTTCGCGCTGCAGCTCGACAGCGCTGCCTGCCGCGATCTCCATCGCGTAGCGGATGCGGTCCTCACCGACGACGATGTTGCCGGCGGTGTCGGTCTGGGCGTAATGGATGCCGAGATCAGGGGTGTGCAGCCAGCGGCCGCCCTCGCTGCGGGGCGTCGGGTCTTCACTGACCTCGAACCGCAGGTGCTCCCACCCGCGAATGGCTGTCGCGAGAGCCGCACCCGTGCCGGCCGGACCATCCCAATAGAACTCGGCGCGGCGGGCGCCCTCGAGGACTGGCTGATCAGCCCAGTCAAAGTTGACTGCACGACCGATAGCGCGTCCCACCGCCCATTCCAGGTGCGGGCAGAGCGCGCGAGGTGCAGAGTGGATGTACACCACTCCGCGTGCGTATGCCGTCGCCATGATCTCTCCGTTTCATCAGGTGCGTCTTCCCCAACGACCTGAACCAACGAAGCGTGGCGCGTGTATGCGGTTATATGGCGATTATCGCCCAGTCTGTGTGAAATCACAAGCGTGTGATTACACGGGAAGCCCCAGTCATGAGACCAGGGCTTCCCGATGTCAAGCTGAGGGTCAGGCCTCGCTCATGGCGAGCTTGGCCTGCTGCCCCTTGGCTGCGTAATAGGCAGCACGTGCGGCATCCCGGCGGGCCTGTTCTGCGTAGCCCTGCTCGAGCACATCCTGCGCGACCTCGACCTGCTCGTGCTGGTCGGTGCCGTTGTACTTCTCGATGTATGCGTCCAGCTCGGGGCCCGACGTCCACGACGTGATCAGGCAGTAACGCGGCTGGTCACCGTTGTGCGTCGTAGCGTGCCACAGGCGCTGGGTGTCGACGATCAGCTGCGCGCCGGCGGGAAGCGCGATGCGGTACTCGATGCTCGGGTCGGTGCGGTTCTCACGCAGGACGAAGTAGCTGTCCTTGTCGTCGGTGAGGTTGAAGAACCCGCGAACCACCCAGCCGGTACCGTCGGGGTTGAGACGATTGTTGTCGTCCTGGTGAAGGTTGTAGAGGCATTCGCCATAGGGCGTCGGCTGCAGCTCGATCACGCGGCAACGACCGACGTTCGCGCCCGGTTCCTGAGCACGTGCGGTCAGGGTCGGCGCAATCGCGGTCTGCGAGTCGATCCACACCCCGTCCTTGTCAGTGCGCGGCGGCTTGTGGTTCCAAAAGCCGTTGCACTCGATCTCGCCCTTGGCGCTCGCGAGCGGCGCGAAGCGCGTGTCTCCCGAAGACTTCCAGTCGTTGTACTCGATATCGAGCCACTCCTTCGGGTCCATCTCCTTGTCGTACTTGTCAAGAATGACGAAACCCTTGTCTTCGAGGGCTGCGGATTTGATGTATCCCATGATCTGAGTCATGTCCTTTCATCTGGGGCCAGCACGTTTTAACAGGCCCTGATAAGGCAAGCCTAACAGCGCACCCTGAACACCTTCGAGAGCGCGGCCGGGAAAAATCCGAGGCCGCTAGACTCGATGACGGCGGATGGCACTCCGCCGATGTGAGGAGCACGAGCGAACAATATGGCCACCGCCACCAATGTCGAAGCGACCGCCGTCAACACGATCGAGTGGCTATCCGCCCCCGACACGACCATCGTCGTCCCCGTCTATCAGCGGCAGTACCGCTGGGACATCGGTGGATGCGAACGCCTCCTCGCCGATGTGCGCGCCGTGGCCGGCGAAGACAGCGCACATCGCCACTTCATCGGCTCGATCCTGTCTGCCCAGGACTCCTCCGACACCGATCTCATCCTCATCGACGGCCAGCAGCGCATCACCACACTGATGCTCTTGGTTGCTGCGCTCCATCACGCGGTGCGCGAGACCGATCCGATCATGGCCGCTGAGCTCGAGCGCGTGCTGATCCGCCCCGACGACCCGACTCGCACCAAGTTGCGCCCGCACGACGCCTGGGCCGAGCTCTACGAGTCTGTGGTGCTCGACCGGCGTGACGACAGCGAGCGCGAGTCGCGGTTCGACGACAACTATGCGTTCTTCCGCAGCCAGGTGCACGCTGATGAGGCATCGCGCATCTGGTGCGGGCTACAGAAACTCGAACACGTCTCAATCACGCTCGGGGCATCCGCCAACGCCCAGCAGATCTTCGAGAGCCTGAACTCCACCGGCGAGCCCCTGCGCGATCACGAGCTCATTCACAACTACATCCTGATGGGCCTGACCCACACCGAGCAGTTGGATGTCGAAGAGCGCTTCTGGCTGCCCATCGAGCGCCATACGGGCGAGACGATCGGTGCTTTCTGGCGGCACTACCTGGTGATGACGACAGGTCGCGAAGTCGCGGCCGCCGGTGAGCATGGCGTGTACAGCGCGTTTCGCCAGTCCTTCCCGCGGGTCGATGTGGAGCATCTGCAGGCTGATGCCGAGATCTGGCGCCACTATGCCGAGATCTACGGCATCCTTCTCGATCCGTCTCAAGAAACGGACCCGGTGCTTCGCCAGCAGCTCGAGTACATCAACACCTTCGGCAAACAGGCTTACCCGCTCGCGTTGAGCGCATACAGCGATCGCGTACGCGGGCTGATTTCTCGTGATGAGCTCGTGGAGACGCTGGAGTGGATCCAAGCACTGTATCTGCGTCGAGCTCTCGTCAACCTGCCGACGGAGCGCCTCATCGCACGCCTGTGCCGTGCTCGTTCGGAAGGGCGCGAGGCGCTGATGCGCGCGCTGGCACGCATCACTCCGTCGGACGAACGCGTCGCGGCGGTACTGAAGTACGTAGAACTCCCGCACGCCGCGTACGTACTCGGTCGAATCGAACGCGTCCCCGACACCTCTGCGTTCGACATCGAGCACATTGTTCCCCTTGCACCGGGAGCGACCTGGTCCGGCGATGGAGTTCGCCCGTGGAGCGAGTACACCGATGACGAGCAGAACAGCCATCGTGCGTTGGCACCGACCCTGGGAAACCTGACGCTACTCGAGCAGCCCCTGACTGAACGTGTGTTCGGAGCGTCGTATCCCGACAAGCAGAGCACCTACGCTCGCAGCAAGGTTTCAGAAACCCGCGACCTCGCGCAGACGCCGGCGTGGACCACGTCGGCGATTTCTCAGCGCACGATCGCGCTGACCGCACAGCTGCTGCAGATCTGGGCCCGCCCCGGGCTGCCTGAGATCGACGATGACGGGTTGACCCCGGTTCTGGATGCCGTGCGCCGCCGCGGCTGGCCCGCAGGCTGGGATCGCGAGTTCGATTACATCGAGTATCGCGGCGAGCACTGGGAGGTCAAAGACGTTCGTGCGCTGTTCAACCGCGTCTTCCGTCGCGCCTGGACCGACGACCGCGCGGCTGCGATCAGGTACTGTGCTGCGCACGGTGGACCGATCTACAATGAAATGGCGTGGAAAGGCCAGTGGGATGCACTGGACGACGAGAACTTTCTGTACATGGGATGGGACTCGAACTACATGATGAACGCCGTGCAGGGCGTGTTGGAAGAGTCGGGCATCGCCGCCGAGGTGTTCGTGAAGTACTCGTATATCGGCAACGTGATGTGATGCGACAGGAAGCACCCACCAGAGTTCCGGCACTGCCCGATCTCACTGCCGACCCCTTCGACCAAGCATTCGCCGACATCTCGATCGGGTGGGATGACGACGCGCCGCAGATCTGCGAGTGCGACCACGGCGACGAAGAGGCTTATGCCCCGTGTGGACGCAGAGCCAAATGGCGCGTGACGATCGACTGCACCTGCGGCGAGGATCACCCTCGCACGATCGAATTGCTGTGCACGAAGTGCTTGCGAACCGCGCGTAAAGACCTCGGCAACGAGGCCATTACCGCGCGTCCGCTATAGCTCACACCGTCGCGGGCGAGCTCGAGCAGGTCGTCAAGGGTCGGGCGGAGATGTTCGTACGACCGTATCGTCGGAGCGACACGCACGTCGCCTATCCAACACGGGATCCTCGACGCCGGCCGACGAAAGGAACGCCATGAGCAACGACTCCGATCGCACCGACATCAGCACGGAACCATCGCCGGGCCCAGAAGAGCACGACAACCTCGGTGCCCGAGATGGAAAGGGCGATCCGCCCACTGTGCCACCGACAGAGCAGCAGAACGACGAGCAGGGTGACGTGATCGCGGAGAATCCCGGCGACGACAGCTGACGGCAAAAGATCCCCACGTGGCCCGGGCCACGTGGGGCTTTTCGTTGTTCAGCCTCCCGAGCGCTTTTCGTGAGGCCTGCCCTGATCATCGGTGCTCTCTTCCTCGAGCACCTGGTCAGGGTCCTCTGGTGCGCCACCGGAAGCAGTGTCGGCTTCCTCGTCGGCCCCCGGAGTTCCCTGCGTGTCCTTCGGATCGCTCATCATCTCTCCGCTCGATCGGTCTAATGACCGTACGTCCTGGAGATACTCAGTGATGACGGGGTTGATAAGGGCAAGAGTAGGGCGGGTGGGACTTGAACCCACGAATCGTCGGGTTATGAGCCCGCTGCCTTAACCAGCTTGGCCACCGCCCCGTAAGAGTCCCAGCTTATCGGAGCGAAGCGTTCGTGCCGCGCACGATCACACCGCTTTTGCCGACTGATGCGTTCCGAGATGCTGACGATAAATCATGGCGTTCTGGATGAGTCCCGCTCGTTCCTCGTCGCTGAGCTCGCGGCGCACCTTCGCGGGTACTCCGGCAACCAGTGATCCGTCGGGAATCTCTGTCCCGCCGAGGATCACCGCTCCCCCGGCGATCAAACATCCCTTGCCGATCACCGCTCCGCTGAGAATCACCGCGCCCATCCCCACCAGCGATCCGTCGCCGATCGTGCAACCGTGCACGACCGCGTTGTGCCCGATCGATACGTTCTCACCGATCTGAACGGGATGCCCGCTGTCGACGTGAACGGACACATTATCTTGCACGTTGCTTCCCCGACCTAGCGTGATGGCCGCGGAATCCGCTCGAAGCACCGCGTTGTACCAGACGCTGGCACCAGACTCGACGGTGACTGCGCCGATGATGCGTGCACCGTCTGCGATGAACGTGTCATCGGCGATGCTCGGAGTCTTATCCGGGAGGGCGAGGACAGATGCTGACGAGGAGATGCTCATGAGGCGAGACTACCCTTACTTCCGCGTGAATCCGCGTCTTTTCGGCCCGATAAGCCGAGCCTCAGCTTGCTTGCGGAATCTTCCAGGCTGAGTAGCGTTATATCCATCAGGTAACAAAGATGCCGTTCTGGAGGAAGAATTATGAGCAAGACAACCACTGTTTCCACCACTGCCAGCGACCCGACGGTTGCTGCCGCCGCGGCTCAGTTCCTGTCTCCCGTCGTTCTCGGGTTGCAGGCCCTCACCATCAACACGAAGCAGGCGCACTGGCACGTCCGTGGCGCGAACTTCGTCGGGGTGCACGAATTGTTCGACACGATTGTCGCGCACGCCGGTGACTTCGCCGACAGCGCTGCAGAACGCATCGTTGCGCTGGGACTGCCGATCGACGCTCGCCTGAGCGCCGTCGCTGACAAGGCGTCGTCGAACGTTCCGGCCGGCTTCGCCCAGTCGGACGCTCTCATCCGCGATGTGATCGCAGACATCGACGCGATCCTCGTCGACACGAAGGCTGCGGTCGAAGGCCTGGACGAGGTCGACCTCACCAGTCAGGATGTCGCGATCGAGATCTTGCGTGGCCTCGAGAAGGACCGCTGGTTCCTCGTCGCTCACATCGCCGAGTAACACTTCCCGGCTCAGAAACCCCAGCGATGGCGGTTGCGGATCACTCCACCGCAGCCGCCATCGCTTCTTTCAATGCCTGGGTGTACTGCGGCGCAAGTGTGTCGGCGAAGGTCACCGTCAGGTGATCCTGGTCACGGTAGACGTTCGCACCGTTGACGACGGGATAGCACAGGTCGTCGTCGCAGAACACATCGGTGAAGTCTAAAAGCGTCACTCCTGCCATGTCCGTTGCTGCGGCACGCAGAGGATCCTCATCGACGAGTACGTCTGAGCGCACACCCACGCACTCGGCGAGATCTCTGATCCGCAGGCACTTGTTCGGGTCTGTTTCCCACACCGGGTTGTCGATGACGGTGACCACAGGAATTCCACGATCGGTCATCGTCGACCACGCCTCTTGGTACCCAGCCGCCGCCGCGTCGTGTACCGAGTCATAGCCGTCTGCCGAGAAGGGTGTGTTCGAGATCGCCGCGGTGAACACCGCATCGAAGTCGCGTTCCTCGAGCTCGGCTTCAATGCCGTCACGCCACTCTGAACATGCCGAACCGAACGCTCCGCCCGTCGACAGCGGAGTTGTGCTCCAGGGGCAGGCGCCCTTGAAGAACGTCGTCAGGTGCCATCCTTCACGCTCGGCCATCGCTTGGAACGTGGTCAGAAGCTGGAAGGCATGGCTATCGCCGACGAGTGCGATCTGCGCAGCATCCGGTTCATCCGACCCGAACTCGCACGACACGGGTCTCGTATCGTTCAACTGCACGAAGCACTGCTGTTCGGTGGGGCGATCCGCCCCCGCAAATCCGGGTGCCGGGAGGACGACGTCGAGTTCCGTGTCAACGCACGCGGGATCCAGCGCACCGGCAGCGCCGAAGCATGCCGGAGGGTTCTCTCGCACGTCTTGGATGGCCTGCACACCCTGCTGGTATGCGGGGGCGTTGGCAGCCCAGCCGCCAGCGGCTGTTCCGGCGACAAGGATCATCGCCACCAGAGCAGCCCACAGAGTGACCCGGGGGCGGCGCGCTGTCAGCGGCTTCCACGAGCGCATCGGATCTTCCACAAAACGTTTAGTGAGCCACGCGAGCACGAAACAGATGCCCAGCAGAGCAACGCGGTGATAGATGGTCAGACCCCAGAACGGCAACGATGGCGCAATCACGATCAGCGGCCAGTGCCACAGGTACAGGCTGTACGAGATATCACCGGTGAAGCGCATCGGGCGAACCGCGAGCAGGCGAGTCGGATACCACCAGCGGTCGGTATTCGATGCAGCGATGATCGCACCGGCTCCGAGGGTCGGCAGCAGCGCCATGTATCCCGGGAATGGTGTCTGCCCGTCGAAGCGGAGCGCGGTGTACAAAAGTGCCAGGATGCCGCCCCAGCCGAGCACGAAGCTCAGCACCGGATGCTGAACGCGCAGCATCGGCACCAGCGCGATCAACGCGCCGACGCCGAACTGCCACATCCGAGTGAAAGTGACGAAATACGCGGGTGCGGGGTCGGTGATCGTGAACACGATGCAGAAGATGAGGGATGCAACGGAGACGATGGCGATGGCGATAGTGACCGCACGAAGCCGCGCACCCGAGAACCACTTGACCGCGACCCACGCGGCCAGAAGCATCAGAAGCGGCCACAGCACGTAGAACTGCTCTTCGAGCGAGAGCGACCAGTAGTGCTGCACCGTAGTCGGTTCGCCGGTCAGCGCCAGATAGTCGGCGGAGTTGAACGCCAGGAACCAGTTCTCCACGTAGAACGTCGAGGCGATGATCTCTTTGAGCTCGGCGGGGAGCGCGGAGGTGGGAGTCAGATACGGGACCGATACGACGATCGCGCAGAACAGCAGGACAAGCAGCGATGCCGGCAGCAGCCGACGTGCTCGCCGTGCCCAGAACTGGCCCAGTTTCACGGTTCCCGTGGAGGTGAGCTCCCTGACCAGGTGCGCGGTGATCAAGAACCCGGAGATCACGAAGAACACGTCGACACCGACGTAACCGCCACTGAGGCGTCCTGGCCAGAAGTGGTAGAGCACGACAAAGAGGACGGCGATCGCTCGCAGCCCCTGGACGTGCGGAATGAACCGCGTGCGATTCTCGTGCTCGGGAGACTTGTCGCGCCTGCGCTGAGAGCGGGTGGTCGAGGAGAAAGGCGCGGCGGAGTTCACCCTCCAACGCTAGCGTGAACACCTCAGAACCCCCGCAACTGCGGCGGGCGCTTTGCCGATCGCGTTCAGCTCAGGTGCGTGATGCGTCCGGCGAGCAGCGTAGCCTGCACAGGCATGGCACGCAGCGTCGATGCCGATGCCGTGTGCGGATCCGCACCGCACAGCACAAGATCTGCGGTGTCCCCTGGCCTCGTTGACGAGCGAACGCTTGCGGCAAGGGCCTCACTGCGGGTCAGTTGCTCCTCCGGATGCCACGCATCGCGGTCATCATCCGTCCGCGCCACTGCCGCGGCAATGGTTGCCCACGGATCCAGCGGCGCCACCGGAGCATCTGAGCCCAGTCGCAACTCGACCCCCGCGCGAAGGAGCGTGGCCATCGGGTAGCCCACGGCCGTTTGATGAGCCCAATACCCTTCCACCAGGTCACGATCATCAATTGCGTGCTGCGGTTGCACACTGGCGGCCAGCCCCAGTCGGGCGATTCGCGAGATGTCGGCGTGTCGCACCAGTTGCGCATGCTCGATCGTTCCGGTGGCTCCGGAGGCGGCTACCGCGTCCAACGCCGATGCCACGGCGCGGTCGCCGATGGCGTGTACGGAGACTTCGAGTCCCGCCCCGGTCGCACGGGTCAGCAGCTCGATGAGATCAACGGGTGAGACGTTCATCACCCCGAAGTCGGTTTGGTCGTCGGGATAGGGATGCGAGCACGCCGCAGTCCGGGTCCCCAGCGATCCATCCGAGATGATCTTCAGCGGCCCCATGCGCACAAGATCAGCGATGCTATCCCCGGTACGCAGACCAGCAGAGATCGCGCGGTCGAGGTCGGAGATGTACACGGCGAACTCAACCCGTTGCGCGGCGAATCCACCCGCTGCTCGACGGTCCCAGGCTTGGAGGTTCCAGGCCATATCGAAGTCCACTATCCCGGTCACGCCGCGCGCCGCGGCAGCATCTCCGGCACGTGTGACGGCCAGATCTCCGTGAGCCGGGTCCACCGCGTTCAACCGCCGCGAGATCAGGAATGCGTCGTCCTCTCGCAGCATTCCATCGGACGTGCGAAAGCCTTCGCGCTCCAGCGCTGCGGTGTTCAACCAGACGCTGTGCACATCCGCGTTGATCAAATAGGTCGGCACACTCCCCGTGGCAGCATCCAGAACCGCAATCGAGGGGGCATCCGGCCAGAAGGCGTCACGAAAACCTGTGCCCACTCGCCTTCCGTCTGTCAGCACCGCCACATTCGATATTCGGGCTGCGGCTTCAGCAGCCGATGTCGTGTCGCCGAGGTGCTCCCGCTCGGCAGTGAGCGCCCACTGCGTGGTGTGCACGTGATGGTCCCACAGCCCCGGCACCACCCAGGCGCCCTGCCCCTCGAGAACAGCGCCGACTGAACGAAGGGCGCCAGTCGGGGCGATGTCCACGATTCGGTCGCCGTCCAGGTGAATGTCCACGGGCTCGGCGTCGACCAGATACTCGCATCCGGGTCCCGCTACGCGCACTTCCCGAATCATCGAGATGTGTTCGCCGACCGCGCTCATGCGCTTCGTCCCGGTCGCGCATCCTGCGCCCGGCGCATCTCCGCGGCAAGCGCCGGGTTGGCATAAGCGCCGTTGCTCTGAAGTTCGGCGATGATGTTCTCCACCGTGGCGGCATCCTTGTTCTGGCTGAGTTTCCGTTTGGCTACGACGCGTGTCGGCGTCAGGCGGAAGCCGACTGTTCCGGCCGCGAGCCGATGGACGAACGCTTCATCATTGGGGCGCTCCCACATGAGCCGCGGCTCCGGCAGCTGGCCTTCGAACCGCTCGACGAGGCGATCCAGCACCCGCAGGTTCTCCTCGTCGCTGAGGATCTCCGGGATGCCGGAAAGGTGAACCGCGGTGTAGTTCCACGTGGGTACCGCTTTGGTGTCTGCGTCATACCAGCCGGGTGAGATGTACCCGTTCGGCCCCTGGAAGATCACGAGCATCTCGTGCTGGCCGAGTTCGTGGATGAGGTCGTCCGGCTTTCCCACATGCGCAACGATCGTGAGGTCATCACGATCATCATCCAGCATGACCGCGTAGTGCGAAGCGACCTGGCCGTCTGCGGTTGCCGTGACGATAGTGGCCCAGGGATTGTGCTCGATGACACGGCGCATCTCGGCGACGTCTGCCAGTGTGAAACTCGGGTTCTGACGCATTCCCTCAGCCTAAGTCTGATCCCACGGTCAGGCCTGGCATTTCGGGCACCAGTAGAGCTTGCGTGCACCGAGCTCCTCGAGCACGATCTGCGTGCCGCACGTACGGCACGGCAGACCGGCACGGTGATAGACCCAGTGACGGTCATCACGACTTGCCATAGCTGCGCGGTAGTCGTCGGCTGAGAGGTCGTCCATCGTCATCATCTGACCGGTCTCGACTCCGATCGGCAGAAGCCGGGCCCAGTCGTGCCAGAGCTCCCGGACGATCTCCACAGGTACAGCTTTTCCGGGTGTGTGCGGGTTCAGCCGCGCCCGATAGAGCATCTCCGCGCGGTAAACGTTCCCGATTCCGCTGACGACGGACTGATCCATCAGCAGCAACGCGATCGCGGTGCCCTTCTTGCCGACTGTGTGCACGAATCGTGCTTCGTTCTGGGCAGGGTCCCCGACCAGCGGATCCGGGCCGAGCTTGGCGACGGATGCGAGCATCTCATCGGGCGTCTGCAGCACGCAGGCGGTGGGGCCGCGCAGGTCCGCCGCGGTGATGTCGGTCATCAGACGCAAGCGCACCTGCCCGACGACCGGCGGCGGCCACGGCATGTCCTCATCCGCCAGCCCCTTGGTCTGCTCTGACATGCGCACATGCACGCGCGTACGCCGAGGCGCCCCGATCGAAGACAGCGAGTTCTCACCGGCATCGTCGAGGATCGGCGTCTCGGCTCCCGCATCCAGATCAGTGCCGCGCTGATTCGTCTGCCCCATCCGTCCGTTCGCGGATGCGATCGTCGGGTCGAGCAGGACCTCCCCGGCGAAGTCCCACGCGCCGTACAGTCCCAGATGCACTCGAAGCCAGATATCGCCCTCGGTCTCGAGGAACATCTGCTTGCCGACGGCTTTCACGCTCACGGCCTGGCGCCCGTCGAGCACCGATGCCCCCTCGACGAATCGGCCCTGCGGACTCGAAGCCTGCAGCGTCTTGCCTACGAAGTTCCGATCGAACTGCCGAGCAATTCGGTGAACGGAGTGTCCCTCAGGCATCTCAGGCGCGCGGGTCCGGCAGCAGCGACCCATCGCGTTCGAAGTCCGCGATCTGAGCGATACGGCGCACGTGACGCTCTTCGTCCGAGAACGGTGTCGAGATGAAACGCTCGATGAACGAGACAACTTCTTCGAAGGTGTGCTGGCGCGCGCCGATGGAGATCACGTTGGCGTCGTTGTGCTGGCGTGCGAGTTCGGCCGTGGAGAGGTTCCAGACCAGCGCAGCGCGAATGCCCTGCACCTTGTTGGCAGCGATCTGCTCGCCGTTGCCCGAGCCGCCGAATACGATTCCGAGCGCTTCGACTCCAGCGGACTGGTCGGCCACGACGGCACGAGCGGCTCGGATACAGAAGGCCGGGTAGTCGTCGAGCGCGTCATACTCGACGGGACCGTGATCGATGACTTCGTGTCCGAGCGTTCGCAAATGCTGCTGAAGCTGTGTGGAGAATTCCAGTCCCGCGTGGTCTGTGGCGATGTGGATGCGCATGCTCACCATCCTAGAAGTGTCTGAGTCAGCGGTTGATCAGGGGGCGATTCCGCCAGCGGCCGGTTTGAATCCGGCTCGGATGTTCTCACAGCATCCAGGACGGCAGATATCGAATGCGGGACCCAGCGCTGTGACGTGAGCGCGATCGGATGCTGCCCGGCCTTCGAGTCGCTCCTGAATGAGGTCAACGATCCCGGAGACGAACGCGGGCGAAATCCCCGGTGTCGGAGTGCGCACAAACTGCAAGCCGGCTTCCTGGGCAGCTTCCGCAGCTTCCGTGTCCAGATCCCAGAGCACTTCCATGTGATCGCTCATGAACCCAACCGGAACCACGACCACAGCTTCGATGCCGCGCGCAGGCAGCTCACCGATGACATCGCACACGTCCGGTTCCAACCAGGGCTGTGAAGCCGGGCCTGATCGTGACTGGTAGACGAGTTCCCAGGTGGTGCTTACGGCTTCGGGCACGAGCTGACGAACCTTATCCATCACCCAGGCCGCGACCGCCTGGTGCTGCGCGGCATAAGCACCGCCGTCACCCCAGTCGATATCGCGCGGTCCGGAGCGCTCGGCATCGTCCATAGGAACACTGTGCGTGGAGAACAGCACGTGGATGCCGTCAGCTCGAACCCCGTCCGAAACGAACTGTGCGACTGCCGCGTGTACGCCATCGATGAAAGCTTGGACGAACCCGGGGTGGTCGTAGAACGGACGGATCTTGTCGATTGTCACGCGGTCATCAAGACCGGTCTGGGTCAGCACCCGGGCGAAGTCCTCGCGGTACTGACGACAGCTCGAGAACGAACTGTAGGCGCTCGTCGCAAAGGCAAGAAGCGTCGTGTCCCCCGCACGCTCGGCGTCCGTGACGGCATCTTCCAGGTACGGTGCCCAGTTGCGGTTGCCCCAGTACACGGGCAACTCGATGCTCCGTGCAGCCAGCTCGTGCTCGAGAGCCGCTTTCAGGGCCCGGTTCTGCGCGTTGATGGGGCTGATGCCGCCGAAGTGGCGATAGTGATGCGAGACGTCTTCCAGGCGTTCGTCGGGGATTCCCCTCCCCCGAGTCACATTGCGCAGAAACGGGATCACATCGTCCTGTCCCTCAGGCCCGCCGAAGCCCGCGAGGAGCACGGCGTCATAAGCCACCGGCGTTTCAATGAATTCGGCACCGGCCGCGGCGGCTTCGGAAGCGAAGGGAACGACATTCTCATCAGACACAGTCACATGCTCATCTTTCCACTGCTTGCATAAGGATCTGCCTAGTCCTGGCGTAGGCTGTCATGGTTGCCGTCGGCGCCACGCGCATCGATTGCAGGCGACACCCCCGAACCCCTGGGAGAAACAGCTGTGCCTGGAGAGAACCTCACCCGAATCGAAGCGCAGGAGCGTCGTGCTCTCGTCGACACACAGTCGTACGAGATCTCGCTCGATCTGACGAAGGGCGCCGAACTCTTCGGCTCCCGCAGCGTCGTGCGCTTCACCGCGAAGCCGGGAAGCTTCACGTTCATCGACCTCATCGCACACGAGGTGCGCGAGATCTCGCTCAATGGCGAGCAGCTGTCACCGAGCGAGGTCTTCGCCGATTCCCGCATCGCGCTGACGAACCTCCAGGAGCAGAACGTCCTCGTCGTCGACGCGGACTGCTCTTACACGAACACCGGAGAGGGGCTGCACCGCTTCGTCGATCCCGTCGACGACGAGGTCTACCTCTACTCGCAGTTCGAGGTGCCCGACTCCCGTCGTGTGTTCGCCGTCTTCGAACAGCCTGATCTAAAGGCCACCTTCCAGTTCACCGTGACCGCCCCGGATAACTGGAAGGTCATCTCCAACTCCCCCACACCCGAGCCGATCAACCATGACGCCAGCAGCACAGCGACATGGGGCTTCGAGCCGACGCCGCGCATCTCCTCCTACATCACCGCACTCGTGGCGGGGCCGTACGAATCGACATTCTCCGAGCTCACCAGCTCTGACGGCCGGATCATCCCGCTCGGTGTCTACGGACGCAAGAGCCTGTGGCAGCACATCGACGCCGATTACCTCTTCGACAAGACCCGGGAAGGGTTCGCCTACTTCGAATCAAAATTCGGCGTGCCGTACCCGTTCGAGAAGTACGACCAGCTGTTCGTTCCGGAATTCAACGCCGGCGCGATGGAGAACGCGGGAGCGGTCACCTTCACGGAGACTTACGTCTTCCGCAGCAAGGTGACGGATGCTGTCAAGGAACGCCGCGTCGTCACGATCCTGCACGAACTCGCGCACATGTGGTTCGGTGACCTCGTCACCATGAGGTGGTGGAACGACCTGTGGCTGAACGAGTCGTTCGCCGAGTGGGCTTCGACCATCGCCACCGCCGAGGCCACGGAGTGGACCGAGGCCTGGACGACGTTCAATGCCATGGAGAAGACCTGGGCCTACCGCCAGGACCAGCTTCCCTCCACGCATCCGATCGTCGCCGAGATCAACGACCTCGAAGATGTCCAGGTCAACTTCGACGGCATCACCTATGCGAAGGGCGGCTCGGTCCTCAAGCAGCTCGCCGCCTGGGTCGGGATCGATGCTTTCTTCGCCGGCGTCGGCCAGTACTTCCAGAAGCACGCCTGGGGCAACACCGAAGTCAGCGATCTGCTCACCGAGCTCGAGGCCACCAGTGGGCGCGATCTCAGCACCTGGGCGAGCAAATGGCTGGAGACCGCGGGCGTCAACACGCTCTCCCCTGTCATCGCCGAAGACTCTTCAGGCAAGATCACCCGTTTCGCCGTCACGCAGACGGCTCCCGCTGATTACCCGACGATCCGCCCGCACCGCTTGGGCGTCGGTCTCTACAACCTTGTCGATGGGGCGCTCACCCGCACGCACTACGTCGAAATCGACGTCGACGGCGACCGCACCGAAGTTCCGGAGCTGCAGGGTCACGACCGCGCAGACCTGGTACTGCTCAACGACAACGACCTCGCATACGCGAAGATCCGTCTGGACGAGCGGTCACTGGCCACCGCCATCGCGCACCTCGGCGCCATCTCCGATCCGCTGGCGCGTTCGATCGTCTGGGGCGCAGCCTGGGACCAGACCCGCGACGCCGAGAGCGCAGCATCCGATTACATCGATCTGGTGCTCGGGAACATCGGCAGCGAAACCGAATCGACGACCGTTCGCACCACCCTCGCCCAGCTGCGCACGGCAGCGGCGCTTTATGTGGCGCCCGGTGAACAGCAGGCTGCCCGGCTGAAGGTTGCCGAAGGGCTGTGGGAGCTCGCGCAGAGCGCGCCGGCCGGTAGCGACAGCCAGTTGCAGTTCGTCACCGCATTCGCGGGCGCGATCGTCAACTCCGAGCATGCCGGCATCGTCGGTCGCCTGCGCTCCGGAGAAGACACCCTCCCCGGCCTCGAGATCGACGCTGACCTCTCGTGGCAGCTGCTGATCGGCCTCGCCTCGATCGGCGCGACGGATGCGGCATCCATCGATGCCGCCCTCGCAGCGGACAACACCTCGAAGGGTGCCGAGTTCGCAGCTCTGGCGCACGCCGCTCTTCCCACCGTGACGGATAAGCGCATCGCGTGGACGCGACTGGTCGAGAACTCGGATGCCCCGAACACGATCGTGCGCGCAGGCTCCCAGGGCTTCGTCCACCCGAACAGCGTCGAGGTGCTCGGCGAGTTCGTACAGAGCTACTTCGACATGCTGCTGCCGGTGTGGGAGTCGCGCACCTACCAGATTGCGAACTACCTCATCGTCGGGCTATACCCGACGCCGCTTGCCAACGCTGAGCTTCGCGAAGCGACCCGCACGTGGCTGAGCGACAACGCTGATGCTGCGCCGGCGCTGCGCCGCCTCGTCAGCGAGGGGCTAGCCGACGTGGAACGCGCCCTGGCCGCACAGGCTCGCGACGCGGAGGACGACTCTGAGGACTGATCCTCGGCTTCTGCGTCGGGCCCCTGCCACCAAGCTCATCCAGCTGGTGCAGGGGCCCGATCGCTAGTATCGAGGGGTGCTCTCCCTTCCGCATTTCCAAGATGTCGAACCGGTGGATCAAGCCGACTGGACGGGTTTTTTAGAGACCCTCGCCCGCGGTGGCCGCGCCGCGCTGAACGTCGCGATCATCATCGCCGTCGCCCTGGTTGTCACGTTCGTGCTGCGCATCGTCATCCGGCGCGTCGTGCAACGCATCGTCAACAGCGCAAAGTCCAAAGCGAACGTGGACGATACCCAAGCTCTGGAGCAGTCCCCGCTGGCAGATATGCGGCTGATTCAGCGAACTCGCACGCTCGGATCGATTCTGCAGAACATCATCAACGTGGTGGTTCTGGTGATCGCACTGCTGCTGATCGTGTGGACGCTCTCGCCTTCGCTGTTGAGTTCGCTCACGCTGCTGACGGCCGCGGTCGGCGCGGGACTCGGCTTCGGCGCCCAGAACATCGTCAAAGACGTTCTCAACGGCCTGTTCATCGTCGCCGAGGACCAGATCGGAATCGGCGATGTCGTGGATGTGGGTCTCGCCAGCGGCATGGTCGAGTATGTGAGCGTGCGTGTGACCCAGCTGCGGGATGTGAACGGCACGCTCTGGTACGTGCGCAACGGCGAGATCCTCCGGATCGGAAACATGTCGCAGGGATGGGCGCGCACGATCATCGACCTGGGCGTGCCCGTCGATGCCGATGTGGCCGAGGTCGAGCGCGCGCTGCTCGCGGCGGCCGAACAACTGGCGAAGGAACCCAAGTGGCGTACGCGCATCATCGAACGTCCAGAGGTGTGGGGCCTGGAGTCGATCTCCGGCGATGCTCTGGTTATTCGCGTTGTGCTCAAGACACGCGCGAATGCAAAGGATGACGTGGCCCGCGAACTGCGCATGCGACTCAAAGCAGCCGTTGAGGGGCTGGATCTGACCATTCCCCGGATGGAGTCCGTCATCCCCACCGGGCCCGAGGGTGCCCGTCGTGTGCGCGGCGCGAACCCACCGCTGACGCGCCCTAATCCGGTCACGGGCGTGCCGCCGGTGATCCGCGGGATTTGGCGCAAAAAGAACACCCAGGCACACGACGACGAAGCCAAGGACAACGAATGACTTTCTATGATGAGGTCGGCGGTTACGCGACGTTCGAGAAGATCGTAAACATCTTCTACCGCGAGGTCGCGCTCGACCCGGTCCTGAAGCCGATGTATCCGGAAGAGGATCTCGGCCCCGCAGAAGAGCGCTTCGCGCTGTTCCTTGCGCAGTACTGGGGCGGCCCGTCGACATACAGTGAGCGCCGCGGGCATCCGCGCCTGCGTATGCGGCACAACCCCTTCCACGTCAATCCGGATGCCCGTGACCGCTGGCTGCGCTGCATGCGCACCTCGCTCGACGAAGTCCAATTGTCCGCACTGCACGACGCGACGCTGTGGGACTACCTCGAACGCGCCGCTTATGCCATGGTGAACACCATGGAACCCACGAGTATCGGCCCCGATGCCGCCGGCCGGCCCACGCTCGAGACCCGCACGACCAGTCAGGATTCAACGGAGAACGCATGACGACCCCACCCCTGTCCGCAGACGTCCTAGTGATCGGATGGGGGTTGGCCGGTCTCGTGGCCGCCGCCGAGGCGACAGCCGCCGGTAAACGAGTGATCCTCCTCGACCAGGAGCCCCGATCGAACCTGGGCGGTCAGGCATGGTGGTCATTCGGCGGATTGTTTTTCGTCGATTCACCGGAGCAGCGACGCCTCGGAATCAAAGACTCGCTCGAACTCGCCACCCAGGACTGGTTCGGCAACGCCGGTTTCGACCGCGATGAGGACCACTGGCCGCGTCGATGGGCTGACGCGTATCTGCAGTTCGCCGCGGGTGAGAAACGTGCCTGGTTGCGTGAGCGCGGCGTCGGCTTCTTCCCCGTGGTCGGGTGGGCTGAGCGCGGCGGCTACGGCGCGATCGGTCCGGGAAACTCGGTGCCGCGTTTCCACATCACCTGGGGTACCGGCCCGGGCATCGTCGCACCGTTCGCCGATGCCGTTCACCGTGCGGAGGATGCCGGAACCCTCACTGTGCTCCCCCGCCATCGCGTCACTGAGCTGCTGAGCGCCGATGGCGCTGTCATCGGAGCACGGGGCCACCGTCTCGTCGATTCCACGAGTGCCCGCGGCCTCAGCACATCACGCGAGGTGGCCGGTGATTTCGAGATCTCCGCGGGTGCGACCATCGTCGCCTCCGGCGGCATCGGCGGAAACCACGACCTGGTGCGCGCTGCGTGGCCGAAGCGGCTGGGCACAGCTCCTGAGCACATGCTGACGGGAGTGCCGGCCTATGTGGACGGGTCGATGCATGACGTATCTGCAGCAGCCGGTGCGCACCTCATCAACGGCGACCGCATGTGGCATTACGTCGAGGGAATCAGCAATTGGGATCCGGTGTGGCCTTCGCACGGCATCCGAATCCTGCCCGGCCCGTCATCCCTGTGGCTGGATGCCACGGGACAACGTCTACCCGTCCCGCTCTTCCCCGGCTTCGACACACTGGGAACTCTCCAGTACCTGCGCCAGACCGGGCACGACCATTCCTGGTTCGTTACGTCGCGACAGATCGTCGAGAAGGAGTTCGCGCTTTCTGGCAGCGAGCAGAACCCCGATCTCACCGGCAAGGATGTCGGGCTGCTGCTGAAGTCTCGTCTGGCGAAGGGCCCGACCGGTCCCGTGCAGGCATTCCTCGACGAGGGCGCGGACTTCATCGTCGAGAACGACCTGGAGAGCCTGCTGGAGCAGATGCGCCTGCACGACGGCGGCGAAGCGCTCGACATCGATACTGTTCGCCGTGAAGTCATCGCTCGTGACCGCGAGATCGAGAACGACTTCAGCAAGGATGCGCAGATCGGGATGCTGCGCTCCATGCGCGGCTACCGCGGCGACAGACTCATCCGCACAGCGTCACCGCATCGGCTGCAGGACGCGGCGGCCGGCCCGATGATCGCGGTGAAGCTGCACGTTCTGACGCGGAAGTCGCTCGGCGGCATCGAGACCGACCTCGATGGACGCGCGCTGGACTCTTCGGGAAACGTCATCACCGGGCTGTTCGCTGCGGGTGAGGCCAGCGGGTTCGGCGGCGGCGGCGTGCACGGGTACCGCGCGCTGGAAGGCACCTTCTTGGGCGGATGCCTGTTCTCCGGACGTCAGGCGGGACGCGCGGCTGCGCAGTAGGACCCGCTACGCTGCACCTACGCCCGTTCCGCGAACGGCGGTGAGTCCGGTGACCATCGGACCGCGCGAGAGCACGTGCCCGCGCGCGAAGCCCAACCGCGTCCAGCGGCCGGATGCTGTCACGGTGACGTTCTCCTCGCCGGAGATGAACCCGAAGGCGTGTGCGGCGAAGGCCACGCCTCGCGGGAGACCGGCGAGGTCCTCGTCCGGCTCACCCCAGATGGCGGCCCGGAGCGCTCGGACCGCCTCTTCGCCGGCGCCCGGTGTCGCCCCGCGCGCCACGGCCGAGATTCCCCATTGGGCACGGTTGGCAATCACCGACGATTCCAGGCTTCCGGTGCGCTCCCACCCTCCACGTGGCGGCGCGACTCCCGCCCAGGCCGGAGAACGTCCGGTGTCGGGTAGTTTCAGCATCCGCTCGTCTTCATCTGCGGTGAGTTCGTCCACGACGATGTCGCACTCCAACGCCGGATCGGCGCGGACGATCCGCATGGCGAGAACCGTCGGGGTCTGGTCGAACAATCCCTGGGGCGCCAGAGCAGCAGCGGTCACGACCAGGACGCCATCCGCGCCCTGCAGCCGTACCCCGTCCTCGGAGACCAGTCCTGCTCGGCCGAAAAAGGTGAGGACGTCACGAGCTGTGTCGGAGTCTGCGAGAACAAGGCGATGGTGCACGCGTTCTAAACTATCAAGGAGGCGATCGACGGTCGCGGGAGGAGCGCCATGAACGCAGACGCACAGGCTCAAGCATCCGTTGACACCCTGCTGGACGTGCTGGATCTCGACGAGAGCCAAGCGCGGACCACCGAAGACATCTTCACCGGCAGTTCGCACAGTATGCCCACCGGGCGCATCTACGGCGGACAGGTGCTCGGCCAATGCCTGATCGCCGCTGAGCGGACGATGCCAGAGGATCGCGCCGTGCACTCGATGCACGGGTATTTTCTCCGCCCGGGCGATTCCACCCAGGGCGTGACGATAGCCGTCGATCGCATCCACGATGGTCGGTCGTTTTCGACCAGACGGGCGCAGGCGTACCAGAACGGCGTTCCGATCTTCTCAATGATCGCTTCGTTCCAGGACGAGGCTCCCGGGCTCGAACATTCCACGCCGATGCCAGTCGGCATCCCGCAGCCCGAGCAGATCCCGCCCGATGAAGATCTGGCACCGGACAACAAGCCGGTCATGCGGCAGCTGCTGATGGAGCGTCCCGTTGAAGTGCGTCATATCGACGCGCCGATTTATCTCGCCGCCGACGGCGAGCAGGCCGCGCGGCAGGTCGTCTGGATGCGTCTGCGCGCGCCGATGCCGGATGACCAGCGTCTGCACCGCGCTGCGCTGGCCTACCTCAGCGATATGACGATTCAGGAGTCGATCCTGCGCGCGCACGGTGTGTCTTGGGTGACGCCGGGGCTGAAGGTGGCGAGCCTGGATCACGCCATGTGGTGGCACCGTCCCGCGCGCGTCGATGAGTGGCTGCTGTACGTGCAGGAGTCACCCAATGCTCGCGGCGGTCGTGGTCTGGCTACCGGCCGTGTCTACACGCGCGAAGGCGTGCTGGTCGCCAGTGTCTCGCAGGAGATCATGATCCGCGTCCCTGCGGACCGCTGACGCTCTCAGCGATGCGCGTACTGGACAGGGTCGCCGATATACGGCGCCCAGGCTTCGCGCATCTGCGAGGTGATTCGCGTCGGACGACCTGATTCGGCGTTCACCAGCACCAGCACCGCCGTCGAGCGGGCGTAGAGCACTCGGGTCTCGCTGGCGGGGTCGTTGAAGACCTCATAGCAGACATCGACGCTGGAGCCACCGATCTTGCCGAACCACAACTGCACTTCGAGCGGTCGGCGCTGGTACGGAACGGGCGCGAGGTACTCGATCTCCTGCCGTGCGATGAGTGAGAGCATGCCGGATTCGATTCCGGTCTCCAGGATCGCCGTCTGCGGTGCCTGTTCTCCCGGTCCGGGCGCCCAGAATGCACGCACACGCGCTTCTTCGAGCAACTTCAGCATGGAGGTGTTGTTGACGTGGTTGTACGCGTCAAGATCTCCCCAGCGCAGCTGGATCGGAACGGAGATACGGGAGGCGGGCGTTGTGCCCGCCTCTCGATCTGCTTCAGTCACGCGTGAGCTTGCGGTGCGTCGAACGGTGCGGGTTCGCCGCATCCTGGCCGAGGCGCTCGATCTTGTTCTGCTCGTACGCTTCGAAGTTGCCCTCGAACCAGTGCCACTGGGCCGGGTTCTCATCGGTGCCCTCGTAGGCGAGGATGTGCGTGGCGATGCGGTCGAGGAACCACCGGTCGTGAGTGATGACCACGGCGCACCCGGGGAACTCCAGCAGAGCATTCTCGAGCGAGCTCAGCGTCTCGACATCGAGGTCGTTAGTCGGCTCGTCGAGAAGCAGAAGGTTGCCGCCCTCCTTGAGCGTCAGGGCGAGGTTCAAGCGGTTGCGCTCACCACCGGAGAGTACCCCGGCCTTCTTCTGCTGGTCGGGCCCCTTGAAACCGAACTTCGACACATAAGCGCGCGAGGGAATCTCGATCTTGCCGACCATCATGATGTCGAGGCCGTCAGAGACGACCTCCCACAACGTCTTGTCCGGGTCGATGTTCGAGCGGGACTGGTCGACATAGCTGATCTTGACCGTCTCACCGATCTTGAGTTCGCCGCTGTCGATCGACTCAAGACCGACGATCGACTTGAACAACGTGGTCTTACCGACGCCGTTCGCACCGATGATGCCGACAATGCCGTTGGGCGGCAGGCTGAAGCTCAGGCCGTCGATGAGCGTGCGGTCGCCGAAGCCCTTCTTGAGGTTCTTCGCTTCGATCACGACGCTGCCCAGACGTGGGCCGGCGGGGATCTGAATCTCCTCGAAGTCGAGCTTCCGAGTCCGCTCCGCCTCCGTTGCCATCTCTTCGTAGCGAGCCAGACGCGCCTTCGACTTGGTCTGGCGTCCCTTGGCGCTGGAGCGCACCCACTCGAGTTCGTCCTTGAGGCGCTTCGCGAGCTTCTGGTCCTTCTTACCCTGGATGTCGAGGCGCTCGGCCTTCTTCTCCAGATACGTCGAGTAGTTGCCCTCGTAGCCGATCAGGCGTCCGCGGTCGACTTCGGCGATCCACTCTGCGACGTTGTCGAGGAAGTACCGGTCGTGGGTGATCGCGATGACTGCACCCTTGTAGGACTTCAGGTGCTGCTCGAGCCAGAGAACGCTTTCGGCGTCGAGGTGGTTAGTCGGCTCATCCAACAGCAACAGATCAGGCTTCTGGAGCAGCAGCTTCGCCAGTGCGACGCGGCGCTTCTCACCACCGGACAGCGGGGCGATCGCAGCGTCTCCGGGCGGGGTGCGCAGCGCATCCATGGCCTGCTCGAGCTGCGAGTCGAGGTCCCAGCCGTCAGCGGCGTCGATCTCTTCCTGCAGCACACCCATCTCAGCCAGCAGCGTGTCGAAATCAGCATCCGGATCGGCCATCAGCGCCGAGATCTCGTTGAAGCGATCGAGCTTCGCCTTGATAGCGACGCCGTCCTGGATGTTCTCCAGGACAGTCTTCGATTCGTCGAGCTCGGGCTCCTGCAACAGAATGCCGACAGTGAACCCCGGGGAGAGCTTGGCTTCACCGTTTGACGGGATGTCGAGGCCTGCCATGATCTTGAGGATCGTCGACTTACCGGCACCGTTCGGGCCGACCATACCGATCTTCGCTCCGGGAAGGAACGACATCGTCACGTCATCCAGGATGAGCTTCTCGCCCACTGCCTTCCGCGCACGCACCATCGAGTAGATGTACTCTGCCATACCGTTTCAACGCCCTATCTCGTCGTACATGATCCGTTGTCGCACCGTCGTGACGGCACACAAAGTCTTGTACCAGCTTACCCGGGATCCGTCATCGTCACTGAGGGTCTGCCCGATACTCGGCGGGTTCGACGAGGGAGCTGAGCGCTACCAATCACCAATCGATCGGACGCGTATTCCCGATCAGGCAGCGCCCCTCGGCAAGCTGATCCATGATCATCGTGACGGGTGCACCGGTTGACGGTCCCACCTGTCCGACCAGGCAGAGGTCCTCGCCCCAGCGTACGGAGAACTGGATGCTTTCGGCAGGATTTCCCACAGTGGTGCCGTCTTCGGTGACCTGCATGCCGGCGCGATCGAATCCTGCGGCCACGAGCGCGTCGATGTACGCCCGCCCGGAGACGTTCTCCGGCGAAGCTCCGACCTGTTCGACGATCTTCGTGAAGACCGGAAGGTTGTCTTCAGCGGTTCCGTCGGGGTGAAAACTCGGCTCCGGCGCGGGAGTGGCCGTCGGGGCACTGCTCACCGCAGGCTCCCCTGACGGTTCTGGATCGGCAGTGGGCCGGGGAGTGCACGCTGTCAGCGCGAGACCGATGATTACCGTCGATGCAGCCAGGGCGAGCAGCGAGCGCAGGGAATGAAGTCGACGGGGCACGCTCCGATCCTACGCGCGCGCCCCGTCTCGCGCTCTCAGCCCCCGCCACGCGTAGAGCATGACTGGGCTCAGTTCGCTGACCAGTTCGTCGAGGGCACGAGTTCCGCTTCTTCCAGCTCAAGATCCTCCTCGCTATCGTCGGGTGCGTGCACTGCAGGGGCAGTGCTCTGATCGGCGCTGATCTCGGCGCTCGCATCAGATAGCGGCTGCGGCGCAGCCGACGCGCTGTTCGCCTTCACATACGCGCTCGCGCCCCACCGCAGGTCGTGACCGATGGCCTCGGCCTCGATATCAGCGCTCATTCCCTTGCGACCGCCGCTCTCCCACTCACGCAGCTTGAGTTTGCCGGTGACGATCACTCCGTCCCCCTGGCGCAGCGACGCCTTCGCATGATCGGCGAGCTGGCGGAACGCCGACACGTTGTACCAGTTGGTGCCGGTCTCCACCCACGCCTGCACCTTCGAGTCGTACCGGCGCTGCGGACTCGCGACGCGGAAGTTCACAACCGGGACCCCGGTCGTGGTCGCGCTCCGGTTCGGATCAGCACCTACTCGTCCCAGGATCGTCACGGTGTCGTTCATAGCTGTCTCCTTTGTGTTCCCGGGGCGTACCCGGATCACAACAGCGTGCCGGTGTTACGGCCAGCACGCAGGCCGATACCCACGTTCGGTGGACAACTCGTGCAATACGCAGGTCAGTGCAGGAAAGGATTCCATCGAACGCGGGATGAATGTCGGTGGTCGCTCATATGTTCGAGTCGAAAGGAGATTCCGATGTCAACCACTCAACTCCAGCATTTGCCCGAGGTTCCGTACTCCTCCCCTGCTCTCTCCTCGACGCGCGAGCACCTGGTACGCGCATCCGATCATCTCTGGCGCGTCGAAGACGCCGCCGGCCGCATCCTCGGCCACCTGCGAATCATCGCCGACCCGCTGGGCCTCCGGTACCGCGCCGAACGCCTGCACCTGGCATCGGGTGCCTTCCGGCTGGTCGGTGACTTCTGGCGTCCCGACGATGCGGTGCAAGCCCTACGAAACGGGTAGCGCGGTCTGCGAGGACAGCGCGAGCGCCGATGATTGCAGCCGAGCGGGAAAACATCGCTAATCTAGATGTCGACCCCCAGTAGCTCAGCGGAAGAGCATCGATCTTCTAAGTCGCCGGTCGCACGTTCGAATCGTGCCTGGGGGACCACAGCGTTCAGTGTCCGTGCTCTCGATAGAATCGAGTCATGGTATCTGCGTCCGAAAATGACCGTCTTGTCTGGATCGACTGCGAAATGACAGGTCTCGACCTCGCGGTGGATGAACTCGTCGAGATCGCCGTCGTCATCACAGACTTCGAGCTTCGCCCCATTGATCCGGGGTTCCAGGTGGTCATTAAGCCCAATGACTCCGCTCTGGCGAATATGAACGACTTCGTCACGCAAATGCACACGTCGTCCGGGCTCATCGAGGAAATTCCGCAGGGCATCTCACTGGCAGATGCTGAGGCGCAGACGCTGGCATATATCAAGAGGTTTGTCCCGCTGGAGCGCAAGGCGCCGCTCGCAGGAAACACGATCGGCACCGATCGCATGTTCCTGGCGAAGTACATGCCGCAGATCGATCAGTGGCTGCACTACCGCAATGTCGACGTCTCCAGCATCAAAGAATTGTCCCGGCGCTGGTACCCACGAGTCTTCTTCCAGGCCCCCGCCAAAAACGGCGGACACCGCGCACTCGCCGACATCCTGGAGTCGATTCGAGAGCTTCGTTACTACCGCGAAGCCGTGTTCGTCGCCGAGCCAGGCCCGACCAGCGATGAGGCACGAGACATCGCCGCGCGCACCGTTTCGTCATTCAGCCCAGAGGTGTAATACACTCTTCTAGTTGCCTGTTTCGGCGGGCACATGGTGGCTATAGCTCAGTTGGTAGAGCACCGCGTTGTGGTCGCGGGGGTCGCGGGTTCAAGCCCCGTTAGCCACCCCACAGGAAGGCCCGAGTTGAACACTCGGGCCTTCTGCATTCTCCCGACCATGGCTCAGCGCAATAGGCTGGATGGTGATGGAGATGGATGCCCCAGCTTTCGAACGGCTCGTCATCGACGAGCTCGATCAGCTGCCCGATGAGATGGTTGACGGACTCGACAACGTCATCTTCGTCGTTGAGGACCGCCCGGAAGACGGCAGCCTCGACCTCCTGGGCGTCTACGATGGGCTCGCGCTCACCGAACGCGGCCAGTACGGCATGGGTGAACTCCCCGACCGCATCGTCGTATTCCGCGAACCGCATCTCGCTCAGTGCGACACCGAAGAAGAGCTGCGCGACGAAGTCCACACCACTCTCGTCCACGAGATCGCACACTTCTACGGCATCAATGACGCCCAACTGCACGAGCTGGGATGGGCATGACAATCCCCGCGGTGCTCCCCGAACTCGACGACCTCACCGATCTGCACGCCGTTCCCGCGCAGCCGTGGCAAGTCGTGGTCTGGAATGACCCGGTCAACCTCATGAACTATGTCGTGCGCGTATTCCGCTCGTACTTCGGATACTCCGTCGAACACGCGACTCAGCTCATGCTCGCCGTCCACCACGATGGACACGCGATCGTTGCCACCGGACCCCGCGAGACGATGGAGGTTCATGCCCAAGCCATGCACGACTACGGCTTGTGGGCCACGGTGAGATTGGCCCCGCAGTGAACGGACGCAGCATCCGCCTACCGCTGGCGACCATCGAGTACTTGCACCTCAGCGGACTCATCGACGAGTTCACCAGTGTTCTGGCGATGTCCGCCGACACATCCGACCCTGGCATCGATCGACTCACTCCCGATGTCTACCCGGAGGATGCCGCAGCCTCGGCCGAGTTCCGATCAGCAACCCGCGATGACCTGATCGATCGTCGTGTCCAGGACGCCACGCGTGTGCAACACGCTCTCGCCCCTTTCGTCACCGCTGATGCCGAGACGCTCACCGAAGAACAAGCGCTCACACCCCGAGACATCACTATCCCGCCGGAAGACCTCGACGCGTGGCTGCGCACACTCACCGCGATCCGCCTGGTGATCGCGTCACGGTTGGACATCACCACCGACGATGAACAGCGCGATCCGGACGACCCGCGCTTCGGCGTCTACGACTGGCTCGCCTACCGTCTCGACACCCTGCTCACGCTGGCCGACGACGTGGACGAGACGGCGTTCTAAGGAATCGTGACGGTCAGCGTCGCGAGCTCGTGCGGATCGTGACGGCGAATGTGACTGTCCTCCTGTGCGGCCCATCGGTCCCAGTGCGGTCGGAAGGTGTCACCATCGCGCTCGAGCGCGCGGCGTTTACGCGCAGGCTCCGGTGATTGCACCCATACGCGCACATCAGCCAGTCGGGCCGTAGCAGGGTTGAGCGCGCCGCAACCCTCGAGTATGACACCGAGCGCGGGCGTCACTGCGCTCGCTTCCGCTTCCATCTCCAGCTCCCAATCCCAGCGCCGCCAGGTGCTGAGCAACCCGCGGGCGTGCGGCCGAAGAATATCGTGCAGTGCACGCTCCACACCCGCATCCATCCCGTCCCAGCCTGGGTAGAGCGAGTCCAGCGCAATGAGTTGCGGTCGTCCTGCCAGCGGCCAGTTCGCCGCGACCAGACGCGCGAGCGTGGACTTCCCGGCGCCGGCCCGACCATCGATCAACACGACCGGGTTGGATGCGGCCACATCGACGATCGCATCCAGGATGCTGGCAGCTCCACGCTGCAGTGCGAGCGTGACCGGGTCGCTACTTCTTGAGTGCACGGATCACGCGCGTGAGAGCACGACCTGCCACGCAGACGAACGGGATCGCTACCGCAAGCAGCGTGACCAGATTCGGCTCGAAACGCAGTCCTTCCTCGCGTCGGACATATACGCCAAGCGGAATGGAGACACCGCCGCCGCTCCCACCCTCGCCGCTGCCGCCGCCCTCGCCGCCGGTTCCCGTTCCTCCAGCGAATCCCGACATGGTCAGAGCGACAGGGGTAATGCTCACCCCATCGACATCCTGCGGCTCACCGTAGGCGCTCTTCACGCCGAAGGCGGCTACTTGTTCTCCGAGTTCTACTGCGATGTTAGGCATGAGGCAACGCTATCGCGGAACGTCCATCTGTGCAGATGAATCTGACCGTTGTCAGTCGAGTCCGTGCGCCTGGGGGTGCTGCGGTGCACCGCGTCCGGCGCCTCGACCCAGGTGACGCGCCCGGCTGATCGTCGTGTTCCCGAAACGAGCACGCGCATCGTCCAGTGCGCCCTCGACCTTGCGCCAATGCTCATCGTCGTCCCACAGCGCGAAGGCTGCTCCCCCAGCCGGGCGCAACTTCTCCGCGCGAACGCCCACGAGTCGGACTGGATCACGCCGGTCGATCGATTCGTACAGCGTCTGCGCCGCTTCTCCGATCCGCTGACCGACAGATGTCGGCTCGGACAACGTTTGGGATCGGCTCAGCGTGGAGAAGTCATCGAAGCGGATCTTGATTGCAACAGTCCCACACTCCCAATCCGCCCGGCGAAGGCGAACAGCGACCCGATCCGCAAGCCGTAACAACTCGGCGCGCAGGAACTCACGGTCGGAGACGTCGACGTCGAAGGTCTCTTCATGTCCGATGCTCTTCTCGACGCGCTTCACCTCAACTGCGCGAGCATCCTCACCCCGGGACAGCTGGGCGATTCGAGCGCCCAACGCGGGCCCCACGGCCCGATCGAGCATGTCCTGCGGGGATTGGCGGATGTCACCGATAGTTCGGATGCCGCGTCCCTCCAGCGTCTCAGCCGCCTTCGGCCCGACACCCCACATCGCGCGCACCGACAGCGGTTCCAGAAAGTCAGCAGTATCCGCAGCCGCGACAATGAGGAGCCCATTGGGTTTCGATATCGTCGAGGCAATCTTGGCGACGTGTTTGGTGGCGGCGACGCCCACGCTGCAGGTGATCCCGACCTCTGCATGAATCCGCTTCCGCACGAGATGAGCGATCTCGCCCGGACTCCCCCAGAGCCGCCGCACCCCCTGAACATCCAGGAATGCCTCATCCACCGAGAGCGGTTCGACCAGCGGAGTGATCGACTCGAACACCGCCATCACCTGCCGGGAGATCTCCTGGTAGCGCTCGAAGTGCGGCATGACGATCCGAGCCGTCGGGCACAGCCGCATTGCCTGTCCCACCGGCATCGCCGCGCGCACACCGTACCGGCGAGCTTCATACGATGCGCTGGAGACGACCGAGCGTCCATCCGGCGCACCGATGATCAGCGGAAGTCCCGCCAGCGATGGATCATCGAGCACTTCGACGGCCGCATAGAACGCGTCCATGTCAACGTGGAGGATCCGGGTGCCGGTGTCATCCGCCCCGTCAGGAGAGACGAGTCTGCCTCGCCCGTCGCCTCGTCCCATGCATCCATTCTCGCCGATGCGTGCGACATTCTCAGACGACTACCCCGCAGCACGCTCCAGGATCAGCTCACGCACGCGGGCGGCGTCTGCCTGTCCCTTCATCGCCTTCATCACAGCACCGATCACGGCACCAGCAGCCTGCACCTTGCCGTCCTTGATCTTGGCAAGCACGTCGGGCTGGGCAGCGAAAGCGTCATCGATCGCAGCGATCAGCGCGCCATCGTCTGAGACGACAGCAAGACCGCGCGCATCGACGACCTCTTGCGGAGTTCCCTCACCGGCGACAACACCTTCGAGCACCTGACGCGCAAGCTTGTCGGTGAGGGTTCCCTCATCCACGAGCTTCTGCAGCGCGGCGACGTTCTCCGGGCTGATGAGATCTGCGGCGACCTCGTCCTGGGTGTTCGCCAGACGAGAGATCTCGCCGGTCCACCACTTGCGCGCGGCGGCAGGAGCCGCACCCGCAGCGATTGTCGCCTCGACCTCATCGATCAGACCGCTGTTGCGCACATCTTGGAACTCCAGATCCGTGAAGCTCCACTCTGCCTTCAACCGGCGGCGGCGCGTGACGGGCTGCTCGGGAAGCTCTGCCCGCAACTTTTCGATGAGTTCGATCGCAGGCTGCACGGGCAGCAGGTCGGGCTCCGGGAAGTACCGGTAGTCATCAGCATCCGACTTCGGACGGCCCGGCGAAGTCGTACCGGTGTCCTCGTGCCAGTGCCTGGTCTCCTGCGTGATGGTGCCGCCATCTGCGAGGATCTGCGCCTGACGCTGGATCTCGTGGCGAACAGCACGCTCCACCGAACGCATGGAGTTGACGTTCTTCGTCTCCGTGCGCGTCCCCAGCGGTGCTGGTTCTGCGCCCTCGGCGACACGCGGACGCAGCGAGACGTTCGCATCGCAGCGCAGGTTGCCGCGCTCGAGACGCGCTTCGGAAATGCCGAGGCTGCGCACGATGTCACGGATCGTGGCGACGTACGCCTTCGCGATCTCGGGAGCACGGTGCTCCGCGCCGTAGATGATGTTCGTGACGATCTCGACCAACGGGACACCGGCACGGTTGTAATCGACGAGCGAGTACTCAGCACCCTGGATGCGCCCGGTGGCACCGCCCATGTGGGTGAGCTTTCCGGCATCCTCTTCCATGTGCGCGCGCTCGATCGGAATCGTGACGAGTGTGCCGTCCTCCAACTCGACCACGACGGATCCCTCGTAGGCGATCGGCTCGTCGTACTGCGAGATCTGGTAGTTCTTACCCAGGTCGGGGTAGAAGTAGTTCTTTCGAGCGAAACGACTGGATGCTGCGATCGAGCAGTTCAGCGCAAGTCCGAGGCTGATCGACGATTCGATGGCGGTCGCGTTCACGACCGGCAGCGCACCGGGAAGACCCAGATCCACAGCAGCGATGAGCGTGTTCGGCTCCGCGGCGTGGTATTTCTCGTTCGCCGGGTTCGGGGCATCCGAGAACATCTTCGTATTGGTGTTCAACTCGACGTGCACCTCGAAACCGAGCACCGGCTCGAACATCTCGAGAGCCTTGTCGAAGTCCATAAGCTTTGCCGCGGCCATCAGCGGTTCCCTCCTGCGAGCTGGGGTGCCCGCGTGAGCAGTGGTGCTCCCCACGAGTCGACGAGCGCGGTCTCCAGAGCCGCGCCGACGCGATACAACCGGGCATCCTCGTAAGCGGGGGCCAGGAACTGGATGCCGACGGGCAGACCGTCGTCGTCAGCAAGCCCGGACGGGATCGAGATCCCGGGGACGCCAGCAAGGTTCGCCGGGATCGTCGTCAGATCGTTCAAGTACATCTGCAGCGGGTCGCCGATGCGCTCGCCGATCTTGAACGCCGTGGTCGGAGCGGTCGGGGTCGCAATCACGTCGACCTCGGCGAACGCTTTGTCGAAGTCCTGCTGGATGAGCGTGCGCACCTTCTGCGCGCTGCCGTAGTACGCGTCGTAGTATCCGGCCGAGAGCGCATACGTTCCGAGGATGATGCGGCGTTTGACCTCGTCGCCGAAGCCAGCTTCACGCGTCGCCGACATCACGTCTTCAACGGTCGCGGCACCTTCGGGGATGACGCGCATGCCGAAGCGCACCGAGTCGAACTTCGCCAAGTTGCTGGATGCCTCGGCCGGCAGAATCAGGTAGTAGGCGGCCACGCCGTACTCGAAGTGCGGGGTCGAGATTTCGATGATCTCCGCGCCGTTCGCCTCGAGGATGTCGAGAGAAGCGCGGAAGGATGCCGCAACACCAGGCTGGAAGCCCGAGTCCGGCAGCTCCTTGATGACGCCGACCTTCAGACCTTTCAGCACGTCTCCGCGGGCGCCCTCACGGGCAGCTTCTGCGAACGACGGCCACGCGTCGGTCAGCGAGGTGGAATCCTTGGGGTCGTGCCCGCCGATGATGTCGTGCAGCAGCCCGGAGTCGAGCACTGTTCGCGTGACAGGACCGACCTGATCGAGGCTCGATGCCAGCGCGATCGCACCGTAGCGGCTGACGCCGCCGTAGGTCGGCTTGAGGCCGACCGTCCCGGTCACGTGGGCGGGCTGACGGATCGATCCGCCGGTGTCCGAGCCGAGCGCGAGCGGCGCCTCGAACGCTGCCACTGCGGCGGCCGAGCCACCGCCGGAACCACCAGGGATCCGGTCGAGATCCCAGGGGTTGCGCGTGGGGCCGTACGCGGAGTGTTCGGTGGAGGAGCCCATGGCGAACTCGTCCATGTTGGTCTTGCCCAGCGGAACGAGACCAGCAGCGCGCGAACGGGCGACCACGGTCGCGTCGTACGGCGACATGTAGCCCTCGAGGATCTTCGAACCGCTCGTGGTGGGCTGATCGGTGGTGACCAGGACGTCCTTGATCGCGAGCGGAACGCCGGCCAGAGAGCCCAGCTCCTCCCCCGCGGCGCGCCGTGCGTCAACGGCGTCGGCAGCAGCCAGTGCGCCCTCGTTCACGTGCAGGAATGCGTGGACGTCGCCGTCAACGGCGGCGATCCGGTCGAGGTGCGCCTGAGTGGCCTCGCGGCTGGAGACTTCACCGCTGGTCAGCTTGGCGGCAAGCTCTGCGGCGGTGAGGCGGATGATGTCGCTCACTGTTCTTCTCCCAGGATCGCGGTTACGCGGAAGCGGCCGTCGGCGGCATCCGGGGCATTCTGCAGCACCTGCTCATGCGTGAGCGTCTCGCCGACCACGTCGGGACGGAAGACGTTCGCGAGCGGGATCGGGTGGCTGGTGGCCGGGACGTCCGGCGTCGCCACCTCCGACACCTTTGCGATGTTGTCGACGATGGCGTCGAGTTCACCGGTCAGGCGAGTCACCTCGTCGTCGTTCAGCTGGATGCGCGCAAGCACGCCGAGATGGCGCACAAGATCAGGGGTGATTTCAGACACCACTCCAGTCTAAGGCGCACACCGCGTGAGACCTGCCGCGTGTGCCCATAGGCTGATATTCATGCCGATCTTCGATCCCCCTCGTCCGTGGACCTCGTCTTATGCTCCCGGTGTCCCATCCGATCTCGGCGAGATCAACGGTTCCCTCCTCGACATCGTGGAGGCATCCGCTCGCGACTACCCGGATGCTGTCGCGTTGGAGTTCTTCGGCCAGGAGACGACCTACCGGCAGTTGCAGGAGTCGATCGAACGTGCCGCGGCTGGTCTGCACCAGTGCGGCGTGCGCGCGGGAGACCCGGTCGCAATCATTCTGCCCAACTGTCCGCAGCACATCATCGCGTTCTACGCGGTGCTGCGCCTGGGCGCGGTCGTCGTCGAACACAACCCGCTCTACACACCGCGGGAGCTGCGCAAGCAGTTCTCCGACCACGGGGCCACACATGCGATCGTCTGGAGCAAAGTCGCCCCGACGGTGCAGGAGTTCCCCGCGGACCTCACCGTGAACACGCTGATCTCGGTCGACATCACCCATGCGATGCCAGCACTCATGAGAATCGCACTCCGTCTGCCGGTCCCCTCGTTGCGAGCTAAGCGCGCTCAGCTCACCTCTCCTGTGCATGGCGTACTCAAATGGGAGCAGATCCTTGCCCATGAGCCGATTGCGTCCTCGCATCCGCGTCCGGGCGTCGGTGAGCTCGCAATCATCCAATACACCAGCGGCACCACCGGTGACCCGAAGGGCGCCTCGCTGACGCACCGCAATCTGCTCGCCAATGCCATGCAGGCCGGCGCGTGGATTCCCGAGGTGCAACGTGGCGCAGGAACAGTGTTCTACGCGGTCCTGCCCATGTTCCACGCCTATGGGCTGACGCTGTGTCTGACGTTTGCGATGTCGATGGCCGCGCGTCTGGTGTTGTTCCCCAAGTTCGATCCGGACATGGTGCTCGACGTCACACGCAAGCGGCCTGCCACGGTGCTGCCGCTGGTACCGCCGATCGCAGAGCGCCTCCTCATTCGAGCCCGTGAACGCGGGATTTCGCTGGCGGGGACCGGTATCGGCGTATCCGGAGCCATGGCACTGGACGCGAAACTCGTCGAGCCGTGGGAGGCTGCGACCGGCGGCTACCTCGTCGAGGGCTACGGTCTTTCCGAATGCTCACCGGTGTTGATGGTGAACCCCGTGGCGCCGAACCGGGTGGCCGGAAGCATCGGACTGCCGATTCCTGGCACCGAGGTGCGTGTCGCAGATCAAGACGACCTCAATCGCGACGTCGCCGTGGGTGCACCGGGCGAGCTGCTCGTGCGGGGTCCCCAGGTGTTCTCCGGCTACTACGGGCGCCCGGAAGCGACAGCGGCGGTCTTCCACGACGGCTGGTTCCGCACCGGAGATGTGGTCACGATGGATGAGAAGGGCTTCCTCCGTGTCGTTGACCGCATCAAAGAGCTCATCATCACCGGTGGATTCAACGTCTCACCGACCGAAGTGGAGATCGCACTGCGACAGCACCCCGCCATCGCCGATGCGGCCGTCGTCGGACTCCCCAGCGGTCACAGCGGAGAAGAGGTCGTCGCTGCCGTGGTCATGGATCCCGGAGTGGAACTCGATGAGCAGGACGTCCGTGATTTCGTGCGAGGCATCCTGACCCCCTACAAGGTGCCCAGGCGATTGTTCGTCACCGACGAACTTCCCACGTCGATGATCGGTAAGGTCCTGCGACGTCAGGTGCGTGAACAGTTGATCGAATCGACCAAGGATCAATAGCGCGTCGGCCGCGTCATCAGGCACCTTCTCAGGTGAAGGCGCTATTCTCGGGAAGTGACTGCTGACGAAGATCTGACACCCGACGCCCCCGCCGCTCCCGGATTCGAGGAGCTCGGTATTACCGGGCCGGTGTTAAAAGCCATCCGCGACCTCGGCTATGAGACTCCCTCGCCGATCCAGGCCGCGACTATCCCGACTCTCCTGAACGGCCGCGATGTGGTCGGCATGGCCCAGACCGGAACCGGCAAGACCGCGGCATTCGCTCTCCCCGTGCTTGAGCGCCTCGATGCCTCGCAGAAGACCCCGCAGGCACTCGTGCTCGCACCGACCCGCGAGCTCGCGCTGCAGGTGTGTGAAGCGTTCGAGTCATACTCCGCGAAGATGAAGGGCGTTCACGTCCTTCCCGTGTACGGCGGTCAGGGTTACGGCGTTCAGCTGTCGGCGCTGCGCCGTGGCGTGCACGTCGTCGTCGGCACGCCCGGTCGCATCATGGACCACCTCGCTAAGGGCACCCTCGACCTGTCTGAGCTGAAGTACCTCGTCCTTGATGAGGCCGACGAGATGCTGAAGATGGGCTTCGCAGAAGACGTCGAGCAGATTCTTTCGCAGACTCCCGTCGAGAAGCAGGTCGCGCTCTTCTCAGCGACGATGCCGCCGCAGATCCGTCGTCTTGCGCAGAAGTACCTGCGCGATGCCGAAGAGATCACGGTCAAGTCCAAGACCGCGACTGCCACGAACATCACGCAGCGCTACCTCATCGTCTCTTACCAGCAGAAGGTCGATGCGCTCACCCGAATCCTCGAGGTCGAGAACTTCGACGGCATGATCGTCTTCGTCCGCACGAAGAACGAAACCGAGACTCTGGCTGAGAAGCTCCGTGCTCGCGGGTACTCCGCAGCCGCGATCAACGGTGACGTTGCTCAGGTTCAGCGCGAGCGCAGCGTGAACCAGCTGAAGGATGGCAAGCTCGACATCCTCGTCGCTACCGATGTTGCCGCGCGTGGACTTGATGTCGAGCGCATCAGCCACGTCGTGAACTACGACATCCCGACCGACACCGAATCCTACGTGCACCGTATCGGCCGTACCGGTCGTGCGGGTCGCTCTGGTGATGCGATCAGCTTCATCACGCCGCGCGAGCGCTACCTGCTCAAGAGCATCGAGAAGGCCACCCGTCAGGCGCCGACGCAGATGACTCTGCCGAGCACCGAAGACGTCAACACGACGCGCCTCGCACGCTTCGACGATGGCATCACCGCTGCTCTCGCCGAGACCGCGCGCATCGCCGCTTTCCGCGACATCGTGGCCCACTATGTGCGCAACCACGATGTGCCTGAGGCTGATGTTGCCGCAGCACTTGCTGTTGTTGCTCAGGGCGCGACCCCGCTGCTGCTGGACCCCGCGAACGACCCGCTGACGGCAGCCGTCGAACGCGACAACCGTCCGCGTGTCGACCGTGACCGCAACGATCGTCCGGCTCGCGAACCACGTGAGCGTCGCGGCCGCGGAGACTACTCCGCGTACCGCATCGAGGTCGGCCGTCGTCACCGCGTCGAGCCGCGTCAGATCGTCGGTGCGCTGGCGAACGAGGGTGGCCTCGGACGCGATGACTTCGGCGCCATCAACATCAAGCCGGACTTCTCCATCGTCGAGCTGCCCTCGAACATGAACCCGTCCGTGCTCGACAAGCTCAAGGACACCCGGATCTCCGGTCGTCTCATCGAGATCAAGCCCGACCGCGGCCCCCGTGGTGGCGGCCCCCGCGATGGTGGATCCCGCGATGGTGGCTACGCCTCACGTCGTGAGGGTGGCTACGGCGACCGCCGCGGGTCTGACCGCAACGAGGGCGGATCCGACCGCGCGCCGTTCCGGAAGCCGCGTCACAAGGACTGATTCCGCTCGAGAAACACTTTGCTGCATGAGACAGGGCCTAACAAGGCCTGTCTCATGCAGCAAAGTGTTTTTGGCGCCAGGGGTTCAAGGCGCCCCTGGCTAATCCGCTCAGCCGCCCAATGCGGCCGGGCCCTCCGTGACGAGAACATGGAACTGCGCAGCATCCAGAATGCGGATGCCGAGATCCTCTGCCTTCGCGAGCTTGGAGCCCGCTCCGGGCCCGGCCGCCACGAAATCAGTCTTCTTCGAGACGCTGGATGCCGCCTTGCCGCCGGCCCGGATGATTGCTTCCTGGGCGCCATCGCGGGTGTATCCGTCGAGAGATCCGGTCGCCACGATCGTGAGCCGGTCGAGCACTCCCCCTTCGGCGACCGCCGCACCAGGACCGGGATGCCCCGGCGTTACCCACTGCACACCGGCCTCAGCCCACTTCTCCACGATCTCGACGTGCCAGTCGACCTCGAACCAGTCCAGCAGTGAGTCGGCGATGATTCCGCCGACGCCCTCGACAGCGGCGAGTTCTTCACGGGATGCCGCGCGAATCGCCTCGAGCGACCCGAACCACTGTGCCAGGGCTCGGGCAGCGACCGGTCCCACGTGGCGAATGTTCAGCGCGACCAGCAGTCGCCAGAGCTCCTTGGTCTTCGCCTTCTCGAGTTCGGCGAGCAGCGTGTGCGCCTGTGAGGAGGGCTGAGCACCGGTCAGACCGGACTTCTTCTCAGCCGACGTCGCATTCCGCCGGAAGGGCGAGCGGGTCTTCACGATCCCGTCGTCGTCTTGCTTCGGCAAACCCGTTTCCGCATCACGGACGACAACAGAGATCGGCACGAGATCTTCCAACGCGAGAGAGAACAACCCCGCCTCTGTGTCCAGCGGGGCGACCGCAGGTGCTTCGGCCTGGGTGAGCGCCGCAGCAGTGACTTCACCGAGCGCTTCGATATCGAGCGCGCCGCGCGAGCCGATGTGCTCCACTCGTCCGCGCACCTGCGCAGGACACGACCGCGCGTTCGGGCAACGCAGATCGATATCGCCCTCTTTCATCGCGCGAAGCGGCGTGCCGCACTCGGGGCAGCCTTCCGGCATGACGAACTCGCGTTCCGTTCCATCGCGCTTCTCGACGACCGGCCCCAGCACCTCGGGGATGACATCGCCCGCCTTTCGCAGCACAACGGTGTCGCCGATGAGAACACCCTTGGCCTTGACGACATCCTTGTTGTGCAGCGTTGCTTGCCGCACCACCGACCCCGCCACATGTGCGGGCGCCATGACGGCGAACGGGGTGGCCCGACCGGTGCGTCCGACCGAGACGACGATGTCGAGCAGGGTCGTCTGGACTTCTTCCGGCGGGTACTTGTACGCGATCGCCCAGCGCGGCGCGCGCGAAGTCGTTCCCAGCTCATCATGCAGCGCCAGCTCATCGACTTTGACGACGATTCCGTCGAGTTCGTGCTCGATATCGTGCCGGTGCTCACCGAAGTACGCTACGAAGGCGGCGACCTCATCGATCCCGTGATGCACCTGGGTGTGCGGGCTCATCGGCAGTCCCCAGGTGGCGAGCAAGTCATAGACCTCACTCTGCGATGCGACCGGAGGGTCGGGCCACGCCCCGATGCCGTGCACGTACAGCGACAACGAATCTACTCGCAGCAGACCCGCCTCGAGCTCGAGCCCGTCCTTCTTGTCGATCTGCTGCCGTAGTCCACCGCTGGCGGCATTGCGCGGATTGGCGAACGACGGGAAGCGGCGTGCGGCGGCTGCTCGCGCCTTCTCTTCATCGAAGGGGCGCTTCGCGCCACTGCGGGCCTCCCAGCGCGCCGCATTGTCGGCGTACGCACGCTCACGAAACGATGCCTGAGCGGCGTTCAGCCGCTCGAAGGCCGCCACCGGGATAAAGACTTCACCGCGGACCTCGACGATCGGCGGATGCCCCTCGCCGCTCAGCCGCTCGGGGATATCAGCCAGCCGCAGCGCATTCTCCGTGACGATCTCGCCGACCCTGCCATCGCCACGCGTCGCAGCGGAGGTCAGCACACCGTTCTCATAGCGCAGGTTGATCGCGAGGCCATCGATCTTCAACTCGGTGAGCCAGGCGACTTCGCGGCCGGAAGCCGCCGTGGTCTTCGCAGCCCAGTCACGCAGCTCCTCAAGGGAGAACACGTTGTCCAGGCTCAGCATCCGCTCCGCGTGCTCGATCGTCGCGAGGCCGGTCGATTCAGCGGCACCGACCATCTGCGTCGGCGAGTCCTGCCCCTGCAGCTCGGGATGAAGCCGTTCCAGCTCTTCGAGCCGGTGCATCCACCCGTCGTAGGTGGCATCGTCCACTACTGAGGTGTCGCGGCCGTAGTAGGCGTCTTTGGCATCGAGGATGCGGGTGGTCAGTTCCTCGGCCTCGACACGGGCGGCTTCCAACGAGATGTTCTCAGGCACCTGGCAATTCTACGAGCGACCGCCGACATCGCGGGGAGCCCCGACTCTTACGCGTCGACCGGAACCGCCGAAACCGTGTGATCAATCGTGAATTGTCCCAGCACGCGCGTGCCGACATAGAGCACAGCAGTCTGGCCTGGCGCGACGCCATCCAGCGGTATCTCCGGAATCACCTGCACCCCGTCATCCGAAACCGTCGCATGTGCGGGAACCGGCTCGGAATGCGCGCGAATCTGCACGTGGCAGTCGAATTCCGACGATACCGGTGCGGCCCCGGCCCACGAGAACCGAGCTCCCGAGATCTCACCGATAGCGAGCGCTTCCTTCGGACCGACGACCACCGTGTTCGAGACCGGGCGAACCTCCAGCACGAACCGGGGCTTGCCATCAGCTGCCGGCACGCCGAGCTTCAACCCGCGACGCTGCCCGACGGTGAAGGCGTGGGCACCGTCATGCGAGCCCACCACCGCTCCGGTGCGGTCGAGGATCTCGCCCTGCTCAGCGCCAACCTTCTCCGCGAGCCAGCCACGGGTGTCTCCGTCAGGAATGAAGCAGATGTCGTGACTGTCGGGCTTCTGCGCGACGCTCAGTCCGCGCTCGGCGGCTTCTGCCCGCACCAGAGCCTTTGACGGCGTCTCACCGAGCGGGAAATACGTGTGCGCGAGCTGCTCAGCAGTGAGGACCCCCAGCACATAGGACTGGTCCTTGGCGTTGTCCGATGCGCGGTGCAGCTCCAAACCGCCTTCGCCGTCGACCAGCGTGGCGTAGTGCCCGGTGCACACAGCATCGAAGCCCAACTCCAACGCCCGCTCGAGAAGGGCGGCGAACTTGATCTTCTCGTTGCAGCGCATGCACGGGTTCGGTGTACGGCCGGCCTGATACTCGCTGATGAAGTCGTCGATCACGTCGTCGCGGAAACGCTCGGAGAAGTCCCAGACATAGAACGGGATGCCGAGCATGTCAGACGCGCGACGCGCATCCATCGCATCCTCGATCGTGCAGCAACCGCGGCTGCCGGTGCGCAGGGTGCCACCGGCGCGCGACAGCGCCAGATGCACGCCGGTCACATCGTGTCCTGCTTCCACGGCCCTCGCGGCCGCAACAGCAGAATCGACACCGCCGCTCATTGCTGCCAGAATACGCATTCGTCCAGTCTAAATGCGTTCAGCTGTGCGTGCTCCGGATGCTCGCAGATACGCGTCCGCGATCGTGGCCAGCACCGCATCCACATCAGCATCCGTCGAGGTTCGCCCCAGCGTGAAGCGGAGCACGCTGCGGGCTTCCTTCTCACTCCGCCCCATCGCCATGACGACGTGCGATGGCTCAGCGACGCCTGCCTGGCAGGCAGATCCAGTGGATGCCGCAACACCGGCGACGTCGAGCAGGAAGAGCAGGCTCTCACCCACGGCATCTGGGAACAGCACATGCGCATTGTTCGGCAGACGGTCGACGGGATCCCCGAGCAGTTCGGCTTCGGGAACGGCACTGCGGATGCCCTCAACCAGGCGATCTCGCAGCACGCGAAGCCGTGCTGCCTCAGTTTCACGCTCAGCCTCGGCGCGTTCCAGGGCGACAGCGAAGGCGGCGGCACCGGCGACATCCTGGGTGCCCGCCCGCAGCCCGCGCTGCTGGGCGCCGCCGTGCAGCAGCGGTGCCATCCGTGCCGTGCGTCCCACGACGAGCGCGCCGATGCCCACGGGCGCTCCGATCTTGTGCCCGGCGACACTCATCGCCACCAGGCCGGCTCCTGCCGGGGCATCCGAACGCAGATCACGGAACGACACCGGCACGTGTCCCACCGCCGCAACCGCATCAAGATGCAGCGGCACGCGAGCGAGTGCGGCGACAGCGCTCAGCGATCCGGCGTCATTGAGCGTGCCTACCTCGTTGTTGGCGATCAGAGCCGTCGCCAGCGCGGCGCCGGGGAGGGCTGCCTCGAAAGCTGACACACCGATGCGACCCTGTTCGTCCAGTGCGACGGCACGTGCTCCTGCGCCATCGGCAACGAGCGCGGCAACCGTGTCCATCGTGGCGTGATGCTCTCCATCAGGAAACACGATCGTCTCTGCCCCTGCTTCACGCGACACCCACAGTCCCCGCAGCGCCGTGTTGATGGATTCGGTTCCCCCCGAGGTCAGCACCACCTCGATCGGATCGCATCCGAGTACCGCCGCGATCCGCTCACGCGATTCTTCCAGGAGACGACGAGCGTCTTGCCCGGCACCGTGCGTCGATGATGCGTTGCCGACCACCTCGGTCGCCGCCAGCCACGCATCACGTGCTTCTGGCCGCAGTGGAGTGGTCGCCGCGTGGTCGAGATAGAACCGCATCCCTTAACTCTCCCGCATTTCTCGCGGCTTTGGGCGTCGACACTGATGATCCCGCCTAATGTGTACTCATGCCCGCGACCCCTGACTTCACCGCACCCGGTGGCGCGATCCTCGACAACCTGGGCGTACGCCTGCACGACGGCACCGCGACTCTCCGAGTCTGGTCGCAGCACGCCTCAGCTGTCGAACTGGTCATCTTCGATGAGACCGATCTGGATTGGGTCACCGACAGCGTCGATCTCGACCGTGACGACGACGGCGTGTGGCAGGTCACCTCTGAACTTCTGCAACCAGGAACCCGCTATGCGATTCGTGTGGACGGGCCCCACGGTGCGGGTAACACGTTCAATCCGGAGACGCTGCTTCTGGATCCGTACGCGCGCGGTCTCGCGCAGGGCGACGGATACGAGGAATGGCGTTCGGTCGTCATCGCCGACGGATTCGACTGGGGAGAATCGCACAAGCCCCGGATCCCTTTGCACAAGACGGTGATCTACGAAGGGCATGTGAAGGGGATGACCAAGCGTCACCCCGACGTTCCCCCCGCACTGCACGGCACCTACGCCGGGCTGGCGCATCCCACGATGATCGAGCATTTCCGATCTCTCGGAATCACCTCCATCGAGCTGCTGCCCGTGCACGCCTTCGTCCCCGAGCCCCGTCTGCTGGAACGCGGCCTCACCAACTATTGGGGTTACAACACGCTGAACTTCTTCACACCCCACGCCGCATATGCCACCGAGGAGTCACGCAAACAGGGGCCCGAAGCGGTCCTGACCGAATTCAAGGGCATGGTCCGGCTCCTGCACGAAGCAGGCCTCGAGGTCATCCTCGATGTCGTCTACAACCACACCTCAGAAGAGGGCATCGGCGGCCCCCGCTCCAGCCTGCGGGGCATCGACAACGCCAGCTACTACCGACAGCAGGCCGATGGCGTTTACATCGACACCACCGGATGCGGGAACACCCTGAACACGGCGGCCGACGCCGGCGCCAGACTCGTACTCGATTCCCTGCGCTATTGGGCGCAGGAGATGCAGATCGACGGCTTCCGCTTCGACCTCGCCGCAGCGCTCGGCCGTGACGAGAAGCATGAGTACAACCGGGATCATCCGCTGCTGGCTGCTATCCGCACCGATCCGGCGCTGCAAGACGTGAAACTCATCGCCGAGCCATGGGATGTCGGAATGGGCGGTTGGCAAACCGGTAATTTCGCGCCGGGCTGGCACGAGTGGAACGACCGGTACCGAGACCGCGTGCGCAATTTCTGGTTGAGCGACATCGACTATGCGCGCCGAGCATCGGCCCCGGTCGGAATCGGCGGATTCGCGACGCGGCTGGCTGGTTCATCGAACACCTTCACCGCGGACCGCGGCCCGCTGGCGAGCATCAACTTCATCACGGCGCATGACGGATTCACCCTGCGCGACCTCGTCTCGTACGACGTGAAGCACAACGAAGCCAACGGTGAGAACAACCGTGACGGCGCAGATATGAACCGTGCCTTCAACCACGGGGTCGAGGGGCCCACCGATGACCCGAACGTTCGTGCGGTTCGCCGCAAAGCCATGCGCAACCTGTTGGGCACGCTGCTGCTCTCCGCGGGCATCCCGATGCTCACCGCGGGCGACGAGACCGGTCGCACTCAGCGCGGCAACAACAACGCCTACGCACACGACTCCGACCTCACCTGGCTCAGCTGGGACCACGAGCCGTGGCAGTTGGAGCTGCGCGAGCACGTTGCGACGCTGATCCAATTGCGCCAGGAAAACGCCGCGTTGCGTCCGAGCCGATATGCGCGCCTCGGCGAGCACACTCCGCACGCTTCCGTCATGGACTGGTTCAATCAGTGCGGCGAGACGATGGAGGAACAGCAGTGGACCGACCCCGGAAACCGGACTCTGCAGTATGTTGCAGCATCCACTCCCCTCGCCGATGAACCGGTCAATCGGATCCTGCTCATCGTCCACGGCACGGAGAGTCCGGTCGATGTCACACTGCCCGTGGATATCGAGAATGCGACCCGTTTCGTGTCGCTGTGGTCAAGCGCAGATGACAGGCCGAGTGGGGGGAAAGAAGAGTTCGCCCCGGGTGATGTCGTTTTGACCGCGGGCACATCGATGCGGTTGTTCCGCATCGAGCGATGACAGCAGTACTCGCTTCCGATCAAGGCTGTTCTGAACAACGCCGGCGCGGTAGATTCAGGGTGTGGCTGCACGTTCTGGCATTCGTCCCACGGGGCTTCTCAGCCCCGCACAGATTCCGTTGCGGCCACGCGCCGTCGACCAGGCCGAGACGCGAACCGGGCGCATACCGCTGGCCGATCCACAACCGTCGGTACCGGGTGGATTCGCCGCCAAAGCTTTCTCCTCGGAGGTCGTCCCCTTCGGCGTTGTCGCGTTCCGTGAGGGACACGACATCATCGGCGTGCATCTGCGGCTCGTATCTCCCACCGGCGACGAGAGTCTGCACCGGCTGAAGCCGCTCGCTGACGGAACCGATCGCTGGCAGTGCGAGATCGCGCTGCTCACCCAGGGCGTCTGGCAGTACAGTTTTGAAGCCTTCGCCGATGACTTTGCGACCTGGGCACACGCAGCCACGGTGAAAATCGCCGTCGGCCTCGATGTTGCGGTCATGACAGCACTCGGTCGAGAACTGCTCGCGCGCGCCGCAGCGGATAAGACGCGCCCTGCCGCGGAACGCACGAGCCTCGCGGCTCTGGCGAAAGATCTCGACGAGACGGATGCCGTCGCAGCCCTCGCTGTCGCCACCGACGCCGACCTCGCCGGTGTGTTCGCCGCTCGCCCGCTCACCTCGCTGTCATCAGCGACAGCACAGCACACGATTCTCGTCGAGCGCGAGAGGGCCGGTGTCGGCGCCTGGTACGAGTTCTTCCCGCGCTCAGAGGGCGCCAGGCGATCAAGTGACGGCACGATCATCAGCGGCACTTTCCGTACCGCAGCGAGGCGTCTGCCCGCCGTCGCGGAAATGGGCTTCGATGTGCTGTATCTGCCGCCGATTCATCCGATCGGCCGCACGCACCGCAAGGGAAAGAACAACACGCTGGATGCGGGCCCCGAGGACCCCGGCTCACCCTGGGCCATCGGCGCTGCCGAAGGCGGTCACGACGCCGTGCATCCAGACCTCGGCACTCTGGCCGACTTCCGTTTCTTCGTGCGCGAGGCAGCGAAAGTCGGAGTCGAGGTTGCGCTCGATCTGGCGCTGCAGGCATCCCCCGACCATCCCTGGGTCACATCCCACCCGGAGTGGTTCACGACTCTTCCAGACGGTACGATCGCCTACGCCGAGAACCCGCCCAAGAAGTATCAGGACATCTATCCGCTGAACTTCGATGGCGATCCAGTCGGTCTCCGGGAAGAAGTGCTGCGCATCGTGAAGCACTGGATCGGCCAGGGCATCCGCATCTTCCGCGTCGATAACCCGCACACCAAGCCGCTCCAGTTCTGGGAATGGCTCATCGCTGAGGTCACCGCAGCTGATCCCGACGTAATCTTCCTCGCCGAAGCATTCACGCGTCCCGCTCCCCTGCGCGGACTCGCCGCTGTCGGCTTCCAACAGAGCTATACCTACTTCACCTGGCGCAATACGAAGCGCGAGCTGGAGCAGTTCCTCACCGGACTCGCCACCGACACGGCCGATTACCTGCGCCCGAACCTGTTCGTAAACACCCCAGACATCCTGACGGAGTACCTGCAGTACGGCGGGCGCGCGGCGTACCGTGTCCGGGCCGCGATCGCGGCGACAGCGGCCCCGACCTACGGGGTTTACGCGGGCTACGAGCTTTACGAGAACGTGGCGCGTCCGGGTTCCGAAGAGAATATCGACAACGAGAAGTATGAGTACAAGGTTCGTGATTTCGCTGCAGCTGAAGCCACCGGCGCCTCACTTGCTCCCTACCTTGCCCGTTTGAATGAGATTCGCCGCGCGCATCCCTCGCTTCGCCAGTTGCGCAATCTGTCGGTGCATTGGAGCGACGACGACGCGATCCTGGTTTACTCCAAGCACCTCGATGGCGCCTTCACTGCCAACGGCAAGCCAGACACCATCATCGTCGTCATCAATGTCGATCCGCACTCCGTCCGCGAGAGCACCGTTCACCTCGATACCCGTATCTGGGCAGTGGAGCCAGGCGATCCGTACCTGGTCGAGGACCTCGTGACCGGGTCCGTGTGGACCTGGACGGATCACAACTTCGTTCGACTCGATGCATTCACCGAGCCGGTGCACATCCTGAGGGTGAAGGAGCGATCATGACCGACATCGACAACGGTGTTTCCACTGCAGAGTGGGAGGCTGTGGCAACGGGATCTCATCATTCGCCGCATGACATCCTCGGCACTCACCCGACCACGGATGCCGACGGCCACGCACGGAGCATCATCCGGGTTCTGCGACCGTTTGCCGACGAAGTCATCGTCATCCTCGCGGACCGCACGCGGGTGCCTCTCACCCATGCCGCACACGGCATATGGGAGGGCGAGCATGCCGGAGGCGCAGTCCCCTACCGCGTCGCCACTGTTTACGGCGACGATGATGAGATCCTCGCCGGCGACCCGTACCGCCATCTCCCTACCATCGGCGAACTCGACCTTCATCTGATCGGAGAGGGACGTCACGAACGGCTGTGGGAGGTGCTCGGGGCTAACGCCCACCCGCTCGACGGCGACATCGGGTTCTCTTTCGCCGTGTGGGCGCCCAATGCCCGAGCCGTCCGCGTGGTCGGCGACTTCAACCAGTGGGACGGCACCAGTCACGCCATGCGCTCGATGGGTCGTAGCGGTGTCTGGGAGCTCTTCATCCCCGATATCACGCCCGGCGCGCACTACAAGTTCGAGATCCTCACCCCCGATGGGCGATGGATTCTCAAAGCTGATCCCCTGGCTCGACGCACCCAGACCCCTCCAGAGACAGCGTCCGTGGTCCCTTTCTCCGCGTACTCGTGGAAGGACGGCGCGTGGATGACCCGCCGCGCCGCCACACACGCCGTCGCGCAGCCGATGTCGATCTACGAGGTGCATCTGGGCTCCTGGCGCGAGGGACTCGGCTACCGAGAGGTCGCCGACCCGCTCATCGCCCACGTCACGGAGACAGGTTTCACCCATGTGGAGTTCATGCCGCTCGCCGAGCATCCTTTCGGCGGCTCCTGGGGCTATCAGGTCAGCGGCTATTACGCACCTACGGCCAGGTTCGGCGACCCCGACGGGCTGCGCTATCTGATCGATCGTCTGCATCAGGCGGGGATCGGCGTGATCCTGGACTGGGTACCTGGGCACTTCCCCAAGGACGACTTCGCGCTGGCTCGATTCGACGGAATGCCCTTGTACGAGCATCCGGACCCGCGCCGTGGTGAGCATCAGGACTGGGGCACGCTGATCTTCGACTACGGGCGTCCAGAAGTTCGTAATTTCCTCGTTGCAAATGCCCTGTACTGGTTCGATCAGTTCCACATCGATGGATTGCGGGTGGATGCTGTGGCGTCCATGCTCTACCTCGACTACTCCCGTGAGGACGGCGAGTGGGAACCCAACATGCACGGCGGACGCGAGAACCTCGAAGCGATCCGCTTTCTGCAGGAGGTCAACACCACCGCTTACCGCGCTCACCCCGGGATCGTCATGATTGCGGAGGAATCGACCAGCTTTCCCGGAGTCACCGCCCGCACCGACCGCGCCGGCCTCGGTTTCGGCTTCAAATGGAACATGGGATGGATGAACGACTCGCTGCAATACATGGCACGCGATCCGCTCTACCGCGCCCACCATGAGGGTGAGATGACGTTCTCCTTCGTCTACGCCTTCGGCGAGAACTATCTGCTGCCCATCAGCCACGACGAGGTCGTGCACGGCAAAGGAAGTCTGCTGTCGAAGATGCCCGGTGACCATGGCCAGAAACTCGCGAATGTGCGCGCCTATCTGGCGTATATGTGGGGCCACCCCGGCAAGAATCTGCTGTTCATGGGCCAAGAATTCGGCCAGATCGCAGAATGGTCGGAGAGCCGCGAGCTGGACTGGTGGTTACTCGATCAGCCCGCGCATGCGCAGTTGCAGCGATTCGTCGGCGCCATGAACACGGTGTACCGCAGCAATGCGCCGCTGTGGGAGCGCGACGGCGAAGCCGTGCACTTCCAGCGTCTGGGCGCTCCGTCCTGGGACCCCAACGTCATCGCATTCGAACGTCGCGACAGACACGGAGGTCGCGTCGTCGTGGTCAGCAACTTCGCCGGTACTGAGCGGGCCAACCTCAAGCTCGATCTGCCGGTCGCCGGGTTGTGGGACGAGATCTTGAACACGGATGCCGTCGAGTACGGCGGAACCGGCATCGGGAACTACGGCCGGGTCGCCGCGCATCCCGAGGCCGACCACGACACCCCGATGACGAGGATCACCGTACCGGCGCTGTCAACGCTCTGGCTGCGCCACCGTCATTAAAAACAGCAGCGACTAGAACAGCAGTGACGACAGGCGCGTGCGCGCGGCGATGACCCGGGCGTCGTCTGCGCCGATGAGTCCGAACAGCTCGACCAGGCGTTCGCGAACGGGCGTCCGCTCGTCGCTCGGCAACTGCGCGAACAGGTCGAGCAGCCGCTCGAAAGCGTCTTCGACGTGGCCACCGGAGATGTCGAGGTCGGCCACCAGCATCTGCGCGGAGATGTCCTTCGGCGCAGCCGCTGCGGTTGCCCGCGCTTGCTGAAGGTCGACTCCCTGCACGCGGTCAAGCAGCCGCACCTGGCCGAGGCCGGCACGGGCGTCTTCATCGCGCGGGTTCTCGGCCAGCGCCTTCTCGTACGCCGTGATCGCAGTGGCGAAGTCGCCTTCTTCAATCGCGGCGAATGCCTCGGCGTGCAGCGGAGGCAACGGCACTTCCTGCTGCTCTTCTTCTTCAGCAGGCTCAGCAGCATCTGATGCCAACGATCCCGTCACGCCATTCTGCGCTGCCAGCTGCAGCAACTGGTCGAAGACCTGGCGCACCTGCTCTTCAGGAACGGCTCCGGTGAACATCGGGACCGGCTGTCCTGCGATCAGCGCCACTACCATCGGGATCGATTGAGCCTTGAAGCTCTGGGCCAGTTGCGGGTTCGCATCAACGTCGACCTTCGCCAGCACGACGCGTCCGGCGAGTTCGAGGACGACCTTCTCCAGAATCGGGCTGAGCTGCTTGCACGGGCCGCACCACTCGGCCCAGAGGTCGACGACGACCGGTACGGTGCGCGACAGCTCGAGGATCTGCCCGAAAGTGGCGTCGGTGACATCGACGATGAATCCACTGGGTGCTACAGCGTCGCCGCCCGCTGATGCGGCTGGCGTTGCGGGAGCTGCGGGTCGATTGCGCAGCGTCGAAAGGTCTACGGCGCCGCGAAGAGCTGCGGCAGAGATGTCGCTCACTTGATCACTTCCACGTTGAGGATGTCCTGATCGACGGCGAGCAGGCGGACCTGTGCCGTCGATCCCTGGCTGGGTACCGAGAAGAACAGTTGCAGACCATAGGTGGTCACAACGCCCTTCGAAGCCTCTTCCACGCCGGTGAGCGTCTTGGCCTCGGCGTTGTCTCCGAATCGGATCACCGCGTCATCGGAGGTCGGTGCGATGGTTTCGCTGTCGACGAGCGAAACCGCGACAATAGCCCCGCTGTCGAGCGTTGCGAGTGCTGTCGGTTCGGCGGGGCTGGGTGTGATGTCGAAGGCCGTGCTGGAGGTCTCTGCAGCACCGTTGTCCACGAGCGATTGCACGACAGCATCACGGCTGGCCTTGATCGATTCCGCGAGAGTGATCGCCACCGGATCGAACAGCTCGTAGCTTTCGCTCGATTCACCCGCATCCACCACATCGGCGAACGCCGCGGCGACTTCGTCCGGAGTCAGCGCGAGGAAGGCTGCGGCATTGTCGGTAATGAGGCTCGTCCCCAACCACGCCGGAGCCAGCTGCGGCACCTCTGCCGAAGCCTGCATCTCTGCGATGTTGGTGACCTTGTAGTTGGCCCACGGGTCGTTCTGGGTCATGGTGAGAACGACCGGGGGCAAAGTTTCGTCCGTCTTGCTCTTGCTGAGCGCCAGCACCGTACGCGGCCAGGTGTCTGTGGCCTGCGGCAACAGCACTTCGATGGTGTCGGTGGGGATGATTGCTGGCAACGGGCGATCGGTCAGAGTCCCGCGCAGCGTGTAGTCGGTGCGACGGGCATCGAGCGGTGCTCCGTCCAGACGCGTTGCAGCCAGATCGATGTCGAGCGCGGTGTCAGCCTCGCTGAGTGTCGTCGAAATCTCCTGCAGGATGCGGGAGGCCTGTGCCTCGGTGACAGCCGGGGGCTTCTGGTTCTCCGGTGTCACCACAGTCGGCGACGGCGTCGGAGAGGGAGTCGCCGAGTCGAACTGCGGCCAGGAATCACCGGAGCAGCCAGCGAACAACAGCGCTGCCACGCCGAGAGCTGGCAGTGCCAGCAGACGTCGCCGAGGTGTGATGGCCCGACGTTCGCTCTTGGGCGCAGCCTCGTCTGTCGGAGTCGGATCTGCCGGGGTGGAGTCCGTCGGGTCGGCCGCTGCCGGTTCGAGTTGCGCACGCGGCTCAGGACGATCAAGCGCGAAATTGATCGGTTCGGTCGGCGGCAGCGGTCCGGGGCCCTTACGCCGAGGGCCGCGCCCGCGACGCTGGTGGCGGATCGCCAGCACATACATGACCAGCCCGAACAGCAGCACGGCACCGCCAGCGGCGATCAGCGGACCAACCGAGGGCGTGGAGGTGTCCAGCGGCCAGGAGATGACGATGTCCTGCGGTGCGTCCGCGGTTCCGTCCCGCGCGATCAACACGCTCATGCCTTCCGGGAGCTGCATATCGGTGATCAGCTGATCCGGCTCGCTGAAGGAGTCCAACCACAGGTCCGAGCCGACAGGGCTGCGCCCGGGCTCCTCAGCGCCCTCGGCGCCCTCATCGGGAGCCTCTACGACAGGTTCGATGAGTGTTGTCGTCGTCGTGCCGTCCTCAGCGGGGACAACCGAGTTGTAGGTCGCATCCGACAGCCATGCTTCGAGATCGGCCGTGCGCCCGTAGGCTGCGAAAATTTCCCCCTCGCCACGAACGAGCAGGGTCTGCTGACCCGGATGCTCGCGTAGCACCGCGCCATCGACGAGCAGATAAGGTGCCGGTTCTTCGATACTGAGCTCAGCCTGCTGCGCGGAAGGGCCCATGAAAATGGTTCGCTGAGCTATGCCCGCTCCGATCAGAAGCGTGGCCAAGACGAAGGCCACGACGGCCCAGACGAAACGCACGAAAAGACTCCTTACGTGACCAAGGCGCCTCGCCCCAGTCACCACTCGACATTTCAGACTATCGAAACTGGCTGTGTGTTGACCACGAGGCGGTGAAGCGGCGATTGATCGGCACGTCGTGAAATCTCTCACCCAGCGCGGACTAGCCTGAGATCAGTCTGACGAGGAGCACGCATGAAGGTCCATAATCCGTTTCGCACCGCACTGGTGGCCACGCTGGGCGTGGGCCTCGGCATTCTGCTCATCGGCAGCGTCGAATCACTGTCCACGGTGCTGCTGTACGTCGGCACGGCGCTGTTCATCAGTCTGGGACTTGACCCGGTCATCTCTTTCTTGGAGCGTCGCAAGCTCCCGCGCTGGCTGGCGGTTGTGATCACTATCTTCGGCGTGCTGGGAATCTTCGCGGGAATCGTGCTGATCGTCCTGCCCATCATCGTCGACCAGGTGTCCCAGCTGGTGCGGCAGATCACGCGGCTCGTGCAGAGCAGCAATAACCTCTGGGAGGACCTGCGCGAGTGGCTGGGCGCGGTCTTTCCTGCGCTCGACGTCGATCGAGTGCTCAATGAGGCGCAGAACTGGTTGCTCGAGAACATGGGCGACATCACCAGCAGCGTGATCGCGGCGAGTGTGAACATCGTCACCGGCCTGTTCGGCGCGTTCATCGTACTGATCCTTACGATCTACCTGACCGCTTCGACTCCGTCGCTGAAGCGCTCGGTGTACCAGCTGGTGCCAGCATCCAAGCGTGCGCGCTTCGTCGACCTCGGTGAGCAGATCACAGATTCGGTGGGCTACTACGTCATGGGCCAGGTGACGCTCGGCGTCATCAACGGCATCCTGAGCGCCATCTACCTCAACATCATCGGCGCACCGTTCGCTGCTGTGCTCGCAGTCATCGCGTTCTTCGCGTCATTGATCCCGCTGGTGGGGACGCTCACCGGGTCGACGATCATCGTCCTGGTCTGCTTGCTTCCCGGCCTCGGATCCCCGGGCGTCGCGCTGGCCGCCGCGATCTATTACCTGATCTACATGCAGATCGAGGCGTACCTGATCTCGCCGCGGATCATGAGTCGCGCCGTTTCTGTTCCCGGCGCTGTCGTTGTCGTCGCTGCCCTCGCCGGCGGTTCGCTCCTCGGCCTGCTCGGTGCGCTCATCGCGATCCCGGTCGCGGCCAGCATCCTCATCATCTACCGCCAGGTGCTCATCCCCCGGATGAACGAGCGTTGACGCCAGCCTGGTCACGGCCTCGCGTAGCGGACTGACTCAGGCAACCTGCCAGCAGTGCGTGTGCCAATGCCGTCTGGCGGCCAGATCCGCTGCATCACCGAGTACGCCGTCGGCACGCCAGACAACCTGGTGTGCCGTTCCCGGCAGAATCGCGCCGCCGCAGCCGGGGCAGATGTACTGCTTCTGCGCCTTCAGCGCCGATACCGGCTGCACAGTCCATTCGCGACCCTGGCGGCTCTCACTGCGTTTCCACCCGGCGAGCAGACGGTCGAAGGAGTCGTCAGAGTGCGAGCGCTCCTGGCGCCGTCGATGGGATCGTGCCATATCGGAGCATTACCACCAGTGGTTGTTGATCCAGAAGTTGTAGGCGCCTGCCCAGCTGCCGTACCGCCCGGTCGCGTAGCCGTTCGCCCAGCGAAGATTGTCGACCGGGTTGTAACCGTTGCCCGGCACCTTGCTGCACGGCAGAGCCTGCACAAGACCACAGGCTCCGGAAGACCTGTTGGTCGCGTTCGGGTTCCAACCGCTCTCGCGTCCGACGATGTAGTCGACGTAGCCCCAATCACCGGATGCGAGGCCAGCAGCAGCCATCCATTCGGCGGGTGCGCCGCCACCGGTGTAATAGAGCGGTCCCCCGCCGCCACCGCCACCGCCGGCAGAGGCCGGCGCTGGCACCTGTTCCGGAGTGGGGGTCGGTGTGACGTAGACCTCGAACGCACCACGCTGCACGGGCGAAATCGTCGCCCCCTCCGCCGTGATGGTGAGATTCTGGGTGTCGCGCGCCGCCAGAGAGAAAGATGTTTCGACTTCAACCGCCGGCGGATCGGCCAGGGCCATACCCGTCGGCGCGACGATCGCAGCGGTGAATCCAACCACGGCGAAAGCTGCCAACACACCACTGACACCACGGCGTTGGGTCCAGCGGCGTCGCGGGCGGACGGCTGATTTTCGGGATGCCGCAGCGACCGTCGTGCTGCGCACGCCGACGTGGTCGATCTCAGTACCGGAAGTCACAATGCCTCCAGTGTATCCAGGCGCGCCTGAGTCCACCATGAGTGCCTCACCGCACAGCGAGAATCACGTCGATGGTTGCGTCCAGAAGGGCATCGACCTGCTCCTCGCGGTAGCCGCGCCGCTGCATCCGGAATGCTGCCGAACGCAGCTGCTCAGCAGAAAGTGCATCGCCGTCGCGCAGATAGCGCACGATGCGTTCTGCGACATGATCGACCTCATCGATGCGGTAGCCGAACGAGAGCAGGCCGGTGCGGGCGAACTTGCGCCGACGATCACGAGACAGATGATCGAGAACGATCTGCGCCTCGCCGCGTGCTGCGACGACCCACGCTTCAGGGCCGTCCTCGCGCACCACACGTTCGCGTTCCCGCGCGGCGAAAGCGTCCTCAACGCGTCCCAGCGCGGCATCCACCTCGCTCACGGCGTACCCGCCCTTCACCAGCGGGAAAGACGCGATGCGAATCTCAGCCGCGGTGAGCTGGTCTTGATCCTGCTCAAAGCTGTCGCGCGCTGCGGCGAGAAACGTATCCACGGCGGTGCGGTGGTACCCGCGTTCACGCCCCTGGGTGACGCGGAAGGCCGATTGCGTCTCGGCCTGGTCGTACTCAGTCAATTCATTCACCGTATTCACACTCATCACGCCATCGCCCAGGGCGAAAGCAGGAAGTACAAGCTCAGCGCGGGGATCGTCGACGGCAGCACGCTGTCGAGTCGGTCCAGCATCCCGCCGTGACCTGGTAGCCAGGAGCTCATGTCTTTGATTCCGAGATCCCGCTTGATCATGGATTCGCCGAGGTCGCCGAGCGTAGCCGACAGCAAAATAGCGACGCCGAAAATAGCCCCGGCCCACCAAGGCATCTCCAGCAGGAAGATCGCCAGCAGGACACCGGCCGCGATTGCAGCGATCACAGCTCCGGCGAAACCTTCCCAGGTCTTCTTCGGGCTGATTCGCGGAGCCATCGGATGCTTGCCGAAGGCCACTCCAGCCGCATAAGCGCCGGTGTCGGCTGAGACCGCGATGGCGACGAATCCGAGCACCCACCACTGCCCACCCTCTTGTGCCAGCAAGAGCAGTGCGATGCCGGCGAGGAAGGGTACGTAGATCTGCACGAAACCGCCGATTGCAGCATCCTTGAGAACGTCTCCGTACGTGCGACCGTCCTTCGCGATCATCTGCGCCAGCAGGCGCCATACGATCACGAAGGCGACCGCGGAGATCAGTGCGACCCAGATCAGCCACGGCGGAGCGAAGAACCCAGCCAGCGCGAGCGCGGTGCCAGCGATGAGCTGGGCTGCGACGTCGATGCGCCGTCCAGATGCACGCAACGCTCTCGTTAGTTCCAGGATGCCGAGAATAACGATGGCCAGCGCGATCGGAACGAAGAGCTCTTTGATGAACGCGAGCGATCCCAGCAGCACGGCGCCGAACCCCAAGCCGACCAGTATCGCCAGAATAAGGTCGCGACCGGTACGAGCCTTGATGCGCTCATTGGCCTGGTCGAGGTGCTCGCGGGCCTGATTGACGTGCGTCTCGAACTCGCCGCGCGCCTGGCGCAGCTGTTCCCGCATCGCCGCGCCTGTTTCAGCAGGCGCGGCGTCCGGGGTCACCACGGAGCGAGTTTCGTCCGACGATATCGGGCGTTGCTCGCTTCCATCTCCAGATGCATCGCTCATTGCGGGCTATACCTCGAGGAGCTCGACTTCTTTGCGCTTGAGCGCCTCATCGATCAGATCGACGTGCTGGCGGGTCAGCTGGTCGAGTTCCTTCTCGCCGCGCACCAGTTCGTCCTCACCGACTTCACCCTTCAGCGCGTCGAGTTCGTCCTTGGACTTGCGGCGGACGCCGCGGAGGTGAACCTTCGCGTCTTCGCCCTTGGTGCGTACGAGCTTGACGTACTCCTTGCGACGCTCCTGAGTGAGCTCGGGCATCGTCACACGGATCGTGTTGCCGTCGTTCGTCGGGTTGACACCGAGGTTGGGCATGTCTCGAATCGCCTGCTCAATAGCCCTGAGTGCAGACTTGTCGTATGGCGTGATGATAATTGAGCGCGCTTCCTGAATTGCCATCGAGGCAAGCTGTGCCATCGGCGTGGGCGAGCCGTAATAATCCACCATCACCTTTTGGAAGAGCTGCGGGTTCGCGCGACCCGTACGAACGGTGGCGAAATCCTCCTTGGCAGCTTCGACCGCGCGTGTCATGCGCGAGGTGGTATCAGCGAGGACATCCGCGATCACGGTGACTCCTATCGTCGGGGGTGTGCATGTAATTCTAGCCAGGTGCGTGGCGTGCACCTGGATACCGCGCTCAGGCGGTGACGAGTGTTCCGATCGGTTCTCCCAGCAGAGCGCGCGTCACGTTGCCGCTGGGCTCCATGCCAAACACCCGCATGTCCATGTTGTTGTCCATGCAGAGGCTGAAGGCGGTGGAGTCGACGACCTTCAGGCCGCGCTGCAGTGCGTCCAGATAGGTGACCGTGTCGATGCGAGTTGCCGAGGAGTCCTTCTTGGGGTCGGCCGTGTAGATGCCATCAACACCGTTTTTCGCCACGAGTACTTCCTGTGCGCCGATCTCCAGTGCACGCTGCGCGGCAACGGTATCGGTCGAGAAGTACGGGAGGCCAGCGCCGGCGCCGAAGACGACAACGCGACGCTTCTCCATGTGACGCTCGGCACGCAGCGGAATGTAGGGCTCGGCGACCTGTGTCATCGAGATGGCGGACTGCACACGCGTCGGCGCGCCGGCCTGCTCGAGGAAGTCCTGCAGTGCGAGAGCGTTCATCACGGTTCCGAGCATGCCCATGTAGTCGGCACGACCGCGGTCCATGCCGCGCTGGCTGAGCTCTGCGCCGCGGAAGAAGTTTCCGCCGCCGACGACGATGGCGATCTCGACCTCGTCAACGGCAGCCGCAATCTCACGGGCGATCTGGCTGACGACGTCTGGATTCACTCCCAGCTGCCCGCCTCCGAAGGCTTCGCCAGAGAGCTTGAGAAGGACGCGTCGGCGCCTGGTGCGTTCGGTCATGGTGTGTGGATCCTCTCGTCCCGATTCAAGATAGTGCCTTTTGGGCATGAAGAAGGGGTTCGGACCCTTGTGGATCCGAACCCCTTATGCACTGCTACGCGCCAACCTTGAAGCGCGCGAAGTCCGTCACGGTGATACCGGCGTCCTTCGCCACCTGGGCGACAGAGAGCTTGTTGTCCTTGGCGTAGTCCTGCTCAAGCAGGGCAACCTGCTTGATGAACGCAGAGACACGGCCTTCGACGATCTTCGGCAGAGCCGCTTCTGGCTTGCCCTCGTTGCGGGAGATCTCGGTAACGATCTCGCGCTCCTTCTCGACAGCGTCAGACGGAACGTCTTCGCGGCTGAGGTAGGACGGGTTGGCGAACGAGATGTGCTGCGCGATGCTGCGAGCAGTCTCTGCGTCGTCACCCGTGTAAGCGACGACAACGCCGATCTGCGGAGGCAGGTCCTTGCTGGTGCGGTGCAGGTAGACCTCGACGGCGTCGCCGGTCACGGTGCGAACCTGGCGCAGCTCAACCTTCTCGCCGATGATTGCTGCCTCGTCCGAGATCAGCTCTCCGATGTTCTGGTTGCCGGCAGCAGCGACGAGGGCATCCTCAACCGAGTTTGCCTGGGCGGCTGCAACCGCGTCAGCGATCTTGTCAGCGAGTGCGATGAAGCGCTCGTTCTTCGCGACGAAGTCGGTCTCGCAGGCGAGCTCGATCAGCGTCACAGCGCCGTCGGCCTCGCGAGCGACGACGAGTCCCTCACTGGTGGAACGGTCAGCGCGCTTGGCATTGCCCTTCGCACCCTTCAGGCGAAGCAGCTCAACGGCCTTTTCGCGGTCGCCGTTGGCCTCTTCGAGAGCCTTCTTAGTGTCGACCATGCCGGTGCCGAGCTGTTCGCGCAGCGCCTTGATGTCAGCGATGGTGAAGTTGGCCATGTGTGGTGGCTCCTTGCTTCGATATGGGTGTGTACGCGGAATTACTTGGCGTCGGCTTCGGCCGGAGCCTCGGTTGCCTCAGCTGCGGGAGCCTCGGTTGCCTCGGCCTCAGCTGCGGGAGCCTCAGCCTCAGCTGCAGGAGCCTCGGTTGCCTCGGTTGCCTCGGCTGCGGGAGCCTCGGTCGCGGGCGCCTCAGCAGGCGTCTCGAGAAGTTCCTTCTCCCACTCGGCCAGCGGCTCAGCGTCGCCCGACTCGGGGTTGTGCTTCTGCTGCAGGCCTTCGGCAGCTGCGTCCGCGATGATGCGGGTCAGCAGCGAGACGGAGCGGATCGCGTCGTCGTTACCGGGGATCGGGTACTGGAAGTCGTCCGGGTCGGCGTTCGTGTCGAGGATGCCGATCACGGGGATGCCGAGCTTCTTGGCCTCGTCGATCGCGAGGTGCTCGCGCTTGGCGTCGATGACCCACAGAGCCGAAGGCGTCTTGGTCAGGTTGCGGATTCCGCCGAGCGACTTGTGCAGCTTGTCGAGCTCGCGCTTCTTGAGCAGAAGCTCCTTCTTGGTGAAGCCACTGTTGGCCGGCACCTCGTAGTCGAGCTCTTCGAGCTCCTTCATACGAGCCAGACGCTTGGAGATCGTCTGGAAGTTGGTGAGGAGGCCACCGAGCCAGCGCTGGTTCACGAAGGGCTGACCAACGCGGGTCGCCTGCTCTGCGAGGACTTCCTGAGCCTGCTTCTTCGTGCCGACGAAGAGGATGGTGCCGCCGCGGGCAACAGTCTCCTTGACGAAGTCGTAGGCGCTGTCGATGTAGCCCAGCGACTGCTGCAGGTCGATGATGTGGATGCCGCTGCGCTCGGTGAGGATGAAGCGCTTGACTTTCGGGTTCCACCGACGGGTCTGGTGTCCGAAGTGAACGCCGCTGTCGAGCAGCTGGCGGATGGTGACCACAGCCATGGTCGTCTCCTGATTCTGGCGCTGGCGCGCCGTTGAGGTTATTTCGCTGATCGGGCGATCAGCATTCCTGGTGCCCGGCCCACGCCCGCCCGTTCCGGAGAACGGGACCTGAGGGATTGGAAGCCACGACCGAGATCGCTTTGGGCACGCGTAGTCACCTCGAGATCGAGGTGCGACCTCAAGTGTACAGGATCGCGTCGCATCCACTGCTTCTGCACTGAAGCGGAGTTGACCCGTGTTCTCAACGAAAAGTGGGTAGCAGCTATGGCCCGTGCCGCACGATCGATCAGGATGGCCTGATGCGATCCCTGAGAGTTGGTGCACGCAGGTGCGTGGTCCTCTTGCTGTCCACGTTTCTCGCGGCGATTCCCGCTGTTGCCACGCCGGATTTGCCGCGCACATGGCAGTGGCCGGTTCCGGGCGTACATCACGTCGTCACACCCTTTCAAGCGCCGACGCACGACTACGGCCCCGGTCACCGCGGCATCGATATCTCGGTCGCCGTCGGCAGCGTCGTTCATGCGCCAGCCGACGGTGTCGTCGCTTTTCGGGGCGTCGTCGTCGACCGGCCGCTGATCACCATCGATCACGGCGACGGGCTCGTCACCACTCTTGAGCCGGTCAGTTCACAGCTCTCAGTAGGAACAGCGATCGCCGCTGGTGAGGAGGTGGGCACAGTGGCACATGGCGGCCACACGCCGATCGATCAACTGCACCTCGGGGTTCGCCTCAACGACGTCTACATCAACCCGATGCTGCTGTTCAGCGATGTGCCGCGCGCGGTGCTGCTCCCCTGCTGCGCATAACCGGCTCTCAGGCGCGGGGATGGGCGAGCCGGTAGGTCGCTGTCAGTCGTTCCGAAGACACGTGCGTATAGATCTGCGTGGTGCCCAGGCTCGCGTGCCCGAGGATCTCCTGGACGGCGCGCAGGTCTGCTCCCCCATCAAGCAGGTGAGTGGCAGCCGAGTGCCGGAGAGCATGCGGGCCGACGGCATCCGCTCCGATGATCGGCCCCAGGGCGTCCGCGACGATCGTGTAGACCGCCCGCGGCCCGACACGAGCGCCACGCACGCCGAGCATCACCGCCGGAGCCGCCCGTGCACTGCGTGCCAGAAGCACCGGCCGCCCGCGGACGAGATAGGCATTGAGTGCATCGCGGGCGGGGATCCCGAATGGAACAACCCGCTCCTTCGCCCCCTTGCCGAGCACCCGGACAGTCGCGCGGTCCTGATCCACGTCGTCGACGTCGATTCCGCACAGCTCCGATACCCGCATGCCAGAGGCATAGAGCAGCTCGAGGATCGCGTGATCACGCAGGTGAATCGGATCGCCGTCGACGGCGATCTCACGGCGTTCATCCAGCAGTTGCCGCATCCCATCCCGCGATGCAACTACCGGAAGCGAACGCCCGCGTTTCGGCGCCACCAGGCGCAGGCTGGGATCGGTGTCGATCAGCTCTTCCTCATGAGCCCAGGAGAAGAACGAGCGGGCAGAAGCCGCACGGCGCGCGAGTGTGCTGCGTGCGTCGCCGCGTTGGGTGGCACGCCACAGCCAGTCGCGCAAAGACTCCAGGTCAATCTCTCGGAGCACGCCGTCATCGGTCGCTTCGGTGAGGTCTCGCAGATCCGAGCGGTAGGCGCGCACCGTCGCGGGCGACAAACGGCGCACATTCTCAAGATGCGTGGCGTACAACGCAGCCGCAGCGGACAGCTTCATGGTTCCAGCATGCCTATTTCAGCCGGACTGTCTGAATGCCTCGCCGGGCGAAGACAGCGCGAACCCCGAGAATCAGGGAGGGATCCTCGGGGCTCGAACCTGTCCAGTGGGTCAATAGGACCCTGTCCAACGGGTCAGTTGGACCCTGCCGAAGCAACCGACGCTGCGCTGGGGGCGGATGCCGGGCTCGGAGCGGACACCGGGCTCGGTGCAGACACCGGACTCGGAGCTGAGACAGGACTCGGGGCCGAGACGGGGCTCGGGGCAGACACGGGACTCGGGGCAGAAACCGGGCTGGGCGCAGAAACCGGGCTGGGCGCAGAAACCGGGCTGGGCGCAGAAACCTGCGCCGGGGCCGATGCGGCCGACACCGCAGAGACAGCCGACACGGCAGAAGTGACGTTCGCCGCGGAGGGTGCACTGACGACCGTGACGCTGGAGTTCGTCTCCTTCAAGTGCACCGTCTTGCCGCTGAGCACGCCGGAGCTGTCGTTGATGGCACCACCGGGGATGACCGTTCCATCCGTGGTCTGCAAGTTCATCGTGCTAGCCACCGCCGCGGCACCGCCGGCGACGACGCTGAGACCGACGACACCCGCGATTCCCGTGACGATCCACTTCTTGCGTGTATTCATATCTGTTTCCTCTGTCCGTGTGCAGTGACTGTCTCCCTGTTATCGGGATGATTCAATCCTCGTCGCCCTCCCTAAGGTCAATCCAAAGGGCGGATGAGAGCGTTCTTATCTCGCTCCGGTTGACGGCATCCGTCCGTCCAGCACTGCATGAGCCGATGCCCGTAGTTGGTCCGCAGCATCCGCATCTCGTCTGTCGTTCGCCGCGATCAGGTGACCGAGTAGTTGCACACCTGTCAAAGCGCGCACCAACGGGTCATCTCCCCAACGCGCGAGAGCGCCATCGGCCAGGTCCCAGACGCGTGCGCGGTTATGCGCATCGGTCAAGCGTGCGCTCGCGATGGCGTGCGCGGCGAACGCAGCAGCATCCTCCGCCGGATCGGCAATACCCAGGGTGTCGACATCGATCACTGAGCAGATCTGACCCTGATCATCGAGGAAGAGCTGGCCGTAGTGCAGGTCGCCGTGCACGACAGTGCGAGGGCGCCCACCGTCGATGCGTCCGATGAGGGTACGGATGCTGTCGAGGAGGTCCGCGGTACCGTCGACCTCGCGAGACTCGTACCAGCGGATACGTCGCTCAGCCCCAGGGCTCCGCTTGGTCCAGGAAATACTCGAGAACCGCGCCCGCAGCCGATCGGTCTCGTCGAGCAGGGTTTCCGGCTCCCACGCAAAATCGGTCGCCGGCGTTCCCGCCGCCGCCGACATGATCACCAGGCCCTCGGCGGACCAACCGTGCACGAACGGGACTCCAATGCCCGCATCGGCCGTGGCCGTGTGCGCACGCACCAACGACTCCACGCGCGAGGGGCGGACGACTTTGACCCAGACCGACTCGTCCCCGGCAGCCACGCGGAGCACTGCGCGGCGACCCGGTCGATAGGCGATGAACTCCGGGGCACTCGTCGCGGTGAAGCCCAGGCGCTCCAGAAGCGCCGTGGCCGCGTGGTCGAATGAGATGGATGCGAGTGCCGGCAGATGCGGGTCTGCCGGATGCATCCACACGCGCGTATCCTCGCTCGCCCACCCGGTTTCAGCGGCGACGGTAATCTGCGAGGTGTCCACGTAGTACAGCAGATTCTGCGCGCCCGGCACCTCGATGCCCGTGACCGATCCGGCACCCAAGGGCTCTTTCGAGTGCAGAGTCATCGTCGCTGCCGAGACGCCGAGGGCCTCGCTGAGAAGGTCTCGCTCCGAGACTTTGGTGTTGGCACTCACCTGACGATTGCATCATGAGTGGGCGCACAATGGGATGAGATCTCTCTTAGGAAGAGGCTGAGACCCTCCGGACTCGGGATACTTGACACGTGGCAGCAGGAAATAAGGACGACTCCGGTCGCAGGCGTCGTCGTCGATTCGCGGTCTCGGTGCGTACCCGCATCGTCGCAACGATCACCGTCGTAATCACAGTCGGCCTGTTTGCCGTTGGCTTGTCGGTGTATCTCGTCGAGCGTCAGCGGATTCTTGAACAGGTGGATGCGCGGCTGCACGCGAACCTCGAATCCGCGCACTTCATCGTCGAATCGCCAGATCCGGAAGCCGGTCCCTGGGCATCGTCCTCGGACGCACTGGCCGTCGTCGTGCAGCGGATGAGCCCGGATGACAACACCGGCGCCATGGGACTCGTCAACGGCGTGATCACTTTCGTGCCCGGGTTCGATCTGGATCTCGATCTGCAGTATCAGGGGATGTTCGCGGCCCACGTGGATCGGGAACTCGACCCCGGCGAGGCGATCATCGGCACCTACGCTGAGCGGGGTGTGGCGTGGCGCTATCTGGCGACGACTGTCTCCGTCGAGAGATCGTCTGCGCCAGAAGAAGTCGTCTTCGTCATGGTGTATGACCTGCAAGCGGAGCTTGCCGAGTTCAACGAACCGGTGCGGATGTTTGTGATCGCGTCTCTCATCGTCATCGTCGTTGTCGCTGCCACCGGCACGATCGTTGCAACGCGTCTGCTGCGTCCGCTACGCCAGATGCGCACCACCGCAGAGCGGATCTCGGCTCAGAATCTCAACGAGCGCCTCGACATCGTGGGAAACGACGATGTGGCCGAGCTTGCCGAGACAATGAACGCGATGCTCGATCGCATCGATGCTGCACTCGACTCGCAGCGACAGCTGCTCAGCGACGTCGGCCACGAGCTCAAGACCCCGATCACGATCGTGCGGGGGAACATCGAGGTCATGAATCCGGACGATCCGACGGATGCTCGGGAGACCCGGGCGCTGGCGATGGATGAGCTGGATCGAATGGCCGATCTCGTGCAGGATCTGGCCGGTGCTGCTGCGTTGCACGGCCCGAAACCGATCGATCCGCATGCGATGGATGTTGCCGAATTGCTGGCGCAGATCGCACGCAAAGCGAGTGGAATCGACGGTGCTGATGTGTCTGTGGCTGACGCAGCCGGAGGCACGGCGATGCTCGATTCGGCCCGGATAACCCAAGCCATGCTGCAACTCGCGCAGAACGTCGTCACACATGCCGACGGACGGATGGAGATCGGCGTTTCCGATGCCGGCGAGCACGTGCAGTTCTGGGTTCGTGATTTCGGCCCGGGCGTTCCTGAGCATGCGAAGAGTCAGATATTCGAGCGCTTTCACCGCGGCTCCAACGCCGCAGACAAGCCCGGGAGCGGCCTGGGGTTGAACATCGTGCAGGTGATTGCGCGCGCGCACGGCGGGACCGTGCGGGTCGAGGATGCTGTCGGCGGTGGTGCCGTGTTCGTTCTGAGCGTTCCCCGAGGCGCGGGTCCAACTGCTGCGCCACCGCCCGACGGCCCAGTGATCCCACCACGACCACCTCTGCCCGGGCCAGACCCCGATCCAGACCCCGACCCCGACCCCGACCCGATGATCGATCGAAGGAAGTAACCTGTGGCATCCATCCTTGTCGCCGATGACGAGCCGCGCATATCCGGCTTCATCGAGAAGGGGCTGCGCGCAGCCGGCTTTGCCACACGCGTCGCAGCGACCGGGCCCGAGGCACTCCACCTTGCGCAGACTGATGAGTTCGATCTGATGGTGCTCGATGTCAATCTGCCGGGATTCGATGGTTTCCAGGTCCTCGAGCAGTTGCGCGGCTCTGGCTCGCGGCTGCCGGTGATCATGCTCACCGCCCGGGTAGAACTGCACGACACGATCGCCGGGCTTGAGGGCGGCGCGGATGACTACCTGGGCAAGCCCTTCCGCTTCGACGAGCTACTCGCGCGCATCCGACTGCGGATGCGACGGGACGAGGCTGGCGCCACGACTGACCTGACGCATGGTGCGTTGCATCTGGACGTGCGCACCCGTCGCGCCCGCGTCGGCGCGGTTGATGTCGAACTCAGCGCGCGCGAGTTCGCCCTGGCCGAGGAGCTCGTCCGCAACGCCGGCCAGGTTCTCAGCCGCGAACAGCTGCTCAGCCGGGTATGGGGATACGACTTCGACCCCGGCTCCAACGTGGTCGATGTTTACATCGGCTACCTCCGTCAGAAGCTCGGCACCGGACAGATCCAGACCGTTCGCGGCGCCGGCTACCGGCTGCCATGATCTGCTGCCCCACTCATATCGGCACGCGCTGCCATCCGGCGTCGGTCCGCTGAGCGATCCCCTCAAGCGCGAGCAGACCGAGGATTGCTGCCACACGGCCCGCGTCGAGACCCGATCGTGCCGCAAGATCCCCGGCACTTCGCGCCGTTCTCGTGCTCAGGGCGTCCAGCAGTCGCACCTGATCCGGGTTAGTGCTCTCCGGTGCGGCCGGTGCCGATTCAGTCATCCCGAGCAGCTCACGCACCTCTTGCGCATTCGTGACGCACTGGGCGTCGTACTCGCGCAGCAACCGATGGCATCCCGCCGACGCTGCCGAAGTCACCGGACCAGGCACCGCCCCCAGAGGTCGCCCCAGCGTCGATGCGTGCCCGGCGGTGTTCAAGGATCCGCTGCGCCATCCGGCCTCGACGACGACGGTGGCCGCCCCCAGCGCGGCGATGAGCCGATTGCGAGCAAGAAATCTCCATTTCGTCGGTGCTGCACCGCAGGGCAGCTCGCTGACGATCGCACCGGCCGCCTGAATTCGTTGAAACAGATCCTGATGCCCGGCGGGATACGCCCGGTCAACGCCGCCGGCGAGAAATGCAACTGTCGCACCGCCGGCGCCCATCGCGGCGCGATGTGCAGCGCCGTCGATCCCATAGGCGCCACCGGAGACCACCAGTGTGCCGGTCGCCGCGAGGTCACCGGCGAGTTCTGCCGCCACGGATTCCCCGTACGCGGTCGCCGCACGTGCGCCGACGATCGCGACCGGATTCGGAGACGAGAGATGGTGGGATGCACCTCGCGCCCACAGCATTGCGGGTGCGTGCTCGCCCAGATCTGCCAAGGCTTGCGGCCACTGAGCGTCACCGGGAAGCAGCAACCGCGCCGCGACCTCGGTGGCGCCTCGCAGCGCCTCCGTCACCGCCCGAGGGTGTGCACGCGGCATCCACCGTTTTCGTGCCTCATCGATCGCTTTTTCCGATAGATGCTGCTTCGACAGGGCGAACTGCAGCGCGTCCACTGCGCCCAGCTGCTCGATCAGGGCGCCTGCCACCCCATCGCCGGGTTCAGCGATGATGCTCCAGGCGACCCGCGCCAGCGTTTCGGTCGGGTGAGTGTCCGGGCGTGCGGATTCTGCGGCCCTCCGAGTCTCGGTGTCGCCGAGCAGCGCCTCCATCATGCGATCAGTCCTCTCTTCAGAAACAACGCCCGTCCCAACTCGTCCGATCCTGGGGTGTCCACCGCCGCAAGGTCCGCCATCGTCCAAGCGAGCCGCAAAACACGGTCATAGCCTCGAAGTGTGAGCTGACCACGCTCCAGTGCTCGATCCAGCGGCCCGCGCACATCCGACGGCAGGCGAATCTCCCCCTGCCGTAGCCACGTACCGGCCACTTCGGCATTCATCGTCCAGGGCGTTCCTGCCCAACGATTCGCAGCACGTTTCCTCGCTGCCACCACCAGCTCACGAGCATGTGCTGTCGTCATCGCTGATCGCTCGGTGGAGGTCGCCCGAGACGCGGCCACCCGAGCCACCTGCAGATCGATGTCGATCCGGTCACGCAGCGGGCCGGACAATCGAGCGGAGTAGCGGCGAATCGCGATCGGCGGGCAGATGCACTCTGCACCACGCACGCCGTAGTTTCCGCATGGGCACGGATTCGTCGCCAGGGAGAGCTGGAACCTCGCCGGAAACCGAGCATGAAATCCGGCCCGATCGATGTCGATGCTTCCCGATTCCAACGGTTGTCTCAGGGCATCCAATGCCGCGCGTGAGAACTCGGCGGCCTCGTCCAAGAACAGCACCCCACGATGTGCCCGCACAATCGCTCCCGGGCGCACCGTGCGCGATCCACCGCCGACGAGCGCCGCGACCGAGGCGCTGTGATGGGGTGCTTCCAGTGGCGGCACATCATCGAGCTCGCTCACCATCGCACCCGCGAGCGAGCGGATCGCCGCCACTTCCAGCGCGGCCGATTCTGACAACGGAGGCAGGATGCCGGGCAAACGCCGTGCGAGCATCGTCTTTCCCGCCCCGGGCGGGCCGCTCATGAGAATGTGATGCCCGCCCGCGGCCGCGGCTATCAACGCCTCCACAGCTTCCTCCTGGCCGACAACATCTGCCAGGTCCAAAAGATCTGTCTCACGCGGCACCGCGGCAGCGCCTGCTACGGGTTCAACCTCGGCTACCGCGATGTCAGCTCCGTGCCACATCGCCACCTCTGCCAGTGTGGTGGCCGCTTGCACGCGCATACCCGGAACGAGGTTGGCTTCCGCCTCGTTCGCGTGCGGGACGATCACGCGATCGAACCCGGCGCGCGAAGCGGCGAAGACGGCCGGAAGCACCCCAGGAACCGGGCGCACCCGTCCGTCCAGACTGAGCTCTCCGATATGCACCGTGCGGGCGATCGATGAGGCATTCAGCACTCCCCCGGTTGCCACCGCAGAGATGGCGATGCCCAGGTCGAACCCGCTGCCGTGCTTGGGCAGACTCGCCGGAGACAGGTTCACGGTAAGTCGCTGGCGCGTCAACTCGAGTTGGGCGTTCGTCACCGCGTTGTGCACGCGCTGAGCCGCTTCACCCAGTGCCTTGTCCGGCAGCCCGACGATTTTGAATCCCGGCGTCTGATTCGACACGTCAGCTTCGATCTCGACCAGGTGACCGTCCACGCCCGTCAGCGCGACCGCCCAGGTTCGCGCCGTCCTCATCGCAGATCCACCAGATGCTCGAGCTGACCTGCAGTGGGGTCTGCGCCGATGATCCCGATCACATCGATGCGCAGCATCCGATTCTTGGCGAGGTCGGCATGATCTCGGCACCAGGCGTACCCCAGCCGCCAGAGGCGCTCCTTCTTGCGCTCATCGACCGCTTCGAAGGGATGCCCGAAATCAATACTGCGGCGGGTCTTCACCTCGACGATGCACAGTGCTCCATCGCGCTCTGCGACGATGTCGATCTCGCCCTGCGAGCACCGCCAGTTACGCGCCAGAATCTGATACCCGCGCTCGATCAGATGCTGCGCCGCGCGTTCTTCACCCGCGCGTCCGAGGTCGTCTTTCGCTGCCATGACGACAGCATGCTCAAACCCAGGAGTGCGGGTACCCCGCGATTACACGAACCGTGCAGAATCCTCGTAGAACCCGAAATGGGGATAACTACTTGCCGTCCAGCGACAGGTCCTCTGGCAGCTCGAATTCTCGTCGCTGGAGCTCTTCAACGTTGACGTCCTTGAATGTGAGCACGCGCACGGCCTTGACGAAACGATCGGCACGGTAAATATCCCAGACCCAGACATCCTTCATCGAAAGCTCGAAATAGAAGTCATGCTCGGTGTCACGACGGACAACATTCACCTCATTGGCGAGATAAAATCTGCGCTCGGTCTCCACTACGTATGCGAATTGCCCTACGACATCGCGATACTCGCGAAACAGTGCGAGTTCGAGTTCGCGGTCGTAGTCGTCGAATGCCTCTTCATCCATGATGAGTCCATCCTATGAGTTCCTGCGCTGGGAAGCTCAGAACAGGGTCGGCGCATCGGCTATCGCCCACGACGACCGATGAAACGGAGACAGTCCCCGGTCTCTGATCGCGGCGCGATGCTCGGCGCTGGCGTAGCCCTTGTTGCGATTCCACTGGTACGGCGAGTGCTGCTCATGCAGCTCGGCCATGTGTGTGTCTCGCGCCACTTTGGCGATCACAGATGCTGCCGAAACGGAGGCGCAGTCCCGGTCTCCCTTGATCACCGAGCGCACCTGCAGGGGCACCGGGTGCACGGCCGAAACATAATCGTGGTTGCCGTCCAGGATCACCAGCGTGCGCTCGAGAGACACACCCTGTACGACCACGGCGTCGATTGCCCGGGATGCGGCCAGCCCCAGTGCGCGGATGATTCCGACCTCGTCGACCTCGGCGGCGCTCGCCCAGCCGACACCGGATGCCGGCACCCAGGCTGCGGCACGGGCGGCGACATCGGGACGACGCTTCTCGGTCACCAGCTTCGAGTCGCGCAAGCCTTCCGGCACGCGGCGGCGGGCCCCGGCAGCATCCATCACAGCCGAACCGACGGCGACCGGGCCTGCCAGCGCACCGCGCCCGACCTCATCGAGCGAGATGATCAGGTCGTACTCGGCCAGGAGTTTGCGCTCCAGACGCAGGGTGGGCGCGACTACCGTCATTCTGGCTCCGGAACCCCGTTGAATACGGGATGATGTCCATCGATCGTGCCGATGCGTCCGAGCGGCCACGTCGTCAAGAAGGCCTTGCCGACAACGTTGTCCAGGGGCACGAAACCACCACTGGGCAGGTCTTGATGGGCGCGAGCATCCTGCGATCGGTCGCGGTTGTCACCGAGCAGCCACAGTGAGTCCGCGGGCACGGTGACATCGAAGGGCTCGTTGGATGCGGCGGTGTCCCCCTCGGGCAGGTTCAGATACGACAATTCATCAACGGGCGCCCCGTTGATCTCGATCTGACCGAGCGCGTTGCAACAGACCACGTGGTCGCCGGCGGTACCGATGATGCGTTTGACGAGGTGATCTTCGCTGTCGGACGAACTCAGCCCGATCACCGTGAGCAACGAATCGATCGCTTCGATCAGCGGTGGCCCCGCCGGCTTCTGCACCTGCGCTGGCAGCCACCCGCCCGGATCCTCGAACACGACCACGTCGCCGCGTTCGTATCCCGTCCAGCGCGGCGTCAGCTCATCGACCAAGATTCGGTCGTTCACCAGGAGCGTGCGCTCCATGGATGCGGAGGGAATGTAGAACGAGCGCACGATGAAGCTCTTCACCAGGAACGACACCAGAGCGGCGATCACGATGATCACCAGCACGTCACGTAAGAAAATCCAGAATCCGCGGCGCCTCCTACCGGGGACCTCACGGGCGGATTCAGTCGTCATCGCGTTCCTTCACGGGGAGCTTCACACCGCGCACTGACGGCTCATTCAAGGTTCCCATACTCCAGGCCGAACAAAAGCACCCCGAGACGCTGTGTCCCGGGGTGCTTGAAAGAATATCGCGATCAGTTGTCGCGCTTCTCCTTGATCTTGGCCTTCTTGCCGTGCAGCTTGCGCAGGTAGTAGAGCTTCGCGCGGCGCACGTCTCCACGGGTGACGACCTCGATGCGGTCGAGCACCGGGGAGTGCACCGGGAAGGTGCGCTCGACGCCCACCTGGAAGCTGACCTTGCGGACCGTGAAGGTCTCGCGCACGCCATCGCCCTGGCGGCCGAGGACGATGCCCTGGAATACCTGGATACGAGAGCGCGAGCCCTCAGTGATGTTGACGTGCACCTTGACGGTGTCGCCGGGACGGAAGTCGGGGATGTCGGAACGGAGCGAAGCCGCGTCGACGGCGTCCAGGATCTGCATGATCGTCTCTCTCTGCACTCGCCACAGGTCGGATGCATGAAATGGAAGGAATACGTAGGTGTGTGCTGAACGGCGCTTGACACGACCGCGGGCTCCCCTGAGGCAGAGCCGGTCACGGCACAACGATCCATTCTCGCACGGAACACGCACCGCACCAAACCGCAGATCAGGGTTCGGCTACCGGCTTTTCCTTCACGATGATGACTTCCTGCTGGCGAAAGGCCTGGTCCCAGGCATCCGGCTCAGAATCCGTCACCATCGTCGGCGTGACGCGGATGCCGACACTCGCGCTGCGAGCCTCATTCCACAGTTGCCAGAGCATCAGCCAGAACATCGCTATGGCCGCGGCGATCGCGCCGGTCAGCAGCAGCGGGAACCACGCCTGCGGGTAAAAGCCGACCGCAATCGTCAGGGCGTGCCACACGCCGAAACCGAGCACGTCCCACCACGACAGCATCCGGGTTTCCCGCACTGATGCGCGCGCCCGTGCCAGGAGGGTCAACACTAACTGTCCGAGGAACACAGACGGAATCGCGATGAACAGCACCCAGAGGAATGCCCAGCCGCCCGCGTTGAAGATGCCCCAGCCAATCAGCAGCCACAGCGGCAGCACAACCGCGGCCGGAAAGAGCCAGCTGTACAGTGCACGTCGCAACCACATGTCACGATCGTACGTCGCACTTCTATGTGCGTCACCAATGTTCGCTGTGAGCGACCACAGCCAGGATCAACGAGAATAGAGAGGACGAGAGGAACACCCATGATCGAATTGCGCACTCCTGCTGAGATTGAAGAGATGCGAGCGGCGGGACGATTCGTTGCCGAGACCCTGGCGACGCTGCGCGATGAGACTAAGGTTGGTACGAACCTGCTCTCCATCGACCGCAAGGCGCACGACCTGATCCGCAAGGCGGGGGCTGAGTCCTGCTACATCGACTACGCACCGTCGTTCGGCAACGGGCCTTTCGGCAAGGTGATCTGCACCTCGATCAACGACGCCGTACTGCACGGGCTCCCCCACGATTACACGCTGCGCGACGGCGATCTGGTCTCGCTCGATTTCGCGGTCGCGGTGGATGGCTGGGTGTCCGACTCTGCCGTCTCTTTCATCGTCGGCACGCCGCGCGATGAGGATTTGCGTCTGATCGATACGACGGAGCGCGCTCTGGATGCTGCAATCGCTGCCGCGACTGTCGGCAATCGTATCGGCGACATCTCTGCGGCGGTCGCCGCGATCGCGCACGGCGAGGGCTACTCCATCAACACCGACTTCGGCGGGCACGGCGTCGGCCGCACCATGCACGGCGACCCGCACGTCGCCAACGACGGTCGCGCTGGTCGGGGCTTCCCGCTGCGCGATGGACTCGTGCTGGCCTTGGAGCCCTGGTTCCTCGCCACCACCGACGAACTCCGCACCGATGCAGACGGCTGGACACTGCGCAGCGCTGATGGCTCTCGCGGCGCTCACTCTGAGCACACGGTGGCGATCACCGCTGATGGTCCGATCGTGCTGACTGATCGCACGTTCCTCGGAGTGAAGTAGAGCAGTTCTTCGTGATGCGGTGCCGGCTTCACGCAGCGCCAGGGCTTATGCCATCCTGAGGGCATGATTCCGCAGGATCGACGAGTGCCAGAACGTGTACTGCTGGCTCGTCATGCGCAGGCGGAATGGAATGTCGAGGGACGGCTGCACGGACAGCGGGATTCGCCGCTGACGCGTGAGGGAATCGCCCAGGCAGCCCGTCTCGCTGACAGTCTCGTGCCGTACGGGGTCAGCATGGTCTTTTCGAGCCCGCTGGGCAGGGCGCTGCGAACGGCCGTCGTCATCGCCGAGCGTCTCGGTACCGAGATCGTCGAGATGCCCGAGCTCGCAGAACTCGATCTCGGGGATATGGCCGGGATGACCCGCCCCGAGATCGAACAGGCATTCCCGGGCGCCCGCGAGGAGCGGGCGGAGAACCGCTATGGCTGGGCGTTCCCTGGCGGCGAGAGCTATGCACAGGCTCGTGGACGAGCTCGCGTTGCGTTGTCCGCGTGCGGGTGGGAGGCGGATGGACTGCCTCTCATCGTCTCGCACGAGATGATCGGGCGGATGCTGCGCGCCGAGCTGCGCGGCCTGAATCCTGCCGAGACGCTGGAGCTGAGGCATCCGCTCGGCACAGCCTTCGACATCAACGGCCGCGCCGAGCATATGGTCTGACGCGCGTCCGCTGAGTCTCAGGCGTCGGAGCGGTACACGAACACGTCGGTGAGCATCGGCAAGTCGAATTGCTCGCGGCCACGGGTCTGCGGGTCAGCGTCGAGAATGGCCTCGAGCTGCGCGAGCATGCGCCCACGGGTCGTTTCGCCGGCAACGAGGAAGCTACTGACGGTGAGCCATCGGCTGAGGTAGTCCGCCCGCGTGATCTGCTCGTTCCAACGGATCTGGATCTGCTTCTCGAAAACGAACCCGGGTAATTCCTCTGCTGCGGACTCAGTCGTGCCGTCAGTTTCAGCTACTGCTGGATGCGCCACTCGATGGCAGGCATGGTCCCACGTGCAATCTGGATCCGAGTGGTTCCACAGCAGCCCGAGGATGCCACCCGGCACCAGCACGCGCGAGATCTCAGCGCACGCCTTCTCCCTGTCGAACCAGTGGAACGCCTGGGCCACCGTCACCGCGTCGACCGCAGCATCCGGCAGCGGAACGTTTTCCGCTCCCCCGACGATCGCTTCGACTTCGGGCAACTTCGCCCGCAGGACGTCGAGCATCGCAAGAGACGGCTCCACGGCGAACACTCGCTCGGCGCGGCTCAACAACAGTTCGGTGAACTTGCCTGTGCCTGCTCCGAGGTCCAGTACCGCGGCGACGCGGGTCGGGATGATCACCTCGGCGGCAGCATCCGGAAATCCGGGTCGGTACCGCTCGTACTCTTCGCCGATGTTCTCGAATGACTGCGCCAGTTGCTGGTGATCCGCCATGCTTCGACGATAGCGTTGATGGGTGGCTACCCTCACCGACCTCTCTTCAGAAGCCTCCCCTGACACCCCCGTTGCACTCGTGTTGCCAGGCGTCGGGTACACCGTGCAGGCCCCGCTCCTGTACTGGAGCGTCGGCATCCTCCTGGCCGGTGGGTGGCGTGTTATCACCGCCGACTGGACCGATAAAGACAGCGAGTTCGAGACTCCGGAAATGCTCATTGAGCACACGCTGGATGCCGCGACAACCGAAGCCGGCTCCCAACTCGACCTAATCGTTGCGAAGTCACTCGGCACGCTGGCACTTCCGTACGCCGTCACCCGCGGCATCCCTGGTATCTGGCTCACGCCGCTACTCAACCGGTCGGCGGTCGCCGAAGCTGTCTCGCTCGCTGACGCGCGCCACCTTGCCGTAGGCGGGACTCGCGATCGCCACTGGATCCCCGATGCCATCACGGGTACGCGTGCCACGCTGCTCGAGATCCCAGATGCCAACCATTCTCTCCGACTCGCGGATTGGCGCAGTTCCCTCGCCGTCCAGTCCACGATCTTTGAGCAGGTCGCTATGCATATCTCGCGACTGGAGAAGTGAACGAGCCACGAGAAATGCCTTGCTGCATGAGAAATGGCGTAGCAACACGTTTCTCATGCGAGACGACGTTTCTCGCGGCGGCGGCAACGCGCGGCGCGCGGCGCGCGGCTACGCGAGCTCGATGAGGTCCTGGTACTCCTGGTTCCAGATGTCTTCGACACCGTCGGGCAGGATCAGCACGCGCTCGGGGTTCAGCGACTGCACAGCCCCCGGGTCGTGCGAGACCAGAACCACAGCACCCTCATAGTGTGCGAGCGCGTCAAGGATCTCCTCGCGCGACGCCGGGTCGAGGTTGTTCGTGGGCTCATCGAGCAGCAACAGGTTCGCGGATGACACGACCAGGGTCGCCAGCGACAGACGGGTCTTCTCGCCACCGGAGAGGACACCGGCCGGCTTCAGCACGTCATCCCCGGTGAACAGGAACGAGCCGAGCACGCGACGCGCCTCCATCTCGGTGATGTGCGGGGCCGCAGACACCATGTTCTGCAACACCGAACGGTCCACGTCGAGGTTCTCGTGCTCCTGTGCGTAGTAGCCGATCTTCACGCCGAAACCAGGCTCGAGCTGCCCGGTGTCCGGCTCGTCGACACCGGCGAGCATCCGCAGCAGTGTCGTCTTTCCGGCACCGTTGAGTCCGAGCACGACCACTTTGGAGCCGCGATCGATAGCGAGATCAACGTCGGTAAAGATCTCCAGGGAGCCGTACGACTTCGACAGACCGGTAGCCATCATCGGCGTCTTTCCGCACGGAGCCGGCTTCGGGAACCGCAGCTTCGCGACCCTGTCCGTCTCACGCACGTCATCGAGACCAGCAAGCAGCTTCTCCGCGCGCGCAACCATCTGGTGCGCTGCGGCGGCCTTAGACGCCTTGGCGCCGAAGCGGGCAGCCTGCTGCTGCAGCGAGGTCGCCTTCTTCTCGGCGTTCGCGCGCTCCTTCTTGCGGCGCTCTTCGTCCGCTACCCGCTGACGCAGGTAGTTCTTCCAGTTCATGTTGTAGATGTCGATGCTCTGACGGTTCGCATCGAGATAGAACACGCGGTTGACGGTCTCGCCGACGATCTCGATGTCGTGGCTGATCACGATCAGCCCGCCGCGGTAGTTCTTCAGGAACTCACGCAGCCACACGACACTGTCGGCATCCAGGTGGTTGGTCGGCTCGTCGAGGATCATCGTCTCGGCATCGGAGAACAGAATGCGAGCGAGTTCGATGCGGCGTCGCTGACCACCGGAGAGCGATGACAGCGGCTGGTCGAGGATGCGATCCGGTAGCGACAGGTTGTTCGCGATCGAGGCCGCTTCAGCTTCAGCCGCATACCCGCCTAACGCTTCAAAGCGCTCCATCAGGTTGCCGAACTTGCGCATCGCCTTATCGGCGACGGCCTGATCAGCGGATGCCATATCCTCGCTGGCCTTGGCCATGCTGAGCTGAATGGATCCGAGTCCACGAGCATCCAGAATACGCGTGCGTGCGAGCATCTCCGGGTCGCCGGTACGCGGATCCTGCGGAAGGTAGCCCAGCTCACCGGATCGGGCCACGTTGCCGTCTGCCGGGGGCAGGTCACCGGCAAGCACCTTCGTCAAAGTGGTCTTGCCGGCACCGTTGCGTCCGACCAGCCCGATCTTGTCGCCGGCAGAGACGCGAAAGGACACGTTCTCCATCAGGAGGCGGGCGCCAACGCGAATCTCGAGGTCGTGCACGGCAAGCACAGCGGAAGTCCGTTTCGTCAGGGGAATTTGGCCGATGGGCCAGCCTCCCAGTATAGGTCTCCCGCGCTGGTAAGACGCCGACAGCCCCCGATGCAAAGACCCCTCTGAAGTATGACGCGTTCGATACCTCAGGGTGATGTGGTCGTAGCAGCGCAAACCATAGGTTCTACGGGTGGACATCATCAACGACCTCATCATGCAGGCTGCCGCATCCCCGTGGCTCTATCTTGTTATGTTCGCCACGGCCGTGCTCGACGGCTTCTTCCCTCCGATCCCGAGCGAGACGGTGCTGGTCGCAGCCGCTGCGGTTGCGACATCCACCGGTGAAACGAATCTGCCCCTCTTGATCGGCGTCGCCGCTATCGGCGCGATGATTGGAGACAACCTGGCGTATGCAATCGGCCGCACAATCGGAACCACCCGATTCGCCTGGATGCGCCGTCCTCGCGTCGCCGCCGCCTTCGAACGCGCACAGCGCACACTCCGACGCAACGGCGCCGGCCTCATCCTCGGTGCCCGTTACATCCCGGTCGGACGCGTGGCCGTGAATATGTCAGCCGGCGCGCTGAGCTACCCGTGGCGGCGCTTCCTGCCCTTCAGCATCCTCGGCGGCATCACCTGGGCCGCATACAGCGCGGGCATCGGGCTCCTGGCCGGGCACTGGCTGAAAGAGCAGCCACTCCTGAGTGCCGTCTTCGGTGTCGCGTTCGCTCTCCTCCTCGGCGTGATCATCGATCGCATCATCGCCCTACGACGTCGGCGCCGCGAAAGCGCGGATACGGATGCCCCGACCCCGGCTGAGATCGAGATGCACGAGTCGCAGCCTGCGCAGGTGCAAGGATGACTTCCATGAGGTCGAAGAAGCGCGCTGCGCCGCAACCCGCCGCACAGCGCCGGTGGCCGTGGCCGCGCAACCGGCACACCGCCCTCATCGTGATTCTGACGACGGCCGCTGTTGCGCTGTACAGCGTGCTGGTTCCGGTGCACGTCACCTTCTACGGCAGTCCGGTTGCTATGACGATGCTGCTGGGCGCGATCGCCGTGGCCGCTCCGCTCGTCTCGCTCCGTTACCCTCGAGTCGCGATGATCGGCTTCACGGCATCGGCCGTGCTGATTCCACTTATGGTCTCCCGCCAGATGGTCGTGGCAGCCCCGTGGCCCTGGTCGGTTCCTCTGCTCATCGCCTTCGCGATCATGGTCGCCAGCGTCACGTTCCGCCACGGGTGGCGATATGGACTCATTCAGCTGATCGTCGGTGCCGTTGCCGGAGTGATCGCGTCGGTGATGCTCCCGGCAATCCCGAGCGGTAACTCGCTCATCGTCACCACCTCAATCCTGACCGGTGTCTACCTGCTCTCCTTCCTGCTCGTCGGCCGCCTGCGGCTGGGGGACGAACTCACGCGCGAACGCGCACTTACCGCGCAGGAACAGTCCCGGCGCGAACTCGTTGAAGAGCGCACACGGATCGCACGAGAACTGCACGACGTCGTGGCCCACAGCCTTTCTCTGATTCAGGTGCAGGCATCCACCGCGCGTTACCGTGTTCCCGATCTCGCACCCTCCAGCGCCGCCGAATTCGAATCCATCGCCGCCTCGGCCCGTGAATCGCTCTCCGAGATGCGCAGGATCCTGGGCGTACTGCGCATGGAAGACCACGCTGCCGACCTCGCCCCGCAACGGGGAATCGATGACATCGCCGCGCTTGTGGATGCCACCAGGCGCGCCGGTGCCGCCGTCTCACTGATCCACCACACGGCCGGCGAAGATGTGAGCGCTTCGACCGGGCTCGCCGTCTACCGCATCGTCCAGGAATCACTGAGCAATGCTGTGCGCCACGCGCCCGGCACCGCAATTTCCGTGACCGTGACAGATGACGATTCTGACATCGTGCTGATCGTCCATAATGTTCACTCTCCTCAGGCCGGCGACCCGGCGGCGAGCCAGACCGCCACCGTGACGATGGGGCATCCCGGCGGCCATGGTTTGCGCGGTATGACCGAGCGTGCGACGCTACTCGGCGGGAGCATCCAGGCAGGCGATGATGCTGACGGCGGCTGGACAGTCGCCGCACGCGTGCCGAAGAACCCCCTCTCCCCTCCCGCGGAAGGCAATCTGTGACGATCGAAGTACTCATCGCCGACGACCAGGCGATGGTCCGCGCCGGATTCGCTGCCCTGCTGGATGCCCACGACGGCATCACCGTCACCGGCCAAGCCGCCGACGGCGCAGAAGCAGTTGCGGTCAGCACCCGCGTGGACCCGGACGTGATCTTGATGGACGTGCGGATGCCGAAACTCGACGGTATTGAAGCGACCAGACGCATCCTCGGTGACGGTTATCCCGCGGCGAAGGTACCGCGCATCTTGATGCTGACCACTTTCGACATCGACGACTACGTGTACGACGCGCTTCAGGCTGGCGCCAGTGGGTTTCTCCTGAAGGACGCCCTGCCAGAAGAGCTCGTCCACGCCGTGCGCGTGATCGCCGCAGGTGACGCGCTGCTGTCGCCGAGCGTGACGCGTCGCATGATCGCGCAATTTGCCGCGCAGAAGCCACGCACCACGGCATCCGCCCATCTGCTCAGCGAACTCACCGAGCGCGAGCGCGAGGTGTTGATTCTCCTCGGTCAGGGAAATTCGAACAGCGAGATCGCATCCGCGCTTTTCATTGCGGAGCAGACCGTCAAGACGCATGTCGGCAAGGTACTGGCCAAGGTCGGCGCACGCGACCGCGTTCAAGCCGTGATATTCGCCTACGACACCGGCTTGGTCGAACCCGCCTGACGCCTCTGCCACCTGGGTAGGGGGTCACTCGACACCTCCGGGTGATGTGCGGCTACACAGCGACTCCATAGTCTCCTCGAACAGTCACCGAGGAGGAACCCCATGGCCATCGCCGAGGCACCCCAGCGCAGCGCACCGACCGCCCGACACTTCACTACCCGCGACCCGGGAATCGACTTCATCCGCGCCCTCTGCGTACTGGGCGTCGTGCTGCTGCACTCGATGATGGTCGGGGTGACGGTGACGGCATCCGGTCCCGTGTTCGAGAATGCCAGCGACGGCACGGCATGGATCGCTCCGCTGAGCTGGATCCTCCAGGTCATGCCGCTGTTCTTCGTCATCGCGGGGTTCTCGGGCCTGCTCGCCTACCGGCGCGTGCGCGAAAGAGGTGGCACCCCAGCAGAATTCATCGCAGCTCGAATCCATCGCTTGCTACTGCCCGCCACCTTCGCGATCGGGATCGTCGGCGTCGCTCTTGCCATGCTCACCGTCGCCGGCGTCCCGGCCGATCTCATTGCCGTTGCCGGGTTCAGATATGGGCAGCCCCTGTGGTTCCTCGGAGTCTTCCTGATCTGCCAGGCGCTGCTGCCGGCGCTGGCTGGGGCCCACCGCCGCGCTCCCCTGCTCACCATCGGCGCTCTCGCAGCAGCGGCCGTGACGGTCGACGTCATGCGTTCGCTGACGGGGTTGGATGGGCTCGGTTTCATTAACCTCGCGTTCGTATGGATGACACTGCAGCAACTCGGTTTCTTCCTCGCCGACGGGAGCATCGACGCGATGAGCAGACGACACAGGATGCTGGCGGGCATCGCCGCCGCCACCGCACTGATTCTCACCTTTGTCTGCGGAATCTACTCCCCCGACCTCATCGCGAACATCAACCCACCGACCGCGGCATTGCTGCTCGTCGGAGTCGCACACACTGCCGCCCTGTCGCTGTTCCGAGACCAAATCGCACAGTTCAGCCGGCGCCCGCGCGTTGCCGCTTTCACGCGATTCGTCACCCCTCGCACGATGACGATCTACCTCTGGCATATGCCTGTACTGCTGGCGATGGCCGGCGCGACCGCCCTGTACGCGATGTCGATCGGGATCGCCCTTCCTGAGCTGAACAGCATCGAATGGTGGATTGGCCGCCCGCTGTGGCTGGCCACAGCGCTTGCCTGCACCACCACGATCGCGATGATCTTCGCGCGGATCGAGGCTCAGCGGGCACCCGCAGCCACAGAGTCACTTCGCCGTCTGTCCGTCGCGATCCTCACCGGTGCGACCGCGGTCGTGATGCTGCTCGTGTTCGGTACCAGTCTGCTCACTGCCTGCAGCGCCGTGCTGATACTCGTTCTGTCGCTGCGACTCGCTCGAGCAGACAGCGCACGCGTTGCGGTCAGCTGACGTCGAGAGCGGCGATACGAGTGATGGCCTCGGTGATGATCTCGGGACTCGTACCGAAGTTCAGCCGGACGTGACCGGCCCCCTCGGCTCCGAACGCCGGACCGAAGTGCAGCGCGACCCTCGCCTCCCGAAGGATCCGCTTCGATGGGTTGTCACCCCAGCCGAGACCGGCAAGGTCGATCCAGGCGAGGTATCCGGCATCCGGCAGGCGATAGCGCGCGGCCGGGAGATGCTGGGCGAGCAGATCTGCCACCAACCGTCGGTTCTCATCAAGGGTGACCAGAAGACTGTCGAGCCACACGTCGCTCTCTTCCGCGAATGCGGCGACGGCGGCGAGCATCCCGAACTGGCCGGTGCGCCACTCGACTTCGATGGGCAGCGACCGCAGGACTCGAGTGGTGTTGTCAGAGGCTGTCACCATGAGCGCGCACTTGAGACCGGCGAGGTTGAATGCCTTGCTCGCACTGACGACGGCGTAGCCGACCGCGCGAGCATCATCCGATATCGACAGGAAGGGACGGAACCCGGTATTCGGTTGCACGAGGGGCGCATGGATCTCGTCGGACACCACCGCAGCGCCGTGCGCGGCGGCAAGCTCAGCAAGCGCCGTCAAAGATGCCGCCGAGTGCACGGTGCCGGTCGGATTGTGTGGATTGCACAACAGCACCGCTCGGGCGCCGGCTTCCAGTGCCGCCCGGATGCCGTCGAGGTCGAGCTCCCACCCTGTTCCCGTGTCTCGCAGCGGAACACGTTCGACGATGGCGCCGGCCTCTTCGACGAGGTCAAAGAATGGCGGATACACGGGCGTCGTGACGATGACACGCTCGCCCGGCGATGTGACGCGCCGCAGAATCTCGACGATGCCCATGCTCACATCGGCAGTAGAACGCATGCGTGCAGCATCCGGAGCCCAGCCGAAACGACGGTGCGCGAATTCGGTGTATGCCTCGGCAAGTGGGGTGCGTGAAGCCACGTAACCGGTGTCGCCGATCGAAATGGCACGCTCAAGCACCCGAGTGATCTCGGGCGCCAGAGCGAAATCCGTTTCGGCTACGAACAGCGGCAGCACATCGGCGGGGTACTCCCGCCACTTCTCGCTGGTGCGCTCGCGAAGAGCATCCAGCGAAAGAGCGCGGAGCCGTTCCATGTCAGATAGCGAAGCCGAGCGCCCGCATCATGTCGCGTCCGTCATCGGTGATCTTCTCCGGACCCCACGGCGGCATCCACACCCAGTTGATGCGGAAGCGGTCAACGACGGAGTCCAGCGCCTCTGCCGTCTGCTCTTCGAGCACATCGGTCAGCGGGCAGCCAGCGCTCGTCAGTGTCATGTGGATGACGAGAGCATCGTTCTCGTCATCCCAGCTCAGGTCATAGATGAGGCCGAGGTCGACGACGTTGATCCCGAGCTCCGGGTCCATGACGTCCTTCAGAGCCTCGGTGACCTCGTCGAACTTCTCTGGGGCAAGCGTCGCGGTCATGACCTCAGCCTACGCTTCGATCGGCGCAGCAGGGTCGAAGAAGCGGTCGTAGCCTTCTTCCTCAAGGCGATCAGCCAGTTCAGGCCCGCCCTCTTCGACGATCTTTCCGCCGACGATCACGTGCACGAAGTCCGGACGGATGTAGCGCAGAATGCGGGTGTAGTGCGTGATCAGAAGCACGCCGAGTCCGGTGGACTCCTTCGCGCGGTTCACGCCCTCCGACACGATCTTCAGCGCGTCGACATCGAGACCAGAATCGGTCTCGTCGAGCACGGCGAACTTCGGCTTGAGAACCTCGAGCTGAAGAATCTCGTGACGCTTCTTCTCGCCACCGGAGAAGCCTTCGTTGACGTTGCGCTGCGCGAACTTCGGGTCCATGCGCAGGTTGGTCATCGCGGACTTGACGTCCTTGGTCCACGAGCGGATCGCGGGAGCTTCACCGTCGAGCGCGGTCTTTGCGGTGCGCAAGAAGTTCGTGACCGTCACACCGGGGATCTCCACCGGGTACTGCATCGCGAGGAAGAGACCGGCGCGCGCACGCTCGTCAACGCTCATCTCGAGAACATCGTCACCGTCGAAGGTGATCGAGCCGCTGGCGACGGTGTACTTCGGGTGACCGGCGATCGTGTACGCCAGTGTGGACTTGCCTGAGCCGTTCGGGCCCATGATGGCGTGCGTCTCACCGGTCTTCATGGTGAGGTTGATGCCGTTGAGGATCGGGGTCGTCCCCGCCTCGGTCTCGACCGTCACGTGCAGGTCGCGGATCTCAAGAACAGACATTTCAGACTTCCTTCGTCACGGTCGGATCAATGAGCACGTCATCGCCGTTGATTTCAACGACGTAGACCGGAACGGGCTCATAAGCGGGGAGATTCTGGGGGATGCCGGTACGCAGCGAGAAGGCGGAGCCATGGGCCCAGCATTCCAGCGTGTCGCCTTCAACAAACCCCTCGGACAGCGAGATCTCGCCATGGGTGCAGGTGTCACCGATCGCATGGATCTCACCGGCGGAGTCGAGAACGATCGCCATCGGGACACCATCGAGCTCAACGCGCAGCGGAGTGTCCTGCTCAAGATCGGTGATGCCGCAGGCGCGCTGAGCGCTCATACGTTGACTCCGGCGAGTTCGGTATCGATCGCCGCGAGCAGTTCACTTTCCAGCGACGGGATGCCGAGGCGCAGCACGATGTCGGTGAGGAAGCCGAGCACCACCAGACGGCGAGCCTCTTCTTCAGAGATGCCGCGAGTCTGCAGATAGAACAGCTGCTCGTCGTCGAAACGTCCTGTAGCGCTGGCGTGGCCGGCGCCGAGGATGTCACCGGTCTCGATCTCGAGGTTCGGAATCGAGTCGGCGCGTGCGCCCGCGGTGAGCACCAGGTTGCGGTTCGCCTCGTAGGAGCTGGTGCCAGTGGCATCGCGTCCGATGAGAACATCGCCAATCCACACGCTGCGCGCACTCTCACCCTGGAGCGCGCCCTTGTAGAGCACGTCGCCGGTGGTGTGAGCGCCCTTGTGGTGCATGTAGACCTGGCTTTCCAGGTGCTGTCCGGCATCTGCAAATGTCAGGCCGTACATCTTGCCTTCGGAACCGGTACCGGCCAGCTCCAGGTTCGGGTTCACGCGCACGATTCCGCCGCCGAAGCTGACGATGAAGTGCCTCAGCTGTGCGTCCTTGTCGACGCGCGTCTGATGTGACGCGGCGTGGATGGCATCGTCATCCCAGCGCTGGACGGAGACGACGGTGAGGCGCGATCCTGCCCGAGCAATGATCTCGATGTTCTGCGCGTACTGGGCAGATCCCTGGTGACGCAGAATAACTGTTGCCGCGCTGTTCTCCTGCGCCTCGATCACGATGTGAGCGTCGGCACGCTTGTCAGCGCCCTGGCCCGTCACCGTGACAAGGATCGGTTCAGCGACCTCTTCATTGCGCGGGATGCGCACGTGCATGCCGTCGACGCTTCCCTGCCAGGCCACAGCTGCCACGATGTCTTCCGGAACGAAGAACTCGCCACGCGGCGCTGTACCTGCGGCCAGCGTGTCGGCAATGTACTGCTCGCCGCTGGTGATCTCGTAGGTGACACCGTCATTTGATTCAGCCGGAGTGAACAGGCCGCTCAGACGAGCAACCGGTGTGTGCTTCCAGTTGACCTCGCGGCCGGTCGGAGTTCCGAAGTCGGCGGGCTCGAATGAGCGCGGTCGTTCGGATCGGGTCTGCACGGGAACGAATCCAGCATCTGCCACCTGGGCTGCCGGGTCGATGTGCGCGTTCGTCTGCTGCGCCGAGGTGGGCGCTGTCGTAGAGGCCGCCATTTAGCCGACCGATCCTTCCATGCCCATTTCAATGAGCTTGTTCAACTCCATTGCGTACTCCATCGGAAGTTCGCGTGCGATCGGCTCGATGAAGCCGCGGACGATCATCGACATCGCTTCGGTCTCTTCCATGCCACGGCTCATCAGGTAGAACAGCTGCTCTTCGCTGACTTTCGAGACGGTGGCCTCGTGGCCGAGTTTCACGTCATCGACACGAATGTCGATTGACGGATAGGTGTCCGATCGAGACTGGGTGTCAACGAGCAGTGCGTCGCAGATGACCGAGTTCGACGAGTGGTGCGCGGCTGGATCAACACGGACTTCTCCGCGATAGCCCGTGCGTCCGCCGCCACGGGCGATCGACTTCGAGACGATCGATGACTGCGTGTACGGAGCCATGTGGATCATCTTGGCGCCAGCATCCTGATGCTGACCGGGACCTGCGAAAGCAACGGAGAGCGTCTCGCCCTTGGCATGCTCGCCCATCAGGTAGATCGACGGGTACTTCATCGTCACCTTGGAGCCGATGTTGCCGTCGACCCATTCCATAGTTGCGCCCTCGTGAGCGACAGCGCGCTTGGTGACGAGGTTGTAAACGTTGTTCGACCAGTTCTGGATCGTCGTGTAGCGAACGCGTGCGTTCTTCTTCACGATGATCTCGACGACGGCCGAGTGCAACGAGTCCGACTTGTAGATCGGGGCGGTGCAGCCTTCGATGTAGTGAACGTAACTGTCCTCATCGGCGATGATCAGCGTCCGCTCAAACTGACCCATGTTCTCGGTGTTGATGCGGAAGTACGCCTGCAGGGGGATCTCGACGTGGACGCCCTTGGGGACGTAGACGAATGAACCACCCGACCAGACGGCCGTGTTGAGGGCGGCGAACTTGTTGTCGCCAGAGGGAATGACGCTGCCGAAGTATTCTTCGAAGAATTCGGGGTGCTCACGCAGCGCAGTGTCCGTGTCCATGAAGATGACGCCCTGCTCCTCCAGATCCTCGCGGATCTGGTGGTAGACGACCTCGGACTCGTACTGGGCGGCGACGCCGGCGACAAGACGCTGACGCTCGGCCTCCGGGATTCCCAGACGCTCGTAGGTTTCACGAATCTCAGCCGGGAGTTCTTCCCACGACTGCGCCTGCTTCTCTGTGGAGCGGACGAAGTACTTGATGTTGTCGAAGTCGATATCGCTGAGGTCTGCGCCCCAGGTCGGCATCGGCTTGCGTCCGAAGAGCTGCAGAGCCTTCAGACGGGTCTTCAGCATCCATTCGGGTTCTTTTTTGAGCCCCGAGATACCGCGGACAACATCTTCAGAAAGACCACGCTTGGCGATGGCGCCAGCGGCGTCTTCATCGTGCCAGCCGAACTCGTACACCCCCAGACCATCGAGTTCTGGGCGGTCGATCAGCACATCCGACATCACACACTCTCCTTGTTGGACCCAAACGGTGTCATCCGCCCCGGCACGCCATAGCCCCGCAGATGATACGGGGTGGGAGCCGCTGGTGGGCCTCATCACGGACGCATTCTTCGCGCCTAAACTGTTGGTGATGCACCTTGCGCTGAGCGCATGCATCGCAACAATCCGATTCTACAGGTTCCCCCTGACAAACGGGCCGTGCCCAGCGCCAGGAACGGGCCGGAGGACGCATGCCCGAAACCGCAGAACTCACCGACTCCCCCGAACGCGTTGGCGGATCCGCCATGATCGGTCGACCGTTGCGCGTTCTGGCGTGGTTGTCGTTCCTGGCCGAGGTGATCATCATCGGCACCGGCGGCGCTGTTCGACTGACCGGATCGGGACTCGGATGCTCGGAATGGCCGCTGTGCACACCGGAGTCGCTCGTTCCGACACCGGAACAGGGCATCCACGGCATCATCGAGTTCGGCAACCGCACGATGACCGGCTTGGTCGGGCTCCTCGCTATCGCCGTGCTACTGCTGGTGCTGCACTCGGTCGGTGGACGCCGCCCCGTCAGCGCGGCGCTCTGGTTTGCGGGCGGCGGCATCGTCGTCGGCGTCGTATGCTTCGCGATCACTTCGGCACTCGGACTTCCCGGCTTCCCGTTCTTCTCCCTGGGCCTACTGCTGGTGACGATCATCGCAGGGGTGCATTCCCTTCGAACGACGCCGATGCGCCGCGATCTCTCCGCGCTGGCGTGGATCGTCCTGATCGGTGTTGTCGCGCAGGCTTTCGTCGGCGGCATCACCGTGCTCACCGGATTGAACCCCTCGATCGTCGGGTTCCATTACGTGTCATCGCTGCTGCTGGTGTGCGCGACCGCGGCATTCCTGGTTCGCCTGGATGCCGCTCCCGGTCCGCGCGAGCGCGCCGTGCCCGTCTGGTTCGCGATCGTGACGCACGTCACCGGTCTGGCTCTGGCCGCGACGATCTTCTTCGGTGTGCTCACCACGGGGTCCGGGCCGCACTCGGGCGATGTGAACGTCATCCGTGACGGCTTCGACGCCACGGTGCTCGCACACATTCACTCCTGGCCCGGCTACATCCTCGCGGCGCTGCTGACGGTGCTGACAGTGTTCGCCTGGGTGCAGCGGCTTCGGCCGCGCCGGTGGCTCCTGGTGCTCGTCCTCGCTGTTCTGGTGCAGGTGGCAGTCGGAGTGTGGCAGTCCCGCGATGGCCTCCCCGGACTCCTCGTCGGCATCCACATGGTTTTGGCCGCGCTCTCCGCCGCCGCGTACACCGTCGTGGTGCTGCGCCTCAAGCGCCCCGCCCCCTGATCCGCCCGCGCCCCGCGCCCCCGCATCCCTCTTGCGAGTGGGCGCCCGTGGCTCACTTTTGGGGAAAAAGTGCGCCACAAATGGCCACTCGCAGGTGGCATTCAGGCGTGGGGTCAGAACGGCAGCAGCGGGTCAACCGCTACGGCGCGAGAAGCGTCATAGCCAGCCCCGGATCGTGCAAGACCACGAGAACTGTCAGGCAGGTCCCGAGACACAACTGTCAGAAAAGCAGTGGGCGCCCGTGGCTCACTTTTTGGGAAAAAGTGCGCCACAAATGGCCACTCGCAGGCGGTATTCAGGCGTGGGATCAGAACGGCAGCAGCGGGTCAACCGCTACAGCGAGGAAGAGCAGCGTCAGGTAGCTGATCGATGCGTGGAAAACGCGCATCGGACGCGGGTTCGCCCCCCGAACCGCCTGGCTGTACAGCCGGTGCGACTCGTACACGAACCAGCCGCCGAAGACGACTGCCGAGACCGAATAGACCAGCCCCATGTTCGCAACCGGGATAAGCAGCAGCGAACATGCCAGCGTCGCCCAGGCGTACAGGATCACCTGCAGGCCCACCTGCGAGGCGTTGCGCGTAACACCGAGCATCGGAACATCCGCGTCGACGTAGTCATCGCGGTACTTCATCGACAGCGGCCAGTAGTGCGCCGGGGTCCACAGGAAGATGAGTGCGAACAGGATGATCGCTGGCCACGCGACTTCACCGGTGACAGCTGACCAGCCGATGACGACCGGGAAACATCCCGCAATACCGCCCCAGATGATGTTCTGCTCGGTGCGGCGTTTGAGGATCAGCGTGTAGATCACGACATAGAAGAAGATCGCACCTACCGACAAGGCTGTCGTCAGCCAGTTGGTGGTCAGCGCGAGCCAGCCAGTCGATACCACGGCGAGCACCCACGAGAAGATCAGGGCTGCTCGTGGTGACACTTCGCCAGTGATGATCGGCCGGTTCTCGGTACGGCGCATATGCGCGTCCATGTCACGGTCGATGTACATGTTGAAGGACGCGGCAGAGCCCGCGCTCAGCGATCCGCCGATGACGGTGGCCAGCACGAGCCAGAGGTTCGGCATACCGCCCTCGGCAAGGATCATGACCGGAACGGTGGAAACGAGAAGAAGCTCGAGAACACGCGGTTTCGTCAACGCGACATATGCCTTGATAGTCCGACCGAACGAGCGGTTCACCGCCGTCGTCTGCGACATGGTCGAGATAACGATCGCCTCCTCAGCGCACACCAACGACAACCCTCTCATTCTAGGGCAAGCAAACTGAACGACTCGCGACGTAAAGCGCATTTCGCGGTTGCGCTCACAGCGCTATGCTGAAAACCACTCGCGCGCCCGGCGCTGTGCACCTGTCCGTGACGATGCGGACGCGCTGAAGGAATTCGGGCGCCCTCGTAGTTGTTGGAAAGGGTATGACCGTGACAGAACTCCAGTGGGCTGAGATCGATCGACGCGCGGTAGATACCGCCCGAATCCTTGCGGCGGATGCCGTGGAGAAGGTCGGCAACGGTCACCCTGGTACGGCGATGAGTCTCGCTCCCGCGGCGTACCTCCTCTACCAGCGTGTCCTGCGCCACGACCCGACCGACACCGATTGGCTCGGTCGCGACCGTTTCATCCTTTCGGTCGGTCACTCCTCCCTCACGCAGTACGTACAGCTCTACCTCGGTGGTTTCGGTCTCGAACTCGACGACCTCAAGTCGCTGCGCACGTGGGGCTCGAAGACTCCGGGGCACCCCGAGTACGGCCACACCAAGGGCGTCGAGATCACCACCGGACCGCTCGGTCAGGGGCTCGCATCCGCTGTCGGCTTCGCCTACGCTGCCCGCTACGAGCGCGGCCTGTTCGACCCGGAAGCCGCCGCTGGCACCAGCCCGTTCGACCACTTCATCTACACGATCGCCGGTGACGGCGACCTGCAGGAGGGCGTCACCAGCGAAGCTGGCTCGCTCGCCGGCCACCAGCAGCTCGGCAACTTGATCGCGATCTACGACTCGAACCAGATCTCGATCGAGGACGACACCAACATCGCCTTCACCGAAGATGTCGCCGCCCGCTATGCGGCCTACGGATGGCACGTGCAGACGGTCGATTGGAAGAAGACCGGCGAGTACATCGAAGATGTCGCCGAGCTTCACGCTGCGATCGAGGTAGCGAAGGGCGAAACGACTAAGCCGTCGCTCATCATCCTCAAGACGATCATCGGCTGGCCCTCGCCCGGAAAGCAGAACAGCGGAAAGATCCACGGCTCTGCTCTCGGCGCCGACGAGCTCGCCGCGACCAAGAAGGTTCTCGACTTCGACCCCGAGCAGAGCTTCGTCGTCGCCGACGACGTGCTCGAACACACCCGGGCTCTGGCTGATCGCGCCGCCGAGGAACGCGCTGCCTGGCAGAAGTCGTTCGATGCCTGGGCCGCCGCAAACCCCGGGCGCAAGGCGCTGCTCGACCGCCTGGAGGCGAAGGAGCTTCCCGCCGACATCGACTCCGCACTGCCGGTGTTCGAAGCGGGCAAGGAGGTCTCCACTCGCGCAGCATCCGGCCAGGTGATCAACGCGCTGGCTGCTGAGCTGCCTGAGCTGTGGGGCGGCTCCGCCGACCTTGCCGAGTCAAACCTCACCACGATCAAGAACGCCGCCTCCTTCATCCCCGCGGAGTGGTCGACCCATGAATGGTCCGGCAACCCGTACGGCCGCGTGCTGCACTTCGGCATCCGCGAGCACGCGATGGGCGCGATCATCAACGGCATCGTGCTGCACGGCCCGACCCGGGCCTTCGGCGGCACCTTCCTGATCTTCAGCGACTACATGCGCCCGGCTGTGCGTCTGGCTGCGCTGATGAACATCCCGAGCATCTTCGTGTGGACGCACGACTCTGTCGCCCTCGGCGAAGACGGCCCGACCCACCAGCCGGTCGAGCAGCTCGCAGCACTGCGTGCGATCCCCAACTTCACCGTCGTGCGCCCCGCGGATGCGAACGAGACCTCGGCCGCCTGGCTCGAACTACTGCGCCGCCACGGCTCCCCCGCTGGCCTCGCACTCACCCGTCAGAACATTCCGGTGTTCGAGCGCGGTGATGGCGAAGCATCCGGCGAGGTCTTCGCATCGGCTGCCAACGCCGCCAAGGGTGCCTACGTGCTCGCCGAAGCACCCAACGGCACGCCGGACGTCATCCTGATCGCAACCGGCTCTGAGGTTCAGCTCGCTGTTGCCGCTCGCGAAACACTTGCCGGCGAAGGAATCAACGCCCGCGTCGTCTCCGCTCCGTCATTGGAATGGTTCGACGAGCAGGATGCCGCGTACCGCGAGTCCGTGCTCCCCGCCGCCGTCACAGCGCGTGTTTCGGTTGAGGCCGGATCCGCGCTGACGTGGCGCGGCATCGTGGGTGACAAGGGTCGTTCCGTCGCGATCGACCACTTTGGTGCATCCGCCGATTACAAGACCCTGTTCCAGAAGTTCGGCATCACCGCCGAGGCCGTCGTCGAGGCGGCGCGCGAAAGCATCAAGGAGAACGCATGAGCACCCCCACCGCAGATCTCGCAGCCGCCGGCGTCAGCATCTGGCTCGACGACCTCTCTCGCACCCGCATCAACTCCGGCAACCTCGCGGAGCTGATCGAATCGCGCAACATCGTCGGTGTGACCACTAACCCGACGATCTTCGCAAACGCGATCACCGACAAGAACGACACCTCCTACGACGCTCAGGTCACCGAGCTGGCCGGCTCCGGTGCCACCGCTGAAGACGCCGTGTTCGCGGCCACCACGCAGGACGTCGCCGCCGCTCTGGACGTATTCCGTCCGGTGTGGGAGAAGTCCGGCCACGTCGACGGCCGTGTCTCGATCGAGGTCTCCCCCGACCTCGCACACGACACAGACGGCACCGTGGCACAGGCCAAACAGCTGTGGGAGAAGGTCGACCGCCCGAACCTGCTGGTGAAGATTCCTGCCACCAAGGCCGGGCTTCCCGCAATCGCGCAGGCGATCGGCGCTGGCATCAGCGTCAATGTCACGCTGATCTTCAGCCTCGAGCGCTACGCCGAGGTCATTGACGCCTACCTGACAGGCCTGGAGACCGCGAAGGCTGCCGGCATCGATCTCGCCACGATCCACTCGGTTGCATCGTTCTTCGTCTCGCGCGTGGACACCGAGACCGACAAGCGCCTCACCGTCATCGGCACCGCCGCTGCGGAAGCACTCAAGAGCAAGGCCGGCCTCGCCAACGCGCGGCTCGCCTACGAGCTGTTTGAGCAGACGTTCGCCGCCGACCGTGCGAAGGCACTTGTGGATGCCGGTGCAAACCTGCAGCGTCCACTCTGGGCCTCGACCGGTGTCAAGGACCCGGCACTGCCCGACACCCTGTACGTCACCGAGCTCGTCGCCCCCGGCGTCGTCAACACGATGCCTGAGAAGACTCTCGAGGCGACCTTCGACCACGGCGTCATCACCGGTGACACCATCACTGGCGGTTACGAAGAGGCGCGTGCGGTCTTCGCCGGGCTCGCCGAGGTCGGCATCGACTTCACCGACGTCACCCAGTTGTTGGAAGACGAAGGCGTGACGAAGTTCATTGACTCTTGGCACGACCTGCTCACCCAGGTCGCAGAAGGGCTTGAGGCGCAGCGATGACGTTCTCGATCCACGCCTCGGGCGCCGCGAAGGCAGCGATCGAAGAGGTCGTCCCACAGCTGGTGGGCGATCTCATCGCTTCGCGCATCACCGGTTTCGATTCCACACTGTGGGGCGAAGCCGCTGAGGAAGAAGCATCCAAGCGCCTGGGCTGGGTCGAAGCGGTTTCGGTCTCGCGACCGTTGGTTCCTGAGATCATCGCGTTGCGGGATCAGTTGCGCGCCCTGGGTGTGAATCGCGTGGTTCTCGCCGGTATGGGTGGGTCGTCTCTGGCGCCTGAGGTCATCAGTCAGACCGCGGGCGTCCCGCTCACGATTCTCGACTCGACCGCTCCTGGACAGGTTCTGGCCGCTCTTGATGAGGGGTTGGAGCACACGGCGCTCGTCGTGTCGTCGAAGTCCGGGTCCACTGTCGAGACCGATTCGCAGAAGCGAACCTTCGAGGCCGCATTCCGCGACATGGGCATCGACCCCACCGAGCGCATCGTGATCGTGACCGACCCCGGTTCGCCGCTGGATGCTGCCGCGCGCGCCGACGGATACCGGGTCTTCAACGCCGATCCCAACGTCGGTGGGCGCTACTCGGCGCTCACCGCCTTCGGCCTGGTTCCGTCGGGACTTGCCGGTGTCGACATCGCCGAGCTTCTCGACGAGGCAGAAGCCACGCTGCTGCAGGTCGCGGTCGATCAGGCTGACAACCCGGCGCTGCGTCTGGGCGCTGCGATCGCCGCCACGAACCCGCGTCGTGACAAGCTCGGGCTGATCACCGATGGCACGCACATCGTGGGGCTACCGGATTGGATCGAGCAGCTGATCGCCGAGTCGACCGGCAAGGAAGGCACTGGCATCCTTCCGGTCGTCCTGCTTCCGGTTTCGCCCGAGGTCGACGAGGTGCCGTCGGATCTGCAGATCGTACGCATTGTCGACGACGCCAACGAATTCCACCTGCGCGAACGTCACCAGGGCGAGATCCTCGTCAGCGGCACGCTCGGCGCGAATCTGCTGGTCTGGGAGTACGCCACCGTGATCGCGGGCTACCTTCTCGGCATCAATCCCTTCGACCAGCCGGATGTCGAATCCGCCAAGGTCGCAGCCCGCGGCCTGCTGGATGCTCGTCCCGAGCCGACTGCGCCGGCGTTCGTGGAGAACGGCATCGAGGTGCGTGTCTCGGATGCTGCTCTTGCTGTCTCCGGCAATATCGAGGCCGTGTTGGATGCCCTGTGGGCGCAGCTGCCCGAGGACGGTTATGTCTCGATTCAGGCATATGTCAATCGCCTGGAGCTGACGCAGCTGCAGGGCCTTCGCGAACTTGTCGCGGCCGATTCGGGCCGCCCGACGACATTCGGGTGGGGTCCGCGCTTCTTGCACTCGACGGGTCAGTACCACAAGGGCGGCCCGGCCCAGGGTGTTTTCCTGCAGATCTTGGAGCGCACTGACGTCGACCTTGAGATTCCCGAACGCCCGTTCACTTTCGGCCAGCTCATCCAGGCACAGGCTGCCGGCGATGCCGCTGTGCTCGCCGAGCACGGTCGTCCGGTCGTGACCCTCACCATCACCGATGACTCAGCCGATGTGCTCGCGCTGTTCGAAGCCGCCCAGAAGTAAATTCGTAGGAGACTCCCGCACCGATGACCGTTTCCGTTTCGCGCGGCAATAACCCCTTGCGCGACCCCGATGACCGTCGCCTCAATCGCATCGCCGGCCCCAGTGCCCTGGTGATCTTCGGCGTGACCGGCGACCTGTCGCGTAAGAAGCTCATGCCCGCGGTGTATGACCTGGCAAACCGGGGGCTGCTGCCCCCGGGTTTTGCGCTGGTCGGCTTCGCCCGTCGCGATTGGGAGGACCAGGATTTCGCTCAGGTCGTCTACGAAGCGGTGAAGGAGCATGCCCGCACCGAGTTCCGCGAGGAGACCTGGCAGCAGTTGCTGCAGGGCATCCGTTTCGTCTCCGGTGAGTTCGACAACCCGGAGTCCTTTGCGAAGCTGCGTGAAACCGTCGAGAAGCTCGATGTGGAACGCGGCACGATGGGCAACCACGCGTACTACCTGTCCATCCCGCCGAAGTCCTTCCCGCTGGTGACCAAGCAGTTGAAAGACTCGGGACTCGTCGGTGAGGATCGCGACAGCGATCATTGGCGCCGCGTCGTCATCGAGAAGCCGTTCGGACACGATCTGGATTCGGCGCGTGCGCTCAACCAGGCGCTGGAGGTGGCTTTCCCGGCCGACTCGATCTTCCGCATCGACCACTACCTCGGCAAGGAGACGGTGCAGAATATTCTGGCGCTGCGCTTCGCGAACGAGCTGTACGAGCCGATCTGGAACCGCAACTACGTCGACCACGTGCAGATCACGATGGCCGAGGATATCGGCGTGGGCGGGCGGGCCGGCTACTACGACGGCATCGGTGCTGCGCGCGACGTCATTCAGAACCACCTGCTGCAGCTCCTGGCACTCACCGCGATGGAAGAGCCCATCAGCCTGTCGGCGGAGCACCTCCGCTCCGAGAAGGAGAAGGTTCTCGCGGCGGTCAAACTGCCAGACGATCTGTCCCAGGCGACAGCGCGCGGGCAGTACGCCGGTGGCTGGCAGGGTGGCCAAGAGGTCGATGGTTTCCTCGGCGAGGACGGCATGAACCCCGAGTCGATCACCGAGACCTATGCCGCCATCAAGCTGGAGATCGCGAACCGTCGCTGGGCTGGCGTGCCGTTCTACCTCCGCAGCGGCAAGCGTCTGGGCCGCCGTGTGACCGAGATCGCGGTGGTGTTCAACCGCGCCCCGGAGCACCTGTTCGGGCGCAGCAATGCTTCTGAGCTCGGGCAGAACGCGCTCGTCATCCGCGTGCAGCCTGATGAGGGCGTCACGATCCGATTCGGTTCGAAGGTTCCCGGCACCGGCACGAACGTGCGCGATGTGACGATGGACTTCGGTTACGGCCATGCCTTCACGGAGGCGAGCCCGGAGGCCTACGAGCGACTGATCCTCGACGTGCTGCTGGGCGACCCACCGCTGTTTCCCCGCCATGAGGAGGTGGAGCTGAGCTGGAAGATCCTCGATCCGGTAGAGAAGTACTGGGCAGCCGAGGGCGGACCGCTGGAGCAGTATGCTCCCGGCTCCTGGGGGCCAGCATCCGCTGATGCCCTTCTTGCCCGTGACGGACGCGTTTGGAGACGACCGTGATCATCGACCTTCCCGACACCACCGTCAGCCAGGTTGCCAAGCAACTGGTTAAGGTCCGTGAAGAGGGCGGCGCTGTCGCTCTCGGCCGTGTTCTGACCCTCATCATCTCAGCGCGCAACGGCGTCGCCGAGGCCGCTATCGACGCCGCCAACGATGCCTCGCGCGAGCATCCGATGCGTGTCATCGTGCTCACCACGGGCGAAGGTGACGCTCATCTGGACGCTCAGATCCGCGTTGGCGGGGATGCCGGAGCCAGTGAAGTGGTCGTGCTGCGCGCCTACGGCGCGGCGGCCAGCAACGAGGAAAGCCTCGTCACAGGTCTGCTGCTACCCGATGCCCCTGTGGTTGCGTGGTGGCCGGAGCAAGCACCGGTCGACCCGGCAGCATCGCCGCTGGGCCGCATCGCTCAGCGCCGGATCACGGATGCCGCCAACAGCGACGATGTGCGCGAGCAACTCATCCTGCTCGGAACGTCGCATGCTCCGGGTGACACTGATCTCGCCTGGACGCGTCTGACGCACTGGCGCGAGCAGTTGGCTGCTGTGCTCGACCAGCCTCCGTACGAGACAATCACCTCGGCTGAGGTGTTGGGGGCTGCGGCTTCTCCCTCTACCGCTTTGCTCGCCGCCTGGCTGCAGTTGTCGTTGGATGTGCCGGTGCGCTGGCAGTACGAGGATCCGTCCCACTGGGAAGCAGGCATCAAGTCGGTACGGCTCACCCGTGCCAGCGGCGATATCCTGCTCGAGCGTCCTGAGACCAGCGTCGCTGTGCTCACGCAGCCCGGCCAGCCCGACCATGAGCTGCACCTACCACGACGCACCCTGCGCGAGTGCCTTGCTGAGGAGCTCCGACGCCTCGACCCCGACGTCCTGTACGGTCGAGTGATCACCGAGGGCTGGCAGAAGCTCGGTGCGCCTGAGACAGGAGACTGAACGCAATGGTGGCATCCGCGGAGAAGCTCGTCGTCGTGGAGCAGACCCCGACCGCTCTCGCCGAGCGCGTCGCGGATCGTTTCCTCACCCGGGTGAAGGCACGCACCAAGAACGGTCGCATCGCACACATCGCTCTCACCGGCGGCTCTATGGGCGGTTCCGTACTGCAGGCCGTCCGCGAGCACCCGAAGGTCGACAAGATCGACTGGTCACTCGTGCACTTCTGGTGGGGAGATGAGCGCTTCGTTCCCGCTGATGACGCCGATCGCAACGCGGTGCAATCCCGTGAGGCGCTGCTGAACCACATCGCGGTTCCGGCTGAGAACGTGCACGAGGTTGCCGCATCTGACAGCGGTAAGACTTTGGATGAGGCGGCCACCGACTACGCAGCCGAACTGCAGAAGTTCGGCACCGACGAACACCCGTGGCCGTCGTTCGCGGTGTGCTTCCTCGGTGTCGGCCCCGATGGTCACATCGCCTCGCTCTTCCCGGATCGCACCGAGGTCACCGAGACGGATGCTGCGGCGCTGCCGGTGCGGGACTCGCCGAAACCACCGGCAGAGCGGGTGACGTTGACGCGTCCGGTCATCAACTCGTCCAAGCGGGTCTGGCTGGTGCTTACGGGAGCCGACAAGGCCTCCGCGCTCGGACTCGCTCTCGCTGGCGCCAGCTACACAAATGTGCCGGCAGCCGGCGCCAAGGGGCGCAAGCGCACGATCTTCTTCGTCGACCAGGCAGCAGCCGCAGAGGTCTCCGAAGACCTCATCGATCAGGCTTACTGACCGCGCAGTTCACCGTCTTCGTCGCCGCGCAGTTCGGCTGCGCTCCCGTCCGCTGATTCCGTCGGAGGATTGGCCACGATTCCCGTGCCGTCGCTGCCGCGGCGAATGGCCAGCTCCTGGCTCTCGCTGAGGACCTGTGGGTGGTACCGGGCGAGTCCGACCACTCCCCACACGGCAATCGCACCGGCCACTGCGAAGCACACCAGAACCCACTGCGGGGCTGCTGCGGCCTCCCCGAGGACCAGCATTCCGATCAGGACGGCGATCAGCGGGTCAACGACGGTGAGACCGGCGATGACGAGGTCTGGCGGGCCGGAGCTGTACGCGGTCTGCACGAAGTATGCGCCGACGGCAGAAGCCGCGACGAGTGCGATCACGCAGACCAGGGTGATCCAGTCGAACTCCCCTGCCTGCACCCGTTTGATGACCGCTTTGGCCAGCGTCGCGACGAAGCCATAGAGAATACCGGCACCGACCACGTAGAACAGCGCGCGCATGCGGTGGCGCAGGACCAGCCAGCATCCGCCGAGCGCGATGATCACGACCAGCAGGATCGCCAGAATCGTGAAGAGCTCGCGATCCGCGATCTCTTGCTCGGTGGCGAATATTGCAGCGAAGAACACGAAGATGAAGATGCCGCCGACGCAGGCCCCGATCGCGATCAGCGATTTCTTCGTGGGCGTGTGTCCGGAGATGCGGGCGTTGAGGAGCGTAGTGATCACCAGGGCGATCGCCCCTAGCGGCTGGACCACGATGAGCGGTGCGACCGCGAGCGCGGCGAGTTGACACACGATGGCCAGCATCAGCATGACGGTGCCGATGATCCAGGACGGGCGGGTCAGCAACCGCTTGAGCTGCTCGATGCTCAGGCCCATGGCACCGTCGGCGCCGCTGAGCCGCTCCACCTTCTCCACGCCACGGTGCTGATACTGCGCTCCGAGCGACATGAACACGGCGCCGGCGAGGGCGAGCGGGATCCCCAGCAGGAGTGCCGGGTTCTGAAATGCGCCGACAAGCTGATCGCCGACATCCGACGCGGTCATCCATACGCTTGCACTCACAGGGAAAACATTACCGGGCGTAACCTGCACAGTAGGGTTGTGGCGTGGCTGTTCTACCGATTCGCATCATGGGCGATCCTGTTCTGCACTCTCTCGCATCCCCCGTCGAAGAGATCGACGACGAGATCCGCGCTCTCGTGGCTGACATGTACGAGACGATGGATGCCGCTCCCGGCGTCGGATTGGCCGCACCTCAGGTCGGTGTGGCCTTGCGCATTTACACCTACGCGTATGTCGACGACGATGACCAGCCCTGGCGCGGGGTTCTGATCAATCCGGTCCTGTGGATGTCACCGCCGGAGCCCGGCTCCCCCGACCCGGAAGAGGAATCCGAGGGATGCCTGTCATTCCCCGGTGAGCGTTTCGCGCTGCGACGAGCGGACCGCGTTCTCGTGACCGGTCTCGATTTGGACGGTTCTCCCGTGCGCATCGAGGTCGACGGGTGGCGTGCGCGCATCATGCAGCACGAATTCGATCACCTCGACGGCATCCTCTATGTCGATCGCCTGTCTGACAGTGATTGGAAGACTGTGCAGAAGATCTCCCGCAAGCGTGGATGGGGGCGTCCCGGATCGAGTTGGATGCCCGGCATCGACGATCTGGATGGCTGAGCGCGTAGCGTTTTTCGGACGCATTTTCAAAGTTGCGGCGCATATTCACGCTGAGTAGCGTTCACTGAGGGCAGGTTGATGTTTCCTGCCCTCCACAGCTTTCTATGAGGGAATGACGAATGAAAATGCGTACACGCACGGCTTGGGCCTTTGCCGGCTCCGCGGTTGCTCTGAGCCTTGCGCTCAGCGGATGCAGCAGCATGGTGCTCGGCGTCGGCGACGCCCAGCGCGATGACGGAGGCAACGTCACCGAAGAGGCGACGATCGACATCTTCTCGCTCAAGGTCGGCGACTGCATGCCCGAGAGCGACACGGCCGGCGAGATCCAGGACACGCCCGTCGTGCCCTGCGAAGAGCCGCACACCAACGAAGTGTTCTTTGAGTTCGAGCTCACCGGCGACACCCTGCCCAGCGATGACGAGATCACCGCCGAGGTTGAGGCGCAGTGCGTGCCGGCGTTCGCCGACTTCGTCGGATTCGACTACTTCGAGTCCGTGCTCGACTTCTGGTGGCTGACGCCCACAGAAGAAACCTGGGACAGCGCCGATGACCGCCTCGTGCAGTGCGTCCTCTACGAGCCCGACCCCGCTGACCCGACCGGCGAGACACCGCTGGAGATCACCGGATCGCTGAAGGGCGCCACACGCTGATCGTTTTCTCGCACTGTTTTTGAAGAGGCTCCACCATCCGGTGGGGCCTCTTCTGCTTCTGGTGAAGCAGGCGCTGCCGCACGCTGATTACGCCGCGGCGGCCGCGCACGCCCAACGAGAGAAGGCGCCCCATCCCGGAGGATGTGGCGCCTTCTGTTTTGCTCCCCAAATTGGACTCGAACCAATAACCTGCCGATTAACAGTCGGCTGCTCTGCCAATTGAGCTATTGGGGATCAGGCACTGTCGCCGAGGCAACTCTACAATCTTAGCAAACTCCTGCAGGTGCTTGCGACATCGCCCGAGCCCTCGGGCGTGTCGTCGAACCACGCGGCGAACGGGTCACCGCACGCGCGAATCGGACTGCCCATTCGGCACCCAGAGCAGGTCCTTTCCCACCCCGCGGGCAACGACGTGCCCACCCCTGAGCATCAACGTCTCCGCGTTCAACTCGCGGATGAATGCGGCGTCGTTCGTGACCAGCAATGCGCCGAGCCCCTGATCCTTGCGCCGACGGGTGATCGCATCGAACACGACCGGTCGAACCTCGAGATCGAGGTTGGCCAGTGGCTCATCGGCGATGAGTACGCGCGGCTCGAGTACGAATGCCCGGGCAATCGCCACCCGCTGGCGCATCCCGGCGCTCAGCTCATACGGAAACTTCGATGCGGTTCCCAACGGCAGGTGCATCTCATCGAGGAGCGTCGCGACACGGATCGCGAGGGCCTTGGTGTTCACCCGCTTCTCACGGATAAGAATGGGTTCGGAGATCACTTCGCTGATCGTCAGTGTGGGCGGCAGATCCGCACCGGCGCTCTGCGGGATAAACCCCGTGCGGTAGGTGAGCTCGCGGTGCCGACGTCCCGGCTTTCGCACGTTCACACCGCAGACCGAAGCGTGTCCGCCCACGATTCGAACCGAAGGATCGGTAGAACCTGCCAGAGCAGCCACCAGCGTCGACTTGCCGGAGCCGGTGGGTCCCGCGACGCAGATGAGCTCACCGGGCGAGAGTTCGAAGCTCACCCCGTCGACGGCCCGGGTGGCAAGGCCGTGCCCGACCCGATCGATAACCAGATCAGAACAGTCGATCGCGTACGGGGAAGAAGACCTGCCAGACATAACGCCCATCCTCCCCCGGATTCGGTATACCGGGCGGTTACGACTCGGTGAACCGCTGACGCTCGATGTCAAGATCCCGCAATCGTATTCGTAGCGCGCGACCACCGTCGGAATCTGCCGGCACGCGCTGCACGGCACCGAGAAGCTCGTTCTTCTCCCGATCGAGGTTGCGCAGCACCATACGCCGACAAAGATCGGCCGTCGACGCCACAGCCCCAGCCTCATCGCGCGCCGGGAACGGCGTCATCAGCAGCTCGCCGGCGAGGGAGCGGTACGGTTCACGCACGGCGTTTACTGCATCCATCGCCCACCCGACCCGGGTGCGATCCGGCACAGCCACGATGACCTCGCGGATGGCTTCGAGAGCCGGATGCCGGAACGGCACCTCCAGCGCCCGTGCCAGCATCGGCTGATCGACCTGGTGCCCGTATTGCAGGGCGCCCATCAGTGCACCACGCTCCATCACGACATCCGCCGTACGCGGCAGACTCGCCAGTGTCACCGGGGCGACAGCGGCGCTCGCAGCGTCAGTCGGCGCCGCCTGTGCGGGTTCTCGTCGTGCCTGTGTCTGACTCTGCCCGCGTGCCGCCCGCTCGACTTCAGCGCGCACCTCGGTGGGGTCCATGCCCAGCCGTCGCGCGAGAACCCGCTCGTATCCGGGCCGCAGAAGTCGATCCCGGATCTCGGCCACGATCGGGGCAGCAGCGCGCAGCGCTCCCACCTGGCCCTCGACTGTTGCCAGGTCGAATCCGGCAAGCTTTCGATCGATCGCGAATTCGAACATCGGCACTTTGGTGTCCATCAGCCCACGCACGGCGGCATCACCGCGCTGCAGGCGCAGATCGCACGGATCGAGGCCATTGGGCGCAACCGCCACGAACGTCTGTGCGTTGAAGCGGTCGTCTTCAGTGAATGCGCGCAGCGCGGCCTTCTGACCTGCCTCATCACCGTCAAACGTGAAGACCACCTCGCCGGATGCGGAATCATCACCCATGATCCGGCGCAGCACCTTGATGTGTTCGGTACCGAAGGCGGTGCCACAGGTTGCCACCGCCGTCGTGATCCCCGCCAGATGACAGGCCATGACGTCGGTGTACCCCTCGACGACAACAACGCGTCGCGGATCCCCCCGGGCGATGTCACGCTTGGCGAGATCGAGTCCGTAAAGGACCTGCGCCTTCTTATAGATCACGGTCTCTGGCGTGTTCAGATACTTCGGGCCCTTATCGTCGTCGAAGAGCTTCCGCGCACCGAATCCGATCGTCTGGCCGGTGACATCTCGAATCGGCCACACCAGGCGTCCGCGGAACCGGTCGTAGACACCGCGCTGCCCCTGCGACACGAGCCCTGCGGCCAGAAGTTCGTCGCGGGTGAAGCCCTGTGCGGTCAGCGCTTTCAGCATGCCGTCCCAACCCCGCGGAGCGAAGCCGACGCCGAAGTGCGCCGCTGCGCCCGCGTCGAAACCACGCTCGCCCAGAAACCGACGGCCGGTTTCGGCGTCGCTGGTGAGTAGTTGGCCGCGGAAGAACTCCGCTGCGGCGGAGTTCGCCGCGTACAGCCGGCTGCGCCCACTGTTGTCGGGCGCCGTTCCGCCATCTTCGTAGTTCAGTGTGTAACCGATGCGTCCCGCGAGCCGCTCAACGGCCTCGGTGAAGCTGACATGGTCCATCTCCCGCAGGAACGAGTAGACGTCGCCAGACTCGCCGCAACCGAAGCAGTGGTAGTAACCGACCTGCGGGCGAACATGGAAGCTCGGGCTCTTCTCATCGTGAAACGGGCACAGCCCCTTGAGGGATCCGACACCGGCAGACTTCAGTGCCACACGCTCACCGACGATATCGGCGATGTTCGTGCGGGATTTCACCTCATCGACGTCTGCTTGACGGATCCGCGCCATGTCAGAAGGCCCCTTCGACCGTTTGCGCAGCGGCCAGCGATCGGTTGGAACCGACCCGTGCGGTGCGCGGGCTCCAGATGCCCACCTCGGCCGGGTCGATGTCTCCCACCAGTCGGTTGTGCCAGTCCAATGCTGTCTGATCGGTCAGGCTGGCGATCTGGTCGACGATGACCCTGGAGCGCTCGGCATCAGTTGTCGCGTCTAGGAAATCTGCAGCGAACGCGGGCTCCAGCACGTCTTCACCGGCGTTCCACAGCGCGTCCGTCGACCAGAGCGCATCGGCGAGGCGTTTGAGTACACGACGCTGCTCCTTGTAGACGCCCTTGCGCGCTTCAATGGTGACGATCGCCTGCCCCATGATGCCTTTGAGTACGGCGATCTCGGTCTCCACGACGCGAGGAACAACGACATGCGCGTTGTAGCGGGCGAGCGTCGGGCCGCCATACGCATCTCGCGTCGCGGCAACAGCAGCCCGAGCGAAACGGCCGATCATGTCGCTCGTGAGGTTCTTCAACCGGGCGAGGTCCTGACGGGAACGATCGAACGACTTCAGCCACATCGGCTGACGCGTGAGCCGATAAAGACCATCGGCGAGCTCCTCGCGCGTGAAGTCGTAGCCGACCCATTGCTGGATGCGTCCGACAAGAGCGTGGTGCTCCGCCGGATCCGACAGCTGAGCCACGTCGAGGTAGCCGTTGACGATGGCATCCTCGAAATCGTGCACCGAGTACCCGATGTCATCGGAGAGATCCATGATCTCGGCTTCAATGCAGCGCAGGCGCCCGGGAGCGCCATCACGCATCCAACGGAACACGGCCTCATCTTCGGGGTAGACGCCAAACTTCAACCGTCCGCCCGGATCCGGCATCGGACTGTCGACTGTCCACGGGTATTTGCAGGTCGCATCCAAGCTCGCCCTGGTGAGGTTGAGCCCGACAGAATGCTCGCTGCTGTCGAGGACCTTGGCTTCCAGACGCGTCAGGATTCGCAGTGACTGCGCATTGCCCTCGAAACCGCCGATGGCCTCAGCCCAGTCGTTGAGCGCTCGTTCACCGTTGTGGCCAAAGGGCGGATGCCCGAGATCGTGGCTGAGGCAGGCTGTGTCTACGACATCGGCAGAAACTCCTAACGCGACCGCCAGCTCACGCCCGACCTGTGCAACTTCCAGCGAGTGCGTCAGACGGTTGCGGGCGAAATCAGCCGTGCTGGCGGGACTCAGTACCTGGGTCTTCGCAGCGAGCCGGCGCAGTGCGGCTGAGTGCAGCACGCGCGCACGATCACGGGCGAAGCCGTCGCGCTCAGATCGGTGAGTCTCAGCGACGTAACGCTCAGCGTCGCGGGGCTCGTAGCCCTCCGCGAGAACCTCAACCACCGTTATTCTCGATTTCCGCTCCTCGCAGCATCTCGCTGGCATCGGCTGCGACGTCCCGGGAATCCAACCACTTCTCCGGCAGCGCCGTGCGCTTCGGGCGGCCAGCACGTCCGCGCTGACCCTCAGCATCCTCACCGGGGTACGGCGCGTCATGATCGAGCTGGCCGAGTAGATCGTCGATGTGCGCCAGGCTCTGCGCAGTGGCGAGACCGGTGCGCACGTCGCTGCCGACCGGGTAGCCCTTGAAATACCAGGCGACGTGCTTGCGGATATCGCGGCAACCGTGATCTTCGTCGCCGAGGAACTCGATGAGCAGCTCCGCATGACGACGGAACGCATCCGCGACAAAACCGAGTGTCGCATCGACCGGACGAGACTCAGCGCCGAAGGCCGTGGCCAGCTCTCCGAACAGCCACGGACGTCCGAGGCATCCGCGTCCGACGACCACGCCATCGCAATCGGTCTGCGCCATCATCCGCACAGCGTCTTCACCCGACCAGATGTCACCATTGCCCAGCACAGGGATGCTTGTGACTGCCTGTTTCAGCTCGCCGATGGCATTCCAGTCGGCGTGGCCGGAGTAGAACTCGTTGGCCGTGCGCGCGTGCAGCGCGACAGCGGCGGCTCCGGCATCTTCGGCGGCGCGGCCCGCGTCGATGAACGTGAGGTGGTCAGGGTCGATGCCCTTGCGCATCTTCACCGTCAGCGGAATATCTCCTGCTGCCTTCACAGCCTGCTCGACGATATCGGCGAAAAGCTTGGTCTTCCAGGGGAGAGCTGCTCCCCCACCCTTACGCGTGACCTTCGGCACGGGGCATCCGAAATTCAGGTCGATGTGATCGGCGTGATCGTCGTCGACGATGACCTTGACCGCATCAGCGATGGTCTTCGGGTCGACGCCGTAGAGCTGGATCGAGCGCGGCGTCTCACTCTCGTGGTGCTGGATCAGTCGCATCGTGGTCTCGTTGCGCTCAACGAGCGCACGCGAGGTGATCATCTCGCTGACGTAGAGTCCGGCACCATACTCACGGCAGAGCCGGCGGAAGGCGGTATTGGTGATCCCCGCCATGGGCGCGAGGACGACAGGCACGTCGAGGGCGATCGGGCCGATGCGCAACGCGCGCGCGGGTGCAGGAGCGATAGTCATGTCCTCTCCATTCTCCCACCCTCCGGCCTCTGCAGCCTCAACGCGTCATAGGCTGTGGATATGACCGATTCCGCGCTGCGCCAGATCCCGTTCATTGATGCTCAAGGAGCCGAGAAGACCCTCGACGACTTCGGCTCCGACGTGCTGCTGGTGGTCAACGTGGCGTCGAAATGCGGCCTCACCCCGCAGTACGAGCAGCTCGAACAGCTCCAGCGCACCTATGGCGAACGGGGTTTCAGCGTTGTCGGGTTCCCGTGCAATCAGTTCCTGGGCCAGGAGCCCGGGTCCCTGGAGCAGATTCTGGAGTTCTGCTCGACGACCTACGGCGTGAGCTTCCCGGTCAACGACAAGGTCAAGGTCAACGGCAAGAACGCCACCGAGCTCTACAAAGCGTTGAAGCAGTCAGCGGATGCCGGGGGCAAGGCCGGTCGCGTGGAGTGGAACTTCGAGAAGTTCCTCGTCCTGCCCGACGGCTCAGTTCAGCGGTTCCGACCGAAGCAGAAGCCCGACTCGCCGGAGATCGTTGAAGCCATCGAGACGGCGCTTACCTCGGCTACTCGCTGACCGCGGGAACGGGCTTTGCGGCCCAAGAGAGTATTGGCATGGACCAAGCAATCCTCATCTACCTCCTCCTCGCGATCGTCATCGTTCTGCCCGTGGTGGGGTTGATCCTGAAGCGTAAGGCCCGCCGTGCTGGAGCTCAGCGCTGGGAAGCGAAGAAGGACCGTCAGGCCGGCGATGACGGGCTCGGCGCAACAATCACTTTCGCTGCCGATGAGGCTACGGTCCGAGTCTTTGCTGCACCCCTCATCGAAGGCACAAAGCGCGTCCGCACGCAGGATGACGGCACCTGGGCGCAGACGCACTACAACGACGACGACGTCGTGTACCAGCTCGTTTCGACTGCTGAGGGCACCACTCTGGGTGTCTCACGTGCGATCGAGTTCTCCGGAACCCTCAACGGCATGAAGGCGTGGAAGAAGCTCCGCGAACAGATCGTTGCCGCGGCGGCCGAGCGCGAAATCGCTGTCACCACCGGCAATCGTCCGCTCGTGCGCACCGCCGACGCCAGCCCCACCGGCGCAGTGATCTGGCGGCCTGCCGCCTGATCAAAGCTCCGGCTTCAGCTCGCGAGGGATTCGTCTGACTTCAGGCGGATCCCTCAGCTGCTGCCACCGGCTCGCCGCGCTTGGACCACAGGTCCTTCAGGACGTTCTCGAACGTCGCCGGTGGCTGCGCACCGGAGATGCCGTACTGCCCGTCGATGACGAAGAACGGCACACCCTGGATTCCGTAGGCACGTCCCTGCGCCTGGTCCTGTCGCACGGCCGGCAGGAATTTGTCGTTGTCCAGCGCATGGCGCGTGGTGTCTGCATCCAGTCCCACCTCGACAGCCAACTCGATCAGATCGTCGACGCGTCCCACGTGCTTGCCCTCGGTGAAGTAGGCCGACATCAGCCGCTCTTCCATCTCGAGCTGCAGGCCCTGCGACTTCGCATGGTGAAGCAACTCGTGTGCCTTCACCGTGTTGGTGTGCTGAAGCAGATCGAAGCGGTACTCCAGGCCTGCGTTCTTTGCGACATTGGTGACGTTCTCCAGCATGCCCTCGACCTGCTCACGAGGCATCCCCTTGTGTCCGGACAGGAAATCGACCTCGTTGCCGTCGAAGTCGACCGGCGTATCGGGTGCCAACTCGAAGGAGTGGAACGTGATGTTGACCTGCGGGGCATCCGCGCCCTGCGTTTCCTGGAGGGCTGCAAGGCCCTGCTCGAGGTTGCGTTTGCCGATGTAGCACCAGGGGCAGGCGATGTCGGACCAGATTTCAATTGCGATGGGTTCAGTCACATCACCAACAACCTCTCGTCAGCCGCGTGTATTCCGCAGATAGAATTTTCGGATGCTCTGTGTCGATGACCCGCTCCCCGTAGCGCCGATGCGCGTACTGATCGCGGGGGTCACCGGATCGGGAAAGACGACCCTGGCTCGGCGCATCGCCGAGCGCTGGAAGCTGGATCACCATGAGATCGATGCGCTCTACCACGGCCCGAATTGGACACCGCGTCCCGAATTCCTCGACGACGTGCGCGCCTTCGCCGCCACCGAGCGCTGGGTGACCGAGTGGCAGTACACGAGCAAGGGGACCAACGAAGTCCTCGTGCCGCGCGCCGATCTGGTCGTCTGGCTCGACTATCCCTGGCCACTCGTTCGACGGCGGCTCGTGGCTCGCACCCTCCGTCGACGGGTCATGCGCACCAGGCTATGGAATGGAAACGTGGAACCGGCCCTGTGGACGCGCGAGGCCTGGTCCGGCGAGAACGACATCATGCGCTGGCAGAAAGACACCCGGTACAAATGGGACCGGCGGATGCCGGAGATCGAGAAGGCCTTCTCGTCTTTGCAGATCATGAGGTTGCGTCATCCTCGCGAAGCGGAGCAGTGGTTGCGCAGATGACCGCGCCTCTGTTGACCGCGGCTGATCCGCTGCCTTTCCTGCCCGAACGGGTACTGATCGCAGGGGTCACCGGATCGGGAAAGACGACCCTGGCACGGCGCATCGCCGAGCTCTGGAGACTCGATCATCATGAGATCGATGCGCTCTACCACGGCCCGAATTGGACACCGCGACCCGAGTTCCTCGACGACGTTCGTACCTTCGCCGCCACCGGGCGCTGGGTGACCGAGTGGCAGTACACGAGCAAGGGCACCGACGAGATCATGACGCCGCGCGCGCAACTGGCGATCTGGCTCGACTATCCGTTCCCGGTGGTGCGGGCTCGGCTGATCCGACGGACGCTGGCACGGAGCATCCTGCGCACGCAGATGTACAACGGCAACGTCGAAAAGCCGCTCCGGAAACTGCTGGCGACACGCGACCCTGCCGAGAACATCCTCGCCTGGCAGACCCAGACGCGCGGGTTCTGGGCAGACCGGATGCCGCTGAAGCGGGCGCAGTTCCCGCATCTGACAATCGTCCGGCTCGCACACCCGCGTGAGACGGAGCGGTGGTTGCGCGTGCAGCAGGAGCACGAATCTCGCTGAACAACAGCAACTTCGCAGCAATTCCAGCAGATCCTGCGAAATTCGTGCTGTTCTGCGGTCTGGGGTTCTACGATTCCACGCGGCTCACGTGCCAGCATCCGGCACATCGACCGCACCGCCGAAGCGTCGGTCACGCGACACGTAGACCTCGATCGCACGCCACAGCTCCTCGCGGGAGAAATCCGGCCAGAGCGTGTCGAGGAACACCATCTCGGCATAAGCCGACTGCCAGAGCAGGAAGTTCGAGGTGCGCTGCTCGCCCGAAGAGCGCAGGAACAGGTCGACGTCGGGCATGTCCGGCACATACAGGTTCCGACGGATCATCTTCTCGCTGATCGCTTTGGGCTTGACCTTGCCGGCGGCGACCTCCTCAGCGATCCGGCGCATGGCGTCGACGAGCTCCACCCGACCGCCGTAGTTCACGCACATCGTGAGCGTCAGGACGTCGTTGCCCTCGGTGAGTTTCTCGGCGTACTGCAGCTCTTTGATGACCGATCCCCACAGCCGCGGTTTGCGCCCAGCCCAGCGCACTCGCACACCCCACTCGTTGAGCTGATCGCGACGCCGGTGCAGCACATCACGGTTGTACCCCATCAGGAAGCGCACTTCTTCGGGTGAGCGCGCCCAATTCTCGGTCGAGAACGCGTAGACGCTCAGGTGCTTGACGCCCGCCTGGATCGCCCCCGCGACGACATCCAGCAGAACTTCCTCACCGGCTTTGTGCCCCTCGATGCGGGTGAGTCCACGCTTGTTCGCCCAGCGCCCGTTGCCATCCATGACGATCGCGACATGCTCGGGAATCTTCCCGAACGCTGGCGGGTGAACACCAGTCCAGTCCAGCGGGCGATACGCGACGGCGTCTTTGTGGGTGTAGGGCTTAGTCAATAGTTTCCCTCTCGTGGCGAATCCGAGACATGGGCGAGCGAGCGGATGCCGCGCTCCAGGTGGAACTGCGCATAGGCCGAGATCAGCCCCGAGGCCGCTGCTGTGGCGGCGTGCGGCGCTGCGTCGACCTCGTCCCATTCACCGCGGAGGAGCGATCTCAGCAGCTGCAGAGTTGATTCGGCGATCCGTGGGCTTCCGGCGGGAGCACAGTCCGCGCAGACCATCCCGCCCATCTGACCGACGAAGCTCCGGTGTGGCCCGGGCGAGGCGCACCGAGCGCAGTCACTCAGCGACGGCGCCCAGCCCGAAAGCGACATGACGCGCAGCAGATAGGAATCGAGGATGCTGCGTGGGGCGTGCTCGCCACGAGAAAGCGCGCGCAGGCCGCCGACGAGCAACAGGTACTGCTCGGGTGTGGCCTCTGCGTCGTTCAGCCGATCAGCAGTCTCAACCATGGCGTTGGCCGAGGTGAAGCGATCGTAGTGTGCGGCGATATCACTGCCGTAGGCGCCGAGCGACTCCGCCTGTTGCACAATGTCGAGCGAGCGCCCCTGATACAGCTGCACGTCGGCGACCATGAACGGCTCCAGCCGTGAGCCGAACTTCGATGAGGTGCGGCGTACGCCCTTCGCAACAGCGCGGATCTTGCCGTTGCGCCGCGAGAGCATGGTGACGATGCGATCCGCCTCCCCCAGCTTGTGGGTGCGGAGGATCACCGCTTCGTCTCGGTAGGTGGGCACTGTTCGATTATCTCCCGTGCGCGCGAGAATGGCTGGGTCACCGCACTGAACGTCGAGACCCCCTCGTATTCACACGCGGGGGTCTCGACGATAAAACCGGATGCCGAGAGGACGAGCCAGACTAGACGCTGGCGAGCTCCGGATTCGCCACCCGCGTGCGGATCGACCGGTTCACACCCGACACGATCGCCTTGAGCGATGCGGTGGAGATATCGCCGTCGATGCCGACGCCCCACAGCCGCTGATCTCCGATCTGGAGTTCCACGTAGGCCGCGGCCTGGGCGTCGCCGCCCGAGCTGAGAGCATGCTCGACATAGTCGTACACCGTGATGTCGAAGCCCTGCGCACGCAGCACCTCGACAAAAGCTGCCACGGGGCCATTGCCCTGGCCCGTGACTGCGTGCTGAGCGTCTCCATCGCGGATCACGACATCGAGCACGACCTCGCCGGACATATCGCTGCGCGTCTGCGTTGCCAGCAGCTCGTACCGGCCCCACTTCGCCTCCGCGACCTCGGCCGGCAGATACTCGTCGTTGAAGATCGACCAGATCTGGTCGCTGGTGACCTCGCCGCCCTCGCTGTCGGTTTTGGACTGCACGACCCCGGAGAACTCGATCTGGAGCTTGCGCGGCAGATCGATGGCGTGATCGGTCTTGAGCAGGTACGCGACGCCGCCCTTGCCGGACTGCGAGTTCACCCGGATGACTGCTTCATAGGAGCGACCGAGATCCTTCGGGTCGACGGGCAGATAGGGCACCGCCCACTCGATCTCATCGATTGTCTTGCCCTCAGCCTCAGCGCGGGCCTCCATCGCCTCGAAGCCCTTCTTGATGGCGTCCTGATGCGATCCGCTGAACGCGGTGAACACGAGGTCACCCGCCCAGGGGCTACGCTCAGGCACCGGCAGCTGGTTGCAGTACTCGACAGTGCGCTTGACCTGGTCGATGTCGCTGAAGTCGATCTGCGGGTCGATGCCCTGCGTGAACATGTTGATTCCGAGTGCGACCAGATCGACGTTTCCGGTGCGTTCTCCGTTACCGAATAGGCATCCCTCGATGCGGTCGGCTCCGGCCATGTAACCGAGCTCCGCAGCCGCAACCGCGGTGCCGCGGTCATTGTGCGGGTGCAACGAGAGGATGATGTTCTCTCGATGGTTCAGGCGCCGGCTCATCCACTCGATCGAATCGGCGTAGATGTTCGGGGATGCCATCTCAACCGTCGCGGGCAGGTTGATGATGACCTTGCGCTCGGGAGTCGGTTCGAAGACCTCGATGACCTGGTTGCAGATGTCGAGAGCGAACTCCAGCTCGGTGCCGGTGTAGCTCTCCGGTGAGTACTCGTAGAAGACCTGCGTCTCGGGAATCCGCTTCTCGAACTCGCGGCACAGCCGCGCGCCCTCGAGAGCCAGATCGATGATGCCCTGCTTGTCGCTGCGGAACACGACCTCGCGCTGCAGCACGCTCGTGGAGTTGTACAGGTGCACGATCGCCTGCTTGGCCCCGGCGATCGACTCGTAGGTGCGCTCGATCAGGTGCTCTCGCGCCTGGGTCAGCACCTGAATGGTGACGTCATCCGGGATGAGGTTCTCTTCGATGAGCTGGCGAACGAAGTCGAAATCGGTCTGGCTCGCCGAGGGGAAGCCGACCTCGATCTCCTTGTATCCCATGCTCACGAGCAGCTGGAACATGACGCGTTTGCGCTCGGGCGACATCGGGTCAATCAGTGCCTGGTTGCCGTCACGCAGATCAACTGCGCACCAGCGGGGTGCTTCAGTGATGCGCTGAGACGGCCAGGTCCGGTCCGGGAGGTCGACAGCGATCAGCTCGTGGAACGGCCGGTACTTGTGAATCGGCATCGCAGACGGGCGCTGGAAGTTTTGCATGGTGGGGCTTCTTCTCTTCGTCAAATTGAACGGGCCAACACAAGCGCCGCGACGAGGAAGGCCCTAGCTTTAGGACTCGTCGCGGCAACTAAGAAGAAGCTGTCCGCCGAAAGGCATGTGGTCATGCTAGCAGGATGTGAGAGCACCTGTGCGCCATCTGCGTGCTGCTAGAAGCCGAGCTTGCCCAGCTGCTTCGGGTCACGCTGCCATTCCTTCGCGACCTTCACGTGCAGCCCCAGGAAGACGCGCGTGCCGAGCAGCTCTTCGATCCCGACGCGCGCACGCTTTCCGACATCTGCGAGACGCTTGCCCTTGTGCCCGATGATGATCGCCTTCTGGCTATCCCGCTCGACGACGATCTGCGCGTGCACGTCGGTGAGGTCGCTACCCTCACGGGGAGCCACATCGTCGATCACGATGGCAATCGAGTGCGGCAACTCATCGCGCACGCCTTCGAGTGCGGCCTCACGGATCATCTCGGCGATGCGATCTTCGTCGGATTCATCCGTGGTGATTCCTTCGGGGTACAGCGCCGGCCCCTTCGGCATCAGCTTGAGAACCTCGTCTGTGAGCACATCGAGCTGTTCGCGTGTCAGGGCTGACAGCGGGATGACTGCGGCCCAGTCCTCACGCAGCGAGTCGACTTCCATCAACCGCTCCGTGATCGCGTCTCGGCTCGCGGCATCCGTCTTGGTGACGATCGCGACCTTTTTCGCGCGCGCATAACCGTCCAACGATGCGGCGATGCGCCGGTCGCCAGGGCCGACCTTCTCCGTGGCTGGTACGCAGAATCCGATGACGTCAACGTCGCCCAGAACCTGCTCCACGAGGTCGTTGAGCCGTTCGCCCAGCAGGGTGCGCGGCTTGTGGATGCCCGGTGTATCGACGATGACGAGCTGTCCGTCCGGGCGGTTCACGATGCCGCGAATCGCACGCCGGGTCGTCTGAGGCTTCTCACTGGTGATGGCGATCTTCTCGCCGACCAGGGCATTGGTGAGCGTCGATTTGCCGACGTTGGGACGCCCGACGAACGTCACGAATCCGCTACGGGGTTTTTCAGACATCGTCGGTCTCCTCTAGTGCGCCAGCGGCGCGTTCCACGAATACAGTTGCGATTCCGCGGCCTCGGCCGCGCGATGCTCCACCGGTCAGGACGAGCCCATCGATGGTGGCGGTCACGCCAGGCTGCGGAACCTGATCGACAGCTTTGCCGAGCAGGCCACCGATCGAATCGACGTCCTCGTCTTCCAATTCAATGTCGAACAGGTCGCCCACGTCGTCGAGCGACAGCCGCGCGCTGACCCGGTAGCGGCCTTCGCCCAGGTCGACGATCTCAGCAGCCGCCTGGTCGTACTCGTCAGAGATCTCGCCGACCAGCTCTTCGATGAGATCCTCCAACGTCACCAGTCCGGAGATTCCGCCGTGCTCATTGATCACCAGACACACATGCACGGCGTCGCGCTTCATCTGCTGCAGCAGCGTCTCCGCACGCATCGATTCCGGCACGAACGTCGCCGGTCGTGCAATGGGGCGGATGGATGCTGCGCGCCAGGCCGAGTCGTCACGATAGGCGAACTGCACGAGGTCTTTCAGATACAGCACACCGACGACGTCGTCTGCATCGTCATCGACCACGGGTATCCGCGAGACACCCCGATTCAGGAACAGTGACATCGCCTGGTCGGTGGTGGCCTCAGCATCCACTGTCACCATGTCGGTGCGCGGCACCATCACGGCGCGCACGAACTGATCGGTGAAGTCGAAGACCGAGTGGATCAGATCGCGATCGTCCTCTTCGATGAGATCGTTGGACGCGGCCTCGTCGACCATGCTGAGTAGCTGGTCTTCCGAGGCGAACGAGCTTCTTCCGGTGCCGGGAGTGACCTTGCTGCCGAGCACGACGAGTCCCTGGGCGAGCGGGCCGAGGCTCAGACGCAGACCGCGCACGATCGATGCCGTGCCTCGGATCATCCCCTCCGCGTGGTGTCGGCCGATCGACCGTGGGCTCGCCCCGACCAGAACGAAGGTGATGCCGGTCATCAGGATGGCCGCGGCCATCATCGCCCACCAGATGTTCTCGAACAGGACCGTGAACGCGACGGTGACCAGCACGGCAGCGGTGACCTCGACGAGCACGCGGATGAAGGAGACCGCGTTCACATGAGCGTCGAGATCGTCGCCGATGCGGGTGAGGGCCTTCGCGTTACGGCCTTCACTGGCCATACTGGCAAGATCAGCGCGGGAGACGACTCCGTAAGCGGCATCGATGGCTGCGGAGAGCCCACCGAAAGCGACGAGCAGAAGAGCTGCGAGAAGCAGGAGGATTTCGGTCATCAGCCGCGTTCAGCATGCGCGAAAGCCACGATCAGCTCCTTCTGCAGTCCAAACATCTCACGCTCCTCGTCGGGCTCGGCGTGGTCGAAGCCCAGCAGGTGCAGCAGGCCGTGCGTGGTGAGCAGGATCAGCTCGTCCATCAGCGTGTGACCGGCGGCCTGTGCCTGGGTCTCCGCAACCTGGGGGCACAGCACGATATCTCCGAGCAGCCCAGGAGGGGTCGGACGTTCTTCGGTGCCGGGGCGCAACTCGTCCATCGGAAAGCTGAGCACGTCGGTGGGTCCGGGCTCGTCCATCCACTGCACGTGCAGAGCTTCCATGGCGCCTTCGTCGACGAGGACGATCGCGACCTCGGCATCCGGGCTCACGTGCAGCTGGGCGAGGTTGAAGTCCGTCAGGCGTTGCAGGACGGTCTCGTCGATGGAGATCTCCGACTCGTTATTGATCTCGATCATGATGAGTGTCCTCGTTTCGGGGAACGGTCGCGCGGACCGGGACGCAGGTTGCTGCGGCGCTCCGCACGGTTGGCGAACTCGGCTGCCTGCTCGCGCTCGTATCGTGCGGCGACGCGCTGCTCGTCGTACTCGCTGTACGCGTCGACGATGCGTCCGACGAGCGAGTGACGCACGACATCGGCGCTGGTGAGGCGGGTGAAATGAATGTCGTCGATGTTGTCGAGCACTCGAGTCACGAGGCGCAGACCTGATGCGCCCTGCGGCAGATCGACCTGGGTGATGTCGCCGGTGATGACCATCTTCGTGCCGAAGCCGAGCCTGGTCAGGAACATCTTCATCTGCTCAGGTGTGGTGTTCTGTGCCTCATCGAGCACCACGAACGAGTCGTTGAGCGTGCGTCCGCGCATATAGGCGAGTGGAGCGACCTCGATGGTGCCGGTCGCCAGCAGCCGGGGCACGACCTCGGGGTCCATCATCTCGTTGAGCGCGTCGTAGAGCGGGCGCAGATACGGGTCGATCTTGTCATTGAGCGTTCCGGGCAAGAATCCCAGCCGCTCCCCTGCCTCGACCGCGGGACGGGTGAGGATGATACGGGTGACCTCTTTGCGCTGCAGTGCCTGCACCGCCTTGGCCATCGCGAGGTAGGTCTTTCCCGTTCCGGCCGGGCCGATTCCGAACACCACGGTGTTCTCTTCGATCGCATCGACGTAGCTCTTCTGGCCAGCGGTCTTCGGGCGGATCACCCGACCGCGGGTCGACAGAATTGCTTCGCCGAGCACCTCGCTGGGACGGGGGCCGTCTTGCTGGCGCAGCATCCGCGCCGAATTCTCGACGTCGCCCGGGACGAGGTCGTGACCATCGCGTGTCATGGTGAGCAGTTCCTCCACCAGGGTTTTTGCTGCAGCAACGTGAGCGGCTTCACCGGTGATCGTGATCTCATTGCCGCGCACAAGTACGTCGACATCGGGATGCTGGCGCTCCAGCATCTTCAACAGGCGATCCTGCGGACCGAGCACCCGCACCATGGCGACGCCGTCGGCGTAGATGCGTTCGGTGACGCTGTTCTGTTCGGGCTCAGGCACCGACGCTCTTCTCCGTCAGGCCGCCAGCGAGGATGTGCGCGTGCACGTGGAACACTGTCTGGCCGGCATTCGCGCCGACATTGAAAACCAATCGAAAATCGCCGTCGGAGTGCTCGGCGGCAAGATCCTTCGCGAAAGCAGTCAGTTCGGCGAGGAGCGCGGGGTCTCCCGCTGCGAGTTCAGTGACGTCGCGATACTGCTCGGTCTTGGGGATGACGAGCAGGTGCACTGGCGCCTGCGGAGCGATGTCGCGGATGGCGAACAGCCGATCAGTCTCCGCGATGATCTCGCCGGGAATGTCGCCGCCCAGGATACGGGTGAAGATCGAGGGTTCCGTCATGATCTCAGTCTACTGGCGTCAGTTGCTGGCGTCACCGAGCCGCCTCTGCAGGGGCGCGCGGCCTCACCAGCGACCGAGTGCGGCCGACAGCACAGCGATCGCCGCGGGCCCAGCGGTTGACGTGCGCAGCACCGTGTTCCCGAGGAGCACCCGCTCGGCGCCGGCCGCTTCGAACTTCTGCAGCTCCTCCGGGGAGATGCCGCCTTCCGGGCCGACGACCAACAGAATGTCCCGGTGATCGGCGGCCACGGTCGAGAGTCGCACGGTGGCGGTCGGATCCAGGACCAGCATCCGCTTGCCCTCGGCGCGCGCGATGAGCTGTGCTGTCGTCAACGGCGCCGAGACCGGCGGCACCCAGGCACGATGCGCCTGTTTCGCAGCCTCCCGGACGATGCTCGCCCAGCGCTCGCGCCCCTTCGCTGCCTTCGGTCCCTCCCAGCGAGAGATGCTCCGCGATGCCTGCCACGGCACGATGTCGTCGACGCCGAGTTCACAGGCTGCCTGCACGGCGAGCTCGTCGCGGTCCCCCTTCGCCAATGCCTGGACCAGAACGAGTCGCACGTCCGGAATTTCCGCCTCCGTGCGCGCGGTGATGTCCACATCGACGCGTGACGCGGACACGTCAGTTACGGTGCCTTCCAGCCACACGCCGGATCCGTCGCCGATCGTTACCGATTCCCCGACCCGCAGCCGTCGTACCACCGCAGCATGCTTGGCCTCAGCGCCGGTCAGTGAGACTGTTTCTCCGACAGCGACCGATGACGACCCCTCGACAAGAAAGTGCAGAGCCACGTGTCCTCCGGTTCAGAAAATGCGAATCAGTGCCGGAACCGGTCCCGCAACTTCGAGAACAGTCCCTGCTGGAACTGCGCAAGCTGCGGCGACGGAGACTTCTGCTTCTTGGCGAAGTCCTCGATCATCGCACGCTGCGCCGAATCGAGCTTCGTCGGGGTCACAACCTGCACACCGACGCGAAGGTCGCCGCGCTGAGTTCCGCGCAGCGGCGTGATCCCCCGGCCCTTGATGGTCAAGATGTCGCCCGACTGCACACCGGGACGAATCTCGAGGTCGACCTGGCCGTCCAGGCCGTCGATCGATGTCTCGGTACCGAGAATCGCGTCCGCCATCGACACCTCGAGCGTCGCCAGCAGGTCGTCCCCGTCGCGGCTGAACGCCGCGTGCGGTGAGACAGTCACCTCGACGTACAGGTCTCCGTGCGGTCCGCCAGCCTTGCCGACCTCACCCGATCCCGGCAGCTGCAGACGCAGCCCGGTCTCGACTCCAGCCGGAATGTCCAGAGACACCGTGCGACGAGAGCGCACACGGCCCTGACCGGCGCAGGTTCCGCACGGGTGCGGGATCACTGTGCCGTATCCCTCGCAGCTGCCGCACGGCTGTGACGTTACGACGTTGCCGAGGAGGCTGCGCACCTGACGCTGCACGTGACCGGTGCCGCCGCAGATGTCGCAGGTGACCGGAGATGTGCCGGCCTGTGTGCACGAGCCGTTGCAGGTCTCGCACAGCACCGCGGTGTCTACCTCGATGTCGCGATGCGCACCGAACACGACGTCGCCGAGCTCGAGCGTGACGCGCACCAGCGCATCCTGCCCGCGTTCGCGGCGTGATCGTGGACGAGCGCCCCGACCACCGCCCTGACCGCCGAAGAACGTCTCGAAGATGTCTCCGAATCCGCCGAAGCCACCGAAGTCGCCGCCACCAGCGCCGTCTCCGCCGCCCATGTCGTAGCGGCGGCGCGAGTCGCCATCGCTGAGCACGTCGTAGGCGTGCGTGACGAGCTTGAACTTCTCGGCGGCATCGTCTCCCGGGTTCACATCCGGGTGCAGCTGCCGAGCGAGCTTGCGATATGCCTTCTTGATCTCGTCCGTCGTCGCATCCTGCGACACTCCGAGAACCTCATAGTGGTCCGCCACAATCACCTTCCTGCCTGTGAGAACGACCCGCCTCAGCGGCTCGCATCGTCTTCGTCGAGCAAACGCGACAGGTAGCGGGCGACGGCCCGTGCTGCGGCGAGATTGCTCGGATAGTCCATTCGTGTTGGCCCCATGACGCCAACACGTGCTGTGCCGCCGGGTGCCAGATAATTGCTCGCGACAATGGATGCCTCGGGCAAGCCGAAAGGTTCATTCTCGGCGCCGATGCTCGTCGCGAGACCGTGCTCGTCAGTCACCATCTCGCTCATGAGACGCAGGAGCGTCACCTGCTCTTCGATCGCTTCGAGGAGTGGATGGATGCTGCCGCGAAAATCTTGCTCGCGCCTGGCCAGGGTTGCCGCCCCCGCCATCACGAGGCGTTCCTGTCGGAACTCCGCAAGCTCTTCGCTGATGATTCCCGCCACTGTGCGCAGCGCGATATCGGTGCGGGAACCGGCGGTGGAATCGATCAGCCCCTGAACACGATCAGTAGCCTCACGCACCGATTGCGCAGTCAACAGTGCGGACAGTCGTGCACGCAGCACCGCGACATCGGCGTCCTCAAGATCAAGCGGTAGTCCAGCGATGCGCTGCGATACGCCACCCGCATCCGTCACCAGGATCACCAGAAGCCGATTCGGGGCAAGGGAGACGAGCTCGATGTGGGTGAGATGGGCGCGCGCAAAGGACGGATACTGCGCCAGCGCCACCTGACCGGTCACCTGGGTGAGCACGCGAACAGTGCGCGCCATCAGATCATCAAGGTCTGCAGGGTCGGCCAGGAACGTCTCAATGGCGCTGCGCTGCGCGTTCGACAGCGGGCGCAGCTGCGCCAGGTGGTCCACAAAGACCCGGTAGCCCTTGTCCGTGGGCACCCGCCCTGACGAGGTGTGCGGAGCGACGATGAGATCCTCATCTTCAAGCTGCGCCATGTCGTTGCGAATCGTCGCAGCGGAGACCCCGAAGGAATGGCGTTCGACGATCGACTTGCTACCTACTGGCTCGTGCGTGGCCACATAGTCCTGCACGATCGCTTGGAGGACCTGAAGTCCACGTTCAGAGACCATCTGCCGACCCTCCCCTCTGGCACTCAAACACTTAGAGTGCCAATTCTAACCCGCCGTGCCGATGCCGCAGCGCTAATCCGTGAGCTCGCGAACCACGGCATCCGCCAGAAGCCGACCGCGCAAAGTCAGTCGAATCCGGCCCTTGAGGGCTGCCGCAGCATCCACCAGACCGTCGGCGATGAGTCCGGCCACCCGTGGGCGGTTCTGCTCGGGGATAGCTGCGACCGCGATGCCCTCGGCGAGCCGGCTCTCAAGAAGAACCCGCTCCAGCAACCGCGCCCGGGCATCGGGGCGCTCGGTTCCGGCGGCCGGCGATTCGGATGCCGCGAGCCGCTGGGCGTACGCCGCCGGATGCTTGACGTTCCACCAGCGCAGGCCAGCGACGTGGCTGTGCGCACCGGGGCCAAAGCCCCACCAGTCACTCCCCCGCCAGTAGGCGAGGTTGTGGCGCGACCGATTGCCTGCGGCGGACTCTGCTCCGTGTGATGCGCGCGCCCAGTTGCTCAGCTCGTACCATTCGAAGCCGGCCGCCGCGAGGCGCGAGTCTGCGAGCTCGTACATGTCCGCCTGCAGGTCGTCATCGGGCGCGGGCACTTCACCTCGGCGGATCTGGCGCGCCAGCTTCGTGCCGTTCTCGATGATGAGCGCATATGCCGAGATGTGATCGGGTTCCAGCGCGACGGCAGCCTCCAGCGAAGCTTCCCAGTCGGCGAGCGACTCCCCCGGTGCCCCGTAGATCAAATCCACGCTGACGGCGAGACCGGCATCCTGCGCCGCTTCTACCGCGGTGCGGACGTTCTCCGGCTGATGCGTGCGATCCAGCGCGGCCAGCACGTGCGGCACGGCAGACTGCATGCCCACCGAGAGCCGGGTCACGCCAGCATCCACCAGCGTGCGCACGACTGCGAGAGTGACCGTGTCGGGGTTGGCTTCGACGGTGATCTCGGCGCCTTCGGTGAGCCCGAACGCATCCACAGCACCGTCCAGCATCCGTGCGAGATCGCCGGCTGGGAGCAGAGTGGGCGTACCGCCGCCGAAGAACACTGTGTTCATCGGGCGCAGTGCACCGGCATCCGCCAGCACCCGCTGGGCCAGCGCAATCTCGAGGCCGAGCGTGTCGGCATACTCGTCCTGCCTCGCGCCGCGCAGTTCACTCGAGGTGTACGTGTTGAAGTCGCAGTAACCGCAGCGCACCCGACAGAACGGCACGTGCAGATACGCCGAGAACGGCGCGCCGGCATCGATCGGCAGGTCCTCGGGAAGTCGGCCGTCTGACGGCGCCGGATCTCCGAGCGGCAGGGGTCCGGCCATCAGAGCGGCGTCGCGTACAGCGGAGAGATCGCACGCAGGTATCGGGCGAAGAGCTCTTTGCGACGGCGCTTCACCAGACCCGGCACGAATCGATACAACCAGGAAGTCGGCGCGTCGAAAGCGCGCACCGTGAACCACACCTCATCGTTGTCTTCGCGCCATTCGACCTCGAACAGCTCCTCACCACTGACGACCGAGCCGCTGACGGTGCCGAGCACGAAACCGATCCGCCGTGCGTCTTCGGTGACCGAGATCACTCGAAGCTCAGCATCCGCACGCATCCCAGAGACGCGTCCGCGAACGCGCAGCGTCATGCCAGCGCCGGCATACGGGGTGCCTTCGGCATCGAAACGCTGCTCGATCTCGCGTTTGCTGGGCACGACCGGATTTCCGTCGGCATCGAAGCTCACACCGGCATAGGTGGGACCGGCCGCCGGACGTACGTCCTCGAGCACGAGTCCCGCCGCCCGCTGTGCGGTCCAGGAAAGAAGTGCGTCGCCGGCGGTGCGGAAGCGTTCTTCGCCGCTGCCCAGCCGCCACGCAGCTTCTGCCGGGATACTGCGCTCCGGCGGATACTGCATCAGGTCAGGGGCATGGGTGGCCCCGACGGCTGCATAGTCAACCGTCTCGTCTCGGAAATTCCCGCGCCGCATGAGTTCCAGACTAGTTGGGCGTAGCTGAGTGATCGCCCCCACTCGCCGTGGGAGCGCACACCACTACTTCTACTTCTTCTCTTTACCTTCGACGTCTCCGGAGAGCGCAGCGATGAACGCCTCCTGCGGGACCTCGACACGACCGACCATCTTCATACGCTTCTTGCCTTCCTTCTGCTTCTCCAGAAGTTTGCGCTTACGGCTGATGTCACCGCCGTAGCACTTGGCGAGCACGTCTTTGCGCAGGGCACGGATCGTCTCTCGGGCAATGATTCGTGCGCCGATGGCCGCCTGAATCGGAACCTCGAAGTTCTGGCGAGGGATGAGTTTGCGCAGACGGTCGGTCATCAGCGTGCCGTAGGCGTACGCCTTATCCCGGTGCACGATCGCGCTGAACGCGTCGACCTTGTCCCCCTGAAGCAGGACATCGACCTTCACCAGATCTGCCGTCTGCTGCCCGGCAGGTTCGTAATCGAGGCTGGCGTAGCCCTGCGTCTTCGACTTCAGATGGTCGAAGAAATCGAACACGATCTCCCCAAGCGGCATCATGTAGCGCAGCTCGACGCGCTCCTCCGAGAAGTACTCCATCCCCAGCAGCGATCCCCGTCGCGACTGGCACAGCTCCATCACCGTTCCGACGTAGTCCTTCGGAAGCAGGATGGCCGTCTTCACCATCGGTTCGGCGACCGAGGCGACACGCCCGTCCGGGTACTCACTCGGGTTGGTGACCGTCACCGTTTCGCCGGTATCGGTCGTGACCTCGTAGATCACGCTCGGAGCCGTGGTGATGAGATCGAGATCGAACTCGCGCGAAAGCCGCTCGGTGATGATCTCGAGGTGCAGCAGCCCGAGGAATCCGCACCGGAAGCCGAAGCCGAGGGCCACCGACGTCTCGGGTTCGTACTGCAGCGATGCGTCGGAGAGCTTCAGCTTGTCCAGCGCCTCGCGCAGATCCTCATAGTCACTGCCATCGATCGGGTACACGCCGGAGAAGACCATGGGCTTCGGGTCGGTGTAGCCGGCAAGTGCTTGGGTGGCACCATCGCGAACGGTGGTGACCGTGTCGCCGACCTTCGACTGGCGCACGTCCTTCACACCGGTGATCAGGTAGCCCACCTCGCCGACGCCGAGGCCCTGCGACGGAATCGGTTCGGGGCTGGAGACACCGATCTCGAGCAGCTCATGATGGGCGTGCGTCGACATCATCTGAATGCGCTCACGCGGGGACAATGTCCCGTCGATCATGCGCACATAGGTGACCACGCCGCGGTAGGAGTCGTACACCGAGTCGAAAATCATCGCGCGCGCCGGGGCGTCCGCATCACCCTGCGGAGCCGGAATCTCCTGAACGAGACGCTCCAACAGCTCCTCGACACCGACGCCGGTCTTACCCGAAACGCGGAGCACGTCCTCCGGACGCCCGCCGATCAGGTCGGCGAGCTCCTTGGCGAACTTATCCGGATCAGCGGCAGGCAGATCGATCTTGTTCAGCACAGGGATGATGTGGAGGTCATTCTCCAGCGCCAGGTACAGGTTCGCGAGCGTCTGGGCTTCAATGCCCTGAGCAGCGTCAACGAGCAGGATCGCGCCCTCGCACGCGGCAAGAGAGCGCGAGACCTCGTAGGTGAAGTCGACGTGCCCCGGGGTGTCGATCATGTTCAGAGCGAAGGTTTCACCGTCGACCGACCACGGCATCCGCACGGCCTGGCTCTTGATCGTGATGCCACGCTCGCGCTCGATGTCCATGCGGTCGAGATACTGAGCGCGCATGTCTCGGTCGGAGACCGCCCCCGTGATCTGCAGCATGCGGTCAGCGAGGGTCGACTTGCCGTGATCGATGTGAGCGATGATGCAGAAGTTTCGGATCTGCGAAGGCGGCGTCGCGGCAGGCGAGAGCGGAGTGAGAGCGCGTGGTGACATGTCCAGATGATTGTACGGTGACCACCTCACAATCATCGATTCGCGCCAAGCGATGATAGTCTCACGAGGTTGCCCTGCACGATCTCGGCGGAACCGGGTGTCATGCACAACCCGACTCCGTCCCAGGCGTTAGGACTGAGATCGGTCGCACAAACGAGTTGAAGATGTTTGACTACTTCGACTCAGCGCACCGTCGGCAGATCCCGAGCGCGCCTGCAAAGAGAAAGACAAAACCTTGATCAAGTATCTCCTGCGCCGTACTTTCGGCTGGCTGTTGATGATCGTGATCGCGACCAACATGACGTTCTTCCTGGCTTGGGGTTTCCTCAACCCACGGAACAACTTCGTCGGTCGACGCCCACCGCTCAGTGAAGAGCAGATCGTCAACCTCCTGGAACCACGAAACCTCAGCGATTCCGTACCCATCTGGGAACGGTGGTGGAACTGGTTCAGTGGAATCCTGTTCCGCTGGGACTGGGGCGTGAGCCCCACCGGCGGTTCGGTCAATGAGCAGGTCGCCTATCGCATGTGGGTCAGTGCTGAACTGGTGCTCGGTGCAACCGTGATCATGACTGTGCTCGGCATCGCTCTTGGTGTCTACACCGCTTCGCGCCAGTACAAGCTCGCCGACCGCATCGGCCAGGCGACCTCGATCATCACGATGAACATCAACATCATCGTCGCAGCCCTCGGCATCGTACTGCTGGCGATCGCGCTGAACGACCTCGTCGGCGTCCGCATCTTCTACGTGACCGGAGCGTCCAGCAAGGGGGTCGAGGGCTTCTTCCCGGTGCTCTTAGACAAGCTCCAGCACGTCACACTGCCCACGATCGCTTTGGTCATCACCGGGTACGCAGGTACGCACTTCCTGCAGCGCTCCCTGCTGCTGGACAACATCAACGCCGATTACGTCCGCACCGCCCGTGCCAAGGGACTGACCAAGCCGCAGGCTATCCGCAAGCACGCCCTGCGCACCTCGCTCATCCCGGTCGCAACGCAGGTCGCGTTCAGCATCCCCGGTGTGTTCACCGGCGCTATCCTCACCGAGCAGATCTTCGCTTGGAACGGTATGGGTGAGTACTTCATTGAGACGATCACGAAGAGTGACATCAACGGCGTGGTGGCCATCGCCGCCTTCGCCGGACTTTTGACCGCACTCGGAGCGATCCTCTCCGACATCGTGGTCGTCGTCCTTGACCCGCGAGTGAGGGTGAACTGATCATGGCAAACACCGCAACCGATACTGCCGTCGTCACGACGAGGCCGATGTCGAAGTGGACGCTGTACACGCGGCGGTTCATGCGCAACAAGCCGGCAGTCGCCGGCATCGTCATCTTCATCCTGCTCGTGCTGTTCGCGATCATCGGACCGCTGATCGCGAAGTTCGATCACGTCGAACTCGACTTCCTCGCGCTGAGCGAAGGCCCATCCGCGGAGCACTGGTTCGGCACGACCGCGTCCGGTAACGACACCTTCGCCCAGGTCGCCGTCGGACTGCAGCGTTCGCTGATGATCGCCGTGAGTGTTTCGCTGGGAACCACTATCCTGTCGGCCATCATCGGCACCGCTGCCGCGTACTTCGGCGGTCGCACCGAGAAGATCACGCTGACTGTCATCCACTTCATGATGGTGATCCCGAGCTTCCTGATCCTCTCGCTGCTGTCGAACCGTTCCGGCGGCGACTGGCGAATCATCGCCCTGATCATGATCTTCGTGGTCGGCTGGTACTTCCCCGCGCGCGTCGTGTGGACAACAGCACTGTCACTGCGCGAACGCGAGTATGTGCATGCTGCTCGATACATGGGAGTGGGCGGCATGACCATCGTCATGCGGCACCTGCTGCCGAATATCGGTTCGCTCCTCGTCATCAACTTCACGCTCGGCATCGTCGGTGCGGTGATGGCTGAGACTGGCTTGTCCTTCATCGGCTTCGGCGTGAAGATCCCGGATGTCTCGCTCGGCTCCCTCATCGGATCCGGAGCGAGCACGATCACCAGCGCGCCCTGGCTGTTCTATTTCCCAGCCGCTGCGCTGACCATGCTCACCGTCTCGATGTCCCTGGTCGCCGACGGACTGCGCGACGCCCTCGATCCCACCTCGGCAGCCGGAGGACAAGCATGAGCGCCATCATCTCAGTACGTGATCTGAACGTCAGCTTCGCCTCGGAGGCAGGTCGCGTCGACGCCGTGCGTGGTGTTTCCTTCGACCTCGAAGCGGGCAAGACTCTCGGCATCGTCGGCGAGTCCGGCTCGGGCAAGTCGGTCACCTCTCTCGCTATCATGGGCCTGCTCGATGAGAACGCCCGTGTCTCCGGCTCGATCATCTACGACGGTGAGGAACTGCTCGGCAAGAACGACAAGCAGATGTCGGTCCTCCGCGGCAACGGCCTCGCGATGATCTTCCAGGACCCGCTGACCTCGCTTACTCCCGTGTTCACGATCGGTGATCAGCTGATCGAAGCGCTCACAGTGCACCGCGGTCTGTCCAAGAAGCAGGCGTGGGACCGCTCGATCGAGCTGCTCAACCTGGTCGGCATTCCGCAGCCGGAGAAGCGTATGAAGGGCTTCCCGCACGAGTTCTCCGGCGGAATGCGTCAGCGCGTCGTGATCGCGATCGCGATGGCCAACAACCCGAAGCTGATCATCGCGGATGAGCCGACCACGGCACTCGATGTGACCATCCAGGCGCAGATCCTCGACCTCATCGAGAAGGCGCAGGACGAGACCGGCGCCGCCACGATCATGATCACCCACGACATGGGTGTTGTTGCGCGTATGGCCGATGACGTCATGGTTATGTACGCGGGTCGCCCCATCGAGCATGCCCCCGTGAGTGAGCTCTTCCACCACACCCGGATGCCGTATTCGATCGGGCTTCTCGGCGCCATCCCGCGCGTCGACAAGTCCGAGAAGGAACCGCTCGTTCCCATCAAGGGCAACCCTCCCCTGCTGATCAACCTCCCCGACGCGTGCCCGTTCGCGAACCGCTGCCCGATCGTGATGGACGCCTGCCTCACACGCGAGCCCGACCTCGTCGCGGTGCAGACCGGAACCGGTGCCTCGCATCAGGCTGCCTGCATCCGCGCTCATGAGATCGAGGACGGCGGCCTCATCGGAGGTCTTCCCGTCTACCCGGTGCCGGAGATCCCGGAGAGTGACCTGACCCGCACTCCGCGCGAGCAGCGCCCCATCACGCTGGAAGTGCGCAACCTGAACAAGTCGTTCCCGCTCATGAAGGGCGCTTTCTTCAAGCGCAAGGTCGGCGAGGTGCATGCCGTCAAGAACGTCACATTCGACGTGCGCGAGGGCGAGACAATGGCCATCGTCGGCGAATCCGGATCCGGCAAGACGACGACGCTGCTGCAGATCATGGATCTCGTCAAGCAGAACGACGGCGACATCATCATCAACGGCACCAGCGTCAACGACATCACCAGTCGTTCCATCGAGCGCCAAGTGCGTCGCGACATCCAGATCGTCTTCCAAGACCCGATGGGTGCGCTCGATCCGCGTATGACGGTCTCCGATGTGATCGCCGAGCCGCTGCGTGCCATCGGTACTCCCAAGGCCGAGGTGCACCGCCGCGTTCAGGAGCTCATGGACCTGGTGGGGCTCAACCCTGCTCACATCGACCGATTCCCGGGTGCCTTCTCCGGCGGTCAGCGCCAGCGCATCGGCATCGCCCGGGCGATGTCGACCAATCCGAAGATCATCGTGCTCGACGAGCCGGTCTCGGCGCTCGATGTATCGATCCAGGCCGGCGTCATCAACCTGCTCGATGAGCTGAAGGTGAAGCTCGGGCTGTCATACCTGTTCGTGGCTCACGATCTCTCCGTGATTCGTCACATCGCCGACCGGGTCGCCGTCATGTACCTCGGTGATTTCGTCGAGCACGGCGACGTTGAGACGATCTTCGAGAACCCGCAGCATCCGTACACCAAGGCGCTGCTATCGGCGATTCCCGTGCCGAATCCCGACATCGAGCGCACTCGTGAACGTCTCATCTTCAACCCGGAAACGATGCAGGCTGAGCCTGTTACGCGCTGAGACTGTTACCGGCAGGTAACAGTCGGTCACTGTCCGATAACAGTTAAGCGCGATTCACTGTGCGCGGGGGAATTCGGGCGGTGTGCGAACTATTCTCGCCTTATGACACGCCGAAAGGCGAAAGGAGCACCATGAAGCAGTACAAGCTGATGGGGGCGCTCGCATTCAGCGGAGCCCTCGCACTTGCCCTCTCGGGCTGTGCAGCCGACACCGGAAACAACAAGGGTGACGGCGGCGACAAAGACGCAGCCCCCGTTGAGACCAAGTCCGCGGATTACAACCCGCAGGACCGCGAGAACCTTGCCAAGGGCGGCGAAGCGCGGTTCCCGATCAACGAGATCCCCGAGCAGATGAACGCCTTCCACGGCGATGGTTCTGCGGACACTGCCCGCGTTGCCGCGTGGTACATGCCGCAGGTCATGCTGCAGGAGGCCGACGGCACCCCGTACAAGAACGATGCCTACCTCGACGAGTGGAGCATCGACGAGGTCGACGGCAACACCCAGATCACCTTCACCTTCACGGATGAAGCGCACTGGAACGACGGCACCGACATGGACTGGACTGCCATCGACGCCACGTGGAAGGCCAACCGTTCCATCGACGAGGGCTTCGTCCCGAACGCCACTGATGGCTACAAGGCCATCAAGTCGGTCGAGCAGGGCGACAGCGCGAAGACCGCGATCGTCACCTTCGACGGCATCTTCGCCTGGCCGGAGATGCCCTTCCTGACGGGTGTCCTGCACCCCGCACTGGCAGACCCGACCACCTTCAACGAGGCTCTGATCGGCGAGCCGCACCCCGAGTGGGGCGCCGGCCCGTACAAGATCGAGGAGTTCGACAAGAACTCGCAGTACATCTCGTTCGTTCCGAACGAGCTGTGGTGGGGCAACGAGCCGCTCCTCGACCGCGTTTCCTTCCAGGCGATGGAAGCCTCCGCCTCGATCAACGCCTTCAAGGCTGATGAGATCGACATGGTCGGCGTGGGCACCAAGGACCGCATGGAGCAGGTCAAGGACATGGAAGACATCACGATCTACCGTTCCACGCAGACCGCGAACACTCTGCTCGAGATCGACGCTGACAAGCCGCAGTTCGAAGACGTCAAGGTCCGTGAGGCGTTCTTCAAGGCTGTCAACATCGACCAGCAGAAGGAGATCGCCTGGAACGGTCTGGACTACGAGGAGGAGCCGGCCGGCTCGTTCACGCTGTTCCCGTTCCAGCCTGGCTACTCCAACGCTCTTGCCGAGGCCGGCTGGGAGTACAACCCCGACGCCGCCAAGGAGCTTCTTGACGAAGCTGGCTGGACCGAGGGCGAAGACGGCATCCGCGAGAAGGATGGCGAAAAGCTCTCCGTCGTGTACCCGATCTTCGGCGATGACCCGACGACCGAAGCACTCGCCAAGGCACTTCAGGCGCAGCAGAAGGCTGTCGGCATCGACGTCCAGATCGAGGTTCGCCCCTCGACCGATTTCTCCAACGACTACGTGTCGAAGAACTGGGACATCGCGTCGCTGCGCTTCACCTCCTCTGACCCGTTCGGTGCTGCCTGGTTCTGCCAGCTGTACTGCATGGACATGGGCCTGAACCTCTCGGGCGTCCAGACGCCTGAGATGGACGAGCGCATCCACGAAGAGGTCGAGTCGCTTCCGACCGCCGACGAGCAGACGGCTGCGGCCATGAAGCTCGAGGCAGAGATCTTCCAGGAGTGGGGCCTGATCCCGCTCTACAACGGTCCGTCGATCTCGGCTGTCAAGACCGGTCTTGCTAACCTCACCCCTGAGCCCTACGTGGGCCTGGATGGCTTCGGCGTCCAGCCCGTAGAGAACGTGGGCTGGGAGAAGTAATCCCCTAGCCGTTCCCTGAGATTCTCGAAGGGGCGGCCGCGAAGCGGGGTCGGTGGTTTTCCACCGGCCCCGCTTTCTTTATGCTGGAGGCGTGAGCATCCAGGTTGTCCTCGTGCATGGCATCCGCACGTCGCAAACGATGTGGCGTTCGCAGCTCGCGCATCTCGCTGAACGCGATATCGAGGCCACAGCGGTCGAGCTGCCCGGGCACGGTACGCGCATGGCCGAGACATTCACCCTCACCGGTGCACTGTCCGCGATCGATGAGGCTGTGCAGGATTCGGCCGGCCGCGGGCCGGTGCTGCTCGTGGGGCATTCGATGGGTGGCCTGCTCTCGATTGCGTACGCCGGAGACGCATCTGCGCCGCCGGTCGCCGGATTCATCGGGGCGTCCTGCACCGCTTTCCCCCGCGGGGTCGGGCTGACAACCTATCGCACCCTCGCACGGACGTTCAATGCGCTCCCCGATCAGGGCATGTGGCTGACGAACCGGGTTCTTCAGGCGACGCTCCCCCGCGATACGCGCGCCGACTTCGCTGCCGGCGGCTATGCCTTCGATGCGCAGGACATCGCTCTGGCGAGTCTCGGCGCGCTCGATCTGGCCGCCGACCTGCATCGGCTGCGCATGCCACTGTGGTGGATCAACGGGCAGTTCGATCAGCTGCGCATGCAGGAGCGCCTCTTCCAGGGCCTCACACCGCATTCCGAGCTGATCGTCGTCCCGCGCACATCCCATCTCGTAACCGCGATGCGGCCGCGGGTGTTCAATGCCCTGTTGGATCTGGCAATAGCGACGCTGCAGAAAGACGAACGGCCACAGTCATAAGGGCGCCCACCGCTGACAGGATTCCGGCGATCAGGAACAGTAGCCAGAAACCGCCGACGACCGCGACCAGTCCTGCGCCCAGCAGCGGCCCCAACAGCTGTCCGAGGCTCGCCGAGACATTCACCACACCGAGATCGCGGGCATGGTGTTCGACGCGCGGAAGCAGATCCGTGGCCAGCGCGAGACTTACCGCCATATAGGCGCCGTACCCCACACCCATCACACCGGCCGCTATCGCGGTTCCGATGAACGTCGGAGAGATCAGGATCATGACGGCTGAGAGCGCTTGAATGAGCGCCGCGATGAGTACGATCGATTTGCGCTTGCCGGTTCGGTCGGAGATGGATCCGGCAACGAGGGATGCTGCGACCACGAAGATGGTGTAGATCACGATGAGCACCAACAGATCAGCCTCTGCGCTCTCGGCCGGAGAACCGACTCCATAGAGCAGGAAGAACAACAGCAACGCCGTTCCGAGCGCGTTACCGAGGTTGACTGTGAACCGGCTCACCAGCACCCACACGAAATTCCTGTCCTGCAGTGCACCGAGCCGATCACGCACACTCTCGGTGCTGTCTCGCTTCCGGTGAGCGACAACGGGGTCAGGCAGCAAAATCGCCGTCCCCACCCCGACGATCAGGATGATGGCGGCCAGCAGAAGGTAGCTGGCACCGATGCTCAGTCCCAGCAGCACCACGGCGCCGACACCGACCACGATTCCGACCGCTTGGGCGGAGCTCACGAGGGCGGATGCTGTGCCCCGCTGCACGAAAACCTGATCGGCGATCATGGCGGTCAGGGCCGCAGACAACACAGCGACCCCGATCGAGACTCCCACCCAGGCTGCGCCAACAGCGAGTGGCTCGGTTGCCGCCCCCGTCAGCAGCAGTGAAACCGCGGCGAGTGTGGAGCCCCCGATCGCCCAGGGCCGGCGTCTTCCCCACCGGGATGCTGTGCGGTCGGACAGCATCCCGGCCAGCGGTCCGGCGAAAACCCCCGCCATTCCGCCGACCGAGAGGATCAGCCCCGACCAGATGACGCCGGTGATCCAATCGCTCTCGGCGCCCGGGGTGTCCAATTGCAGCGGGAGCAGCAATTGCACCGGTGTGAGCTGTACGGTCCAGACTGCCAACCACGCGACGGCGAACAGACTCAGCCAGGTTGCACCGACTCTTCCCTCACGGGGCAGCAGCGACTTCATCGCCGGCTCTCCGCGATCAGCGTCCGGTACCAGTCATAAGAGCGTTTCGGGGTGCGTTTCGAGGTTTCGTGGTCGACATGCACGAGCCCGAAGCGCTGCGTGAATCCGTCGGCCCATTCGAAGTTGTCGAGCAGGCTCCACACCGTGTACTCCTCAATGCGCACGCCCTGGGTGATCGCATCAGCCACCGCGCCGATGTGACCGGCCAGGTAGGCGACCCGATCGCTGTCTCTGATCGGGGCATCCACCACATCCGGTTCTGGAAATGAGGCGCCGTTCTCACCGATGATGATCGGCGGCAGGCGGTCGCCGTAGCGTCGAGCGGCCTCGGTCAGGAACGCGGTCAGAGCAGCTGGGTCGATGGGCCAGAGCTCACCGAAACCGGTGTGCGCGACTCCCGGCGTGGGCCCCTGCACGAACGGCACGGGTGCATCGGCCGGCGCTGCGGCGATCGTGGTCGGATTGTAGAAATTCACGCCGTAGAAATCGGATGCCGTGGCGATGATGTCCATGTCGCCGTTCTGTATCGGAAGATCGACGCCCAACGGCCGCAGATCTGGATAGTTTCCGGTCAGTACGGGGTCGGCGAAGAGGCGGTTGTGGATGAGGTCGTACAGGTGCGCGGCGGTCTGATCTGCCTCGGAGTCGGTGGCCGGACGCACCCAGGTGTGATTGTTGACGATGCCGACGGCATCCGCTCCGTGCTCACGAAGCACGCCGGTTGCGAGACCGTGCGCGAGCAACTGGTGATGGACAGTCGGCAGCGCGTCGAACAGCAGCTGCCGACCTGGAGCCAGCTCACCGATCGCGTAGCCCTGCAGGGCGGTCGAGATCGGCTCGTTGATCGTGTACCAGTGCTTCACTCGATCACCGAGCGCGGCAGCGACGATCTCGGTGTACTCCGCGAAACGCTCGGCTGTGTCGCGGACGAGCCAGCCGCCGTCCGCCTCGAGCGTGGCGGGCAAGTCCCAGTGATACAGCGTCGGAAACGGCGTGACACCGGCCTCGAGTAAACCGTCGACGAGTCGGTCGTAGTAGGCGATGCCCCGAGGCTCGGGCCTGCCGCGGCCGTCCGGCTGCACGCGAACCCACGAGATCGAGAAGCGATACCGGTCCACGCCGAGCCCCTGCAGCAGCGCGATGTCTTCCGCGAAGTGTTCATAGCTGGCAGGTCCGGGTTCTGCGGTCGTGGCATCCACAACCTGTCCCGGAGTATCGACGAAGTCATCCCAGATCGACCGCCCACGGCCGTCGCCATGACGCGCACCCTCGATCTGGAAGGCTGCCGTCGCTGCGGACCAGCGCAGGCCCGCGGGCGGGGTTGACGGTCGGCCGAATGCATCCACCATGAAGAGCCCCTTTGCTCGGTTAGCGCCAGCATGCCGTATCCAGCGACACCGTGCGAGCGGCGCGCGATGAACTCAGCCGAGACCTGATAGAGTTGGTTCTTGGCTTGCGTGTGGGTTTATCCCTCACGAACGTCGAACAGCAGCCCTCTTCTGCTCTCGACATATCCCATCCATCACTGAACGGAAGTTTCCACGCGTGGCAAACATCAAGTCGCAGATCAAGCGCAACAAGACCAACGAGAAGGCTCAGGCTCGCAACAAGACTGTCAAGTCGGAGCTCAAGACTGTCGTCCGCAACGCCCGCGAGGCCATTGCCAAGGGCGACAAGACCGCTGCTGAAGCAACGCTCAAGCTCGCGTCGAAGAAGCTCGACAAGGCCGTCAGCAAGGGCGTCGTGCACGAGAACCAGGCTGCTAACCGCAAGTCCTCGCTCGCGAAGCAGGTTGCAGCTCTCTGAGCTGATTCAAGCCGAGCTGAAGCTTTTCGAGAAGCCCGTCCCGTTCGCGGGGCGGGCTTCTTGCGTTCTATCCCCGCGTGCTCGTCCGGACGTTCCATCCCCGCGTGCACGCCCGGATGTTACCTCCCCGCGTGCGCGTCCGGACGTTCCATCTCCGCGTGCGCGTCCGGATGTTACCTCCCCGCGTGCGCGTCCGGATGCAGGGCGATCGTACGGATGCAGGGCGAAACGCCGATGGATGCCCCTGCATCCGTGCATCGGCACTGCAAGTGTGCAGCGCGGAAGAGTTCCGGGGCGACCGGGTGGGGCGACTACTCGCCGAACGGGGCTCTCGTCGCAATGACGGTGACCATGCGTTCCAGCGCGAAGATCGGGTCGCGGGCAGCACCCTTGACCTCGGCATCCGCCCTCGCCGTCGCCTGGATGGCGAGGCCAAGAGACCGCTCATTCCATCCGCTGAGGTCGCGGCGGGCTCGATCCACCTGCCAGTCCTTCATTCCCAGCCGCTGTGCGAGGCTGCGGCTCGGCTCGCGCTGACCGGCCACGCGGGCCATCGTGCGCAGCTTCATGGCGAAGGCGGCAACCATCGGCACCGGATCGGCACCGGAATCCAGCGCGTGGCGCAGAGCGACCAGTGCCTCGCCGTACCGGCCCGCGATCGCCGTGTCGGCGACGACGAACGCCGATACCTCGACCCGCCCGCCGTAGTACTTGGTGACCGTGTCTTCGCTGATGTCTCCCTCGACATCGCGAATCAGCTGCTGACATGCAGAAGCAAGTTCTGTGAGGTCATCAGCGAACGCTGAGACCAGGGCGCGCAGAGCCTGCGGGGCAATGCGGCGCCGGGCCGCGGTGAATTCCCCGGCGGCGAAATCAACCCGATCGCTGTCTCGTTTGATCGTCGGGCAGGCGATCTCGATGCCGCCGCCCGTGCCAGAACGCAGGGCGTCAAGAAGCTTCTTCCCGCGGACACTCGCACCGGTGTGCCGTAGCAGCACCGTCGCGCCCTCCTGCGGGTTACTGAGGTACGACACCGCCTCCTGCAGAAAAGCATCCGAGCACTTCTCCACGCCGGCCACCCGGACCAGTCGCGGCTCGCCAAACAGCGACGGCGAGGTGAGCGCCAGCAGCGTGCCCGGGGCGTAGTCGTCCGCGCGAACGTCGCTGACTTCCAATGCCGGATCTTCGACGCGCAGGTAGTCACGGATGCCGGCGATGGCGCGCTCAGCGCACACCTCTTCCGGCCCCGAAACCAGCACGATCGGCGCTGGTCGCGGTTCGCGCCAAGACACCTGCGGGACTTTCGTTGCCTTCGCGCCACCACGAGCTGAGGAACGAGGAGCGGCCATGTTCCGAGCCTACCCGGGGTTGGGGACATCCTCGGTGCTGTCCGGGCAGGGTGCAGCAGTGCTTTCGCGGATTACTCGGGCGCGGCAGACGTCGATGGCTCGGGCGTGCTGGGCGGCTCCGATGGCTCCTGCGTCGGAGCCGGCGGCGCCGGAGGATCCGGTGCGGCCGGAGGGGCTGTGGGCTCCGGTTCAGATGGAGGTTGCGTGGGCTCCGGTGCTGCCGGAGGATCCGTGGGTTCCGGCGTGGACGGCGGGTCCGTGGGCGTGGGATCCGGATCCGGTGTCGGAGTGCCTGGCGGGTCCGTCGGTGTCGGTGTCGGCGTGCCTGGCGGGTCCGTCGGTGTCGGATCCGGAGTCGGTGTCGGCGTGCCTGGCGGGTCCTTCGGCTTCGGCGTCGGTGTCGGCGTCGGAGTGCCCGTCGGTGTCGGTGTCGGCGTGGACGTCGGCTTCGCCGGCTGCTCAGGCTTCGGAGGCTCCGGAACCTGCGCTGGCGTGCCACCCGTGATCGGAGTCCACGGTGCAACCACGACGGGATCCCCTGCGCCATCGAGGTAGCGGCGTGGATCGACGGCCGTACCGTTGACCCGCACTTCGAAGTGCAGGTGATCACCGAAGCTGTGGCCGGTGTTCCCCACGAGGCCAATCGGATCCCCGGCTTCTACCCAGTCGCCTTCTTTGACGGCGCGGCTGCCGTGGGTCAAGTGCCCGTAGAGCGTCTGCACGCCGTTGATGTGTTGGATGATGACGGCGACACCGTAGCCGTAATGCGACTCGCTGGAGAGCACGACGATTCCGGGCGACGCAGCCGTGATCGGTGTTCCGCCCGCGGCGGCGAGGTCCATGCCTTGGTGCCGCCCGCCTCGCGCGCCGAAGTGGTCCGAGATCCTGGCGTTCGCGACCGGCCAGATGAACTCGCCGATGGACGACATCGCAGCAGCATCCGGGAACCGTGAGAGGTCGACATTCATACCAGATTCGATGGCCGACCGGATGAGAGCTTCCCGGGCCGCTCGACTCTTCTCGGCGAGCTCTTCCATCGTCGTCGCCGAGTAGACGCTTGCCGAGCGAACTGACGCCTCGGCGATGGCGCTCTCAGCAAACCGTTTCGCCACCTCGGAGAATCCCGCGGTGTGCGACTCCGGAGCCTCGATGTGGTCTGACACATCGTGTTCTGTGCTCGAGGCAGCAGCCTGCGGAGGGTTCTCGTTGCGTGAGCCGAGGTGCGTACCCGCTCCGATTGCCGCGACAGCCAGCGCGGCCGTAGCCATGCACGCGTAAGAGACGCGCATCCACCGTTTCACACGGGTGCGCGTAGCGCTCGCGTCTCGATCTGGTTCACCGGCTTGCATTCTTCCCCCGCATCCATCCTGAGCGCTTCGGACGGATGATACAAGCCCTCCAGCATCCCCAGGCCACAGCGCCTGCTAGGAACCCTTCTCCCGCTCCGTCCACACCAACAGTTCTCCGTCCCGGAGTCCGATCAGGATGCGGCCCTGAAGGTCCGTGCGTACAACGAGAGCGCCAGCAGCCTCAGCAAGGTCAAGAGCCTCATCACGCGGATGCCCGTAGTCGTTGTCCACCCCGGCGCTGAAGATCGCCACAGCAGCCCCCAGACGCTCGTACAGGCCGGGATCCTGGTCAGCACTGCCATGGTGCGCAACCTTCACCACGGCGTAGGGGCCAGTCAGCTGCGGGCTGAGCATGCGTTGCGGCAACGCCGAGATGTCGCCGAGGAAGATCGATCGCGGCACGTCTCCCCCGTCGAATTCGATCACAACGCTGGCGTCGTTGCCTGCCGGGAACGCTGCCGAGTCCTTCCGTGGCCACAGCACCTTCCACGATGCTGATCCGAGCGTGCCGTGCAACCCGGTGGATGCGGAGACCAGCCGCGCCCCACCACCAACGAGGCGTGCGAGCAGTTCGCGCTGGTCCGCCGATTCACTGGGTCCGTGCAGAACAGTGTCGACACGCCCCTCGATCACTGACACCGCCCCGACGTGGTCCGCGTCGAAGTGCGTCAAGACCAGCAGGTTGATCCGGTCGACCGCCAGCGCATTGAGACACGTTGAGAGCAGGTCAGGGTCCATGCCGGTGTCGATGAGTGCAATCTGCCCGGCAGATCGTATGACGAGCGCATCGCCCTGACCAATATCGCATGCGGCGATCGACCACCGCTCCGGAACCGCCGTTGCCGCCAGCGGCCCGGTCAGCAGCATCCGAGATCCCAGCAGCGCCGCCATGATCACGAGCACCGCGATGGATGCTCCGCGCACCCAGCGGATCGCCGCAAACCCGCCCGTGCACAGCAGCACCCCCAACGCACCGCTGAGAATCGTCACGAGCAGCGCAGACCCGATTCCCGGGACGATGAGCACGGTTCCGCCCGGTACATTCGCCGAAACCGTCGCGGTGGTCGAGATCCACGCGGCCGGCAACCAGGCGAACGCCGCGAACAGATCGGCCAGCGGCGGAATGGGAGCGGCCAGACAGGCCAGCAGGCCGATGACAGTAGCGATTGGTGCCATGGGCCCAGCGAGCAGATTCGCAGGGATGCCGACGATCGACTGCTGCTCGGCGAACAGCGCGATGATCGGGCCGCAGGCGAGTTGGGCTGCCAACGGGATGCCGATGGCCAGGGCCAGGGGCGCCGGCATCCACCGGGCAAGCCCCCGCGACACGGGCGGCGCGAGCACGATGAGTGCGGCGGTCGCCGCGGCAGACAGCGCGAACCCGGGCGTCGCCGCCAGCCACGGGTCAGCGATGAGAATCGCCACAGCCGCGAGGCAGAGCACGCCCACCCCGGCGCTCGGACGCCCGCACAGCAGCGTGAGCATCGCCAGCCCCGCCATCACGCCCGCGCGAATGACGCTGGGTTCGGGCGTTACGAGAACCACGAACGCGGCAAGGGCGATCAGAGCCAGAACCACCCGCAGTGTGCGGCCGCCGCCGCAGAGCGACACCAGCCAGAAGACCGCACCCACCACGATTGCACAGTTGGCGCCCGACACAGCGGTCAAGTGGCTGAGGCCCGATGTCAGCATGGCTGCGTTCAGCTCTTCGGACACTGCCCGGGTATCGCCCACCGCCAACCCGGGCAGCAATCCCGCCCCGGGTTCGGGCAGTGCGACGGCCCGCTCAACGAGGTCTTCTCGTACCTGCGCCGCGACGTCGAACACACCGCTCGCTGGCTGGATGATCTCCGCCCGCGTGCCGAAGATGACCAGCGCCGCGCGTTCGCCAGGATCGGTCGTTTTCGCCTGCCCACCGATTCGAACGAGCGCCCCCAGATCGAGTCCGGATACCGGATCGACTCCGACGCGCATCGGCACCGCCAGCGGATCGGGATCACCGGGAACACCTGCGCGCGAGGTTTGCACGTCGAACCACAGCCGCTGATCGGTTCCGATCGACGACGATGATGAGATCACAGCGACGACCTCGATGAAACGACCGTCGAGTTCTTCGGCTTCGGCTCGTTGCGGTGCAGCGAAACCGGCCGTCATCGCCACGGCAGCCATGGCCAGCGCCACGACTGCCATCAGTCCCCCGCTTGCGACCATCGACGTCAGACGCGACGCCGAACGTACGCCGCGCACGGACTGCCGCGCGAGCACGCCCAGCACGGCAGCGCCCACCACGACGCCGGCCGCGACGCACCAGCCCGCGGCATCCGGCACGACGACGCAGACGAGCGCCGCAGCCCATACGCCCAGCGCGAGCGGCACGAGGCGAAGATCGCGCACACGCGTGCTGCCGTTCACACCCGCACCAGATCTTGCAGCCCGGCCAGAAGCTTCTCCCCGATGCCGGAGACCGCCAGCAGATCTTCCACGGCCTGGAAGCGGCCGTTCTTCTCGCGCCACTCGATGATTCGCTGCGCCAGCGCCGGTCCGATCCGAGGCAGCGCCTCCAAGGCCGCCTGATCGGCGCTGTTGAGATTCACCAACCCATCGCTGTGCTGTGCTGCCCCGCCGGTGTCGACAGGTTCCCCGATGACCGGCACGAGCAGCTGCTCACCGTCGCTGAGCGGCCGTGCCAGGTTCACCGCCTGCAGGTCGGCATCATCCAGCGTCCCGCCCGCTGCGGACAGGGCATCCACGACGCGGGCGTCGACATCGAGCAGGTACAGCCCAGGATTTTCGACCTGGCCGAGCACATGCACATATATCTCGCCGCCGACCGCGCTCTCCTCGCCGCCTGCGACTTCCGTCTGCACCGTCTGCACCGGCTGCGTCTGCCCGCGCATGATGCCGAGGCCGACCGCAGCCGACAGCACGACCAGCCCGAGCACGACGGCCGCGCCGATACTCAACTTCAGGCGAGATGCCCTGGGGCGAGCGGTCGCCGATTCAGTCGCTGACACTCCGCCACGTTAGGCAGACCGTCATCCAGGCGGCGGCGCCGATCACGGCATCCGTGGAGAAGTCATGCCTCGGCGCGGGTGTGCAGAAAGACTCAGCCCTTGACGGCGAAGCTCACGATCTTCGGTGCACGGACGATCACTTTCACGATCTCCCGGTCGCCGATAGCGCGGATGACACGTTCATCAGCTCGCGCCAGCGCCTCAAGCTCTGCCTCGCTGATCTTCGCCGAGACTTCGAGCTGCGCACGAACCTTTCCGCCGACCTGCACGACAGCGGTGATCGTCTCGTCCACCATCAACGCCGGATCTGCTTGACGCCAGGTCACCAGGCCCACAGACGGCTCGTGCCCGAGCGCTTCCCACATCTCCTCCGCAGTGTGCGGCGCAATGAGATCGAGCATCACCGCGATGGTCTCCACCGCTTCGCGAACCGCGGGGTCCGCGGCCCCGGCGCCGGAGTCGATCGTCTTGCGGGTGAGGTTCACCAACTCCATGAGGCGTGCGACGAGCACGTTGAATTTCGTCTGTTCGACGAGCCCGGGTGCCTCAGCCAGCAGGTGGTGGGTGCCACGGCGCAGCGCCGCATCGCCGTCTTTGAACAGCACGTCGACGGGGCTCGCCACATCATTGCTCAGTCGCAGCGCACGGGCGAGGAACTTCTGCGCACCGGTCGTGGAGACATCGGCCCAGTCCTTGTCGTCCTCCACGGGTCCGGCGAACGCAAGGCCGACACGCAGAGCGTCGGCACCATGCTTGTCGAGCTCTTCCTGGAACAGCACCAGGTTGCCCTTGCTCTTGGACATCTTCGCGCCATCGAGGATGACCATGCCCTGGTTGATCAAGCTGCTGAACGGCTCAGTGAAGTCGATCAGCCCCATGTCGAACAGCACCTTGGTGATGAAGCGTGCGTACAGCAGGTGCAGAATCGCGTGCTCGACACCGCCGATGTACGAGTCGACCGGCGCCCAGCGGTCCGCCTCGCTCGTCTCGAACGCCACCTTGTCGTTGTTCGGCGAGAGGAACCGCAAGAAGTACCACGAGCTGTCCACGAAGGTGTCCATGGTGTCGGCATCGCGCAGCACGGGGTCACCGCTGACGGGGTCGACGGTCTGCACCCAGGATTCTGCAGCGCCCAGGGGGGACGTCCCCTTGGGCGTGAGGTCGAGTCCGGCGACGCTGGGCAGCTTCACCGGCAGCTGATCTTCTGGCACCGGCGTGACGTGGCCGTCTTCGTGATGAAGCATCGGGATCGGTGTGCCCCAGAAGCGTTGCCTGGAGATCAGCCAGTCGCGCAGACGGTAGTTCTTGGCCGCACGACCATTGCCGTTGGCTTCGAGCTGCTCGATGGCGCGTGCGACGGCGTTGCGCTTGGACAGTCCGTTCAGCTCGCCCGAGTTGATCATGCGTCCCTCGCCCGTGAGCGCGACACCCGTGACCGATGGATGCTGGGCGTCGAGACTCGCAGCGCCCGTGTCAATCGGAACGCCATCCTCGTCTACCTCGATCACCGGCATCGCACCGGTGATCGGAGCCGTCGTGTCGACAACGACCTTGACTGGCAGATCGAATGCGCGAGCGAAGTCGAGGTCGCGCTGATCGTGTGCGGGAACAGCCATCACGGCGCCGTGACCGTAGTCCGCCAGCACGTAGTCCGCAGCCCAGACCGGCAGCTTCTCACCGTTGACCGGGTTGATCGCATAACGCTCGAGGAAGACACCCGTCTTCGGCCGATCCGTGGCCTGACGATCGATATCGGTGGTCTTCTGCACCTTCGCGAGGTACTCCTGGAAAGCCGTCTTCACATCCGGCGACGCATCGGCGACCAGCTCTGCAGCCAGCTCGGCATCCGGTGCCACCACGAAGAACGTTGCACCGTGCAGGGTGTCCGGACGCGTCGAGAACACCGTCACCGGCTCCTCGCGGCCCTCGATGACGAAGTCGACATCGGCACCGATCGAGCGCCCGATCCAGTTGCGCTGCATCTGCAGCACCTTGTGCGGCCAGCGACCCTCGAGCTGGTTCAGATCATCCAGCAGGCGGTCTGCGTAGTCGGTGATCTTGAAGTACCACTGCGTGAGCTTCTTCTTGATGACCTCGGTGCCGCAGCGCTCGCAGCGACCATCGACGACCTGCTCGTTCGCCAGCACAGTCTGGTCGTTCGGGCACCAGTTGACCGGGCTCTTCTTGCGGTAGGCGAGCCCCCGCTCGTGCAGCTTCAGGAACAGCCACTGGTTCCAGTGGTAGTACTCCGGGTCGGAGGTGTGCAGCTCGCGCGACCAGTCGAACGATACGCCGTAGGCCTTGAAGCCCACCTTCTGCTGATCGATGTTCTGGTACGTCCACTCGCGCGGGTCGGCCCCGCGGCGGATAGCGGCGTTCTCCGCGGGAAGCCCGAAGGAGTCCCACCCGATCGGGTTCAGAACGTTGTGTCCGCGGTGCCGCCAGAAGCGCGCGACGATGTCGGAGTACAGGTAGTTCTCGGCGTGCCCCATGTGCAGGTCACCGGAGGGATACGGGAACATCGCCAGCACGAACTTGCGCGGCCTGGTGTCTTCTTCACCGCCCGCGAGGAACGTGTCGTTATCCGCCCAGTACTTCTGCCACTTGGCTTGGACAGCGTGCACCGACAGCGACTCGTCGGCGGCCTCGGTGGAGGGGGACAGATTTTCAGACAACGAACGGCCAATCACATAGAAGCGGACTGCGCAAAAAGTCAGGAACTTCCAGGATATCCGATCCCTACCGGCGCCACGCTTCCGGAAGTTCCGCGCCCAGAGCCGTCAACGGCGCCCGTGCCTTCGTCGCGACCTCATCGACTTCGGCAACAGCCACCGAGCCCCAGGTGATGCCGCCACCCGCGCCGATAACGGCTTCCTCCGCTGTGATCAGGATGCTGCGGATGACCATCGCCAGATCAACAGCTCCGTCAACACCGACGTAGCCGAAGCAGCCGCTGTACACGCCCCGCGGCCGGTAACGCTCGAGCTCGTGCAGCACGGTCATCGCCGACAGCTTCGGCGCTCCGGTCATGCTGCCGGCCGGAAAGGCTGCCGCCCACAGCTCGTTCACCGTGAGACCGCTGCTGGCCTTCCCGGTGACCGTGGACACCAGCTGATGAACGGCCGGATAGGACTCGATCTTCCACAGTTCGTCGACCTGTATCGAACCCGGAACGCAGACACGGGACAGGTCGTTGCGCATGAGGTCGACGATCATGACGTTCTCGGCGCGTTCTTTGGGACTGTCGAGGAGCTCTGCGGCGAGCGCCGCATCTTCTGCAGGTGTGACCCCGCGCGGACGCGTCCCCTTGATCGGCCGGGTCTGGATGTGGCCGCCGGATGCACGCAGAAAAGTCTCCGGACTGGCGCTGAGCAGTGCTGTGTCACCGATCCGCACGAATCCGCCGTGGTGGGCGGGGGTCGCGCTCCGCAGCCGCAGGTAGGTCTCCAGCGGATCGTGCCGGCCCGGCACGATGAACCGTGTCGTCAGGCACAACTGGTAGGCATCTCCGGCGCGGATTACGGCGCGGCACTGCTCGATGAGACTCTCGTACTCCTCCGGCGTGTGCCGTGCGACGGCGACGGTTCGGTCGGATGCTGCCGCGGATGCTGCGCCGGCCTTCACCTGCACACAGCGCTCGAGCACCGGGTCTGCCCCCAGCATCCATACCGCGCCGGTCGGGTGATGAATCGCAATGGCGGCGCGCACGCGTATCCAGGCGGGCCCGACCTCGGAGCCGGCCGCTGTTGCACCGGCAGCCGCCGCCCCTGATTCGAAGTCCAGCCATCCGACCCAGCCACCACGAAACGGCGGAGCGTCTGCCGGCGCGGCGAGCACTGCGGGGTCCGCGTCGATCAGCACGTTCCCCGGCCCCTGCGCATCGAGATCTCCGGTACCGAGAACACTCCAGCCCTGGGTTGCTCCGTCTCCGGCATCCAGCCAGAACACGTCGGTAAACTCCGCGGCGAGCGCACCGAACGCACCGATGACATCGAGGGAAGAATCCAGACGTCGAAGTTCCAGCGGCGAGAGGTGCGGCACCCTCTCAGCGTAAGGCTCGATCAAGCACGTATTCTCGTGTGCGTGGACGACTTCCTCCAATGGCTTCTCGATGCTGTACAGGCAGTCGACCCGATTGCCCGCACACTGATCGCCGGTATCGCTGTCATGTTGGAGACCAGCATCCTGATCGGCTTGATCGTCCCGGGTGACACCATCGTGATCATCGCGTCCATGGGCGTCGAAGGGGTCGCCGAAGCAGTGGCGATGGTGCTCGTCGTGGTGGCGGGAGCGTTGATCGGCGAGAGCATCGGCTTCTGGCTCGGACGTTGGCTGGGGCCACGTATTCGCCATTCCTGGATCGGTACGAAGGTCGGCGAACGGCACTGGACGCGGGCCGAGCAATATCTGGCACGGCGGGGCGGCATTGCAATCTTCATCTCGCGCTTCCTCCCGGTCCTGCACTCCCTCGTCCCCCTCACCGTGGGCATGAGCACCTACTCATACCGTCGTTTCCTCGCCTGGACAGCACCGGCATGCCTCATCTGGGCAACGGCATATGTGACGGTCAGCTCTCTGGCTGCCGGCAGCTTCCGTGAGCTCGTGGACCGGGTGCACTTCGCCGGTTACGTGTTCGTGGGAATCATCGTGCTTTTTCTGCTGGTCGTCTTCTTCGGCAAGAAGCTGCTGACCCGCTGGGAAGATCGGCATATGCGCAGCACAGACGACGGCGAGAATGCCGCGTCGAACATGAAAGACTGAAACGATGTCCGAAGACAGCCCCACCAAGACCAGGATTCACTGGTTCGCCCGCCTGGAGCACCGCCTGCACAGCTGGCGTGAGAGCAGAGCGAGACGGCGTGGACGCACCGCGACGATTCAGCCCTTCGCCGGCTACGGCGGCAGCGGCTGGGTGCGCGTCGTCGGTCGTGTGCTGATCGTTCCCCCGCAGCGCCGCACCGAGAACGGCGAGTACGCGAGTGTGCGCGGGTGGCGCAGCTTCGTGGGTATTCCGGTCAGCTTCGCCACGGTGCGCGTCATGATCGGCGGACGCACTCATGAAGTGATCGCCGATCGCGGTGGTGTCATCGACACCGTGATCAACGCGGATCTGCAACCGGGCTGGCAGAGCTTCACCGTGGCAGTGGAGAATCAGGAGCCCGTCGAAGCCAGCGCATTCATCGTGGCTGACGACGTGACGTTCGGTGTGCTCTCCGACGTGGATGACACGGTCATGGTCACTGCGCTGCCTCGGCCCTTCATCGCCGCCTGGAACTCCTTCGTCATCGACGAGCATGCTCGTCTTCCTGTCCCCGGTATGGCTGTGCTGCTCGAACAGCTGGTGCGCCAGCATCCGGGCTCCCCCATGATCTACCTGTCCACCGGCGCATGGAATGTCGCCCCCACACTCAGCCGGTTCATGAACCGGCATCTGTTCCCCCGTGGCTCGATGCTGCTCACCGACTGGGGTCCGACGCACGATCGCTGGTTCCGCAGCGGACGCGAGCACAAGCTCACCAATCTGCGCCGACTCGCCGAAGAGTTCCCGAACGTGCGCTGGCTGCTGATCGGCGATGACGGGCAGCACGATGAGTCGATCTACACCGAGTTCATGCAGGAGCACCCTGATCTGGTCGCCGGCGTCGCCATTCGTCAGCTCTCCGCCACCGAGGCCATGCTCGCCGGTGGTCGGGCCGCATCTGATGACCATTCCGAGGACACCGTGCTGTGGGTGGCAGCATCCGACGGCGCCGGGCTCCGCGAGCGACTGACCGAACGCGGCATCCTGCACTGATGTCTCCCACCGTGTCGCTCGACCGCACGAGGTGGCAGCAGCGCGAAAGCCAGCACCAGGAACGTGCGGATGCTTTGACCGCTGCACACCGCGAACGTGCCTCGCGCGGCGAGAAGCATCCGGTATGGGATTTTCTCTTCACCTATTACTCGTATGCACCCGCGCAACTGCGGCGCTGGCATCCCGGAGCCGACGTCCAGCTCGACGATGCACCCGAGCGGGCCGGATGGCGCTGGTACGCGCCCGGCACGCGCACAGATTCCGTCGTTCCCGATGCCGGGGCCTTCGCTCGCGAGAAACAGCAGTTGGCTTCTCTCACTGAGCGGATGCTGCGCCGCACGGCCGCACGCCCCGGACAGTTCGGCTGCTTCGGACTGCACGAGTGGGCGATGGTGTATCGCGCCGACGAGCATCGGCATGCAGTACCGCTGCGCCTCGGCCGGGCCGGTACTGACGCGGTTGTCGAATCGCACGAGTTGCGCTGCACGCACTTCGACGCGTTCCGCTTCTTCACCCCCGAAGCCGTACCGCTTAACCGTCAGGTACTGAGCCGCGCCGATCAGCCGGAACGGGAACAGCCGGGGTGTCTGCATGCCGGTATGGACCTGTACAAGTGGGCGATGAAGCTCGGACCACTGATCCCCGGTGAAGTGCTGCTCGACACCTTCGAACTGGCCCGCGACATCCGGCTGCTTGACATGGAAGCCGCCCCCTACGACCTGTCCGACTGGGGTGTGACGCCCGTGCCGATCGAGACGGCAGAGGGCAAGGCCGAATATGTGCGTCAACAGCGCGGCTTCGCCGAACGCGGTCAGGCGCTGCGCGAGCGGATGCTGTCAGCGTGGCTGGGTCAGGATGCCGGTTCACAGTCCGCGCACGGCGCCCAGACAGCACCGGATGCTGCCAGCTCCAGCCGCAGCGTCATCACGCGCTCTGCAGCATCCTGAAGCCGTTCGGCAGAAAGGGATCCGGACTCGACCGCGGTCGTGATCCCGGCTGTGAGTTCGGATGCGGTCTCCGGAGTCGTGTGCGCGATCGACAGGACGAGGTCGTTGCCGGCGGCCACCGCAGCCACCGCGTTGGCAATCGGATCGGCGTATTCGGGGATCCCGGTGGATTGCAGCATGCCTAGGTCGTCGGTGACGATCACGCCGTCGAAACCGAGGCCGTCGCGGGCGATCTCGTGCCACCGGGGAGAAAGCGATGCCGGCGCCGAATCGACTGCTGTGTACGACAGATGCCCGAACATCAGCAGCGAAGCGCCGGCCTCGATTCCGGCGACGAACGGCACCGCGTCTGACTGCCGCCACTCATCAAGCGTCTTATCGGTGCTGGGGATCAGCTCGTGCGAATCGCCCGGGGCGGCGCCATGCCCGGGGAAATGTTTGAGTGTGGAGGCAGCGAACTGCTCCTCCGCCGTCACGGCTGCCGCGACGCGTTCGGCAGCGCTCGCCGGATCTGCTCCGAGAGCACGGCCGAAAATGAACGATGTACGCTCCGATGTGGTGTCGGCGACGATGCCGAAGTTCACATTTGCTCCTGCGCGGGCGACGAGTGATCCACGAGCAGCGAAAGAGGCAGCGACCTCCGCGGCCGGGCGTTCCTTGAGTGTCGTGGAAGCGGGAAACTGGTCCCAGGGTAGCCGGGAGACGATCCCGCCCTCCTGATCGATGGCAATGAGCGGGCCCGGCAGGGATGAATCGGTTGCGAGCGCCGCGGATACTCGCTGCAGTTCGGCCTCCGACCCCGGCACGTTCGCTCCCATGAGGATGAATCCGCCGATGCCGGTCTGCTCCATGTACCCCGACAACTCGGCGGGGTTCTGCGAGGAGATGTGCCCCATCACGATGCTTGCGGCTCGCTCGGAGGTTGTCATCTCGGCCACGAGCCGTTGTGCGGCGGCCGATGTCTCCGGGGCATCGGCAGGGTGCACAAGAGTCGGCTGGCCGGTCGCGGTGGGTGCGGTCGCGGTGGGCGCGGCGATAGCGGGCCCGGTGGTGACAGCGGCCGTCATGGCCACGACGATGGCGGCCAGGACGAATGGATGGCGGCGGCGCATGCTCACCGCGCGAGCGCGAGCGCAATGGGTTCGGATGATTCCGGTGTGCCGTTGCCGAAGCGGATTGTGCGTCCGATCGTCAGTGGCTCCGTCAGCGTGGCAGCGATGACAGCTGCGACATCGGCGCGCGCCACGGCACCGCTGCCCTGGGCATCCAACTCGATCCGCCCGGTCGGTTCATCGAAGGTGAGAGCGCCTGGCCCGAGGATCGTGCCTTCGAGATCGGTCGCGCGCAGGTGCTCATCAGCGGCCCATTTCGCATCGGCGTAGGCGAAGAATGAGTCATCCTCCGGCACACCGTGATCCGCCGTGGACCCGATCCACGAGACCATCACATAGCGGGCAACGCCGGCGCGCGCGGCAGCATCCATCGAACTGATCGCGGCATCGCGGTCGACGGCGTAGGTGCGGTCGGGGTTTCCCCCGCCCGCACCCGCAGACCAGACCACCGCGTCATGCCCACGGATGATCTCGGCGAGGGCTCCGACATCCGCGGTTTCGACGTCTGCGACCACGGCGGTGGCCCCGGTGGCTTCGACGTCGGCCGCGTGGTCCGGGTTGCGGATGACCGCGGTCACGTGGTCACCGCGATCCACGAGCAGGGGTGCGAGCAGAAGGGCGATGCGGCCGTGGCCGCCGAAGACGATGACACGAGACATGCGTCCAGGCTAACGCTGATGCCGCATAGAATCACGGGAGCATTCACCGGCCCCGATAGGAGCAGTCATGATCGAGCGCGAGATCACGCAGCGGGTATCGCTCACCGCGGAGAACGGCGGGCTGAACCACGCCGCCCTGGGGTGGACGCGCACGCCGCTGCATGACACATCGGGGATTCCCGGCCGCGGCCAGTGGGGGCGCAATAAGCGCTGGGAGTACTGGAGCGTCATGACCCCGACGCACATCATCGCGCTCACCGTCTCCTGCATCGACTACCTGTCGTTGCATTCGGTGTGGGTGTACGACCGTGCCACAGGTGAGGCGATCGACACCACGGTGCTCTCCCCCGGCGGACGCAGCGCCACACTGCCGGCATCCCTCGGCGACGGTCCTGCCCGAGCACGCACCAAGAAGGTGACGCTCGATATCGACGAGATCGATGGCGGCACCCGACTGCGCGGCACAACACCACGGGTGTCTTTCGACATCATCGCCGATCGTCCGGCCGGACATGAGTCGCTCGGCGTCGTCGTGCCGTGGCGGCGCGGCGGCAGCACCCGTCGGTTCCAGTACACGGTCAAGGATGCCGCGCGGCCCGCGCACGGCACTCTCACCGTCGATGGCACAGCGCTCAACGTGCCAGAGGGCAGCTGGGCTGTTCTCGATCATGGGCGTGGACGCTGGCCGTACCAGGTGTGGTGGAACTGGGCGTCTGGCAGCGGAATCGTCGACGGTCGAGTGATCGGCCTGCAGCTCGGCTCGAAATGGACCGATGGATCAGGGGCGACCGAGAACGCCGTCGTCGTCGACGGAACGCTCTCGAAGATCAGCGAAGAGCTGGTCTGGGACTACGACTCATCCGACTGGATGAGGCCGTGGCACATCCACGGCAAGCGGGCGGATCTGACGTTCACGCCGTTTTACAACAAGCATTCGCGGACGAACGTGCTGGTCATCTCGACGCGCACCGATCAGCTGTTCGGAACATGGAGCGGTTGGGTGCTGGATTCCACCGATGAGCGCGTCTCGGTCGATGGGATCGAGGGCTTCGCCGAGGACGTCCTCAACCGGTGGTGATGAGTTCTGCGGCACGTTTGAGCGACCGTTGCACGCCCGTGGCAGCGCTGCGTCCGGCACGGTTCGCGCCGATCGTGCTGGCTGAAGGACCGTAACCGACGAGTTGGATGCGGGGGTCGGCGACGGCTGTCGTGCCCCGTCCGTTGCGGTCGAGCTGGATGCCGCCTGCTGCACTGCGCAGACGCAGGGGCGCGAGATGGGCGATCGCCGGGCGGAAACCGGTGGCCCACAGGATCACATCGACCTCCTCGAACGACCCGTCAGACCATCGCACACCGTCCGGCTCGATCCGCTCGAACATCGGGAGTCGGCGGGCATACGCGCCGAGGCGTTCGGCTTCGCGCTCCTGAGGACGCAGCATGAGACCGGTGACTCCGACGACGCTCTGCGGCGGCAGGCCCTGGGCGACCCGCTTTTCGACGAGGGCAACCGCTGCGGCGCCGGCCTCGGGTGTGAAGTCGTCATCGCGCCACACCGGCTCGCGGCGGGTGACCCAGAGAGTTTCCGTCACGGGCGCGAGTGCGCCGAGGAACTGCACGGCGGAGGCACCACCGCCGACGACGAGGACGCGTTTGCCGGCGAAGTGGGCCGGCCCCGGGTAATCGACGGTGTGCAGTTGTTCCCCGACGAAGGTCTCCACGCCCGGATAGTGCGGCAGGAACGGCTGTGTCCAGGTGCCTGTCGCATTGACGAGCGTTCTGGTGTGCCAGTGGCGATCACCCGCGTGCACGACCAGCAGACCGTCGTCATCGGTTACCCGGTCGATCTTCACCGGCCTGAGCACCGGAAGCGCATGGTCGCGTTCGTAATCTGAGAAGGATGCTGGCACCGCGACGTTCGCGCGTTGCATGCCGCGTGTCGGTGCTTCAGCTCCGGGAAGCTCGGCGACCCCGTGTACGTCGTTCATCGTCAACGCATCCCAGCGATGCTGCCAGGCCCCTCCCGGAGCGTCGTTCGCATCGAGAACGAGGTGATCGATGCCCAACCGCTTCAGATGATAGGAGGTCGACAGGCCCGCCTGGCCTGCTCCGATGACGATGCTCTCCGTGATCTCCATATCCATCACAACGCATACACTCGTGCCGATGTTCCCGCATACGCAGGTCGAAACACCCGGCCGCCCGCTCAATTGGCTAACGACGCTTCAGATGTTGTATTCTTTTCAAGTTGCCCCGTTCACCCGGGGAAGCAAGATGGGCCTGTGGCGCAGTTGGTAGCGCACCTGCATGGCATGCAGGGGGTCAGGGGTTCGAATCCCCTCAGGTCCACCAAAAAGAAGCCCCCGGGAAACCGGGGGCTTCTTCGTTTTGTATGCCCAGCCCGCGCGGCGGTCCGACTAGTGCAGGAATGACCTCGCTTAGCATCGAGATATGTCCCGGACAGCGTTGATCATTGAGGCACCAGTATCAGCCACGCTTGCTGCCCTGAGACAGAAGTTGGCCGTCGATGCGCGGCTCGCGCCAGAATCGCCCGTCCCGTTTGTTGAGCTCACTGCAGCAGCCACACGCGTATTCCCGGCCTATCCGCCTTACGGAGGCTTACACGATGCGCCGGTACCCCATGCCACGGTGGGCGACTCCGCTGGCTATGAAGAATTGCAAGAGGCTGAGCGAGCTATCGCCGCGGAGTTGCCACTGAGCGGGACAGCATCTGCCGTCGTCCTCCTCGTAGAGGGCTCACACGGCCGATGGCACGAGGCGAGACGTTTCCCGCTCTCGCTGGGCAAGGACAAATGACCTCCGCCGTAACTGCTGGAAGACGCGGCGTTCGTACGTCCGTCATGTGATGAGACGCCATCGGGGCGAGCGCGTTCGCCCCACGCTATCTTCCGCTACTACTTCGCTCGAGCTGGGGTCCCCTCAGACGTCGCCATCCGCGATGCTGGCGAGAGCGGCAAGGTGGCCTTCCAGAGCGCGACTTCCGTCTGGCGTGATCGCTATCCACGTAAGTTTTCGGGCATCCGCGCGGAGGGGCGAGCTTTCTTTTCTGACGGCGACGAGGCCCGCTTCACTGAGTATCTTGAGGCTTCTCGACAGATTGACGTCAGTGATCTCAAGGGCGTCACGAATCACCCCAAATTCCAATTCCGCCACGCGCCGCAGCAGTCCGCAGATACGGAGGCGCGTCGGAGAGTGAATCACCTCGTTGAACATAGGAATGATCTTGGCGCTCATCGCGTCTGGTCTCTCGTGCCGGCAATCTCGTTCCGGAGGGCGTCGTCGTATCGACGGCCCAAGACGAGAGTGACAGCGAATGCAACAACCGCGGGAATAGCAACCCACCACGGGCTGGCGCCGACGACCTTAATCGCAACCCCTGCTAGGAACGCCAGAAGGGCTACCCCTAGCGTCACCAGGAGCAGACGCCTACTAAGCGGTCCTGCCGGCTGGGTGACCGTCACTCCATAGCGACTGCTGTAGGTCATGGTGAGAACTGGAATGGCCACAATGCTGAGGGCCACCACCATAATTGACGCTGGGCCCGAGAATGCTTGCGATCCCACGAGCAGTGCCACGATCAGCCCAAGCGCCGTGTGGTACCACCAGGGAGTGACAACCCGTTGAGACAAGCTCTTACCATCAGCGTCGAGGGTATTTAGCGCCTCGCGTGCTTGCGCTGATGTCGGCTGTGCCGGGGGTTTCGGAGAATCTCCCGAAGAATCGTTTTCCATAATTGAAAGTCTATGTGTGATTTACACTTTTAGAAAGTAACTTTTCGCGCTTCATCGTGCGGTGCCGTGCGCTGCTTACTATCGACGCGGCCGATCGGATCGGCGCTCTCGCTGAGGGCAGCTCGGGCTGCGGGCCAGTTGCTTTCATTGACATGCAGAGCGGTCCGAAGATAGGCCGTGCTCATCCGCTGGATCACCGCGACCCGCTCCGGGTTCTCGTCGGTGGTCTCGGCGACTTCATATCCAACGATCCCGCCCAACGCATGCTCGGCGCCGTAGAAGGAGAGCAGGTCGGTAGCTCCCGGGCTGTACGTGAAGGCATCGGCAAACCAATCGGGTCCGCGACTCGACATCATTGACTGGTCTTGGTCGCCCGCAACGACGAGGGTTGGCGTGGCCAACTCCTGGAACGAGGGTCGCATGAACGGGAAGTTCGCCTGCGCAAACGGGTGCAGGTCGTCACCACCAACACCGGTTGCTGAGAACAGGATGCCCGCGGTAACGCGGCTGTCAGACATATCTTCACCGACTTCGCCTGCATCATTGAGGATCCGTGCGCCAAGGAGCGACTGAGCGGTTTGCCCACCCCAGGAATGACCGGTGGCGGCAACGCGACTGTGGTCGACGCGCCCCGCAAGGCTCGGGACGGCGGCCTCAATGGTGGCGAGCTGGTCCAAGACGCGCGTGAGATCCGCGATCCGCTCAGACCAGATCGACGGGAAGACCGGGTGATCGAGACCGAACCCGTTGCGGCGCGAGTCCAGATGCGTCGGCTGAATCACGACGAATCCGCGGGAGGCCCAGAATGCCGTCAGCGGCGCGTACCCGTCGAGGTTCCACCCGTTCCCGTGAGAGAACACGACGATGGGGAGGTTCGTGCCGGTTGCCGGGGCAGACACTCGAACTTCCAATGGGACAGGTCGCCCCGAGGCGGACAACTCGACGGGAGCGACGGAGACGACCGGAGCACCTCCCCCAACGATGCCGTCCAGCGTGTCGACGATGAATGAAGCCATGACAGGTTCCTTCCTCAGGGGTGCGCTGTGCGATAGTAGTTATCGGAGCATTGTTCCGCAACAATACGGAACAGTGTTCCGAAACGCAAATGCACGCCGCCAGTTTCGATGGGATGTCACATGACCATTGCTCGTTCCAAGCAGGTTGGTCGTCCTAGAAGCAGCGCCGAAACACTGCTCAGCGCAGCGGCAGCAGTGTTCGTGACGTCCGGAGTTGATGCCCCGGTACGGGAGATCGCGGCAAAGGCTGGCGTCGGCGTGGGGACGATCTATCGCCACTTTCCGACGCGTCCGGAGCTGGTGGTTGCGGTCTACCGCCACCAGGTCGAGGCATGCGCAAATGCGGGACCACGACTGCTCGCGGAGAGCGCGACGCCAGAGGCGGCTCTGCGGGCTTGGCTGGCCTTGTTCGTGGATTTCCTCGTAACTAAGCACGGACTCGCCGGCGCAATGCAAGGAGACAGCGCCGGATCCGACGCTCTGCACACCTATTTCGTTGACCGGCTCGTCCCCGTGTGCGCCGCGCTCCTCGAGGCAGCGCGCGAGTCTGCACACGCAGTGCCCTCGGTGGATGCCTACAACGTACTCAGAGGAGTCGGGAACCTCTGCATCGGTGCAGCGAGCGACGATCGGTATGAGGCAGACACTCTCGTGCAATTGTTCATTTCGGGCGTTCTAGCCCCGGGCGCTCGCTGACACGCTGCTAGATGCGACTCACTTTAGGGGCTGCCAACGGCCGTCTCATAGGCATTTGCTACCCTGACGGTAGTCAGTGACACCGAGGGACGACCTTCGGCAGGTGCATCATCAGGGGACGGCCCCATCAAGGAGCCCGTGGTGTCCCCCACAGATCTGAAACACCTGGTCGGAGCATCCGACATCGTCCGCGTCGTACTCGGCTGGAGCGCATTCGGCGCGCTACTGCTCGTCCGTCCACTGCTCGCAGCACCAGTCCCGGCGGCACTGCTGATCATCGCGCTCGTCGGGATCATCGCCGTGATCCTGGTTTGCGCGTTCGGCGTCGTGAAGCAGGCGGAAGCACTCGCCCATCGTCTCGGTGATCCCTACGGCTCGCTCGTGCTCACCCTCTCGATCGTGCTCATCGAGGTGATCCTCATCTCAGCGGTCATGCTCGGCCCCGGCGAGCATGCCACGATCGCCCGCGACTCCGTCATGGCGGTGTCAATGATCATCCTCAACCTCGTCGTCGGCCTCGCCCTGCTCGTCGGCGGCATCCGTCACCGCGGTATGACTCACAACCGAACCGGTACTTCGGCGTATCTCGCGATGCTCGTCGTGCTCGTCGCGCTCGCGTTCGCGCTGCCCGCGCTCATCGGAGAGAACGGCTCGTACACATCGACGCAGCAATTCCCGATCATCGTCATCACACTCGTGCTCTACAGCTTTTTCCTGTTCCGCCAGATGGGATCGCAGGCAGGGGACTTCGTCGAGATCGATGAGCGAGTATCGTCTGCCCCGCAGCACGCGACCCAGACCGCGACTGGGAGACTCGGCATCCGGCAGGTGATCCGCACACACCGCACCGAAGTGCTCGTCCGTCTCACGTTGCTCGTGATCACCGTCGTCCCGATCGTGCTGCTGTCGCACGATATGGCTGCGCTCCTAGACGACGGCCTCGGCCGCCTCGGCGCACCGGCCGCACTCGCCGGCGTACTCATCGCCGCCATCGTGTTCCTCCCTGAATCCATCACCGCCGTCCGTGCAGCACTGGGCGGCGAGGCCCAGCGTGTGAACAATCTCTGCCACGGCGCACTCGTCTCGACCGTCGGACTCACTATTCCGGCTGTGCTCGTGATCGGTATGCTCACCGGCCAGACCGTGATCCTCGCGGAATCACCGGCGAACCTGTTGATGCTCGGCGCGACGCTGCTGCTGTCCGTCACGACCTTCGCCGCGAAGAGCGTGACGGCAATGCACGGGGCAACGCACCTCGCCCTCTTCGCCGTCTACGCGATCATTCTCTTCAGCTGACAACTGTCCACCGCGCTGGAAACGCCCCGGAATCCGGCGCGTCAAGACCTTGCTATGGTGGAAAGGATGCTCGTGGCCTCACGAGCAGGGAGCGCTTGCGCGCTCTCACGCGGGACGCGCCCGACTGCGCGACAACCGCAACCGATCTACTTCCCCCTCGAGGATGCACCGTAATTCGGCGCGCCTCAAAGCACCCCGAACCGAAAGGAGTCGCACCCCGGGTCTCTCGTCTGTGTGCTGCCATGCACCTCAGTGACCCAGGTTCGTTCCCCGTCATGCTGACAGCATCATCGATTCATCTGCCCATCACCACCCCCTCTCACTACTCCCCCACTTAGCACGCACTTTCTCTTTTCAAACAGCGGCGCCTGCCGCACCAAGACGAGAAAGTGAGAACCACCGGTGGGAGACCTCCAAACACTGTCAGGACCGATCGTTGTCCTGCTCATGCTGCTGTTCTTCGGCGGCAGCCTGTACATGTCGATTCGCATCTCCAAGAAGAAGGAGAACGCCGACGGCTACATGACTGCTGGCGGCAAGCTCGGATTCGGCATCTCTGCCGCATCGATGACCGCCACATGGATCTGGGCATCGTCAATGTATGCCTCAGCCACATCCGGCTACACATACGGCATCTCCGGCCCTATTCACTACGGGCTCTGGGGTGCCCTGATGATTCTGCTCATCTACCCCTTCGGCCGTCGTATCCGCAAGGTCGCGCCGAAGGCGCACACCATCGCCGAAGTGATGTTCGCCCGACACGGCCGCTCCAGCCAACTCATGCTCGCCGGATCCAACGTGCTCGGCAGCGTTATCAGCCTCACCTCGAATCTGATCGCTGGTGGTGCCCTCATCTCGATGCTGTCGCCGTTCTCCTTCACGCAGGGCATCGTCGCCATCGCGATCGGCGTGCTGGCTTACACGCTGTGGTCCGGTTTCCGAGCCTCGGTGCTGACCGACTTCGCGCAGGTCGTAGCCATCCTGGGTGCCGTAGCGATCATCGTCCCGATCATCTTTTTCGCCGCAGGCGGGCCTGATCTGTTAGTCGCGGGAGCGAAGAACCTCACTCCGCAACAGGGAGACTTCTTCTCCTCTGACGCGTTCTTCAACCAGGGTGCGCCGTACATCGCTGCCGTACTCGCCTACGCGATCGGCAACCAGACCATCGCCCAGCGCCTGTTCGCCGTGCGCGAGGATCTGATCAAGAAAACGTTCATCACCGCCACCTTCGGGTACGGCGCGAGCATCATCGGCATCGGCATGCTCGGAGTGATCGCGCTGTACGCCGGCATCGAGCCGATGGGCGGCGACGTCAACAACCTGATTCCACAGATGGCGGCAACTTATCTGCCACCTGTCTTGATCTGCCTGTTCTTCGTCATGATCATCGGTTCGCTGTCCTCGACCGCAGATGCCGATATGACGGCACTTTCATCGATCATGATGGCGGACATCTACGGTCAGAACATCGCCGGCAAGAAGAACGCCAACCCGAAGACGATGCTGCTCGTCGGCCGACTCACCATGGTCGGAGCGACTGCGGCAGCACTGGGCTTCGCATCGATGCAGTTCAACATCCTCGATCTGCTCGTCTTCGTCGGTGCGATGTGGGGTGCGCTCGTGTTCCCCGTGATCGCGAGCTTCTACTGGAACCGCGTCACCAACGTCGCATTCAGCGTCGCTGTCGTCGCAGCCCTCGCCGCGTTCCTGCCGGTGCGCTTCGAGTGGGTCGATCTGTCCGGCGGGCTCGGCGTGGTCAGCGACGTGGTATCGGTGATCGGCATCGGCGTCGTGCTGGCGCTCATGTCGTTCGGGTTCTTCGGTCTGAGGGTCGCTCTCATCGTCGGAACTGTCGCAACCGTGGCATCCGCCCCGTTCGCGATCGGATTCTTGCACACATACCCCGTGCTGTCGGGATCGCTGGTCGCCTATGCGGTCAGCACTGTCGCATGCGTCGCTCTGACGATGATGAATAAGACCAAACGCTTCGACTTCAACCTCATCAGACAGCGCACCGGTGACTTCGACACTGCAGAATCCGAGATCATCGCGCAGGCCGAAACCGTCGTGAAAGACGCGGATGTCACTGGCACCACGGCATTCACAGGAAAGGACGCATGATGGAGATCATTCTGCTGACGGCATATGTGCTGGTCTGGCCGGTTGCGGTCATCGGCGTACTCGCCGTGATCATTCGCGCATTCACCAAGGATGCGCGCGAGGCCAAGCGTGAAGGGCGTCAGATCATCTGACGCCCTTCACGGGATTCCCAAGTGCGATGATGATCACATGATCACGAATCTCACGGCGCTTCAGGAGCAACTGCTGTCCAAGGCACGTTCAACGAACGCCCAGCGCGCCGCGGAGACCGTCTATGGCGGTCGCGACGCTATCCTGCGTCAGACTGTCATGGCCCTCCTCGCGGGGGCTGAGCTTCCCGAGCATGAGAGCCCGCCGGAGGCGACGCTGCAGGTGCTCGTCGGAAGCGTGCAGCTCAACGGGCAGGACAGGCACTGGCAACTCACTGCCGGAGACGTCATCCCGATTCCGCCCGAGCGGCACAGCGTCAGAGCAGAGCAGGACAGCGTCTTCCTGCTGACGGTGCGCCGCTCGGTGGAGTAGCCAGACCCTGCTGATCAGCCGGACGGGTTCTCCAACGGCATCCCGTTCGCATCCGTGGTATCGGGAAGACTCGAGGCCTCCTCGAACTTGTCACCGACGATCACTGGCGCAGACGACTGACCTCCGCCGTCGCCGATGCCGCCGGTGGGCTCGGACTCGACGACCGTGTGGCGCGTTCCACGCGCCAGCCAGGCGTGCACCGGCCATAACAGCCTCCCACGATAGGTCGCAGGCGCACACACTCCGAGGCCCTTGCGCCCATCGGAGTGAGAAGCTACAAGGAATCAGACGCCGGGTCGAACCGAGAGATCCGTGATCTGTGCGTCGCGTGGCAGGTCGAGAGCGGTGAGAATCGTCGTCGCGACCGACTCGGGGTCAATGAAGCGCTCGGGCACGTACTCGGTGCCCTCCTGCTGATGCACTCGCTCCTGCATCGGCGTCGCCGTGCGTCCGGGGAAGATCGAACTCACCCGCACACCGTGCTCTGCTTCCTCGGCGCGCAACGCGTCGGCGAGAGCTTTGAGGCCGTGCTTGGATGCCGCATACGCCGCCCACTCGGCGTTCGCCCGCAGACCAGCACCCGAGTTCACGAACAGCACCTGCCCGCGCGACACGCGCAGCACCGGTAGCATCAGTCGCGTCAGCTCGGCGGGAGCGATCAGATTCACGGCCAGCTGCTGCTCCCACAGTGTCGGCGGAAGGTCGGCAACGCGGCCAAGGTCCACGACTCCGGCGATATGGATGAGCGAATCGATGCGCTCCGGCAGCGGCTGCTTCGAGAACGCCCAGGAAAGACGTCCCGGTTGACTCAAGTCGCCAACGAGGGTCGTCGCACCGGGGAACTCAGCAGCGATCGCGCGTGCTCGACCGGCATCCCGTGCGAGAAGAACGAGCTCGTCGCCACGCTCGTGAAGACGACGTGTCAGTGCTGCACCGATTCCGGAACCGGCGCCGGTGATCAGATGCACAGCCATGCTACGGACGCTCGGAGGCGGTCTCGGTCAGCTCGAACGGCACGACGGGGCAGTCCTTCCACAGGCGCTCCAACCCGTAGAACACGCGCTCTTCCGAGTGGAAGACGTGCACGATCAGGTCGCCGAAGTCCAGGAGAATCCATCGCGATTCTGCACGGCCCTCGCGGCGGACGCGCTTGTGTCCCGCCTCGATGAGCTTGTCTTCGACCTCATCGGCGATCGCGGCGACATTGCGCTCGCTGTTTCCGGTAACGAGCAGGAAAATATCGACGAGCGGCAGAGGCTCTGAGACGTTCAGCGCGACGAGATCCTCTCCCCCTTTGGAGGAAGCGGCGTCTACGGCGAGTTGCAGCATCTCTTCGGCTGTTTCAGGTGATTGCATTAGAACACATTCGAGGTGAAGGCGATGACCAGAGCCGCCGCCAGGACGAGCGCCAGACCACCGGCGGTAATCGCCAGAGTCAGCATGAGCTTGTTGCCCTTTTCGGGCGCCGGTGGGCGGATGACCTCGCCGGCGGGTTTGATCGTGCTGACCGCGGCACTGGCTGCGATCGGCGTGGGTGAGGATGCCGGAGGCAGTTCCCCATCGATGAGAACGGCGTCTGCTTCCTTGCCGTCGGCGGTGCCGTGGGCGTGCCCCTGCGAGCCGATGCCCCGCGGCAGTTCGTAGCTGCCGGTGACCAGAATCTCGCCGGTGGAAGCAACAGGACCGGACAGCGAGCCCTCCCCTGCGGACGGAGTGAAGATCAGGGTGTTCGGTGCGAGGTTCTGCGATCCACCCGAGTCCGAAGTGATCAGTTCGTCGAACGACGGTGTGAAGGCGGGAACAGCGGACTGCTCGGTGAACAGTTCCTTGCCGAACTCGGGATTGACGACAGGGGCTTCATCGATGACGTTCTCATCGACGACGTTGTCTTCGACGGGCTCGTCTTCAGCGGTCGGCAGGTCTGCTTCTGCGGGCTGCTCTTCAACGGCCAGTTCATCCGTCTCATCGGACTCTTCGACGGCTACGGGTTCGACAGCAACGGGTTCGACAACAACGGGTTCGACAACATCCCATTCGATCGCCGACTTTGCGGCAAAAGGCATTTCGGTCGCGGCTTCTTCGTCGACAGATTCTTCATCGACAGCTTCTTCGGTCGAAACAGCGTCATCGTCGACGAGCTCCGGCTCGATAACCGGAACAGATGCGGTGCGAATGAGCTCCTGCTGTCGAACACGGCGACGAGTCAACGGCGCCTCGCCGGTTTCCGGATCGATCTCGGGTTCCGGAGCGGATGCGACGGGCGGGGCGGGCGACGGAACGGGCGCGACCTTTGCCGCCGCAGCGTCTTCTTCGCTGATGATCGGCGTGGTGCCGGTCAGACGCATCTCTCGCAATTGCTTGCGGGTCAGCGGCTGGCTTCCCGGCTGATCCGATGTTGTCATGCCTTGCTCCGATACAGATGATGCTTCGCTATGTACTGGACGACGCCGTCCGGAACGAGGTACCAAACGGGCTGGTCGTCACCCACACGGTCACGGCATGCAGTCGACGAGATCGACAATGCCGGAACCTCGAGTTGGCTGACATTCTCGCTCGGCAGGCCATCCGTACTCAGCTCGTGCCCAGGACGGGAGACCGCGACGAAATGAGCCAACTCCCACAACTCATCATGGTCCCTCCAACTGAGAATTTGCGCTACGGCATCTGCTCCGGTGATGAAGAACAGCTCAGCATCCGGACGCTCATTCTTGAGGTCACGCAGCGTGTCTTTCGTGTAGGTCGGACCGCCACGGTCGATGTCGACGCGACTCACCGTGAACTGAGGGTTCGATGCGGTCGCGATCACCGTCATCAGATAGCGGTGCTCACTGGGGCTGACATTCGCCTTCTGCCAGGGATGCCCCGTCGGGACGAAGACAACCTCGTCAAGGTCGAACGAGTGCGCAACTTCGCTCGCCGCGACCAGGTGCCCATGATGGATCGGGTCGAACGTCCCGCCCATCACTCCGATACGGGGGGCACGCGTGGTCGTCGTCTTCATACGCCCTAGTGGCCGTGTCCGTCGGTGCCGTGTCCGTCAACACCGTGCTGCTTGGCCCAGGCCTCTGCCTTAGCCGAGTGACGGTTGGCAACATGGCGGTACGAGAACGTAACCAACGCGAGCAGCCCGAACAGGATCGCGGCGATGACACCGAAGATAAATGTCTCCGCAGCCACGTTCCCGTGGTGCTCAGTTTCGGCGGTGGCCATCGCAAGCTGTGCGATGAGGTTCATCCTGACTCCGTTTCGTGACCGGTTGCGAGTAGACGCTCCCCCATCCTATCGCTCAGCCGCGGGTCTGACCTGACCCACGCGCCAGCCACTTGGTACTGGTGAGCTCCGACAGTCCCATCGGCCCGCGCGCGTGCAGTTTCTGCGTCGAGATCCCGACCTCGGCTCCGAAGCCGAACTCGGCGCCGTCTGTGAAACGCGTCGATGCATTCACCATCACCACCGCGGAGTCCACCTCGGCGAGGAATCGCTCGGCACTGCGAGAATCCGTCGTCACGATCGACTCGGTGTGGCCGGTGCTGTACTCACGAATATGTGCCAGCGCCTCATCGAGAGTGTCAACGACCTTGATCGCAATCTCGAGGCAGAGATACTCGGTGGCCCAGTCCTCTTCCGTTGCCGGAATCACTTCGGTGACCAGGCCCGCCACCACATCGTCACCGTGGATAGCAACGCCTTCACTCTTCAGCGCAGCGCCGATCAGCGGAATCAGCCGCGGTGCTGCCGCACGCAGTACGAGCACGGTCTCCACCGCGTTGCACACGCTCGGACGCTGCACCTTCGCATTCACGACGATGTCCCGCGCCCACTCGTCCGGCGCGCTCTCGTCGAGGACGATGTGCACGTTACCGGCGCCCGTCTCGATGACCGGCACCGTCGATTCGGTGACGACGGTTTCGATGAGTCCTGCACTACCGCGCGGAATGAGAACATCCACGAAGCCTCTCCCCTGCATCAAAGCCTTGGCGCCGTCCCGACCGAAGTCGTCCACGGTCTGAATCGCCTCCGCTGTGATGCCGGCGTTCGTCAGTGCATCGCGCATGACCTGAACGAGCACCGTGTTCGATTCGCGTGCTGCACTGCCACCGCGCAGCACGCTCGCATTGCCGGAGCGCAGCGCCAGCGCAGCGATGTCTACAGTGACGTTGGGGCGGGCCTCGTAAATGGCTCCCACCACCCCGAAGGGCACGCGGACCTGTTCAAGAGCGACACCATTGGGCATGCGGTGTCCGCCGAGCACCTGTCCGACCGGATCGGCGAGGGCTGCGACCTCTCGGACCGACGAAGCGAGAGCCGCGACCCGCCGCTCGTCGAGCCGCAGCCGATCGATGAGGGACTCACCGATGCCATCTGCGCGTCCACGTTCGACATCACGGGTGTTCGCCTCGATGATGTCGGCCGCCTTCGCCTCGAGGGCGTGGGCGATCGCTTCCAGCGCTTTGGCCTTCTCATCGCTGGTCAGGCGTGCGGTCGCACGTGAAGCTTCTTTCGCACGCGAAAGCCGGTGCTGCGGGGTCTCGACGGTCATGCCGCCAGCTTATCGAGACTGCGTCCGGCGGGCGCCGCGTATGACGCTTCAGCCGATGGGCGACACGGCCTGCTCAGCAGGCTCGAACCAGGTACCGATATCGGCGCCCTTCAGCGCACTGTCGACAAGATTCGCACTGGTCACCAGAACTCCGATTCCGGATGCTGCCGCCAGCCGCGCTGCGGACGCCTTCGTGGCCGCACCTCCGGTACCGACACTGTTGACCACGGTCGCACCGAATTCCATCCCGGCGAGGTCGGCATCGGCGGCTATGACGTCGATCGGTTCAGCACCCGGCTCCGACGGCGGTTTCGTGTACAGCGCTTCGACGTCGCTCAACAGCACCAGGGCATCCGCCTCGATCAACTGCGCAACCAGGGCGGCCAACCGGTCGTTATCGCCGAAGCGGATCTCCTGCGTCGCCACCGTGTCGTTCTCATTGACGATCGGGATCACGCGCAGGCTCAGCATCCGATCCATGGCTCGGCGCGCGTTGCTGCGCGAGGTGACCTGCTCCAGATCACCGGTGGTCAGCAAAACCTGACCGGCGACGATCTTGAAGGGACGCAACGCTTCGAGATAGCGGTACACGAGCACATTCTGCCCGACTGCTGCCGCCGCCTGCTGGGTCGCCAGATCAGTCGGTCGGGCTTCCAGATCCAGATCCAGATAGGGAATCCCCGTCGCGATGGCACCGGATGAGACCAGGACGATCTCGCAGCCACGGGCATGCGCCGAAGCCAGCGCGTGCACGATCATCGGGATACGCCACGACGACTCACCGCTGATGGACGAGGAACCGACCTTGACGACGATGCGCTCGGCGTGCGCAAGCTCCGCACGCGTACGTGCGGTCATGCGCCTTCTCCGTCGTAGTCCTCCTCGGCCGTGACACGACGCTTGTGCTCCTGCTCGGCCCGTTCCACCGCTCGCGCATCCATGCGCTCGTAGTACTGCTCGCGGCGCTCTTGCGTGGTGCGACGCGAGTTCGGGGCCAGTCGAGGATCGGTTCCGCGCGGTGCCGCCACCAGCTCGGCAGCCGAACGCACGGACGGCTCCCAATCGAATACGAGCCCCTCGCCTTCGCCGATGACGACGGTGGCGCCCGGTGTCGCACCGAGGCGGAAGAGCTCCTCCTCGACGCCGAGACGCTCGAGCCGGTCGGCGAGATAGCCGACGGCCTCTTCGTTCTGGAAGTCCGTCTGCTGCACCCAGCGCACCGGCTTATCGCCGATAATCCGGTAGTAGTTCCCGTAGGAGCCACCCTCCATCCGGATAGTGAATGCCTTCTCCGAACCACGCGGGCGAATGACGATCGGTTCAGCCGGCATCTCGACAGCGTTTTGCGCTCGGTGCTGCTCGACGATGTCGCCGAGAGCGAATGTCAACGGGCGAAGCCCCTCATGCGAGACCGTCGAGATGTCGAACACGCGGAACCCGCGCGCTTCCAACTCAGGGCGGACGAGATCAGCGAGATCCCGAGCTTCAGGAACGTCGATCTTGTTGAGTGCGATCAGCTGCGGGCGATCAAGCAGGGGAATCTGCCCCTCTGGAACCTCGTACGCTGCGAGTTCGGCGAGAATGACGTCAAGATCAGAGATCGGGTCGCGTCCGGGATCGAGCGTCGCGCAGTCGAGCACGTGCAACAGCGCCGAACAGCGCTCGACGTGACGGAGGAACTCCAGGCCCAGCCCGCGCCCCTCACTTGCTCCCTCGATGAGCCCGGGGACATCCGCGATCGTGTAGCGGGATTCCCCGGCTTGCACGACCCCGAGGTTAGGATGCAACGTCGTGAACGGGTAGTCGGCGATCTTCGGCCGCGCAGCAGACACAGCCGCGATCAAGCTCGATTTACCGGCCGAGGGGTATCCCACCAGCGCCACATCGGCAACGGTCTTGAGCTCGAGGATGATCTCGCCCTCGAAGCCCGGCGTGCCCAGCAGCGCGAAGCCAGGGGCCTTGCGCTTGGTCGTGGCCAGCGCAGCGTTTCCGAGGCCTCCACGTCCGCCTTCGGCTACGACAACGCGCTGGCCCGGTGCGACCATGTCGACCAGGACCTCGCCGTCCACCTTCTTCACGACCGTGCCTACCGGAACGGGCAACACCAGTTCTTCACCGGCGTAGCCGGCGCGGTGATCGCCCATGCCGAATCCGCCGTTGCCGGAAGAACGGTGCTGTGAGTGGTGGTACGACAGCAGTGTTCCGACCTGCGGGTCGGCGACCAGGGTGATGTTGCCGCCATCGCCGCCGTTGCCGCCGTCAGGGCCGCCCAAGGGCTTGAACTTCTCACGGTGAACGGAGACACAACCGTTGCCGCCCTTACCGGCGCGCAGTTGCAGCTTCACCGTGTCGACGAACGTGACCATGTGTCCCTTTCAGTCCCTGCTTGTGACAGGCTCAGCGACCGGCCGAGTGCGGATACGCAGACGGGGCGGGCCGAAGCCCGCCCCGTCTGGATGTCTACTGTGTTGCGACTACTGAGCAGCAGCGACGATGTTGACGACCTTGCGGCCGCCCTTCGCGCCGAACTCGACCGCGCCCGCTTCCAGAGCGAACAGCGTGTCGTCGCCGCCACGGCCGACGCCTGCGCCGGGGTGGAAGTGCGTGCCGCGCTGACGGACGATGATCTCGCCTGCGCTGACCTGCTGGCCGCCGAAACGCTTTACGCCAAGACGCTGGGCGTTGGAGTCACGACCGTTACGGGTGGAGCTTGCGCCCTTTTTGTGTGCCATGTCCTGAGCCTCTTCTGTGCTTACTTGATGCCGGTGATCTTGACGCGCGTGAGCTCCTGGCGGTGGCCCTGACGCTTCTTGTAACCGGTCTTGTTCTTGTACTTCTGGATGACGATCTTCGGGCCGCGGAGGTTGCCGACGACCTCAGCCGTGACCTTGACCTTCGCGAGCGTGTCAGCGTCGGTGGTCACCGTAGCGCCGTCGACGAGGAGCACAGCGGGAAGCTCGATCTTCTCGCCCTGGGCTGCCTGAACACGATCGAGCTGAACGATCGTGCCGACCTCGACCTTCTCCTGCCGTCCACCGGCGCGCACTACTGCGTAAACCACTTGATACCTGTTTCGTTGGGGAGCTGAACGCTCCGTAAATCTCACGGGAAGACTGTGCCTGCGTTCATCGCAAGTCCGACGGTGCGAGCTCGGCTGTACCGCACTTACACGTGGGGACGACTCAGCTCGCGCACCAAGGGACAACTTTACCGGATCAGAGGCTCACTCGCAAAGCGAGCCTCTACCGTGTCGCGCAACAGTAGGATCACGGCGTGACCCTACTGATCGATGATCCCATCTGGCCCGCGCACGGACGTCGTTGGTCTCATCTGGTCAGTGACTTCAGTTTAGACGAACTCCACGCATTTGCGCGCCAGAATCACCTGCCGGCGAGATCTTTCGACCTCGACCACTATGACTTGCCTGAGGACGCCGTCCCCCGACTCATTGCCGCCGGTGCCGTACCGGTCGGCGGCAAAGAGCTCACCAGGAGATTGATCGCCTCAGGACTCCGAATCCCCGCTCGCGACCGAAGTCGCTGACGAGTTCACCGAGATCGGCGTTCCGGTCAGCGCAGCGGTCGTCACCCGGCGACGGTTGCGCCCCTGCCCCGGAGCCTTCGGCTCGGGAAGTGCATCCAGGACCGAATCCAGGAGTTGTTCAGCTTCAGTCTTGGGCGCCTTGCCGCGATCGGACGAACGCTTCTTGCGCGGTTTCTTCGGACGCTCCGACGCCACCGGCTCTTCGCGTTCGACGACCGGCACGATGACGGGTGCATCAGCTACCGGCGCAAGCGTCGACGCAGCGATCTGTGCGAGCGCGGTCTTTGCCCCTTCCGGGATGCTGTGCGCGACAGGACTCGGAGCCTGCGAGTTCTGGTTCTGCTGGTTGCTGTTTCCACCGCGCTGGCGACGGTTGTTCGACTGACCGGAGTTGTTCGAGCTCGAACGGTGCTTCACGACCGGATCGTGATGAACGACGACGCCGCGGCCTGCACAGACCTCGCAGGCTTCGCTAAATGTCTCCAGCAGTCCCAGACCGAGCTTCTTGCGCGTCATCTGCACCAGCCCCAGCGAGGTGACCTCGGCAACCTGGTGCTTCGTACGGTCACGGCTCAAGCATTCGATGAGCCTGCGCAACACGAGGTCGCGGTTAGATTCGAGAACCATGTCGATGAAGTCGACGACGATGATGCCGCCAATGTCGCGCAACCGCAGCTGACGGACGATCTCTTCAGCCGCTTCGAGGTTGTTCTTCGTGACCGTCTCTTCGAGGTTTCCGCCAGATCCGACGAACTTGCCGGTGTTCACGTCGACGACTGTCATCGCCTCGGTGCGGTCGATGACCAGCGATCCACCCGACGGCAGCCAGACCTTGCGGTCAAGCGCCTTCTCGATCTGCTCGGTGATCCGGAAAGCGTCGAACGGATCCGTCTCGTCCTCGTAGGGCTCGACCCGCTCCAGCAGATCAGGGGCAACGCTTTCGAGGTACCCCCGAATCGTGTTCTGGGACTCTTCGCCCTGAATCAGCATCTTCGTGAAGTCCTCGTTGAAGACGTCACGCACGATCTTGACCAGCAGGTCGGGCTCAGCGTGCAGCAGTGCCGGAGCCTGCTGGCTGTCGACCTGCTTGCGGATGTGCTCCCACTGAGCAGTCAGGCGCTGCACATCGCGCGTCAACTGGTCTTCAGTGGCACCTTCAGCCGCGGTCCGGACGATGACGCCACTGGACTCGGGCAGCACCTCCTTGAGGATCCGCTTCAGGCGTGCCCGCTCGTTGTCGGGAAGTTTGCGGCTGATGCCGTTCATCGACCCACCGGGCACGTACACCAGGTAGCGGCCGGGCAATGAGATCTGGCTGGTCAGGCGAGCACCCTTGTGGCCCACCGGGTCCTTCGTGACCTGCACGAGAACTCGGTCGCCGGGCTTGAGTGCGAGCTCGATGCGTCGCGGCTGATTTCCGGTCTCGACGCCGTCCCAGTCGACCTCTCCGGAATACAGCACCGCGTTGCGTCCGCGGCCGATGTCGACGAAGGCGGCTTCCATGCTCGGCAGCACATTCTGTACGCGGCCGAGGTAGACGTTGCCGATGAGGGACGCGTCCTGGTTGCGCGCGACGTAGTGCTCCACGAGCACAGCATCCTCAAGCACACCGATCTGGGTCCGTCCGTTCTTCGAACGCACGACCATCTTGCGGTCAACCGATTCGCGCCGAGCGAGGAACTCCGCCTCGGTCACGACCGGGCGGCGCCGTCCGGCGTCGCGTCCATCCCGCCGACGCTGCCTCTTGGCCTCAAGTCGCGTGGAGCCCTTGATCGCCTTCGGCTCGGTGATGTACTCGACAACACGCTGGCGCTGACGCGGCTCGTCGCGCTGTTCGTCCGTGTCCGTGCTGCCGCCACGGCGGCGGCGCCCACGGCGTCCGGAACCCGACTCCTCGTGATCGCGGTCATGGTCACGATCGCGATCACGGTCGCGGTGGCTTCCGTGATCAGGACCCGCGAGCGCAGGCAACGGAACGATCTCCGGCGCGTAGAAGTGCAGCTGCGTGGAAACCTGCGAGACGAACACCTCGGGGATCAGCCCCAGCGCGACAGCGGTCAGCGGCTGTTCGGCTTCGACCTCCTCGATCACGGAGGTTTCCGGCGTTATCGGACTCTCCGCGTTCTCGTCGATGGTAGGTGTGTTGTTGTCATTGTTCTCATCGGCCATCTCTGGCTTACTCCCTGCGCGGAACACCCGGTGCTCCGCGAATTCTCATGCGGCACCCGCAGGTTCCGCGAACTCACTAGGTTTGCGACCGGCTCGTAGCTCTGGTCGCGAGGGGCATTGGACCCCGAAGTCTGCGTCGATGCTTCGTACGGCACGCCGAGCGCATGCATCTCAGCTCATTATCGCACCATGTTGGCCAGTTCGCGGCATCCGGGGTCCACGGATGTTATTCGCGGCGCACTTCACGTCGCATCCATAGCGTTCGCTGAGATAATCCGGATATGAGCGAGCAGCGCACGCGCCCCATCTTCTACGCCGTATGGCTGATCATTGCCAGCATCATCGGCTGGTGGGCTGCTTTCCAGCTCACGATCGACAAGTTCATCCAATTGGCGAACCCGGATGCCGATCTCAGCTGCAACATCAGCACGATGATCCAGTGCGGCAAGAACCTCGACTCGTGGCAGGGCGAGGTCTTCGGTTTCGCCAATCCGATCATCGGGTTGACTGGCTGGATGGCTCCGCTGGTGGTCGGGGTGGCTGTTCTCGCCGGTGCGAAGTTCCCGCGGTGGTTCTGGGCGGCCTTCGGCGCCGGCATCACCTTCGCGTTCGTCTTCATCTGCTGGTTGATCTCGCAGAGCCTCTACGCGACCAACCTCGGCTACCTGTGCCCGTTCTGCATGCTGACCTGGTCCGTCACGATTCCGACGTTCTTGGCAACAATGGTGCACCTGTTCCGTAACGGCACCTTCACCCGTTCCGAGCGAGTGATGGCGCGCGCTGACCGCCTGATGGCCTGGGTGCCGTTGGCGACGATCCTGGCCTACGCCGTCATCATCACAATGATCCAGATGCGTGGTCTAGATCTGCTGGGCGAAGTCGTCGGCATGATCTTCTGACGCGACAGCGACCCAGAAAAAGCGCGAAGCCCGCGACCTCAGGTCGCGGGCTTCGTGCTTTTCAGCTCAGATCAGGCGAACCAGATTCCCAGCTCACGGGCTGCGGATTCTGGGCTGTCCGAGCCGTGCACGAGGTTCTGCTGCACGGCCAGGCCCCAGTCGCGACCGAAGTCGCCACGGATGGTTCCTGGCGCAGCCCCCGTCGGGTCAGTCGTGCCGGCGAGCGAGCGGAAGCCCTCGATGACACGGTTGCCTGCGAGGCGGATCGCCACGGAAGGTCCCGACATCATGAACTCCAGCAGCGGCTCGTAGAAGGGCTTGCCTTCGTGTTCTGCATAGTGGGCCGCGAGACGGTCGCGGTCGGGCTCGACGAGACGGATGTCCACGAGTGCGTAGCCCTTCGCCTCAATGCGGGCAAGGATAGATCCGGTCAGTCCGCGGGCGACGCCGTCCGGCTTGACGAGGACAAGGGTTTCTTCGGTGGCCATGTCAATCACTCTCTGTGTGAGTTTCGGTTTCAGAACTGTTCGGATTCGCGACGGCTGGACGTTGTGCATCCAACCGGGCCCCCATGATCGTCGCATATGCCCACATGCCACCAAAAACCAGCGCCGCGATCACGATGGCAGGAACGAAGATTCCCGCTAGCGCCACGATGACCTGCAGCACCCATCCGGCCCCGATGGCCCAGGGTTTGGTGATCATGCCGGCGACGACGACCATCGCCAGCGCAACGACGGCGCCACCGACGATCGCCCACCATTGCGGGATACCGTCCGGCAGAGCATTCAGGCCGAAAATCGTAAGGCCGGCGAGAATGACCACGATCGCTTCAAAGCCGAGCACCATGGGCGCGAGCTTCTGTACCAGTGTGCGCGGAGCACGCTCGGGACGAGGGTCGGTTGCTGGATCAGTCATGCGTGCCACCCTGACTTCCAGTCTTCCTCGTCCGCGAGCAGCATGGCCTCACCGGCGAGCACAATGGATCCGGCGATCACCACTGCGCGGCGCTCGGACGATGCTGCCCATTCTCGAGCGGCGTCGGCAGCATCTGCGAGCGCGGGGAGCACCGTGACACGATGCCCGGTCGCCTCGACGAGATCGCCGATCAGGTCGGCGTCGCTCGCGCGCTCCGATGTCGGAGACGTCGCGAAGATGTGCGCTGCGGCCGGGGCGAGCTCAGCGATGATCCCGGCTGCATCCTTGTCGGCGAGCACACCGATGACCAGGCCCCATTCATCGAAGTCGAAGCTGTCGTCCAACGACTGAGCGAGTGCCTTCGCACCGTGCGGGTTGTGCGCTGCGTCCACGATCACCGTCGGCGCGATGCCGAGCAGCTGCAGGCGTCCAGGAGACGTCGCCCCCTGCAGACCATCTGTGATGATGTCATCGGCGATGCGCTGTGATGCGCCGCCGATCAGCGACTCGACCGCCGCGACAGCGAGAGCTGCATTGTGCCCCTGGTGCGCACCATATATGGGTAGGTATTCCTCGACATACAGGCCGGCCAGACCGCGGATCGTGATCAGCTGTCCGCCGACGGCGAGCTTCTGCTCCGCGAGACCGAACTCGTCGCCCTCGAACGCGATCGTTGCGTCCTGCTCTGTTGCGACACGGCGCAGCACAGCGGCCACGTCATCCGGTTGCTGCGCTGACACGACGGCTGCGCCCTGCTTGATGATTCCGGCCTTGACTTCGGCGATCTGGGTGATCGTACTGCCCAAGCGGTCGACGTGGTCGATGGCAATGGGCGTGAACACCGCAACGTCGCCGTCGGCGGTGTTGGTCGAGTCCCATGCGCCGCCCATGCCCACTTCGAGAACGAGCACATCGACCGGAGCATCCGATGCCGCGACAAAAGCGAGAACAGTGAGCAGTTCGAAGAAGGTCAGCGGCTCGTCGCCAGCCGTTTCGAGCTCAGCATCCACAATCCCGACGAAGGGTTCAATCTCGTCCCAGGCGTCAGCGATCGCGGCATCCGCGATGGGCTCGCCGTCGATCATGATGCGTTCGGTGAAGCGTTCCAGATGCGGGCTGGTGAACAGGCCGGTGCGCAGGCCGTGCGCGCGCAGGAGACTCTCGATCATGCGCGCGGTCGACGTCTTGCCGTTGGTGCCGGTTATGTGCACGACGCGGTACGTCTTCTGGGGGTCATCGAGCAGCTCGAGGATGCGGGCGGTGCGCTCCTTGCGCGGTTGCACCCACCGCTCGCCGGCGCGAGCCAGCAGCGCGTCATACACAGCATCGGCGCGGTTACGGTCAGACATTCTTCGCTCCCTCGATGTTCGTATCGATCGTCACGATGATGGCTGCCTTCTCTGATCCGAGCGTCGTGGCGCCACTGCAGAAGACTCCGTCGCCGGGGTTCGTAACGTTCTGCACCAGCTCATCAATGTCATCGGTCGCCTGCACGGCAAATCCGATAGCGAGGGTCTCCCCCGCGATCAGCTCAGCGTGTGCCTGCAACGCGTCCGCGTTCGCCGCCGAGACGTTGAGTGCGAGCACGATACGGTCACTGACATCGAGACCGGCGTTCTTTCGCGCTTCCTGAACGACCCGGATGGCGTCACGCGCCATACCCTCGGATTCCAGCTCCGGGGTCGTCTGCGTGTCAAGCAGCACGAAGCCGCCGCTCGGGAGGATCGCGAGGGCTTCACCCTCGGGCCGGCCGGAGGTTTCCAAAGCCATCTCGTACTCGGATGGTTCCAGCGCGATGCCGTCGACGACGACCACGCCATCGCGTTCTTCCCAGAGCCCAGCACGTGCACCCCTGATGACGTGCTGCACCTGCTTACCCAGACGCGGGCCGGCCGCACGGGCATTGACGCTGAGGCGATGGCTGATGCCGTACTCGGCGGCTGCGGTGTCTGTGAGCTTCACCAGCTCAACGGATTTGACGTTGAGCTCATCGCGCAGGATGTCCTCGAACTGACCGAGCGAATCGGCAAGTGGTGAAACAACACTGAACCGGGCAAGCGGCAGGCGCACACGCAGCTTCTCTTTCTTACGTAGCGCATTGCCGACGTTGGAGAATTCGCGCACAGCATCCATCGCGCCCTTGATGTCGTCGGCTGCGGGGAACGCATCAGCATCCGGCCAATCCGTCAGGTGCACACTGCGCCCACCGGTGAGCCCTTGCCAGACCTTCTCGCCGACCAGCGGAACGAGCGGCGCTGCCACCCGGCAGAGCGTCTCGAGTACCGTGTACAGCGTGTCGAAAGCTTCACGGCTCTTCGGCTCGTCGGTCACACCCACCCAGAACCGGTCGCGCGATCGGCGGATGTACCAGTTCGTGAGCACCTCGGCGAAATCACGCAGGCGAGCGGATGCCGTCGTCGAGTCCAGTCCCTCGAGATCGGATGCCACGTCCCGCACAAGATCGCCCAGGCGGGCGAGGATGTAGCGGTCAAGAACGTCGGTGGAGTCGGTGCGCCAGGTGGCCTCGTAGCCATCGCCGGACGCGTTCGCGTAGGTAACGAAGAAGTACCACGAGTTCCACAGCGGAAGCAGGAACTCCCGGACGCCCGCACGGATGCCCTCCTCCGTGACCGCGAGGTTGCCGCCGCGAAGAACGGAGCTCGACATCAGGAACCAGCGCATCGCGTCGGAGCCGTCACGGTCGAGCACCTCGGAGACGTCCGGGTAGTTGCGCAACGACTTCGACATCTTGTAGCCGTCACTGCCCAGGACGATGCCATGGCAGCTGACCCCGGTGAACGCAGGCCGGTCGAACAGCGCCGTCGAGAGCACATGCATCACGTAGAACCAGCCACGAGTCTGCCCGATGTATTCGACGATGAAGTCCGCCGGCGAATGCGAGTCGAACCACTCCTGGTTCTCGAACGGGTAGTGCACCTGCGCGTACGGCATGGATCCCGAATCGAACCACACATCGAAGACGTCCTCGATACGGCGCATCGTGCTCGCGCCGGTGGGATCGTCCGGATTCGGGCGCGTCAGGTGATCGATGTACGGACGGTGCAGGTCGATCTCGCCCTCGGGGTTGCGCGGCAGCGCTCCGAAATCGCGCTCGAGCTCTTCAAGCGAACCGTACGCGTCGACGCGCGGGTACTCCGGGTCGTCGCTCTTCCAGATCGGGATGGGCGAGCCCCAGTAGCGGCTGCGGCTGATCGACCAGTCGCGCGCACCCTCGAGCCACTTACCGAACTGGCCCTCCTTGACGTTTTCCGGCACCCAGGTGATCTGCTCGTTGTTCGCGAGCAGGTCGTCCTTGATGTCGGTGACGCGGATGAACCAGCTCGACACCGCCTTGTAGATCAGGGGGTTGCGGCAGCGCCAGCAGTGCGGGTAGCTGTGCTCGTAGCTCGCCTCACGGATCAGACGTCCGCTGTCCTTGATGAGACGGATCAACGGACGGTTGGCATCCATCCACAGTTCCCCGGCGACGTCGGTGACGTTCGGCAGGAACTTGCCACTGTCATCGAGGGACAGGATGGTCGGGATGCCAGCCTGATCGCTGAGCCGCTTGTCATCCTCACCGTAGGCCGGGGCCTGGTGGACGATACCGGTGCCATCGGTGGTTGTGACGTAGTCATCGACGAGGATCTGCCACGCGTTCTCGGTGCCGTACGTCTCAACGTCCGTGTAGTAGTCGAACAGCGGCTCGTAGCGCAGACCACCGAGCTCGGCGCCGGTGATGGTGCGCTCGACGGCTGCGGATGCGGATGCCGCATCCTCGTAACCGAGCTCCTTCGCGTAGCCGCCCAACAGGTCGACGGCGAGCAGGTAGCGTTCAGTGCCTTCGGCATGCGGCACGACCACGTAGGAGATCTCCGGACCCACGGCGAGCGCGACGTTGGTCGGAAGCGTCCACGGGGTCGTCGTCCACGCGAGGGCGCGCACGCCGGCGAGGCCCTGGGCCACAGCATCCGATCCCGTCAGAGGGAAGGAGACCGTCACGGAGGGGTCCTGACGCATCTGGTAGACGTCGTCGTCCATGCGCAGCTCGTGGGCACTCAGCGGTGTCTCATCGCGCCAGCAGTAGGGCAGCACACGGTAGCCCTCGTAGGCGAGGCCCTTGTCGTACAGGGTCTTGAATGCCCACAGCACGCTCTCCATGTAACCGAGATCGAGCGTCTTGTACCCGCGGTCGAAGTCGACCCAGCGCGCCTGACGCGTGACGTACGCCTTCCACTCCTCGGTGTAGGCAAGCACTGAGCTCTTCGCCTTCTCGTTGAAGACGTCGATACCCATGTCTTCGATCTCGGCCTTCTCGGTGAGTCCGAGTTGCTTCATCGCCTCAAGCTCGGCGGGAAGACCGTGGGTGTCCCAACCGAAGACACGGTCAACCTTCTTACCGCGCATGGTCTGGAAGCGCGGGAAGAGGTCCTTGGCGTATCCGGTCAGCAGATGACCGTAGTGCGGCAGCCCGTTGGCGAAGGGAGGGCCGTCGTAGAAGACCCACTCGTCGGCGCCGTCACGCTGGGCGATGGATGCCCGGAAGGTGTCGTCCTGCTTCCAGAAGTCGAGGATCTCCTGCTCGATCTGCGGGAACCGCGGGCTGGACGGAACGGCGGCGGGGCCGAAGGCTGAGGTGCCTGCGCTGGCCGAAGGGCGTGGGTAGGTCATCATGTCTCGCAGTGTCGTGGGCGGATGCTGCTTGCGAGGACGATCTTGCGCAAAGACCGCGGTACCACCCCACGTGCTCTTCGACCCTTCGACAAGCTCAGGGATCGATGAACCACTCTCACTGCGGCGATGACGGGCCTGCCCCGCTCGGTTCTAGTTGCAGTCACCTGCGTTCTTCCGAGAGCTCCCCGGTGATGGCCGGATCAAAGCGTGTGCGTCCATTGTACGCGCGGAGGGCGCTGCGCAGGAACTTCGCAGAACATCACGAATCTCGCAGGTTTGAGGCGAATCTCTGCGAGATTGATGCGGTCCTGCGGGATGTGCGCTCGGGCTGCGCAGCTCAGGCTCGTCGGGAAGCGAGATGCAGCCCCTGCGCAACAGCGCGCATGATGAGATCTTGCACCATGTGCCACTCATCCATCAGTTGGTCGTAGCTGATGCGGATCACGTGGTAACCCATGAGCTTGAGCTCCGCGTCATGCCGAATATCTTCGGAGCGCTGCTCGCCGACATGGTGTCCGCCATCGATCTGCAGCACGAGCCGGTCGCCGATCAAGGCATCGACACGATGTCCTGCAATCCAGATCTGCGTCCGAATGGGGAGCTTCAGCCAGCGCAGGCGCGGACGCAGATAGCTCTCGGTTCCGGCGTCCGCGAACGGCTGCACTTCGCTCAGCAGTCGACGAGCGGACGGACGAAGCGGGAGATTCCCCATCGACTCACGGGCAATCAGGCCGAGCTTGAGCGCCGATTCCCAGGTCGCCAGAGCCTGTTCGTACGGCTCACACTCCGCGATGATGGCAAGCACGTTCTCGATCGAATCCTCCAGCACCCCCGGTGGGCGGGGAATCAACGGCTTGGACCAGTGCACGCGGATGTGCGTCGGCTTCCCGCCTGCGCTCCCCGGGGTCGCCGCTACGTGCACGCCTGGGTTCTGGTCATGCATCCAGACTCCGAGCCGGCGGGCCTGCGTCACACAGGAGAGCACGACCCCGCGCTGCGCAGCCGAGACCAGCAGCGGCGACGCATCCGGCAGGGCCACCCACCCCTGCCTGATGCGCTGAATCGCACCGGCGGCAAGAGCAGCGTCGAAATCGGCACGACGAAACCCGAGATCGATCAGCGCGGACACTCGTGCGACACCGCCGAGGCGTGCGACTTCGAGGGAGATATCTCGACGTGCGCGTGGATGCATGAACGAGACTGTGGCACAGCATCGGCACAGCCGTGGCGCTCGATCACGTGTTCTGCGTAGAGGCCTGGGAACTCTCGATCTGTGCAGAACGAGTGGCGATCCCTCGCAGAACAACCCATAGTTCGCAGGAACCGCGGCGGATCGTGCGAAATTAGTGCGGTCCTGCGAAGTTCGTGCTGAGTCTTACCCCGGCACCAGCCCGAACACGGCGACGTCGTGGCGGACAGGGCCCACGGGCAGCGCGCTGCGCAGAGTTCCCTCGTGGGTGAAGCCCAGGCGTTCAGCCAGGCGGATGCTGCGGACATTGTGCGCGGCAGTACGAATCTCCGCGCGTTCGATGCCATCGGCGAACATGTCTGAGATCAGAGCTTGACAGGCCCGCAGGACGATCCCTTTGCCCTCGGCCTCAGCTGCGATCCAGTAGCCGAGCTCCCCCGTCCGGTAGTACCGATCCAGCTGCGCAGACACCGATCCGATCGGCCGCCCGTGTTGCAGCACCACCGTGGGGATGGCAGTACCGGCAATGAACCGCCGCAGCTGCTCGCTGTTCCAGTCGTCGTCCACCCCGTCAGGGTCGAGATTGTGTGCCCAGGGCTCCCACTGACGCAGCCGCTCGAGATTGGCCAGGGCAACCGGACGCACCGCCCGAGCCAGATCGGGTGTCCGCAAGGCCAAGGTGATCCCGTCGCCGAGGTCCCGCTCGAAGCCCATCAGCGGTGGTATCCGTGCATGTCGTCCTGAACGCCGTTGATCCAGATCTCATCGCCGCCATCGGGGTCGGCAATGCGGATCGTGCGCGCAAAGGCCTCATCCACGACGGATGCTGCAAACCCGGCATCCCGCAATCGCGCAGCACGAGCATCGAGGTCTCCGCGTGCCTCGAACGAGAGTCCGATCCGTGGCTCTCCGGCGTGCAGTCCGATCGAGCCCCCATCACAGAGCATCTCGGTCCAGCCGCCGCGATCAGCGGCGATCCCGGCCCGGAAACCGAGCGCCTCGAGAATCGCACGCGGCTGGGTGAGGTCTTCCTGGAACCAGATCGGCTGCACGGCGATCTCGCCGGCACCGCGCTGCACCGCTCCCTCAGACACGGAGATCGAGACACCGGATGCCGCACGCACCACGAGCATCTCCCCCACGCCTTCCATCGTCATCGCCTCGACGTCGAATGCAGCAAGGGCGGATGCCGCAGCATCCGCGTCTTCGACGATGAGGTGGATCTCGGTCACACCCGGTCGGTGCTCGTCCGTCGTCCCGTGCACGGCGAGGACGCCGTCGGCGTGAAACTCGGCCCACTCCGGCGCCGGCGGGAAGGGGGCAACGAACCCGAGGGCCTCGGCCAGCGTCCACCAGCGCTCGGGCTGCGCGGTGTACAGGATCTGCTGTACGACGGTCATGACTGTTCCTCCAGGTATCCCCGCAGCGCTGCCTCGACGAGCCCAGACAGACTCGTGCCCTCATCGATTGCTCGGTGCTTGATCTCGCGGATCAACTCCGGAGGGAGATAGACGTTGAACTGCGCCTTCTTCTCGCCAGGCCCATTTGCTTGCATGCTAGCAATTTAGCATGCAGTACCCGATAGCCTCGACCCATGGCCCGAGTAACCGATTCTCCTGCAGCCCCGCGACTCTCACCGCCCGATCTCCCGCCGCACCTCGAGCCAGCACGCCCCTCTCGCGGCGCCGACATTCTGCAGTCGGCGCTGGAACTGTCCGGTGACGTCGATCTCGCCCATTGTTCGCTCGAGCAGTGCACCATCACGGCCGACGCGAACAGCATCGATCTCACCGGAGCCACGATTCTCGACGTCGCCGCCACAGATCTGCGCGCCGCGTCCATCACGCTGCGCAATGCTGGCATCCGTCGTCTGCGCATCAGCGGCGGACGCATCGGGACCCTCGACCTCAGCGGCACGCGCATCAACGAACTCGAGATCCGCGACGTGCGCATCGATTATCTGACGCTCGGCGGTGCGAAGGCGACAGACGTCCTCATCACGGACGCGACCATCCGCACCCTCGATCTCCCCCAGGCCGAGATCTCACGCATGGCGTTCAGTGGATGCCGCAGCGAAGAGGTCGACCCACGCGGCCTGCGCGCCAAGGACGTCGATCTGCGCGGACTCGACGCTGATGTCTTCGTGGATGCCACGAGTCTGCGCGGCACGACGCTCACGACCTTTCAGATCCAGCAACTCGCCCCGGCGATCGCCGCGGGGCTGGGCATTCGGATCCTGGACTGAGCCCCCTGGCCTGATCAGTCAACGCCGACGAGCAGGTCCGCCAGGGATCCCAATGCGCCGATCCCGGTGAGCTCTCCTGGCAGGAGCGGTATCTCGACGAGTGGCATGTCGGGGAGCGTTTTCCGCACCGTCCCGAGGTGCCGATCTTCCAGAGAGCGACGCGCGCGCAGCAGTTCACCGGCGTCTGCGGGCGAACGTCGATTCGCAACCAGCGCCGCCACTGGCACCTGCAATTCGCGTAGGGCATCGACGACTTCGATCGTCTCGGCCACTGGCAACGCTTCAGCAGTGAACACAACGATGAACCCGGCAGTTGACGGATTACTGATCGCCTCTTGCAGCGCGTCAAAGCGCGCACGACGCGCCTGCAGCGTACGGCGCAACTGCGCGTCTGAATCCGCGGCCGGTTCCGCCCGCCCGGCCAATCCACGCATCGCCGCAGAGAAGCGTTCTGATCGATCTCGGTTGCGCAGGAGAGACTCGGTCCATCCGGACAGCTGACCGGGCAGTGCAAGCAGCCGGAGAGTATGACCCGATGGGGCGGTATCGAAGACCACGAGGTCGTATTCGTTGCGCGCCAGCTCCGCAGCCTCGGCGATCCGCTCCAGCACGGCGGACTCATGACTCCCCGGAGCATGCCGAGCACGATCGAGGTGTTCTCGCGCCTGTGCGTGCTGACGCTCGGGCAGCATGCGCAGCATGGTCTGCTCAACCGCTGCGAGGTGTCGCTCGACCGTGGCGTGCGGGTCGATCTCCATCCCGTCGACCGCGCCCGCCGGTACGTCGTTGTTCACGTCGAAGCGGGCCAGACGCACCGGCTGATCCCCGACCTGACACTCCCAGAGATGTCCAAGATTGTGCGCCGGGTCCGTGGAGACCACGAGCACTCTCGCACCCTCTCGCGCCCGGGCGAGGGCCACGGCCGAGGCCAGCGAAGTCTTCCCGACGCCACCTTTTCCGCCGAGGAACACCACACGTCTGTCGCGGATCAGATCTAACAGCATGCGACCTGATCCAACGGCGAGCGCGGCATCCCCATACGCCGATGCCACGCATGAAAGTCATCCGCGAGCATGGGCATCAGCTCGACGCTGTAGTACGCAGCAGGATCGGGTACACCCAGAGCCTCACCAAGAACGACCATCGTGAACAGATCGTCCTCATCGCGTCGCTCCCGAGCGAGAGCCTGCCGATAGGGGCCGGCGTAGTACTCCGCCAGCCCCGATTGGAAGGCGGCCCAGCGCCGGGACAGGCGCCGGGCCGCCTCTCTGTATGTCACAGATCAGACCTCCTCGCGAACCGCCTGCAGCTGTGCATCCTCATCCTCATGCTCGGGCGGCTCTTTCGCGGCTTTACGCATCGCGATGACCGCCTCAACAGCGACCCAGATGCTGGCGACGATGATAATGACGTCGAGCACGAACAGCAGCCAGTCCGGCTCGCCGGGGTTAGCGAACGCCGCGAGCTGCTCGATCGCCGCCCAGAACGACATCACGAACACCAGGACCAGCGGGATGAGCGCCACCAGCGGATTACGCCGCTTCCGGATGAGCATCACCGCGATGATCGACAGAGTAAGCGAGGCCATGAGCTGGTTTGTCGTACCGAACAGCGGCCAGATCCGCAGCCCTCCGTCTCCTCCGAGCCCCTGCGAGAAGGTCAACCCGAGCCCGAGCACCACAACAACGACGGTCGCCGGGAACTTCGTGATGCGAATCTTCATAGATTCGCCCATCTCCTGCACGACAAAGCGGAGCAGACGCATACCTGTATCCATAGTCGTCGCGGCAAACAACACCGCCATCGTCGCCAGCACTGTCGCGCTCAGCGACGCCGGAAGCCCGATACCGGTCTCCATAAGCTGCCCGCCACCCTGAACGAACGCCTCAACACCGCCAGCGCCGAAGGAGCTGTAAACCTCATTCCACTCAGCCACCGTGCGGAAGCCGCCGATCACTGCGAGAATCGTGCCCAGCGCGAGCAGCCCTTCGCCGACAGCTCCGAAGTATCCGACGAAGCGAGCGTCAGTCTCCTTGTCGAGCTGCTTCGAACTGGTACCCGACGACACCATGCCGTGGAAGCCAGAAATGGCCCCGCACGCGATCGTCACGAACAACAGTGGAATCATGCTCGGCGTACCTTCCGGTACCGCCATGTTGATCATCGGGGCGACGATCTCGGGCTTATCTGCGGTGAAGAGAGTTGCGATCAGCACCGCGCCATACAGGAGGATCAGTCCCACGAAAAGCTGCACGCCGTTGATGTAGTCGCGCGGCTGCAGCAGCACCCACACGGGCAGCAGCGAGGCGATCGCGCCGTAGACGAACAGCGCCACAATCCAGAACGTGGCCGGGCTCATCCCCAGCGTGCTTTCCGGCAGAACCACCGGCACCTGGTCACCGAGCACGATGAGTGCATACAGCGCGACGACACCGACGACGGTGATGGGAATCAGCGGCCAGCGCAGACGGTACACGGCGACGCCAACCAGCAGCGCCACGATGATCGCGCCCCATGTCGGAATGACCGCCGACGGCGTGCTGATCAGCAGGTTTTTGATGACCACGGCGAACGCTGCGATGACCATCAGGAGCAGCAGGAAGATGACGACGAGGAACAGGTTGGCTCCGCGTTTGCCGATGTACCGGGCAGAGAGCGCGCCGATTGAACGCCCCTTGTTCCGCGTAGAGGCCCACAGCGCGCCCAAGTCGTGCATTCCTGCGAAGAGCACCGTGCCGATGGTGACCCAGAGGAATGCGGGCAACCAGCCCCAGATGACAGCGATCGCGGGCCCGACAATGGGCGCGGCTCCCGCGACCGAGGTGAAGTGGTGCCCCCACAGAATGTATTTGTTGGTCGGAACGTAGTCGACGCCATCATTCAACTCATGCGAGGGCGTCTTGAATGACGCGTCGAGCTTGAACACGCGCTTCGACAGATATTTGGAGTAGACGAAGTAACCGAAGACAAACATCGCGATGCCGATGAGCATCAACAATAGGGGAGTCATGAGACGTTTTCCTCTCCAGCAGCGACGGCTTTGTCACTGCGTGCTCCTACGCTAGCAAACCTGAGAGTTCCCTGACAGCGACGCGCTCAACGTCCTGCCGCCAGCAGCTCCCTGGTGAACGGATGCTGCGGTGCGGCGAACACGTCCGCCACCGGCCCCTGCTCGACGATCGCCCCGTCGAGCATGACGAGAACGTCATCGGCAACGGCCGCGACGACATCAAGATCGTGCGAGATCAGCACCATTGAGAGCCCTCGTTCTGTCTGAAGCCGTTTCAACATCTGCAGCACCTTCTCGCGTACTGACGGATCCAACGCCGAGACCGGTTCGTCAAGGATCAGCACGTCGGGCTCTGCGGCGAGCGCACGGGCGATAGCCGCTCGCTGGCGTTGTCCTCCAGACAGCTGCGCCGGTCGGCGACGCGCGAGCTCCGCCGAAAGATCCACCTCGGCCATCAGCTGTGCGACGCGCGCCTTCCGTGCGTTACGTGCAACGCCGCCCGCAGCCAGTGCTTCACGCAACGAGCGGCCGATGCTCCAGCGCGGGTCGAATGCGCCTAGTGGATTCTGATGCACAAGCTGCACCCGGCTCCTGCCGTGCCAACGAATGCTGCCGGCATCCGGGGTCTCGACTCCGACGAGCATGCGCGCGAGTGTGGTCTTTCCTGATCCCGACTCCCCCACGATCCCCAGCGTCTGACCCTCGAGCAGAGTGAAGGACGCATTCGCCACGGCCGTCCTGCCAGCGAAGCTCTTCGACAGTTCGACGGCGCCCAGCACCGCGGTACCGAGTCCGAAACGATCCTCCGACCGCGGCTCATGCCGGCTGGCTGCGATCAGCATGCGGGTGTAGTCCTCGCGAGGCGCATCGAGCACCTCAGTGACGAGTCCCTGCTCGATCACACGCCCTGCTCGCATCACGAGTACGCGATCAGCGACGCGCCGAACCGCGGCGAAGTCATGACTGATAAAGACGACGGCGGTGCCAGCATCTACGATCTGGCGCATCAGCGTCAGCAAGCGCGCCTGCACAGTCGTGTCCAGCGCCGTCGTCGGTTCATCGGCGATCAGGACGGCGGGGCCTGCGGCGAGCGCTGAGGCGATGAGCGCCCGCTGACGCAGACCGCCGCTGAGCTGGTGAGGATACTCCCGTGCACGCACCTGAGGGAACGGCATGGCAACAGATTCAAGCAGTTCGACTGACCGATCACGACGCTGGGAGCGGGTCAGGTCGGTATGTATGGCCAGGGGCTCGGCCACCTCGGCCCCGATTCGGCGCAGCGGGTCCAATGAGACCAGGGCGTCCTGGGAGACCAGCCCGATGCGGTTGCCGCGCAGCGCGCGCCACTCGCGATCGCTGTGCCGCCGAGCATCCACGCCATCGACAGTGAGCGTGTGAGCGGAGACGCGAGCGGTATCGGGAGCCAAGCCCAGCAGCGCGGCCGCGGTCAGCGACTTCCCCGCCCCCGATTCGCCAACGATGGCGAGGCATTCGCCGGGAGCGACGGTGAAGGAGACACCGTCGACGAGTAGCGCCCCGCCGATGGAGATCGACAGTTCCTGCACATCGAGGGCCCTCATATGCGCCTCCCTTCGGCCCGCGCCCGCAGTGTGCGGCCGACGACGGTCGCCGATATAACCGTCAGCGTGATCGCGAGTCCGGGGAAGAGGGCGATCCACCAGGCCTGGGCGAGGACATTGCGCCCGCCGGAGAGCATCAGTCCCCATTCCGGCACCGGCTCGATCGGACCGAGACCGAGAAAGCTGAGGCCTGCGGCGGCCAGGATGCTGGAGCCGACCCCGATCGTGGCCAGCACGCTGAGTGCACCCAGCACGCCGGGGATCACGTGCCTAGTGAAAGCCGGCACGGGCGGCACACCGAGGATGCGCGCCGCTTCCACGTGCTCGGCACGCACGAGGATGCGCGTCTGCACCCGCGCCAGTCGCAGGTACACCGGGATCGCGGCGATCGTCACGGCGATCGCGATGTTGACCGGTCCGGGTCCGAGGATGGCGACGACCACGAGGGCTACGAGAAATTCCGGAAACGCCATCCAAACGTCCGCGACCCTCATGAGCACAGCATCCACTGCCCGCGGAGCGATCCCACTGAGCGCACCGATGATCAACCCGACGACCAGGGCGAGGGCTGTGGCGAGCAGGCCGATCCCGACGGAGCGCCCCGCTGCGTAGACAACGCGGGAGAAGACATCGCGTCCGCTCTGGTCGGTTCCGAATAGGTGGGCGGCGCTCGGCGCTTCGAGGGCGGCCCGTACGTCGGTGCGCAGCGGGTCGTGCGTGGCGATCAATTGGGGCATCAGCGCCATCACCGCCACCACGGCAAGAACGAGAAGGGCCGCGCCGAGCAGGATGCGTCGCGACGCCGTCATGCGCTCACCTGCCGTCGCTGACGCGGATCCAGCACGGGCTGCAGCAGTTCGACGAGGAGATTCACAACGACGAACACGACGGCACTGAACAGGATGATTCCGGTGATCACCGGAAGATCACGATCGGAGATCGCCGCGAGGGTCACCCGGCCGAGCCCGGGTCTCGCGAACACCGTCTCGACCAGCACAGCGCCGCCGAGCAGCGATCCGATCAGGTAGGCCGTGAGTGTCAGAGCGCCCGCTGCCCCGTGCCGGAGGGTGTGGTGCATGGTTAGCCGGGTGTACCCGGCGCCGCGTGCGCGCACCGTGGTCGCGAACGGCTGGCGTTCAGCCGCCTCGATGCCATCGCGGAGCACCTGTCCGAGAAGAGCTGAGACCGGAAGAGCGAGCGTCACCGCCGGTAGCACGATGGTCGCCGGATTGCGGGTTCCGGCGACCGGGAACCAGCCGAGACCGAAGGCGAACACGCTGAGCAGAATGAGGCCGATCCAGAACACCGGCGATGACAGCACAATCAGCTCGATCCCTGCAATCACGGTCCGCGAGATCTGCCCGTGAAAAAGCAGCGTCCCGCAGAGCGCGAGAATCACAGCGATGACCAGGGCCAGTGCGGTCAACTGCACGGTGGAGCTGAGCTGGCGGCCGATCACCTCGGTCACCGGCATCCGCAACTGGTACGACTCTCCGAGGTCGCCGCGCACGAGCTGCCCGAGATAGCTCAGGTACTGCTCCCCCGGCGGGCGATCCAAACCGAGCTGAGTGCGAATACCGTCCTTGACTGTGTCACTGACCTGGGCCTGCGGCCCGAGCATCACCGAAACCGGATCGCCGGGGATGACTCGGAATGCGAGGAATGCGACGGTCGCCGCGCCCCACAGGACGACGATGACGGATGCCGCGAGCTCCGCAATCCGCGTCAGGGTGGCTCTCACCGCTCCCCCTCCGCCGAGATCAGCTGACCGTCGCCGCGTAGAACAGCGGCCGTCCGTACAGATCGTAGGCCAGGCCGTCGACGCTGTCGTTCACGGCGGTGATCAGCGACGGACTGTACAGCGGAACAATCGCGGTGTACTCGGCGTTCCACTGCTGCAGCTGCTGGTAGATCGCGGTGCGCTCTTCCGTGTCGGTGGTCGCGATGCCCTGCTCGAGCAGAGCATCCACGTCCGCGTTCGACACCTGTGACGCGTTCTGGAAGCCATCGGTGTGCAGGTGGCTGCGCAGCAGGTCACCGTCGACTCCGGAGAAGCCCCAGTCCGTCAGGTCGAAAGTCTTCGGCCCGTACTGCTCGTTGTACGCGCCCGGCTCGAGGACCTCGCGCACGACCTCGAAGCCGATGTCGGCGAGGTCGGACTGAATCGCATTGCCGAGAGCCGCCTTGTCATCGGGAACCGGCGTCCACGCGATCCAGCGCACTGACAAGCGCTCGCCGTCTTTCATCCGGATGTCGTCGGCATCGCGCTCGGTCCACCCGGCGTCGTCGAGCAGCTGATTCGCCGCATCCTGGTCGAACGGCCAACTGCCCTCGAGGGAGGCGTCATAGCCTGGCGTGGTCGAGCCGAGGACGCTCCACGCCCGCGGAAACTGGCCGAAGAAGATCTCCTCCACTGCTGCGTCGATGTCAATGCCACGCGCAAACGCCTGCCGCACCTTCTGATCTGCGAACACCCCGTACTTCTCATTGAGGTACAGCGAGTACGGCAGGCCGGGGTACTCAAGAGACTCGACAGTCAGTGTGTCGGGAAGCGTGGCGGCGAGGTTCGGCGGCAGATTGCTGGCGAGGTCTGCCTCGCCGCTCTCCACGACGCCGGCACGCACTGAGGCCTCAGGCAGAATCTCCACGCGCAGGGTCTCGAACTTCGCAGCCTCTGCACCATCAGGGCCCCACGCATAGTCGGGGTTGCGGGTGTAGACGAGCTCTTGATCGGGCGTGTACTCGGTGAGCTCGAAGGGACCGGTACCCACCGTCACGTCGGGTCCGCCGGCCTTTAGCTGATCGGCAGAACTTTCCAGTACAGCTGGCGAGTAGAACCCGAGTTGCGCGGTGCTCGCAGCCTGCAGGAACGGCGAGTACGGCTGAGTGAAGTTCACCTCCACGGTGAACTCGTCGATGACTTCGGTGCCCGCGTAGAAGTCAGCGCCAAGCATGCTGGCGGCCTGCGCTGATGCCGTCTCCGGATCGACGATGCGGTCGAAGTTCGCTTTGACCGCTTCGGCGTTGAAGGGCTCACCATCATGGAATGTGACATCGTCGCGGAGCTCGAAGGTGTAGCTGGTGGCATCCTCGGAGACCGTCCAGTCCGCAGCGAGCCACGGTGAGAATGACCCATCAGCCTGCTGGGAGACCAGAGAATCCAGGACGACGCGCTGCACCATGCCAGACACGTCGAGCTGACTGGTCTGCGGGTCCATGTGACCGGCCGAGAGATTCGCTCCCTCGATGGCCCAGACGACCTCGCGGTTCTCAGCCGCTGGTGGATCGTTCACCGTGCCCGTGCAGGCACTGAGGGCGAGTGCGGCAGCAGCGGCGAGCGCGGTGACGGGCAGAATACGACGCACGAGTGGAGTGGGCATGCGGGTCCTCAGAAAAGGTGAAGGGGGTCGACCCAGTCTACTCGCAATTGTTGGACTCGGTCGAACTAGCCCCCGCTCCACCGCGCTCACTCTTCGTTAGACTGGTCAGCACATTCCACACTCAGGCACGCTCACACAGTGCCGCATACATCGCGCAAGGAGACCTTCATGGCCGCGTCCAGTCAGAATCAGATCCCTGAAAAGCCCGTCCTCGAAGGTCTCGAAGCGAAGTGGGACGGCACCTGGTCCGCGCAGGGCACTTATCTGTTCGATCGCGTCCGCGCAGCAGAGATCGGTCGCGAGGGCGTTTACTCGATCGATACACCTCCGCCGACGGCATCCGGTTCTCTGCACATCGGACACGTGTTCTCGTACACGCACACCGATGTGAAGGCGCGCTACGAGCGCATGCGCGGCAAGAGCGTCTTCTACCCCATCGGGTGGGACGATAACGGCCTGCCCACCGAGCGCCGCGTGCAGAACTTCTACGGAGTGCGCGTCGATCCGACCCTCCCCTACGACTCCGATTTCACTCCTCCGTTCGAGGGCAATGCGAAGAGCCTGAAGGCCGCCGACCAGCAGCCCATCAGCCGCCGCAACTTCATCGAACTGTGCGAGCGCCTCACGATCGAAGACGAGAAACAGTTCGAAGAGGTTTTCCGCCAGCTTGGCCTCAGCGTCGACTGGACCCAGACATACCGCACGATCTCGGATGAGACGATGCGCCAGAGCCAGCTCGGCTTCATCCGCAACCATGAGCGCGGCGAGGCATACCAGGCGCTCGCCCCGACGCTGTGGGACGTCGACTTCCGCTCCGCCATCGCGCAGGCGGAGCTCGAAGATCGCGAACAGCAGGCCGCCTTCCACCGACTCGCCTTCCACAAGACCGACGGCACCGGCGACATCCACATCGAAACCACCCGCCCCGAGCTTCTCGCGGCATGTGTCGCGCTCGTGGCGCACCCGGATGATGAGCGTTACCAGTCGTACTTCGGCCAGACCGTGCGCACCCCGCTGTTCGATGTCGAGGTTCCGGTGCTCGCGCATCATCTCGCCCAGCAGGACAAGGGGTCCGGCATCGCGATGGTCTGCACCTTCGGTGATGTGACCGACATGATCTGGTGGCGCGAGCTCGACCTGCCGATCCGTGCGATTCTGGGGCTGGACGGCCGCGTGATCGCCGATGCTCCGGAGGCGATCATTTCGGATGCCGGCAAGAGCGCCTATGCCGAGTTGGCAGGCAAGACCGTCTTCAGCGCCAAGAAGCGCATCGCCGAACTGCTCGAGGAATCCGGCGAGCTGCTGGAGGTCTCCAAGCCCTTCAACCACGCCGTGAAGTTCTTCGAGAAGGGCGACCGCCCGCTGGAGATCGTGTCGACGCGTCAGTGGTACATCCGCAACGGCGCCCGCGACGAGAAACTGCGCGAGCAGCTCATCGACCACGGACGCCAGATGCAGTGGCACCCGGACTTCATGCGCGTGCGCTACGAGAACTGGGTCGGCGGTCTCACCGGCGACTGGCTCGTTTCTCGCCAACGCTTCTTCGGTGTGCCGCTGCCGGTCTGGTACGGCCTGGACGAGAACGGTGACCGCGACTACGACCGCGTCATCCTGGCTTCCGCCGAGCAGTTGCCGGTTGACCCGACCGTGGATGTGCCGGTCGGTTACACCGAGGATCAGCGCGGTCAGGCCCTCGGCTTCGAGGCCGAGGTCGACATCCTCGACACCTGGGCCACCTCGTCACTGACGCCGCAGCTGGCCGGCGGATGGCAGCGCGATGAGGAGCTGTGGAACCTGGTTGCTCCCTTCGATGTACGCCCGCAAGGACAGGACATCATCCGCACGTGGCTGTTCTCGACCATGCTGCGCTCGACGCTGGAAGACCAGCGCTCGCCGTGGCAGCACGCGTCGATCTCCGGCTTCATCGTCGACCCCGACCGCAAGAAGATGTCGAAGTCCAAGGGCAATGTGGTCACCCCGGCCGACATTCTCGAGAAGCACGGATCGGATGCTGTTCGCTACTGGGCGGCCTCCAGCCGCCTCGGTGTGGATGCCGCCTTCGACCCTCAGAACCCGACGCAAATGAAGATCGGTCGCCGCCTGGCGATCAAGATCTTGAACGCGGCAAAGTTCGTCCTGTCGTTCCCGGTTCCCGAAGGTGCCGAGGTCACGCACGCTCTGGATGCTTCTATGCTCGCCACGCTCGATGGTGTCGTCGCCGAGGCCACCAAGGCGTTCGACGCGTTCGATCACGCCCGCGCACTGGAGATCACTGAGTCGTTCTTCTGGACGTTCTGCGACGACTACCTCGAGCTGGTCAAGGAGCGCGCCTACGATCAGACCGACGTCGGACAGCCCTCAGCTGCGCTCGCACTGCGGATCGCCCTGTCGACGCTGCTGCGGCTGCTCGCCCCCGTCGCGTCCTTTGCGACGGAAGAGGCCTGGTCCTGGTTCGAGGAGGGCTCGATCCACACCGCTGCCTGGCCGACCAGTGGCGACCTTGCCGGCGGCGACGCATCCGTGCTCACCGCCGCCAGCGCCGCTCTCATCGGCATCCGTCGGGCCAAGACCGAGGCGAAGGCCTCGCAGAAGACGCCGGTATCACGCGCCGTGATCGTCGCCCCCGCCGAGACCCTCGAGTCCATTCGCGCGGCCGCAGATGATCTCCGGGCCGTTGGCCGCATCGCCGAGTTGGAATTCGTCGAGGGCGCTGAACTCGCTGTCACCGAGATCGAGCTGGTTCCTGTGGAGGAGAGCTGATGCAGCTGGGTACGCGTTGGGCGGCGGGATCGGATGCTCCGGCATCCGTCCCCGCTGTCCTGCGTCCAGCGATCACTGAGGTGGAGGCCCGCGGTCTCGCCGGGCACTGGACGCTCACCTGGCTCGAGGGCCGTCCGATTGCAGAGTTGGATGCCGGGTGGGAGGTCTTCGTGACCGCCACCGGCGAGGTGATTGCGCGTGAGTTCGAGGACTGACGACCTCAGCGCAGTGGCAGGCCCATGTGCAACAGGGCATGGTCAGTGGCGCGCGGATCAGGCTTGCGAGTCTGTTCCGCTTTGATCGCTGCGAGCATCGCCTCTCGCCGATCCTGTCGACGCTCTACTCTGCGGGTTGCCCAACGCGTCATCGCATCGGCCAGCCTGATGGAGCCCCGCTCGAGAGCGTTCGCTCCGCGCGGCACGGGAGATGTACGGGTGACTGCGACAGCGCTCATGATGCGGACTCCTTGTTCGTCGTATGACTCTTCAGTGGGAAGACGTCGGCTCGAACACTGACCCGCCGCACACCCTCGCCCTTCTGATCCCGATACTGTTCAGCAGCCTCGTCGATGAGCGCCTCGATCTTCTTCGTGAGTTCGATGGTCTGCTCTGCGGTCATGCTGATCCCGCTGGTCATCGAGGTGCTGGCACCCCTCCATTCGACCGGCTCTTTATCAATGCGCCCGGTGAAGAACTCCATGAGCTCGTCATGCCGGCGGCGATGCACCTCTGCGACCGCGACCTGGAGTGCGGCTTCCCCCGAGGGTGAGCCCTGCACCGCGCGGGAGTCGTAGACGATCCCGCCCACCGGCCGCTCCCACCAGCGCTCTCGGCCTGCCCTGACACCGTCGACCTCACGGATCAGGTCGTGGCTGGCCAGCGACCGCAGGTGGTAGCTGGTCGCACCGGACGACTCCCCCAGTATTTCAGCGAGCGTGCTGGCGGTCTGCGGTCCCTCATTCGCGAGGATGTCGAAGATCCGCACCCGCAGCGGGTGCGACAGTGCCCTGAGTGCACCAGCATCCAGAACGCGACGTTCTGCTGCAGCGGGGGTCTTCTTTGCTTCGCTCATAATGCAAAGATATCCTTGCAAGGCTTTCTTTGCAAGCTTTATTTTGCAATCGTTTCTTTGCACGACACCATGCGCGCGCGTCGTAGGCTCGTTTTATGACCGATGCCGCGAACCCGCTCCTGACGCCGTCCGCTCTTCCCTATGCACTTCCGGACTATGCCGCGATTCGCCCCGAGCACTATCTCCCCGCTTTCCAGGCCGCGTTCGAAGAGCACCTCAATGAGATCGCCGCGATCACCCGCGTGCGATCGATGCCCACATTCGAGAACACAATGATGCCGCTCGAGCAGGCGGGAGCCCTGCTCGAGGCCGTTGCACACGCCTTCTACACGGTGAGCTCCGCGGACGCTACCGACGAGATCCAGGCGATCGACGAAGAGTTGGCGCCCCTGATGGCCGCTCATGAAGACGCCATCCGGCTTGACGCTCAGCTGTACTGGCGTGTGAAGAACATGTACGAGCAGCTCGATCAGCTCGACCTCGATGGCGAGAGCCGATACCTCGTGGAGCGGCACTACCGTGAGATGACGCACGCTGGCGCTGGACTGGATGAGGCCGCAAAGGCCCAGCTGACCGCGCTGAACCAGAAGCTGTCGATGCTGACGACGACGTTCGAGAAGAATCTGCTGGCCGATACCAACGACCTGGCTGTGCTCTTCGAGAGCGCGGAGGAGCTGGACGGCCTTTCCGAAAGCGAGCTGTCCGCGGCATCTCGGGCAGCGAGCGAACGCGGCGCTGATGGCGGCTACCTGATCTCGCTGCCGCTGTTCACCGGGCATCCGTATCTCGCTTCGCTGACGAACCGCGAGAGCCGCCGACGGATCATGGCCGCATCGCGCTCGCGCGCCACGCGCAACAATGCCAACGGCAACCAGGCCACCCTCACGGAGATCGTCGCCGTGCGCGCAGATAGAGCTCAGCTGCTCGGATACTCCTCGCACGCCGCCTACGTCACCGCTGATGAGACAGCTGGCACACCGGAGGCCGTGTCGGAACTGCTGCACCGGCTGGCCCCTGCCGCGGCAGCCAACGCTCGCACTGAGCAGGCTGCCCTGCAGGCGATCATCGACGAGACAGAAACCGATCCTTTCACCCTTGAGGCGCACGACTGGGCGTTTTATACCGAGAAGGTGCGCACCGCAAAGTACGACATCGATACGGCCGCGCTGCGGTCCTGGTTCGAGGCGGAGCGCGTCCTGCAGGACGGCGTGTTCTTCGCCGCAACGCAGTTGTACGGCGTGACGTTCGTCGAACGCGACGATCTTGTCGCGTACCATCCGGGTGCGCGGGTATTCGAGGTGCACAATGCCGGCGGCAGCGCGCTGGGGCTCTACATTCTCGATCTCTACACCCGGGACTCCAAGCGCGGCGGTGCCTGGATGAACCCGATTGTCAGCCAATCCGCGCTGCGCGGCACAGCGCCCGTCGTCGTGAACAACCTCAACGTGTCACAGCCGGGAGATGGGCAGCCGACGCTGCTGACGCTCGATGAGGTGACGACGCTGTTCCACGAATTCGGGCATGCGCTGCATGGGCTATTCGCGACAGTCAACTACCCGCATTTCGCGGGCACCAATGTGTTCCGTGATTTCGTGGAGTTCCCCAGCCAGGTCAACGAGATGTGGATCCTGTGGTCGGAAGTGCTCGACAACTATGCGCGGCATTTCGAAACCGGCGAGGCTCTGGATGCTGCGGTCGTCGAGCGGCTGCGCGCGACAGAGACCTTCAACCAGGGGCACGACACGAGTGAATATCTCGCCGCTGCCTGGCTCGATCAGGCCTGGCATCGGCTCGCGGCTGACGAGTCGGTTTCGGATGTCGCGGCATTCGAGGCGGCAGCGCTTGCTGAGATCGGGCTAGACAATCCGGTCGTCCCCACCCGCTACTCCTCGACGTACTTCGCGCACATCTTCTCGGGCGGGTACAGCGCGGGTTACTACTCCTACATCTGGAGCGAGGTGCTCGACGCCGACACCGTGGAGTGGTTCCGTGAGAATGGCGGGCTCACCCGCGAGAACGGCGACCGTTTCCGCGCAAGGCTGCTCGGTGTCGGCGGCTCAAAGGATCCGCTGGATGCATACCGTGACTTCCGCGGCCGCGACGCCGATATCGCGCCGCTGCTGAAACGCCGCGGGCTGGACGGGTGACACAGATCGACGCGATCCCCTAGCGCTCTCGCGCTGATGGGCGACTCACTCGGAATTTTCAACGTGGATCGTCGCTGACGGGCACAGTTCCGCCGCTTCGCGAACTGCCGCCCATTCGGATTCTGGCGGGTTCGCGTCGAGAAGCCGGACGAACCCGCCGTCTTCGTCCCTGTTGGCGAACACCCGGGGCGCAGTCCTACTGCAATGCGCTGAGGCGACGCAGGCGGTCGGGTGCACGGTGACCTTCATGATCTCTACTCTCGTTGTCGTGGTTGCTCATCCGCGATACTCGCGGACCAGCGGACAGGTATACAAGTCACGGTTCATGTGCCCCACCTGGTTCAGGTAAGCGAGAATCGTCCGAAATGACTGAATGAGTGTGGCTTCTTCGTAGGGGATGTCGTTGGCCGCACAGTGCCTGCGGACGATCTTCTGCAGGGCAGGAAGACTCGGTCGCGGCGCCTTCGGGAACAGGTGGTGCTCCACCTGGTACTCCAGGCCTCCCATGAAGAAGTGCACGAGCGGACCACCGCGCACGTTCCGCGACATGCGCACCTGGCGCCGCAAGAAGTCGATTTTCGCGTCATGCGGAACCGTGGGCATCCCGATGTGGTTGGGCGTGAACGCACCGCCGAGGAGGAATCCGAACACGGCCACCTGCACCGCCGCGAAGGCCGCAGCCATGAGCGGCGGAAGGACAAGGAAGAGGAATGCGAGAAAGCCGACGATGCGGATTCCGACGAAGAGGATCTCCGTCCAGCGATGCGTCACATTCTTGCCGACGAGGATCGTCTTGACCGAGTCAATATGAAGGGAGAACCCTTCGAACAAGAGAAGCGGGATGAAAAAGAATCCCTGGAATCGGCCGATCCGTGACAGGAATCCCGTACGCCCATCAGTGCCTTCTGGGGTGAAGGAAAGCACGCCCGCCCCCACATCCGGATCCGAACGCTCCTTGTTCGGATTTGCGTGATGACGACCATGCTTGTCGACCCACCAGCCGTAGCTGAGGCCGGTGAACAGACCCGCGAGAACCCGGGCTGTCCAGTCGTTCCAGCGACGTGACTCGAACATCTCCTGGTGAGCCGCCTCATGACCGAGGAAGCCGAGTTGCGCCATGCACAACCCGAGCAGCGCTGCCAGGATCAGCTGGAACCAGGTGTCTCCGAGGAATGCGACACCGACCAGGATGCCTGCAGTCGCCAAGACCCAGAAGAGGATCGCTGACCAATAGAATCCATAGCGTCGACGCATGAGCCCAGATTGATGCGCCTCTGCCGCGAGCTGATGGAACGCCTCGACATACTTCTGACCTGACATCTGGGTCACCGTCACCTTGATCACCACCTGAACGCACGACGATGCGTGAGAACGTTGAACACTCCTAGGCTAAGCACGGTGGCCACTGGTTGTCTGCCCCATTGAATGAGCGCAGCGGATCATGGTACTGAGATCCCGGTCAAGTACCGGGCAGCGCGCGCAGGATCACAGCGGTGGCGAGGTGTAGAGCTGGGTCGAGCAGCCTTGCTCGCCGGGCTGAAGCCAAATCTGATCGTACGACGGGGCGATGACCTCGCCCGTTAAATTCCGGACGCGCAGGATGCAGTCAGTGCCGGGGCTTACGCCGACGGCAACGACAACCTCTCCCGCTTCGGTCTTGACGACCTCGATCGTGAACTCCTCCCCCGGAAACTCGGCGCGCAGACGGTCGGCCACCGCAGAGCCGGCCTCGGCCGCGAGGATTCGTTCGATCTGCTCCGAAGCGTCGTCTGGAAGGACCGGGCGGTTCGAGGCCGGGGGTGTTCGCGGTTCTGGAAGACCGTCGCACGGGATCATTTCGAAGCGGACATCCTCACCTAGCGCAATCGTGTAGCGGTAGCACTGCACGGCCGACCCGGCCGAGTTGAACGGTCCGTAGTATCCACCGATGGAGTTCTCCGTGACGCTTGCGCTGAGGCGGGCTTCGATCGTGCCTGTCTGCTCGAGTCCGATCGCCCCCGTCCAAGTCAACGGTTCGACCGTCGCAGCACGCGAATGGAATCTTTCGGCGGCCACCGTCTCTGCATCAATCGGCTCACTGATGCCGTCAAGGTCCTGAGCCAGAGCACGAGCGACGTCCTCGACCCGCGCGGCAGCAAGCTCGTCACCATCCCGGTCTCGCATAGATGAGATGAGGATGATCACGAGGACAACCGCGACGACCACGACCGTCAGCACCGCAATCGCGAAACTCACCCCCAACTTTCGTACGAGCGCGCTCATCGCCAACTCAGCAGCTGCATCGCCTTGTACCAGGTGAGCTGATGGAAACTCTGCAGCAGCCGCTCGCCGGCCTTTGCCAACGGCACGACGCGTACGGAAATGAGTTCGCCGGCATCGAGCGATTGTGCCGCCACCTGTGTACAGTCGCGAGCGAGGAAGTGGTGAACGCGGTTCGTATGGTTGCCGAAGTTCGCCCAGGTGGCGCCGAGGTCAATGATCTCGCTTGCTTCGCAACCTGTTTCCTCGCGAAGCTCCCTCGCCGCAGCGTCCTGCGGCAATTCTCCGGCATCGACCGCTCCACCGATCGTGCCGAGCGCCATGACGCCCGCGCCGTGTCGGTACTCCTCGACGAGGATCGCATCACCGTCGGCGTTCAGCGCGAGGACCGAGATCCACTCCGCTGGCTCCATTACGTAGTACGGCGCGATTGTGCGACCGGCGGCATCCAGGCACGTGTCTGCACGCAGTCGGATCCAACGATCGGCCACGACGATCTCGGAATCAACCACCGTCCACGGCGCAGGCTGTACCCCGGCCGCAGTCATCGTCCGCTCAGGCGCTCTTGCGCTTGCGCTCCAACACGACCGTGGGTGCCGCGCCATCGTCAACAGCCTCGCGGGTGACAATGACCTTCTTCACGTCTTCCGCCGACGGGATCTCGAACATGATCGGGCCGAGCACATCTTCCAGGATCGCACGCAGACCGCGCGCACCTGTCTTGCGCTCTACTGCAAGATCGGCGATCGAGCTCAGCGCATCATCGTCGAACTCGAGCTCCACACCGTCGAGCTGGAACATGCGCTGGTACTGCTTGACCAGGGCGTTGCGAGGGCCCGTGAGGATCTCGATCAGCGCCTTCTGGTCGAGCGGCGTGACCGATGCGACCACCGGCAGTCGACCGATGAACTCGGGAATCAATCCGAACTTGTGCAGATCCTCGGGCAGCACCTCGCTGAACAGGTCGAGGTCTTTGCTCTTGTCATGCAACGGTGCACCGAACCCGACGCCGTGCTTGCCTACCCGCGAGGAGACGATGTCTTCCAGCCCGGCGAAAGCACCGGCGACGATGAACAGCACGTTCGTGGTGTCGATCTGCAGGAACTCCTGATGCGGGTGCTTACGACCGCCCTGCGGTGGCACCGCCGCGACAGTCCCCTCGATGATCTTCAGAAGCGCCTGCTGCACGCCCTCGCCGGAGACGTCACGAGTGATCGACGGGTTCTCCGACTTGCGAGCGATCTTGTCGATCTCGTCGATGTAGATGATGCCCTGCTCGGCACGCTTCACGTCGTAGTCGGCGGCCTGGATGAGCTTCAGGAGAATGTTCTCGACGTCTTCACCCACGTAACCTGCTTCGGTAAGCGCTGTGGCATCGGCGACGGCGAAGGGTACGTTGAGCCGCTTGGCCAGAGTCTGCGCAAGGTAGGTCTTACCGCAGCCGGTGGGGCCGATCATCAAGATGTTGCTCTTCGCGATCTCGACTTCGTCGGCCTTCTGCTCGGCGAGCTGCAGGGTGCCATGCGCACGAACGCGCTTGTAGTGGTTGTAGACGGCGACAGACAGCGAGCGCTTGGCCTGCTCTTGTCCGACGACGTATTCCTCGAGGAAGCTGTAGATCTCGCGCGGTTTCGGCAACTCGAAGTCCGCGACGCCCTCGGCCGAGGATTCCGCCATGCGCTCTTCGATGATCTCGTTGCACAACTCGACGCACTCGTCGCAGATGTACACACCGGGGCCAGCGATCAGCTGCTGCACCTGTTTCTGGCTCTTTCCGCAGAATGAGCACTTGAACAGGTCAGCGCTTTCACCGATTCGGGCCATGCGCGTCCTCCTTGGGGAGACTGAGAAACTCCTTCGAGCCTAACCGCTACCTCCGACACTGCGCCGCATTGGCACGGTCGGAGCGCACACTCCCGTGTCGATTGTCAGTAGTCGCTGGCTGTCTCGACGTCTTCGACGATTGCGCGGGTGCTCGAGACGCCCAGGCGTGTCGCGCCCGCGGCGATCATGGCCTCGGCAACCTCACGCGTGCGAATTCCGCCGGAAGCCTTAACCTCGAGACGGTCGCCGACGGTGCTCTTCATCAGCTCGACCGCGTGAACGGATGCTCCACCCGCCGGGTGAAAACCGGTCGATGTCTTCACGAAATCCGCTCCGGCGGCTTCTGCCGCGCGGCTGACGGCCACGATGGCCTCATCGCTGAGCGCCGCCGATTCCATGATCACCTTGAGCACGATGGGCGCGGGAGCAGCTTCCCGGACGGCGCGGATATCGGACTCCACTCGGGCGTAGTCACCCTCGATCGCGGCTCCGATGTCGATGACCATGTCAAGCTCGTCGGCACCCTGTGCCACCGCAAGCGCAGCCTCTGCAGCTTTAATCTCTGAGTGGTGCTTACCGCTGGGGAAACCGATCACTACAGCCAGCTTCAACCCCTCGGGCAGATCGATCGGGAGCATCGACGGCGACAGGCACACACTGTAAGCGCCGAGTTCGGCTGCCTCTGCGATGGTCGCGGCGACATCAGCTCGGGTTGCCTCGGGCTTCAGAAGAGTGTGGTCGGCGTAACGCGCAAGGTTCTGCGTCATGAGTGTTCTCCTTGAGATCTGGATCGGACAGAAGTGGGTCATCGGCACGATGGCCGATGACCCACATCTCGATTAGGACCGCTTACGCGTCGTCAACACCTGGTCAACGACACCATAGTCAAGAGCCTCAGCCGCGGAGAGAATCATGTCGCGGTCGATGTCCTTGTTGACCTGTTCAACGGGCTTGCCGGTGTGCTTGGCCATGGTCTCTTCGAGCCACGTGCGCATGCGCAGGATCTCGGCAGCCTGGATCTCAATATCCGACGCCTGACCGTGCCCTGCTTCACCCATTGCCGGCTGGTGCATCAGCACGCGGGCGTTGGGCAGAGCGAGACGCTTGCCTGGTGCTCCTGCTGCCAGCAGCACAGATGCGGCAGAGGCCGCCTGGCCGAGAACGACAGTCTGAATCTGCGGCGCGACGTACTGCATCGTGTCGTAGATCGCCGTCATCGCGGTGAAGGATCCACCGGGTGAGTTGATGTACATCGTGATGTCACGCTCGGCGTCCTGGCTCTCGAGCACCAAGAGCTGCGCCATGACGTCGTCAGCCGAGACGTCATCGACCTGTACGCCCAGGAAGATCACGCGATCTTCGAAGAGCTTGTTGTACGGATCCTGACGCTTGAAGCCGTACGCCGTGCGCTCCTCGAACTGCGGGAGCACGTAGCGGCTGGAGGGCAGGTTGCCAGCGGATTGGAAAGTAGGGGTGTACATAGATATCCTCTCGAATCCGTTATTCAGCCGAGTCGGCGGTGCCGCCGCCGCCGATGACATCGGAGGCCGACTCGCGAATGTGATCGACGAAGCCGTACTCGAGCGCCTCAGCTGCTGTGAACCAACGGTCACGGTCACCGTCTTCGTTGATCTGCTCGACGCTCTTCCCGGTCTGTGCGGCCGTGATCTCGGCCAGACGGTTCTTCATCGAGACGATCAACTGGGCCTGCGTCTGGATGTCACTCGAGGTGCCACCAAAGCCACCGTGCGGCTGGTGCAACAGAACGCGAGCGTTGGGCGTGATGTACCGCTTGCCCTTGGTCCCAGCAGTGAGCAGCAGCTGCCCCATGGACGCCGCCATGCCGATGCCGACCGTGACGATGTCGTTGGGCACGAACTGCATCGTGTCGTAGATCGCCATACCCGCGGTGATCGAGCCACCGGGCGAGTTGACGTAAAGATAGATGTCCTTCTCCGAGTCCTCTGCGGCGAGAAGAAGAATCTTCGCGCAAATCTCGTTGGCGTTATCGTCACGCACCTCTGACCCCAGCCAGATGATGCGGTCCTTCAGCAGTCTGTCAAAGACGCTTGTCGCGACAAGGGGTTCTGCAGCCATTTCAGCTCCTGTTTCCGTGTTCGGTGATTCGAATCTACCGGCGCACGCGCCGCGCTCAGGCCGTGTTCGCCGTCGGCATATCAGCGTGGCGCACCAGATGAACGATCGCCGAGTCAGCAGACCGGTTCAGACGCCGGTAGCGTCGAGGTATGAGTGATACCGCACCCCTGCTCGGACTGCTGCTCGATGTCGATGGCCCGATCGCCAGCCCTGTGACCCGCACGGTCGCGATCCGGTCGATTGTGACCGATCTGGTGGAGCTTGCCGGCGCCGGCATCCCGATCGTTTTCAATACCGGACGCTCCGACGCTTTTTTGCGCGAGGAAGTCGTCATGCCGCTTGTCGCCGCCGGTCTTCCCGAGCATGCGCGGGTTTTCGCCGTGTGCGAGAAGGGTGCCGTGTGGTTCGCCATCACTCCCGAAGGTGCTGGCGAGATCGAGGTGTCGCATGAACTCGCGGTTCCGGCATCCTACGCAGAATCGATCGAAAAGCTCGTCGGGGAGCGATTCGATGATCACATGTTCTTCGACCGCACCAAACGCGCCATGGTTTCGATCGAGCAGCACACGAGTATCGACAACGCCGCCTACAAGGTGCGACAGGTTGAGTTCGACGCCGCGGCCTTCGATGAGATGGGCCGGCACGATCTAGGCATCGAACACAATGGCGTGATCGCGGCGGATGCTGTCGGCGACGTCGGGTACCGCATCGACTCGACGATCATCTCCACCGATATCGAATCGGTCCGGCTCGGCAAGGATCTCGGCGCAATGCGCGCGATCGAGATGCTGCTGCCGAATGGCCCGCTGCCTCAGCAGTGGCGCACGGTGGGCGACTCGCGCACCGACTACGCGATGGCCGACTGGCTACACGAGCAGGGCTTCACTGTTGCTCATGTCGATGTGCGGCCGGCCGATGGCATTCCGGAGACGCCCTACCCTGTACTGACCGCCGGAGGGTTGATCCACGACGAAGCAGGGGCTGCGTTCCTCACGCGCTGGGTTGAGATGGTGCGCGGCACTGCCACGCACGATACCGACGTGCGCTGAGCTCCTCGAGAACGAGTTCGTTCTCGAAGCTTCCCGCTTCAACGCGAAAGGACGGATGCCGAAGCATCCGTCCTTTCGTCAATTTACAGCGCGATTACTCGGCTGCGTCAGCCTTCTTCGCCGGAGCCTTCTTGGCGGCCGGCTTCTTCGCAGCGGGCTTCTTCGCGGCCGGCTTCTCGTCAGCAGCGTCAGCGTCGGTAGCCTCAGCGTCAGCAGCCTTCTTGGCGGCCGGCTTCTTGGCGGCGGCCTTCTTCGCCGGAGCCTTCTTCGCAGCAGGCTTCTCATCGGCGGAAGCGTCAGCCGACTCAGCAGCCTCGTCCTCGTCGTCGACGGCGACCAGGCTCGACAGGTCCACGGGTTTGCCGTTGGTGTCGACCACGTTGACCTTGCCCAGGGCGATCGCGAGCGCCTTGTTGCGGGCGACCTCGCCGACCAGTGCGGGCAGCTGGTTCGAGGACTGCAGCGCCTCGACGAACTCCTGCGGAGCCATGCCGTACTGCGCAGCGGACTGGATCAGGTACTGGCTCAGCTCTTCCTGCGAAACCTGCACGTCAGCCTGCTCGGCGATCGTGTCGAGGAGGACCTGCGTGCGGAACTGCTTCTCGCTCGCCTCGGTGACCTCAGCGCGGTGCTCGTCATCCTCAAGGCGGTTCTCACCTTCGAGGTGGTTGTGCACCTCGTCTTCGATGAGCTGCGGAGGAACGGGGATTTCAACCTTCTCGAGCAACGCCTCGATGAGCTTGTCGCGTGCGGCCGAGCCCTGTGCGAAGACGGCCTGCTCGCTCACGCGCTCGGCGAGGCTGTCGCGCAGCTCAGCGATGGTGTCGAACTCACTGGCGATCTGAGCGAAGTCGTCGTCTGCCTCAGGAAGCTCGCGCTCCTTGACAGCCTTGACGGTCACGGATACCTCGGCCTCGGCGCCGGCGTTGTCGCCACCGACGAGCTTCGAGCGGAAGGTCGTGTCCTCGCCAGCAGTGAGCGACTCAACGGCGTCATCGATGCCCTCAAGCAGCTCGCCGGAGCCGACCTCGTAGGAGACACCCTCGGCACGGTCGATCTCGTTGTCGTCGATCGTGGCAACCAGGTCGAGCTCAACAAAGTCACCCTTCGCTGCCGGACGGTCGACGGGGATGAGCGTGCCGAAACGGGCGCGCAGCTGGTCAAGCTCAGCGTCCAGCGCAGCGTCGTCAGCTTCGACTGCGTCAACGGTCAGCGTGATCTCGTCGAACGCGGGAACCTCGATCTCGGGGCGCACGTCCACCTCGACATCGACGAGCAGGTCTCCAGAGAAGTCCTTCTCGTTCGGCCACTGGGTGATGTCAGCGGACGGACGGCCGACGACGCGCAGCTTGTGCTCGTTGGCAGCCTCGCGGAAGAACTTGTCAAGCGACTCGTTGGCAGCGTGCTCGATGACGGCGCCACGGCCGATGCGCTGGTCAATGATAGGAGCGGGGACCTTGCCCTTGCGGAAGCCGGGGATCTGGACGTCCTGCGCGATGTGCTCATACGCGTGCGCGATGCTGGGCTTCAGGTCGTCCGGGGTGACCGTGATGGTGAGCTTCACCCGGGTCGGGGTCAGCTTCTCGACGGTGCTATTCGCCATGCTTGTGTGTCTCCTTTTGGATTTCCGCGCAACGGCGCGGCCGTGAGGTTTTAGGGGGCCGTTGTCGGGGCGACAGGATTTGAACCTGCGACTTCCCGCTCCCAAAGCGGGCGCTCTACCAAGCTGAGCTACGCCCCGGTCGATCCCGTAGACGGGAACGGCCTCGTCGAGTCTAACGGACAGGAACACTCTCAACGTCCGCTATGCTAATCAGGTCCGGTTTTGACCGGGTTCGGTCCCAGAGCTAGTCGATGGGTCCGGGGCTGTAGCTTAGTGGTAAAGCCTCTGTCTTCCAAACAGATGATGCGAGTTCGATTCTCGTCAGCCCCTCCACTTCTTCGGAAGGATGCGCCGTGACCGAGTCACCAGCTCCTCCGGGTTCAGCGCGACGCACCATTGTCATCCGCCTAGCAGTGACTGTTGCCGTGATCGGCATTCTGTTCGGGGCTGTTCAGCTGGCAGCGAATCTGCTTTATGACGACGCGAGACGCGCGTTCGATTCGCTCGCAACGGATGCCGAGAACAGTCACTCATCCTTGGTCGAAGCCGTCGACGAACTTCACGAGGTCAGCAAAGCTGGAGAGAGCGTCATCGCCACAGCCAGCGTCTGGCTGATGGATGCTGAGGCCAAGCAGAACCTCGCCACTGCTGTTGACGACGCTGCGCCCGTGGTGGAGCGGATGGCCACGTCGGCAGGCGAAACCGCACCCACAGCAACGACGAAGCCCGGGTGGGCATGGGAATTGTTCGTCGCGACAGCGCAGCTCAATGCCGATTCTTCGACGACCGTCCGACTGATCGACGATTACAGGTCGGCGGGTCAGGATGCTGCGGCCGCCACGAGTGTGCTGCAAGAAGCGGGCACCGCCGCTGTGACCTCGGCAACCGAATCAGCCGAACAGTTCGAGGCCGACCACATCTCGGCGCGCAACCCCGATATCGTGGCTTTTCGCGCTGCTACTCAACGCCTGACTCGGTCTTCCGATGACTTCTCCACCGAAGCATCCACCGCTTACTTGGACATGGAACAGGCAGCTGCCGCCATGCTTACATCCGAGCATGCCGAACTCATGGAGAAGAGTGGCCCGCTGAACTCCGCTCGAGACGAGGTCGAGACCTTCGCTCGCAGCCTCGCACCCGGCCTCCTTCTTGACTTCGACTGGGCACCGCTCGTCAACGGATTCGGGGATGCAGACAGTATGGGCGGTTACGCAAGTTGGTGGTACGGCGATCCGGGCTACGCGAATATCGAGTTGTCGAACTCGGTGGCGGAGCGCTGGCCGAGCGAGCGCAGCAGAGCCCTGGTCGCGCATGAGGTCGGTCACGCAATCAGCGTTCGATGCGAGGGCGCATATGACGATTCGTCACAGGACAAGGTCGAGGACTGGGCGACAGCGTGGGCCATCAGTATGGGCTACCTCAACCGAGCCAACGGAACATCCACTTACGGCACTCCCCCGCAAGAACTGATCGACGCTGCCGCTGCATGCCGTTAAGCACGCGTGTCGGTTTCGCAGACGGCAAGCCCAAAAATCACCGATAAGCACTACGCTGGCCCGTAACATGCGCGCTACCCACGCGCACGATATGAGGGGGATTCATGGAAAGTTCACGTCGTAACAAGATCTATGCAGTGCTCGCCGGCGGGTTGGTACTCGGCGTCGGGGCCGCTGTTACGCTCGCCGCGTGGAATGACTCCGAGTTCGCGACCGTTGACTTCGCATCTGGCAGCTTTGTCTTCCAAGGTTCGACGGACGGAACGACATTTGCTGACCATGCTTCTGAGGCGGGCGCGGCAGAACTGACGTTCACTGCGGACTTCACGAACCTGAGTCCGAACGACGTCGTCTACACGCCGTACGCGCTGAGCCTGGAGTCCACCACATCGGCAACGCTCACCGAGGTTGCACCTGTCGTGAGCGGTACGCTCAGCGGAGATCTGACATTCGCGTCGGTTGCCACCACGGTGTTCGGCTGTGACGAAACAGCCTTCGCCAGCGGAACCGCCGTCCCAACGACGATCACAGATGGCGAAGTCATCAACTTGTGCCTCCAGGTCACCGCTGGTGACACCATCGAGCAGGGTGAGACGGGCGCCGCGCTGTGGCAGTGGGATGCCCTCTCGGAGTAGTCCCGATGGCAGTAGTGAGCAGGCGCACCGCCCGGCGCGTCCGTCAGCGTCGCGTACAGTCCCTTCGACTGCGCGCGGTGCTGGCTGGTGCACTCGTTCTGGGCGTCGGCGGCACAGCCACGTTGGCAGCATGGACGGATCAGGAATACGCTTCGGCCCAGATCACCGCTGGCACTTTCTCCATTGTGTCGAGAACGGCGCAAGCCCCGACGTTCGCACCCCATGACACAGCCGCGAACGCAGTAGCGCTGCCCCTCAACGCAGCAAATCTCTATCCGGGTCAGAGCCGAGCAGCCTGGATTCAGATCACGACCGTCGGCACGGTTCCGGGATCTGTGCAGTTGACCGGTGTGAGTGCGCCGGTCAACGATGCACGTGGCACAGCCCTCGGCAACGCGCTGAGCGTTCGGATCATTGCAACGACGACGACGAGCGGCGCTGCCCCTTCATGCACCACGGCGACGACCGGTGGAGTGACCTACACTGGCATCGGCACCGTACCGGCATTGCCCGTGCAGACTTTGCAGGCCAACGGGGCGAACTTCGTCAACTATTGTGTGGTCGTCACCCTGCCGGCGAACACGCCCACGGGCGCCCAGGGTGGTGTCGTCACCCCGACCTGGACCTTCACCGGAGCAACCGGGTGATTCAGCCATGACTGTGTCTTCGGCGGCATCGCGAGTGGGCAGGATCCTTCGCGAGGCACTCCTCACCCTCGCGGCACTCGGCGGCGTGATCTGCATCGTGATGACGGTCCTCGCCTACACCGGCGGGTTCTCACTCATCATGTTCAAAACCGGATCGATGTCGCCGACGATTCCTGCCGGGTCGGTCGCGCTCGTGCAGGAGATCCCCGCTTCCGAGATCGCAGTGGGCGACGTGGTCACTGTGGATCGTCCGGCGGGGCTGCCCGTGACTCACCGAGTCACATCCGTCGCGACCGGTTCGACGACGAATGAGCGACTCATAACGATGCGTGGCGATGCCAACGAGACCGAGGACCCGGCGCCCTATGCTGTCGCGGATGTCCGCATCGTACGCGGCTCGGTTCCTCAGCTTGCGCACGTTATCGTGTGGTTCGGGAACCCACTCGTGCTCGGTGCGCTCAGCGTCGGCGCCGCTGTACTGGTCACCTGGGCCTTCTGGCCGAGGGAGTCCCGACGCCGACGTGACGAGGTCGCTCCCGACAGTACCGATGGCGAGAACGACTCCTCCGCTACACCTCCACGGACGCGGAGGGAACTGCGTGGTGCGCGTGCACTCGGCGTAGCGATCGTTCTGGGATCGGCGACCCTCAGCGTCGGAATCTGGACCCCGGCTCCTGCACAGGCTTCCGACATGCTAAAGATGAGCTCCGATCTGTCCGGCACACAGATTCTCAGCCCCGTTGATCCGCTGTACTGGCATGTCGATGTCGACGCCGGTGCCGCACCGGAAGACGGCATGCTGACCATCACTCTGGCAGGTGCGAGTAGAACCGCCGACGTGGAGATCGTCGCCGAAGTCTGGTCGTGTGCCGCTGTATGGGTTTCGAACAACTGCTCGCAGGGCGAGGTTCTGCTGCGTGAAAAAGCGCGGCTTGACTTGAACGGCCCGTGGGAGCAGCTGGTGGAATCCACTACTCCGGGAACCGTCTATCTCCGCATCGGGCTGACCGCGCCGGTCACAAATGCCAGCCATCAAACAGCGTCGCTCACTGTGCGCGCCGCGGCAGCGGGTGAAACCGCCGAAGAGGATGTGAGCGGAGAGCCTGAGCTGCCGGAAACAGGTGGTGCATCGTGGGCCATGTTCGCCGCTCCTGGCGCGGTTCTCGTCGGGATCGGCACCGCGTTGATAGCGCGCGCGGGGAGAAGGGAGACCACATGAAGCGACAGCGCAGCGTTCGAGTGGGCGTCGCCGCGATCGGTGTGCTGGCACTGCTCGCCGTCGGCAGCGTGCGCTCCGCGCCGACGGAAGCAGCGTGGACAGAAGCGGAGCACGCGAAAAGCAGTGCGATATCTGCAGCCACGCTGACCGCGCCTGCCAACGCGACATGCGCGCCGAGCAGCCTACCCGTGCTGGGCTTACAATCGCTCACGCTGACTTGGTCGTCGCCGCAGATCGAAGCCCAGCGCGTTCAGATTCAGCGTGGCGCCACCGTCGGAACCGATATTCAAGGCAGTCCGGCAAGCGGGATCGTCCGGACCGGCCAACAAGGAGGTCAGTATCAGTATCGGGCTACCTACGACACCAGCAAGCTCCTCGGGCTCGTAGACCTGACGAACCTCCTAGGCGGCTCATATACGATTCGTATCTACAACGGCGCCGGAACTGATTGGATCTCCCCTGCAAGAACATTCAATATGAACGTCGTGCTCCTCGGGCTGGGGTCCTCTTGTAATGCAGCGTGATCCATGCACGAAAAAACCGCCGCGACCCATAAGGATCACGACGGTTTCGTCAAAGAACTAAAGCGGCGGCGCTCAGGCCTGTCCGCGGCGCTCGCGTAGCTGAGTGAGCGCGTCCTCCAGCAACTGAACAGCCTCGTCGTCGCTGCGACGCTCCTTCACGTACGCGAGGTGCGTCTTGTAGGGCTCGTTCTTGCCGATTTCGGGCGGGTTGTTCTTGTCGCGGCCCGCCGGCAGCCCCGAACGAGGGTGGTCGATCGTCTCAGGGATCTCTTCGTCGGGAAGTCCCGCAGCGAAGTAGCGAACAGTCTCGTTGCCGAGGCCGTCCCAGTACGAGACCGCGATGCGGTCGGCGTGGTAACCGTGGTCTTGTTCACCCATCGGGCCAGAACCGACACGGGTTCCGCGGATGGCGTTTCCTCCGGTAGCCATATCAGGCCACCACCTCCAGTTTGGTGATGAGCCCCAGCGCCACGATGGAGACGAACCACACCAGCGCGAGGATGATTGTGAAGCGGTTGAGGTTGCGCTCTGCGAGACCGGAAGATCCGACAGCAGAGGTCATCCCCCCACCGAACATGTCGGAAAGGCCGCCGCCGCGGCCCTTGTGGAGAAGGATGAGGAGAGTCAGCAGGACGCTGGTGATGCCCAGCACAACCTGCAGGACGAACTCAAGAATTGCCACGAGGGAGAGCCTTTCGCTGGGACAGAATTCCCGTAAGGGTCAAGTATACGACGGAGGCGGGGCCGAAACCCCGCCGCCGCTCATACGCCGACGTGCTTTTCGAATCGGATGATTGCGGCGAAGTCGTCAACGACGAGGCTCGCGCCACCGACCAAGGCACCGTCAACATCGGGTTCACGCATGAAGCTTGCGATGTTCGCTGCCTTCACCGAGCCACCGTAGAGAACACGGGTGCGCGCAGCAGCGTCCTCGTCCAGGCTCTTCGCCAAGACGCCGCGAAGCGCAGCGCACACATCCTGTGCCTGCTGCGGAGTCGCTGCCTGTCCAGAGCCGATGGCCCAGACCGGCTCGTAGGCGACCACAACGTCAGCGGATGCCGGAACGCCCTTGAGCGCCGCTTCCAACTGACCGGCCGGCACCGCACTGGCACCGAACTTCTCGAGGTCTTCTGCGGTCTCACCGACGCAGATCACGGGAACGAGCCCGTGCTTCAGCGCCGCCTGAACCTTCGCAGCCACAACGTCGTCGCCCTCAGCGTGATACTCACGACGCTCCGAGTGGCCGATGATGACGTACTTCGCGTCGAGCTTGGCCAGGAACGCACCGGAGATCTCCCCCGTGTACGCACCCGAATCGTGTGCAGAGACATCTTGCGCACCCAGCTCGAACGGAATCTTGTCCGCATCGATCAGCGTCTGCACGCTGCGGATGTCGGTGAAGGGCGGGAACACCGCGACCTCGACCGAGCCCTCTTCGTGCTTGGCATCCTTCAACGCCCAGTGCAGCTTCTGAACGAAGGCGACCGCCTGCAGGTGGTCCAGGTTCATCTTCCAGTTGCCCGCAATCAGCGGGGTACGAGCTGTTACGCCCATCCGAGCACCTCCAGGCCGGGTAGTTTCTTGCCCTCGAGGAATTCGAGGCTGGCGCCTCCACCCGTCGAGATGTGACCGAACTGGTCATCGGCGAAGCCAAGCTGACGAACAGCCGCTGCCGAGTCACCACCGCCGACCACGCTGAGGCCGTCGACCTCGGTGAGAGCCTGAGCGACTGTCTTTGTACCAGCAGCGAACGCTTCGAACTCGAACACGCCCATCGGGCCGTTCCAGAACACCGTCTTGGAGCTGCGGATCGCCTCGGCGAATGCCGCAGCGGTATCAGGTCCGATGTCGAGGCCGATGCCGGAAGCGCCGAATGCGGACTGCTCAATGGCGTCTGCTGCGGTCACTTCGTGCGCAGCATCCGCAGCGAACTTCTCGGCCACGACGACATCCGTCGGCAGCACGATCTCCACACCGCGCTCGGCTGCTTCAACGAGATAACCGCGAACAGTTTCGAGCTGGTCTTTCTCCAACAGGCTGGATGCCACGGCGTGGCCCTGCGCTGCGAGGAAGGTGAACAGCATCCCGCCGCCGACCAGAATCCGGTCGACACGCGGAAGCAGATGCGAGATGACACCGAGCTTGTCGCTGACCTTCGAGCCACCGAGCACGACCGTGTAAGCGCGCTCCGGGTTCTCCGTCAGTCGGTCAAGAACCTCGAGCTCTGTCGCGATCAGGAGCCCAGCAGACGAGGGCAGCAGCTCCGCCAGTTCGTAGACGCTGGCCTGCTTGCGGTGCACGACGCCGAATCCATCAGAGACGAGCGCGTCGCCCAGCTCCGCAAGTTCAGCGGCGAAAGCCTGACGGGTTCCGTCGTCCTTCGACGTCTCTCCCGCATTGAAGCGCAGGTTCTCGATGACGACGACGCCGCCGTCCTCCAGCGAAGCAACAGCCTCACGGGCGGACTCGCCCACCGTGTCGCGAGCGAACGCGACCGGCTTGCCGAGCAGCTCGGCCAGCCGCTGCGCCACAGGCGCAAGGCTGTACTGCGGGTCCGGGGCGCCATCGGGGCGTCCCAGGTGCGAGCACACGATGACACGTGCGCCCGCATTGATGAGGGCATTCAAGGTCGGCAACGAGGCACGAACACGGCCATCGTCCGTTATGACGCCGTCCCGCAGAGGAACGTTCAGGTCACAACGGACGATGACGCGCTTGCCCTCGAGCGAACCCAGTGATTCCAGGGTGCGCAGGGTCATGATCTTCTTAGAGACGCTCTGCGACGTACTCGGTCAGGTCGACGAGACGGTTGGAGTAGCCCCACTCGTTGTCGTACCAGCTGGAGACCTTCACGAGGTTGCCGCTGACGTTGGTCAGCGTCGCGTCGAAGACCGACGAGTGTGCGTTGTGCACGATGTCGCTCGAGACGATCTCGTCTTCGTTGTACTGCAGGTAGCCCTTGAGGCGACCGTCAGCAGCTGCCTTCTTGTAGGCGGCGTTGACCTCGTCGACCGTGAGGTCGGCACGATCGGAGATGATCGTCAGGTCGACGATCGAGCCGGTGGGAACCGGCACGCGGTAGGAAGAGCCGCTGAGCTTGCCGTTGAGCTCGGGGAGCACAACGCCGATCGCCTTGGCAGCACCGGTCGAGGCCGGCGTGATGTTGATCGCTGCGCCACGTGCGCGACGCAGGTCGCTGTGCGGGCCATCCTGCAGGTTCTGGTCAGCCGTGTAGGCGTGCGCAGTCATCATGAAGCCGCGCTCGATGCCGAACTCGTCGTTGAAGACCTGTGCCAGCGGAGCGAGGCAGTTGGTGGTGCAGGACGCGTTGGAGATGATGTTGTGCGCGGCCGCGTCGTAGGTGTCCTCGTTCACGCCCATGACGAACGTGGCGTCGACGTCGGTGCCGGGAGCAGAGATCAGGACCTTCTTGGCGCCTGCATCGATGTGCTTCTGGGCGAGCGCACCCTTGGTGAAGAAGCCGGTCGACTCGATGACGATGTCGACACCCAGCTCGCCCCACGGGAGGTTTGCGGGGTCGCGCTCTGCGAACGCCTTGATCTTCTTGCCGTTGACCGTGATGCTGTCGTCGTCGTAGCTGACTTCGGCATCCAGAACGCCGCTGACAGAGTCGTACTTGAGCAGGTGCGCAAGCGTCTTGTTGTCGGTGAGGTCATTCACCGCGACGATTTCGAGGTCTGCTCCCTGCGCGAGTGCTGCGCGGAAGTAGTTACGTCCGATACGGCCGAAGCCGTTGATGCCGATTTTGACAGACACTAAGGTCTCTCCCTGTTTCTCGAGCGCTCTCGCGCATTTTCAATAGAGAATTGGTGTGGACAACGGCGTCCCGACGAGCTGAATGCCCATCGGGACACTCGTCTTGGTTACGACAGTACCAGCAGGCCCTTCGTCTGGTTACGTGCAGTTTCGAGACGCTGGGCGACGTTCTCCCAGTTCGCGATGTTCCACGCGGCCTTGACGTAGTCAGCCTTCACGTTGAGGTAGTCCAGGTAGAAGGCGTGCTCCCACATGTCGAGCTGGAACAGCGGAATGGTTCCCATCGCCGTGTTCGAGTGCTGGTCGAACATCTGCTGGATGATCAGACGCTGGCCGATCGAGTCCCAGCTGAGTACAGCCCAGCCAGAACCCTGGATGCCCATCGCTGCAGCAGTGAAGTGTGCCTGGAACTTCTCGAACGAGCCGAAGAACTCGTCGATGGCAGCCTTGAGCTCACCCTCGGGCTGACCGCCGCCGTTCGGCGACAGGTTCGTCCAGAAGATGGAGTGGTTGACGTGGCCACCGAGGTTGAACGCGAGGTCCTTCTCAAGCTTGTTAACGTTTGCGAGGTTGCCGCTGTCGCGAGCTTCAGCGAGACCATCGAGCGCAGCGTTTGCACCAGTCACATACGCCTGGTGGTGCTTGTCATGGTGCAGTTCCATGATCTTGCCGCTGATGTGCGGTTCCAGGGCCGCGAAGTCATAGGGAAGGTCGGGAAGCGTGTAGATCGCCATGTCGTTTCATCCAATCCGCGCCGTACCGCGGCGCTTGTCGGTCCTCCACGCCACCCACATGCGGCGAGGAGCAGACTTTTTCATCCTACTGACGACAACGCCCGAGCGGTGGGGTTCCTTCCGCGGGTGGAGAAAAATGTCTGTCCTCTACCCGGGGGCGTGGGGATCAGACGTCGAGCCCGGCGGGGACGGCAGCTTCCGTGTTCGAGATGCCCTCCTGCTGGGCGCGCTTGTCTGCCATGGCCAGCAAGCGACGGATTCGGCCGGCGACGGCATCCTTCGTCAGCGGCGGCTCAGCGTGGTGACCGAGCTCATCCAGGCTGGCGTCACGATGGGCAAGACGCAGTTCGCCGGCAAGGCGCAGGTGGTCGGGAACATCTTCGGCGAGGATCTCCAGCGCGCGCTCCACGCGGGCGCAGGCGGCCACTGCGGCCTGAGCTGAGCGACGCAGGTTCGCGTCGTCGAAGTTCACCAGGCGGTTGACGCCCGCTCGCACCTCGCGGCGCTGCCGCATTTCTTCCCAGGTGGCGGCCGTCTTCTGCGCGCCGATCTGGCTCAGGAGCGAACGGATAGATTCGCCTTCGCGGACGACCACTCGCGGCGTGCCACGTACTTCGCGGGCCTTCGCTGCGACCCCGAGCCGATGTGCGGCACCGACGAGGGCCATTGCAGCCTCGGAGGTCGGGCAGGTCACTTCGAGCATCGCCGAGCGTCCGGGCTCCGACAGCGTGCCGGCTGCGAGGAACGCACCGCGCCACAGACCGGCGATCTCTTCGCGAGACCCGGTGGTCAGACGGTTCGGAAGTCCGCGCACGGGGCGACGGCGCTGATCCAAGAGACCGGTCTGGCGAGCAAGGGTCTCCCCTGCCGCAATCACACGGACGGCGTAGCGTGCACCATCGTGGGAGCTGGCCGACTGCACCTGAGCGATTTCGGGGCGAACGCCGTAGATCTCGGCGAGGTCGCGTGCGACGCGACGCGCCAGCAGGTCGGCGTCCACCTCTGCCTCGACTGCGACGCGACCGGCGATCGAGTGAAGACCACCGGCGAAGCGGAGGATCGCAGTGACTTCAGCGACCCGCACTGTCGGGGGTGCGTTGCGGATGCTGATGAGTTCAGCCTTGACATCGGTGGTTAGCGCCACGGGACTCCTTGTAAAACCTGATGCGTCGGATCGCGACGCAAAGAACTAGTTTACCCGGCGCGGCACCGTTCTATTCCCGGCCGAGGTCGCGGTGACGCACGCTGATCGCGATACCGGGAATCACCGATAGCCGCTTGGCCAGTTCCTCCGCCATCGCAACAGAACGGTGCTTGCCTCCGGTGCATCCGATCGCCACCGTCGAATGCCCCTTGTTCTCGCGCTGGTAGCCGGCAAGAACCGGGTCGAGCATCGTGGCGTAAGCGTCAAGGAATTCCGCTGCTCCCTCACGCGAGAGCACGTAGTCGCGCACGGTTTCGTCTTGTCCGGTCAGCCCGCGCAACTCTTCCCGCCAGTACGGGTTCGGCAGGAAGCGCATGTCCGCGACCAGATCGACATCGGTGGGCAGGCCGTATTTGAAACCGAAGCTCAGAATCGTCAGACGGTGGCGCGCTGCGCCCTCGTCAGAAAACGTCTCCGAGACCTGGGTCGCCAGCTGGTGGATGTTCAGCGATGAGGTGTCTATGACGATGTCGGCTGCCTCGCGAACCATTGTCAGCCGACTGCGCTCCAGACGGATGCCGTCCAGCAACGTGCCGTCCTCTTGCAAGGGGTGCGGGCGGCGAACGGCCTCGAATCGGCGAACGAGCACGTCATCAGAGGCATCCAGGAAGACCACCCGGACACTGCCTCGCGAGCGAAGGGCCCGCGCCACTTCCGGGAAATCGTTGAACAGGTTGCGGCCGCGCACATCGACGACTGCGGCCACCTTGGGCAGCGCTCCCCCGCCGAGATCCGTGAGATCAAGCAGAGGACGCAGCATCTGCGGCGGCAGGTTGTCCACGACATACCAGCCCAGGTCCTCCAAGGCATTCGCTACTGTCGAGCGCCCTGCACCGGACATGCCGGTGACGATGAGGAACTCGTTCTTCTCCTCGGCGGTCATCGGTTCTCCCTCTTCCTGTGAAGACCAGCCTATCGAGTCGCGAGATGCGTGTGGATGCTCTCCGCCAGCGCGGGTCCGATACCCGGCACTTCCTGAATCTCAGACGGGGTCGCCGAGCGCAGCGCGGTCACGGAGCCGAAGTGTCTCAGCAGCACCTTGATGCGCGCAGCGCCCAAGCCAGGCACCTCCTCGAGAACCGTGGAGATGTCGCGTTTGCGACGCTTACGCTGGTGAGTAATCGCGAAGCGGTGAGCTTCGTCTCGCAACCGCTGCAACAGGTAGAGCGCCTCGCTGGTGCGCGGCAGAATCACGGGAAAGTCTTCCCCGGGCAGCCAGATCTCCTCGAGCCGTTTGGCTATGCCGCACAGTCCGATCTCGGTGTGCCCGGAATCGCGCAATGCGCGTGCTGCCGCTTCTACCTGCGGCTTTCCGCCGTCGACGAGCAAGAGCTGCGGCGGATATGCGAACCGCGGCTTCTTCTTCGTCATGACGACTTCGGCATCTTCGGTGCCGTCGACAACGGTCTCATCGACTTCTTCCGGCCGATCCAGGTACGCGAGGCGACGCATGAGCACCTGGTACATCGAATCGGTGTCATCCGTCGTCTCGGCGATATTGAACGAGCGGTACTGATCTTTGCGCGGCAGCCCGTCTTCGAAGACGACCATCGACGCGACCACATTGGTGCCGCCGAGGTGCGAGATGTCGAAGCACTCGATGCGCAGTGGCGCGGCCTCGAGATCGATCGCCTCCTGCAGGTCGGTCAGCGCCTGCGTGCGCGCCACGTAATCGCTCGTGCGACGGGTTTTGTGTCTGATGAGCGCCTGCTGGGCGTTGACTGTTGCGTTGCGCATCAGTTCGGCGCGCTGGCCGCGCTGAGCGACAACGACCTCGACACGCCGACCCCGTCGCTCGCGCAGCCACGCTTCGAGATCTGCGGCGTCATCGGGCAAAGCGGGGACGATGATCCTTCGTGGCACGTCGACACCTTCGCCGTAGGCACGCTGCAGCACCTGGTCGACGAGTTCTGAGCCGGAGATGTCGATCTCCTTCTCGATCGTCGTCGCACGCACCCCGCGCACGCGTCCACCGCGAATAACGAACTGCTGCACAGTCGCGGCGAGCTCGTCCTCCGCGATACCGAACAGATCAGCATCCTCGTCCGCCGCAAGAACTAGCGAGCTCTTCCCGAGCACCGCTTCGATCGATGCCAGCTGATCGCGGTATTTCGCCGCTGCCTCGTAATCCATCGCGGCCGAGGCCGCCAGCATCCGCTTGGTTATCTGCTTAGTGAACCGTTCATCTCCGCCGGCCATGAACGCGACGAAGTCGTCGACCATCGCGCGATGCTCTTCGATGGATACCCGCATCGAACAGGGTCCGCCGCATTTGCCGATCTGGCCGGGAAAACACGGACGCCCCGTGGCCATCGCGCGCTTGTAGCTGGAGTCGCTGCAGGTGCGGATCGGGAACGCCTTCACCATCAGATCGATGGTCTCGTGCACTGCCCAGACTTTCGGGTAAGGCCCGAAGTACCGCGCACGCGGAATCCTGCGGTTGCGGGTGACCAGTACCCGTGGAGCTTCGTCTCCGAGAGTGACCGCCATGAACGGGTAGGACTTGTCGTCCTTGTAGCGCACGTTGAACGGCGGATCGAACTCTTTGATCCACATGTACTCAAGTTGCAGCGAGTCGACATCGGTGGGCACGACCGTCCACTCGACCGAAGCCGCGGTGGTGACCATCCGGCGGGTGCGCTCATGCAGTGTTCGCAGCGGAGCGAAGTAGTTCGATAGCCGCTGGCGCAGGTTCTTCGCCTTGCCGACGTAGAGCACACGCCCCTCGGCATCCAGAAAGCGATACACCCCTGGATTGGTCGGGATCTCCCCTTGGCGGGGTTTGTAGGGCAGGATGTCGGCCATCAGCCGACCTTCCGAGCCCCGCGTCCCGCACCGAGGATCTCGTCGAGGAACATGCCAGTGTGGCTTTCCTCGGCGCGAGCGATCTGCTCCGGCGTGCCGGTAGCGATGATCTGGCCGCCGCCGGAGCCGCCCTCGGGTCCGAGGTCGATGACCCAGTCCGCGGACTTGATGACATCGAGATTGTGCTCGATGACGATCACCGTGTTGCCCTTGTCGACCAGCCCGTTCAGCACTTCGAGGAGCTTACGAACGTCTTCGAAGTGAAGACCCGTCGTGGGCTCGTCCAGAACATAGATGCTGCGGCCGTTGCTGCGGCGCTGCAGTTCCGTGGCGAGCTTGACGCGCTGCGCCTCGCCACCGGACAGCGTCGTGGCAGACTGACCGAGCCGCACGTATCCGAGGCCCACATCCACGAGCGTCTTCATGTAGCGGTGGATCGCCTGAATGGGCTCGAAGAACTCGGCAGCCTCTTCGATCGGCATCTCCAAGACCTCGGCGATGTTCTTGCCCTTGTAGTGCACGGCCAGCGTGTCGCGGTTGTAGCGCTTGCCCTGGCAGACCTCGCAGTCAACGTAGACGTCGGGCAGGAAGTTCATCTCGATCTTGATCGTGCCATCACCGGAGCAGGCCTCGCAGCGCCCACCCTTGACGTTGAAGCTGAACCGGCCAGGCAGGTAGCCGCGCACCTTCGCCTCGGGTGTTTCGCTGAACAGCGTGCGGATCCGATCGAACACCCCGGTGTAGGTGGCCGGGTTTGACCGCGGTGTGCGGCCGATCGGCGCCTGATCGACGTGAACCACCTTGTCGAGATTGTCGAGCCCGGTCACGCGGGTGTGCTTTCCCGCGAGGGTTCGCGCACCGTTGAGCTTGGATGCGAGCACGCGGTACAGGATGTCGTTCACGAGCGAGGACTTACCCGAACCGCTCACACCGGTGACGGCAGTGAGCACGCCGAGCGGGAAGTCCGCCGTCACGTTCTGCAGGTTGTTCGCACGCGCGCCGACGACGCTCAGCATGCGCTTCTTATCGATCTTGCGCCGCTTCTTCGGTGTGGGGATCTCGCGCCGACCGGCGAGATAATCGCCCGTCATCGAGGCGGTGTCGCTGAGCAGGGCCGCGTACGGACCGGAGTGCACGACGCTGCCGCCGTTGACACCAGCACCGGGGCCGATGTCGACGACCCAGTCAGCCGCTTCGATCGTCTCCTCGTCATGTTCGACGACGATCAGAGTGTTGCCGAGATCACGCAGCTTCTGCAACGTCTCGATCAACCGCCTGTTGTCTCGCTGGTGCAGACCGATCGATGGTTCATCGAGAACGTAGAGAACCCCGGTCAGACCCGAGCCGATCTGCGTCGCGAGCCGAATGCGCTGCGCCTCGCCACCGGACAGCGAACCTGCGGCTCGGCTGAGGTTGAGATATGCCAGCCCCACCTGGAGCAGGAACTCGAGACGCAGTCGGATCTCGCGCAGCACCTGTGCTGCGATCTTCGCTTCACGGTCGGTGAGTGACAGGGTGTGCATGAACGTCGAAGCGTCAGCAAGGCTGAGATGCGAAACTTCGGCAATCGAGTGCCCGTGCACGCGGACGGCGAGCACCTCGGGCTTCAACCGGTCGCCGTTGCACGCCTGGCACGGCACTTCGCGGAGGTACTCGCCCCAGCGAGCGCGCTGGTTGTCGCTCTCGGCCTGCGCGTACTGTCGTTCGATGTAGGGCACGACGCCCTCAAAACCGGAGGCGTAGCGCATTTCGCGCCCGTAGCGGTTCTTCCATTTGACGGTGACCTTGTAGTTGTCGCCGCGGAGGATGGCATCCTGCACGTCCACGCGCAGGTCTTTCCACGGGGTATCGAGATCGAAGTTCAGATCACGTGCGAGGCCTTCGAGCAGCCGCTCGTAGTACTGGAAAAGTCCCTTGCCCTGGGTTGTCCACGGGATGATGGCACCCTCGCGGATGGAGAGCTCTTCATCGCCCAGCATCAGGTCGACGTCGACCGACATGCGCGTGCCCAGCCCCGAGCAGGTCGCACACGCTCCGAACGGGGCGTTGAAGGAGAACGTGCGCGGCTCGATCTCCGTCAGCGTGATCGCGTGCCCGTTGGGGCACGCCAACTTCTCAGAGAACGACTGCCAGGCCTCGTCTCCTTCTGCGTCGACGAAGTTGATCTGCACAACGCCGCCGGCCAATCCCAGCGCGGTCTCCACCGAATCGGTGACGCGTCCGAGAATGTCAGCGGATGCCACGAGCCGGTCGACAACGACGGCGATATCGTGCTTGTAGCTCTTCTTCAGCTTCGGCGGTTCTGCGAGCTGGATGAGCTCGCCATCGACGATCGCGCGCGAGTAGCCCTTGGCGCCCAGCTCGCGGAACAGATCGACGAATTCGCCCTTCTTCTGCGAAACGATCGGTGCCACGATCTGATAGCGCGTGCGCTCTTCGAGCTCCATGAGCTGATCGGCGATCTGCTGAACGGTCTGACGCTGGATCTTTTCGCCGCACTCCGGGCAATGCGGGATGCCGATGCGGGCCCAGAGCAGTCGCATGTAGTCGTAGATCTCGGTGATCGTGCCGACCGTCGAACGCGGGTTGCGGTTGGTCGACTTCTGGTCGATCGAGACCGCAGGGCTCAGTCCCTCGATGAAGTCGACATCAGGACGATCGACCTGACCGAGAAACTGTCGTGCATAGGCACTGAGCGACTCGACATAGCGGCGCTGACCCTCAGCGAAGATGGTGTCGAATGCGAGGCTCGACTTCCCCGATCCGGACAGACCGGTGAACACGACGAGCGAGTCGCGAGGAATGTCGATATCGACGTTCTTGAGGTTGTGTACGCGAGCACCGCGGACACTGAGTTTTCCGGGGCTGACAACGGGGACAATAGGCACCGGACAAGTCTACGAGGGGCCACAGACATTGGCTCTGTTAGGGCATTCAGGAACGCCTGCGCGAGCGCCCCAGATCCGATATCAGCACAATGACGAGTATCGCGAGTGCGCCAGCACCAATGATCGTCGCCCCCGTGACCGTGACCGCCGTGCCGGTGAAGACCAGCATCACCAGGAGGGTCACCGGCTGGGCGATGAGTTGGATCAGCAGCAGTCGGCGCAGCGTCGGCCGAAGCGCCACCAGGACCACCCGCGAGTTCCATCTCAGCACGAGAAGCAGCGACGACAGCACGTGAATCACGTGCACAGCGAAGACAGCAACCGCCGTTTGCCACAGAGTCGGTTCGCTCATCAGCATCCCGATCGCGATCCCGGCAATGGCGATCCATCCGCCGAAGCTCTGCGGGAACACGATCCCGACCACTGTTGCCAGCACGACGATGATCTGCCAGCCGACCACGGGCACCAGCAGCAGAGCGGTGCCAGAAACGAACACGAGGAAAAACACCCATACAACGACGGCCGGAACAGCAGCAGTCGTGCGGACCGTGTCGTGCTTACGGCGCAGCTGGATCATCGTCGCGTCCTCGCCAACGCGCTCAGGCTCGCCTCGATACCTTCGCGCCACGCAACGGTGTCGACTCCGGTGTTGGCCAGGTCATGCATCACTTCATCGCGGTCCGCGAGCACGACACGAAGCGCCACCTGCTGCTCTCTGCTCAGCCGCTCGCGATTGAGCGTCGGCAGAGTATCTATGGCAACCACTCGGTGTCCGGCGGCCCGCCACATCAGTGCGACATCGGATGCTGCACCCTCGAAGAACGTGGAGACAACAAAGATCACCGACCCGTGCGGCACCGGCGGCGTGCGGTGGAATCGTGCGTCTTCACCGGCTTGGCCTGTTGCGGCGATCGCCGCTTCGACTTTGGCGAGATGGCGCGCTCCCGCGCCGCTGCGCACAGATCGGCCGCCGTGCATCAGCACGTGAAAGGCGACGCGATCTCCTGCGCCGATCGCCGCTGTCGCGATCGACGCGGCGGCCTCTCGCGCCAGATCCAGCGAGGTCACTCCGCTGCGCTCGAGGTCTCCGCTCCCCCAGGTTGCGACAACGGCGCCGAGGTCATCGGCGGTGTCCATCGATATGACGATGGTCGCATCGCTCAGCGTGTTGGTGCGTCTCACCAGGAGATCGCCTGGGCGCCGCGCCATGCGCGCAGTGGCGCGCCAGTCGACGCGGCGCAGCTCATCACCGGGGACGAACGGGTGGATGTCGCGGAAGTCTCCGCCCTGCCCGGGCCGGCGTCCTTCATGGTTGCCGTGCATGCCGGTGAGCCGGGGCGACAGAGGCAGCGGAGGCAACGCTGTCTGCGCAGGTGCGACGTTGCGGACGAGTTCAGCGATCTCGGTCGCAGGCCCGAGGATGGCGCCATCGGCAGAGAATCCTCTGGCGGATGCCCGAACCGCGGCCACTGGCCCCGAGTGCAATGCGGCACTGACGGACACCACGGGCGCCCCGCCAACGGGAAGAATCAGATGCCGTCGGCGCCGCGCCGACTGCACGATGACGAGTTCAGCGACTTCGGCGTCACCGTTCACCGCGACTTCGGTATGCAGCGTCCCATCGTTCGTCAGTGGCAGCGCCCGCACCGCGACAGTCGTCTGCTCGCCAGCATCCGCTCGGGTCAGAGCCAGCGCGCTGGCGATGGCCAGGGGCAGCCCTATCGCCGCTATATCAGGGCGAGAGAAGACGAGACCGAGGCAGGCGAGGCCGGCCGCAACGATGACTCCGATGACGAGGCCCGGCCCCCATCGACGTCTGGTGATGGGGCGTGTCACGCTGGCGCGCCGACCGTCGGAGGAACGGGCACCTGGCCCACAACCTGCTGCACGATCTGCTCTGCGCTGGTCCCCTGCGCCCAGGCCTGCGGGGTCAGCGTGAGCCGGTGCGCAAGCACGGGGACAGCGATCCTCTTGATGTCGTCAGGGCGCACGAACTCACGACCATCCAGCGCCGCGAGTGCGCGCCCGAGCAGCAGCAGCGCCAGCGAACCGCGCGGCGATGCCCCGACCGCGACGTTCTGCGCCTGCCGAGTGGCCGCTGCGATGTCGACGCAGTATCGCGCGATATCCGGATGAACCGAGATCGCCTCCACTGCGTGCTGCACTTCGAGCAGTCGCTCAGCGTCGATCACGGCGTCGACCGTGGTGGCTTCGGCTCTGCGGGCTACCCGGTTCAGGAGAATCTGCGTCTCACCCGACACCTCCGGGTATCCCACCGCAAGGCGCACCATGAAGCGGTCCAGCTGCGCTTCCGGCAGAGCGTAGGTGCCCTCATATTCGATCGGATTCGAGGTTGCGATCACGTGGAACGGCGCGGGCAGCGGAAAGCTGTTGCCTTCGACGGTGACCTGTCGCTCGGCCATTGCCTCCAGCATCGCCGACTGTGTCTTCGGCGTTGTGCGGTTGATCTCGTCGGCCAGCAACAGCCCGGTGAAGATCGGGCCCTGCCGAAAAACGAAGTCGCCGGTGTCCGGCGCGTAGACATACGATCCGGTGACGTCGCCGGGGAGCATGTCCGGGGTGCATTGCAGGCGACGAAAGCCGAGCCCGAGGGCGGATGCCAGGCTCCGAGCGGCAAGCGTCTTACCGAGTCCGGGCACATCCTCGAACAGCACATGTCCGCCGGCGAGAATCGTCGCGAGTGCGAGTTCGATCGGATCATCCATTCCCACCACAGCCGTGCGGACTGCTGCGAGGATCTGCGCTCCGGTCTCGGCGATCGTCATGTTCTGCGTCATTGCTTCTCCTTGGTCCGCGAAAGCGTGTCGATGGCATCCAGCGCACGCTCGATATCGTGACGTGTGGTGCCGGATCCGATAAGCCGCTCCCAGATGTCGAGGTCGATCAACGCCGCGATAGCGGCGCGATCGTCAGGATTGTCCGGATCGAGGTCTTGTCTTCCCAGGCAGCGCTTGAGCGTGTCGCGAACGCGACGGGTGATGAGCGCCCCGGCTGCTCCCGTTGTCGGGTTGAGCGACCATGCCATCCGCGCGATGGCGGTCCCTCGGCGTTCGGGCCCGGCGGTGATCGTCGGGGAATCGAGACGCGGTTCGTCCGGGATCCCCACGCGCAGACATACCGTCAGGATGCCAGCGAGGATGCCCCAGCCGACGGCGAAGGTGAGCTGCACACCGATGGCAAACACGAGGATGAGCGTGACGCCGGCAGCGACGGCGAGCGCCGTGATGATGTGTGAGCGCGTCATTGCCATCCCTCCTCGATAGTCTTCAGCGCAGTGCGCGCGGTGTCGCGGTCCTGTTCATCGGCGACATAGCTGCCGAATCGAACGCTCTCATACAGGCGCAGCAGTGCGTCAGCGGCATCTGAGATGCCTTCGCGCTGGGTGATGATGCGGATGGCGAACTCCGCCGGAGTCTCACTCATGCCACGAGCTATGCCAGCATCGGCTGCGCTTTCTTCCAGGCCGACCCACGAAGCGATGATGGCATCCGCGGGAATCGCGCGCTCGTCGATGAGTTTGAGCGCGCCTTCGATGCCGCGTCGGATCACCGGGGCGGCGACTGCGGTGTCCTCGGCAGTCGGCTCTTCCACAAGGTCGTGGCCCGTGTCGCTTCCGGGTTGCGCACGCAGCGGACGATCTCGCCAGGCCCGCAACAGCGCCCGCACCACGAGAAAGAGAACGGCGATCACTGCCAGTGCGGCAAGAATCAGGAAGATGGTTCCGATGATCGCGCCGACGATGTCCGAGCCTGTCTCCGGAAGTGGAGCCGCGGAGCCGGTCGGCATCGGTTGCGCAGGTTCAGTGAACGTCGGGGCGCTCGGCGCGGGGAAGACGGGCGGGTTGATCGTCGGCGCACCTTGCACTGCTGCTGCGAAGATGACGAGGAGGAATAGTCCGCCGACCGCGGCCACAATCGCCGGCCGCTTCACACTGCACCCGGATCGGGTCTCGGTGAAGAACGGGGCATGCGTTCACCCTATGGGGTCACTGCTTCTCTACGCGTCCGGCAAACGGCGAAAGCCCTTCACGAAGCGTCGCAATCTGCTCAATACCCATGCTCACCGCGGCCATCACCTGGTGCGGCACATCGACGGCACGTGCACGGAGTTCGCGACCGGCTTCGGTGAGCGTGATGTCTAATCGGCGCTCGTCTTCGCGACTGCGCTCGCGCGCGACCAGTCCTTCTTTCTCCAGCCTCTTCAGCAGCGGCGATGCGGTAGCGGGATCAAGAGCAAGGTCAGCAGCCAGATCGTTCAGCGGTCGCGGCGAGCGCTCCCACAGTGCCAGCATCACCAGGTACTGCGGATGAGTGAGCCCGAGCGGCTCGAGAATCGGCCGGTAGATCGACACGACATTTCGGGCTGCTGTCACGAGGGCAAAGCACAACTGGTTCTCCAGCTTGAGCAGATCGTCAGAACTCGTCACATTTCGATTATACGTCTGCACTAATAGTTAGTACACTCAGCACTATGGAGAATCCGTCAGAGAGCGTGCCGCTTCGCACACGTATCCGCGAGGCGGGTGGGCTGTACCGCTGGTTCAATACGAACCTGATCCGCTTGGCGGGGCCTGCCGCGGTCGGCCCCTATGAAGCAACACCTCCTCCTACCCAAGCGCAACGCGCTGAGCGCGCGTGCCCGCTGTGCGGACAGGCGATGAACGCGCACGAAATCGATCGATCAGGGCCGAAGCCCCTGATGCGGTGCCCGTAGCTCGCACCACCGAGTACCCGCAGTATCGGTAACCTATGGCCAGCAGAGAGATTTATTCGCAGCTGGAGGGGTGACGATGATCGAGGTGAGCGAAGCGGTCGACTGGGATGCCGCACCGGAGGGCTTGGATCGGATCACCGCTGACCTGCGCGCCATGCGAAACGCAGCCGGCGCCCCGTCGTTCAACGAGATCACTCGACGCATCAGTGTTCTTCGCGAGCAGCGCGGTATTCCTCTGCACGAAAGACGTGTTGCCAGGAGCACCGTGTGGGCATCGTTCCAGGAGGGACGCCGGCGCCTTGACGCTGACGCCGTCGTCGAGATCGCGGCCGCCCTGGGACTACCTGAGCCGTTCCATGCCACCTGGGCGCAGCGTGTGCGTGCTGCTCGAACCGCAGCGGATGCTGCTTTCGTCGCCGTCGCCCGACCCCAGGCCCCCGTACCGGTACCCTCTTTCGCCGGCCGTGCGCGAGAAGTCTCTGCCACGGCCACTGCGCTGTCTGAAGACCGCCGAGTCTGGATCACCGGAATGCCTGGCTCCGGCAAGACGCAATTGGCGTTCATGGCCGTGCAGCAGCTCAACAGCGGCGGGAGTGTGTTTCTCGATCTGCGCGGGCGCAACGCCGAGTCTCCGCCGGTAGCCCCCGAGGCGGCTCAGCGCGCGATTCTTCGGCAGCTGAAGGTTGATGACAGCGCAACGAAGACCTCGGCCGACCGCGCGCATCTGATTCTCACTGCGCTCGCCGTGCAGGATTGTGCACTCATCCTGGACGATGCGGCTGACTACTCCCATGTCGATGCGATCATCGGGCCCGGTGGCACGGGTCGAGTCGTCGCGACAAGCCGGAGCCTCCATGAAGACGCAGACTGGCAGATGATCCGGCTGCTCGGACTCGACCAGAACGAGACCACGGCGCTGCTGCGCCGTTTCGCTCCGGGAGTCGACATCTCTGCGGCTGATTCCGAACGACTTTCGACGATCTCCGGCGGCTTGCCGCTGGCGGTCGCCCTGGTCGGTGCACGGCTGGCCACACACGCGGAGTGGACACTCGGCGAGCACATTGATCTCATGACCGAGCGGCTGAATTCTGACCGAGTCGATGATGAAGTGCGCGCGACACTGGAGCTGTCTTACGCCGAACTCGATGCACACGCCGCACAGCTGCTGCGCATCTTCGCTGATCTACCCATCGCCGAGATTGATGCGGAGAGCGCCGCGGCTGCGATCGAGACCGAGCCGGGCGCAGCGACCGTGCACATCGCTGCGCTGGCTGATGCCAACCTGGCCATTCGGCGCGACGATGATCGCATCGCTCTCCACGCGCTCGTGCGCGCATTTGCCCGCGAGCGCGCCAACGAAACGGATCCGCCGCGCATGCGCTCATCAGCATTCGAGCGGGTCGCGCTCCAGGCGACGCAGAAGACATGGGGAGCATACGCGACGATCGCTCGCAGCATGAGCGACAGCCCCCGCCGGAGCGACTTCGTATATCCGGAGCGCGATTGGACTGCAGATGAGGCTAGCGACTGGCTCTATTCTCAGCTGTCATCGCTGCTGGCGATGGCGCATGCGGCCCCAGAACGCGGACACCCGGAGATTCTCTTCCACCTGTCGGATGGGCTGAGTTGGTGGATGAACATCGCCGGCCGTACGACCGAAGCGCTGAGACTGCATCAGGCAGCTGCCGAGGTGGCTTCCGAGATCGGCGCTGGGCGGGCTCTGGCGACAAGCAGCCTGGATGCCGGCCAGCTGCTTCTGTACAGCGATGACCCGAGAAGCGCGCAGGCTCATTTCGATCGAGCCCGAATACTCGTTGATGAGACCGGACAGAACCCCGATCTGAGAATGGCGGGGCTTCTGACGAACATGTCAGCACTGGTGGATCTGCGGCTGGGGCAAGTTCCCGCTGCGATCGAGAAGCTGCAGCGCACAGTGCAACTGCATGAGAACAAGGACGACGAGGTCCCGCTGTGCCTGTCGGCGCTGGTAAATCTGGGACTCTCCTTGCATACCGCCGGGCGCTTCGATGAAGAGCGCGACACTGTTTTGCGGGGACTCGAGCTGGCCGTTTCTGTCGGACATCGTCTGTTCGAAGCGAATCTGCGAACGAACTATGCAACCGTCCTGCTGGAGTACGACCAGTTCGAGGAGGCGATCCTCTCAGCTGACGCAGCCCGGACGATCGCCGAGGAGCTCGGCCATCCGTATCTCACGGTATACAGCGAGGTGACCGCTGCGAAGGCGATGATGCGACTCGGTGACCCCACCGCGGCATTGGTCCGGGCAGAAGATGCGATTACAACGTCGCGCAGTCTGGGACAGCCGCTGGTGACGACGGAGGCGCTGATCCACTCGACACCCATCGCGCTGGCCGCCGGCGAGCACGATCGAGCGATGCGCATGCTCGACGAGGCCGAACCACAGCTCGGCGAGCAGGCCGACAACGTGCTGCGCGGTCGCCTTCTGCAGCTGCGCGCTGACAGCGCCACGGATCCGGCTGACCGCGACAAGCTGCTCCGCGCCGCCGTCGAGCAGTTCGAACTCGCCGGGTCGTATCTCGCGAACGACATCAGGGACCAGGTCGGAGCCCGCTGAGCCGAAACGGCTGGCGACGCTCGCGTTCCGATTCGTCCCGAATAGGAGCGCAACTGCTCCCCCTCTCGCCAGGATGTGCGTGATATGTGCCGTTGGCCGTGCACACCACGACCATCCACCGAGAGGGATCATGACATCATCACGTCGAAGCGCTCAGCGCTTCTTGCACCGCAGAAAGCTCGCACACCCCGCTGCCGTCACGATGGGCACGGGCATCGCATTCGCGCTTGTTCTCGCCTCGGCGTTGCCCGCCGCCGCCCTGGATGACTCGCAGCGCAACGCTGACGAGACCACTATCCCCGCACCAGCCGCCGCGCCCGCGGCAGCCGAAAAACTCGCTGGCGCCGCGGAGACCTTCGCCGTCCACGTCAATGCAGAAATCATCACGCAGGCGGAACTGGACATCGAGGGTCTCATCATCCAGGGCGTCGACTTCCCGGCAGGTTCCGAAGCGACCATCAGCATCCCTGGTGTCGTGTCAGAAACAGCCACTGTCGATGCCGACGGCTGGGTGTTCGCAACCCTGACCGCGCGTCTCGACGCTGGCAGCTACGTCGCGCGTATTTCAGCCGGCGGGATCACCCAGGAGACGGCCTTTGAAGTAACCGCGGGTGGTTACGAACCCTGGCTGTATCTCGAGGGCGAAGACGGCATCGCGCAGTGGGACATCAAACACAGCGGCATGCTCACCACCGGTGACGGGTTCCCCACGGATGCCACGCTCGATGTCCTGATCGACGGGGTCGCAGAGCACCAGGTCACGTCCGATGAGGCGGGTTACACCGAGTTCACCATCAGCGGCGAGTTCTCGGTCGGCGAGTACGACCTCACGCTCGCGGCAGCCGATGTGGAGGCATCCGCTTCACGGACTTTCGTCGTCGATGACGATGCTGATTGGTACTCCGGCTGGGATCAGCCCACTATCTCAGCGTCTGCGTTTGTCGTCACAGAATCAGAGCTCGCCGCCACCGCACTGGTTATCGACGGCGAGGGGTTCCCCGACTACGCCACCGTTGAACTGACGGTGGATGATGGTGCTCCGACGGCTGTCCGCGCCGATGTCCTCGGCGACGTCGAGGCAGAGGTGTCCGGTCCGCTCAGCGTGGGCGAGCACACCGTCACACTCACACACCCCGTTGGCACCGCATCGGTGACCTTCAGCGTCGTGCCCGATGAGCAGGGTGCTTTCCCCGCCCCCGGAATCTACGAGGGCACATCACGGCAGACGCACGCGAGCAGCAATGAGATGAGTGACCCGGAAGTTCGGCCGTTCTCTCTTGAGGTGAATGATTCGGGCGCGATCACCCTGGTGACGGGCGAATACTGGTGGGCCTGCGTCACTGCCGGCTACCACGGATCGGGCTTCGATGACTTCTCGACGGATCCGATTCCGACAACGCCCGTAACTGTCGGCCAGCCCTTCGAGATCGATTGGGAGGGGATCGCGATGACCTTCAAGCTACACGGCACCATCAATGCTGACGGCTCCGCGAGCGGACGAATCTGGGCAAACCTCGGCGTATGCGGTTCGTCGATCCTCGATTGGACTGTGCAGGGAGAAGCTGCCCCGCAGCCAGTCGACCCGCAGCCAGTCGACCCGGACCCGACCGAGCCCGACCCGACCGAGCCGGATCCCACGGAGCCCAAGCCGACCGAGCCGGACCCCACGGAGCCCAAGCCGACCGAGCCGGACCCCACGGAGCCCAAGCCGACCGAGCCCTCACCAACCGCACCAGTGGCGGACTACCCGGCACCGGCCGAGGATCAGTTGACGGACGCCACGCTGGGCGAGATCACCACGGTCACCACCGCTCAGGCGGGCCAGACCATCACGGTGCACTTCGCTGGTGACCGGGCTGGTCAGAGCGCTGGCATGTGGCTGCTCTCGACGCCGTCGCCGCTCGGTGTGAAGACGGTGTCCGCCGAAGGCACGGTACAGATCACGCTGCCGAAGAATGTCACCGGAACTCACCGGATCGCAGCTGTTGCGGCTGACGGAACCGTTATCGGATGGCAGCAGATCACGATCACAGCGGCAGAAGACGAGCCGGGGCTGGCCGCCACCGGCGGTGAGGTGTCTTCTGCACTCATCTCGATCGCGGGGCTTACCGTGATCGCCGGAGCGTTGCTGATGCTGCGCCGTCGCACCGCCTGATCGATCGACTGGTAAGTGAGGCTTGTGCCCTGGAGTTTCTTCGGGGCACAAGCCTCACTTGTTTAGCTCAAGCGTGGCCCGCACGCTCCATCGCCCGCAGCTCCTTCTTCATATCTTGCACTTCATCGCGTAGGCGACCGGCGAGCTCGAACTTCAGCTCTGCCGCAGCCGCAAGCATCTGGTTCGACAGATCCTCGATCGTCGCCTCCAGCTGCTGCGCACCCTCTGCCGCGATTCCCTGGCGTCGCAGCCCCGGAGTCGGGCTCTTGCCTTTGCCCGATCTCGCGTTCCCTCTGCCGCGCAGCATCTCCTGCGTGTCAGATGCTTCCCTCGCCAGGACGTCAGTGATGTCGGCGATGCGTTTGCGCAGCGGCTGCGGGTCGATCCCGCGCTCCAGGTTGTACGCAACCTGCTTCTCGCGCCGACGATCGGTCTCGTCGATTGCTTTCGCCATCGAATCGGTGATCCGGTCGGCATACATGTGCACCTGCCCAGACACATTTCGTGCTGCACGGCCGATTGTCTGGATGAGGGAGGTCCCCGATCGAAGGAACCCCTCCTTGTCAGCATCCAGAATCGCCACGAGAGATACCTCAGGCAGATCCAGGCCCTCACGCAGCAGGTTGATGCCGACCAGCACGTCGTACACACCCGCCCGCAACTCGCTGAGCAGTTCTACGCGTCGAAGGGTGTCGACATCCGAGTGCAGATATCGCACCCGCACACCATGTTCGCCGAGGAAGTCGGTTAGCTCCTCTGCCATCTTCTTCGTCAGCGTCGTGACCAAAACACGTTCATCGCGCTCGACGCGCACGCGGATCTCTTCCAGCAGATCGTCGATCTGCCCCTTGGACGGCTTCACGATGATCTCAGGATCGACCAGTCCGGTCGGACGGATGATCTGCTCGACAACGCCATCGGCGATGCCCATCTCGTACTTCCCTGGCGTGGCCGAGAGGTAGACCGTCTGCCCGATGCGGTTCTTGAATTCGTCCCAGCGCAGGGGGCGGTTGTCCATCGCGCTGGGAAGTCGGAACCCGTGTTCCACCAGAGTGCGCTTACGCGATGCATCGCCCTCGTACATCGCTCCGATCTGCGGCACAGTCGCATGGGACTCGTCGATCACCATCAGGAAGTCGTCGGGGAAGAAGTCCAACAGGGTGTGCGGCGGCTCTCCCGGTTCACGGCCATCCATGTGGCGCGAGTAGTTCTCGATTCCGGAGCAGAATCCCAGCTGCTGCAGCATCTCCAGGTCAAACGTCGTGCGCATGCGCAGTCGTTGCGCCTCAAGCAGCTTTCCTTGGCGCTCGAACTCGGCCAGGCGCTGTTCCAGCTCAGCTTCGATGGTTCCGATCGAGCGCTGGATGACATCTGTTCCGGCGACATAGTGCGAAGCGGGGAAGATGGGCACCGCGTCGAGTTTTTCGATGACCTCACCGGTGAGTGGATGCAGCGAGTACAGCGCCTCGATCTCATCGCCGAACAGCTCGATGCGGATCGCCGTCTCCTCGTAGACGGGAATGATCTCGATCGTGTCGCCGCGAACACGGAAGTTGCCGCGCGAGAAGTCGACGTCGTTGCGGTTGTACTGCATCGCGATGAACTGGCGGATGAGAGCGTCGCGGTCATAGCGCTCCCCCACCTGGAGCGCGACCATGGCTCGCAGATACTCTTCCGGCGCGCCGAGGCCGTAGATGCAGGACACCGTCGAGACCACGACGACATCGCGCCGCGACAACAGCGAGTTGGTCGTCGAGTGCCGCAACCGCTCGACTTCGGCGTTGACTGAGGAGTCCTTCTCGATGAACGTGTCTGTCTGCGGTACGTAGGCCTCAGGCTGGTAGTAGTCGTAGTACGACACGAAGTACTCGACGGCGTTGTTCGGCATGAGTTCACGGAACTCATTCGCCAGCTGCGCCGCCAGGGTCTTGTTGTGCGCGAGCACCAGAGTCGGGCGCTGAACCTGCTCGATCAGCCAGGCAGTCGTCGCCGATTTTCCGGTACCTGTCGCGCCGAGCAGCACCACGTCGGTCTCACCCGCGTTGATACGCGCGGCCAGTTCAGCGATCGCCTGCGGCTGGTCACCGGCCGGGGCATAATCGCTGATCACCTCGAACGGACGGACGCTGCGCGTGGGTTGCATACTTCCAGCGTAAGCGCAGCCTCAGACATCGGCATCGCGCATCTAGAGTAGGGCTGTGATCGAGTTTCTGATCGGCTCCAGCCTTGCAGCATCCGCTGGTCTGAACGCGTGGATGCCGCTGTTCCTGCTGGGACTGGCCGACCGCTTCCTGCCCGCTGTCGAGCTGCCCTCCGGCTGGTCGTGGATCGCCAGCGACATTTCCCTGTGGGTACTCGGCACACTGCTGATCCTCGAGGTCGTCGCCGACAAGATCCCAGCCATGGACTCGATCAACGATGTGATCCAGAGCGTTCTGCGTCCAGCATCCGGTGGAATCGTGTTCGGCGCCGGATCCAGTGCGCAGACTCTCGCCGTCGATGACCCGTCCGCATTCTTCTCCGAGAACACCTGGGTGCCGATCATCACCGGCATCGTCATCGCGCTCATCGTGCACGTGGTCAAGTCGACCTCCCGCCTTGCAGCGAACACCGTCACGGGCGGACTCGCCGCCCCGGCTCTCAGCACGGCCGAAGACGGAGCGTCCTTCCTGCTCGCGGCCCTCGCCATCGTGGTGCCGATTCTTGCCGGACTGCTCCTGATCGCACTGATCGTCGCGGTCGTCATGTTCTTTCGCCGACGTCGACGCAAGCGCGAGCGCCGAGTCACCCCGCCGGACGGTCCGAACGCAGTAGCACCGTCGCAATAGTGGCGGCGAGCACGGCCATCGCGATCACCACGGTGAGAAACCAGCCCCAGCCGGCTTGGCCGAAGACCATGCCCAGAATCCAGCCGAACAGGCTCGATCCGGCGTAGTACGCAAAATAGTAGAGCGATGGCGCCTGCGCCCGAGTCTCCGCATCCGCGATTACCGGTGCCCAACTGGACGCGATCGCATGTGCTCCGAAGAATCCGGCAGTGAAGACGACGAGTCCCGCGAGGATCACGATCGGATGAGGTACGAGCATGAGCAGCACGCCGCTCAAAAACACGCCGATCGATCCGAGCAGAACGGTGCGACGCCCGACCCTGCTCGCGAGCGCCCCCGCCCACGGCGAGGAGAGCGTGCCGGCGAGGTACGCGAGGAACAGAAGCGTGACCAGCCACACAGGCAACAGGAACGGCGGCGCTATGAGATAGAACCCCAGATAGTTGTATACCGCGACAAAGGCCCCCATCAGCAGAAACCCCTGGGCGTACAGGGCCAGCAGCGGGAGGGAGCGCAGCGGACGGATAAGCCGAGTCAGCATGCCCGGACCAGCATCCGCACGCTTGCGACCAGGAATGAACCTTCGCGCACGTGGAACCAGCCGGAGAAACAGCACTGCCGCGAACGCGCAGAAAACGATGACGCTCCACACGCCGACGCGCCAATCGAAAAGCTCGCCCAGCGGGCCTGCGATCAGACGCCCGGAAAGACCTCCGACTGTGGTGCCGGCGGTATAGCTGCCAGCGGCGGCCGCGACGTGACCTGCGCGGATCTCCTCGCTGAGATAGGCCAGGGCCACGGCTGGAACAGCCCCAAGTGCCAGCCCCTCCCCCAGGCGCAGCACGAGGAGTACCGCGATCTCGGTACTCAGCGGCGCAGCCAGACCGAGCACCGTCGCGGCGATGATTCCGATCGCCATCGCCGGAACACGGCCGATCCGGTCGGCGACGAGAGACCACGGGATGACCGCTGCGGCAATGCCCAGTGTCGCCGCCGAGATGCTCAGCGCGGCTGTCGACGGTGCCACTCCCAGGTCGGATGCGATCTGCGGGAGCACAGCCTGCAACGAGTACAGCTGGGCAAACGTCGCCACCCCCGCGAAGAACAGTCCCCAGATCAGCCGTCGGTAGGAGCGCGTCCCGCGGCTGTGGCCCGTGAACTCTTCGGCATTCACCCCGCCTCGAGCTGCTTCCAGAGAGCATCCGTCTGCTGATAGGTCTGCTCCATCGTGCCCGCGGTGTCAATCACGACATCCGCGATAGCAAGGCGTTTGTCGTCGGAGACCTGCGCGTTGATGCGGTCCTGGGCTGCGTGCGGCTCCATGCCACGCAGTTCGATCAGCCGGCGCAGCCGATCCTCGGCCGGCGCGTGCGCAACCACGATCATGTCCCACGGGTCATCGACACGCGCTTCCACCAACAGCGGCACGTCGTATACGACGACGGCGGATGCGTCATCGGAGAATGCCGCATCCATTCGGCGCTGCGATTCCACACGCACCGCAGGATGCACGATGCCGTTGAGGCGTGCAAGTGCGTCCTGATCGGAGAACACTCGTTCTCCGAGGGCGGCCCTGTCCAGCGCACCGGATGCGTCGATGACGTCGGTCCCGAACGTCGCTGCGATCTCCTGGAGCACCGCAGAGCCGGGAGCTTGCACGTCACGCACGATCTGATCCGCGTCGATGACGACAGCGCCGTGTTCTTCGAGACGGCGAGCGATCGTGGACTTCCCGGATGCGATTCCGCCGGTCAGCGCGATGAGAGGCATGTTTACATCCTGGCACGCGGATGCCGCAGCATCCGCCCCGGAGAATGCGAAACGGACCGCCACCCGAAGGTGACGGTCCGTTTCAGAAGAGGCGTGGCTTACGCGTTGCCGCCCGAGAGCTTCTCGCGGAGAGCCGCGAGAGCTTCGTCGTCAGCAAGCGTGCCGGCACCGGACGAGTCGCTCGTGAACGACTGACCAGCGGCAGCGCCGAAGTCGTCGCCCGCAGCGGCCTCGGCCTCGGCTGCCTTGGCAACCGCAACCTTGTGAGCTTCCCAGCGAGCCTGGGCTGCAGCGTATTCCTGCTCCCATGCCTCGCGCTGAGTGTCGAAGCCTTCCTTCCAAGCACCGGTCTCGGGGTCGAAGCCCTCGGGGTACTTGTACTCGCCGTTCTCGTCGTACTCGGCAAGCATGCCGTACAGAGCCGGGTCGAACTCGGTGCCGTTGGGATCAACCGACTCGTTGGCCTGCTTGAGCGACAGCGAGATACGACGACGCTCGAGGTCGATGTCGATGACCTTGACGAAGACCTCTTCACCAACGGAAACGACCTGCTCGGCCAGCTCAACGTGCTTGCTGGAGAGCTCGGAGATGTGAACGAGGCCCTCGATGCCATCTGCGACGCGAACGAACGCACCGAACGGAACGAGCTTGGTGACCTTGCCCGCTGCGATCTGACCGATCGCGTGCGTGCGGGCGAAGACCTGCCACGGGTCCTCCTGCGTCGCCTTCAGCGACAGGGAGACGCGCTCACGGTCGAGGTCGACCTCAAGGATCTCGACGGTGACCTCCTGGCCAACCTCGACAACCTCGGATGCGTGCTCGATGTGCTTCCACGACAGCTCGGAGACGTGAACGAGACCGTCAACGCCGCCCAGGTCGACGAACGCACCGAAGTTGACGATCGACGAGACCTGACCCTTGCGGACCTGGCCCTTGTGCAGGTTGTTGAGGAAGTTCGAGCGCGACTCGGACTGCGTCTGCTCGAGCAGTGCACGGCGCGAGAGAACCACGTTGTTGCGGTTCTTGTCGAGCTCGAGGATCTTCGCCTCGATCTCCTGGCCCAGGTACGGGGTCAGGTCGCGGACACGGCGCAGCTCGATGAGCGATGCCGGCAGGAAGCCACGGAGTCCGATGTCGACAATGAGTCCACCCTTGACGACCTCGATGACCGTACCGGTGACGACGCCGTCGTCTTCCTTGATCTTCTCGACATCGCCCCAAGCGCGCTCGTACTGTGCGCGCTTCTTGGACAGGATCAGACGGCCTTCCTTGTCCTCCTTCTGGAGAACGAGAGCCTCAACCTCGTCGCCGACCTTGACGACCTCGTTGGGGTCAACGTCGTGCTTGATGGAAAGTTCGCGGGAGGGGATGACACCCTCAGTCTTATAACCGACGTCGAGCAGAACCTCATCGCGGTCGATCTTGACGATCGTGCCTTCGATGATGTCGCCGTCGTTGAAGAACTTCAGAGTCTTCTCGACCGCGGCCAGGAAGTCCTCAGCAGATCCGATGTCGTTGATGGCGACCTGCTTGGTGGCCGGGGCGGTCGTTGCGCTAGTCATGTAGTGGGTTGTCCTTGTTGGGTGGTTACTCGGGCCTCAGCAGTGCTCACGCACAGGTGTGTGAGCACGAGAAGCGGATGGATTGGTTCTCAGCCACTTTGACATGCGGTTGCCTGCCAAAGGTGACACCTCAGAATATCAGAGAAAACACAGACCAGGACCTGTGGATAACTTCGACGCGGTATCAAGGGTTCACGTTAGCGTGTGCGAGTGACTTCCCTGCGCTCAAGGACGAACCGATATCGGATGCTGGCGCTGCTGACCCTGGCGGCGGGCACACTGTGCGCCTGCACACCGACTCCCGCGCCGAGCCCGACGCCAACGGCCGCGTTCGCCAATGAAGAAGAAGCATTCGCCGCGGCGGAAGAGGTTTATCGGGCCTACAACGATTCGAGCAACGAAGGCTCCGGCGCGTCAGATTTTCTCACCGGGGCGGCGCTAGAAAGTGATCTTGAAGCGCAAAGATACCTCAAGCAAAACGAGCTCTCGCTTCGCGGCGATAGCGTGATCGTCTCGTTCAACGGAACTGATTCAACTCTTGGCAGTCCGACGAACAGAATTACCGCACAAGTTTGTTTGGACGTCAGCCAGTCCCGTGTCCTCGATGCTCAAGGAACTGACGTGACTCCTGAGGAGCGGGCCGATCGTTGGCTACTTGACATCACATTTGTCGGCACGGCTGATGAACTTTCGATTTCCGATTCAACAGCCGGCGACATTGCATGCTGACACTCATCGCACTTCTACTCTTCTCCCCGCTCAACACCGCTCCGGCACACGGCGCGTGTTCAACGGAACTAATCAAAGCGGGCCTGTGCTCCCCCACGGACGGTAGCGAAGTCGTCATCGGCGGAACCGAGGTGGTTCCGGGTTCGCCGCCGGGCCATAACCCCGGCAGGCCGATTGGCAATGATGGGCCGAATCCTGCGCCCGTTCCTATCTCTCCCCCGATCGACCAAGACTTCGTCGATTGCCTCGACGACTGGGACTCCTATATCCGCTGCTTCGAGCGCACCAATGAAGACGTCGAGCCTGATGAAGAAGACGTCGTCGAGATCCCGACTGTCACGATCAACGATGTCGTGCGCTTCGCCCCGCACGGTTCGCTCATCGCCGGCGAGCCGGACAACGTCGGCGTCGTGGGGCTTCCGACCAACTTTGTCGCTTCGGCTGACGAGCACACGGTGTCCGGTGAGCTGTTCGGCTATCCCATGGTCGTGCGATTCACGCCAGTGGGATTCGACTTCGACTACGGCGATGGAGCGACCACGACAACTTCCACCGGCGGGCTGAGCTGGGACGCACTCGGCGCAGCCCAGTTCACACCGACGGAGACGAGTCACACCTACGCCGCACGCGGCATCTACGCGGCCGACGTCTCGGTTCGATACACGGCCGCCGTCGACTTCGGTATCGGCTGGTTCCCCATCACCGGCGAGGTGACGTCGACCGGCGCAGCGCAGGAGATCAGGATCTTCGAGGCACACACCGCCCTCGTTGCGCACACATGCGAACAGGATCCGCGCTCCCCCGGCTGTTGACCCGGACGACGTCGCACCCCTGTGCCATGCTGATTTCATGAGCGACAAGCTGATGCTGCTGGACACCGCCTCCCTCTACTTCCGAGCGTTCTACGGTGTGCCCGACAAGGTGAAATCGGCGGACGGCACCTCGGTGAATGCAGCACGCGGCCTGCTCGACATCATCGCCAAGCTCGTCAAGCTCTACGAGCCCACTCACATCGTCGCGTGCTGGGACGACGATTGGCGCCCGCAGTGGCGCGTCGACCTGATCCCGAGCTACAAGGCGCATCGTGTCGTCGAGCTCGTCGCAGCGGGCCCCGACATCGAAGAGGTTCCCGATCCACTCGAGGCGCAGCTGCCGATCATCCGCGAAGCGCTGCGACTTCTCGGCATCCCGATCATCGGTGTTGCCCAGCACGAGGCGGATGACGTCATCGGCACGCTCGCCACTCGCTCGACGATGCCGGTCGACATCGTCACCGGAGACCGCGACCTCTTCCAACTGGTCGACAACGATCGCGGCATCCGCGTCATCTATACCGCACGGGGAATGAGCAATCTTGAGATCGTCACCGACGAGACCGTCGTGAAGAAGTATGGTGTGCTGCCATCGCAGTATGCCGACTTCGCGACGCTGCGCGGCGATGCATCCGATGGGCTACCCGGCGTTACGGGCGTCGGAGACAAGACCGCAGCGACACTGCTGCAAGCGCACGGCGATATCGCTGGCGTCCGTGCCGCAGCCGAAGCCGGGGAGGGAATGAGCGCCGGCATCCGCGCGAAGCTGCTCGCAGCCTCCGGCTATCTCGATGTCGCGCCGACGGTCGTCGAAGTCGCGCGAGGTCTCGACATCAACTGCCCAAGCTACCCCGTGCGTGCACTCGATCCTGCCGATGCCGACGCCGCCACTGATCTGGCTGAGCGCTGGAACCTCGGTTCCTCTATGGACCGCGCCATCGCGGCGCTCGGGCGTTGACTCCAGCTCAGGCTCGTCGGAACGCGACGAACATCGCAGACACGAGAGCGGTCGTATAGACAGCGGCGACAATGAGCATTGTGATCAGCGGCAGCTGCCAATCACCGGTGCTCTCGTTCAACGCGCCCATGATCGGCGCGCTGAACGCCGCAAGAACATATCCCCCACCCTGCACAAATGCAGACATGGTCGCAGCCTCCGGTGCCGAGCGCGACGCGCGGATCAGCCCAGTGAAGATCAGAACGAATCCGCTCGAGTGAGCGATCGCGCCGAAGGCCGCCCAGATGCCCGCCAGCTCCGGAGCGAACAGCATCCCGAGCACCATCGTGGCGAAGCACACCCCCATGAGCACAGCCGACGGCACCGCCCCGACGTATCGCAGCAGAGCCGGAGCCAGAAAGGCGCCGGCGATCGCCACGCCCTGAAACAGTGACGCCAGCGCGCCAGCGGCCGCGGCATCAACTCCCGTCTTGTCCATCAGGATCGTCGGCAGCCACGTCGACATTGCGTAGTAGATCGCTGATTGCGTTCCGAACGCGGCGAACAGCAGCCAGACGATCGGCCGGCGAACCGTTGCCGCGACGCGGTTATCAACGATGACGGGCATCGGTCCGGTGATCACCTCAGCATCCACGTTCGAAAGCCCCGGCTGCGGCGCCGATCCGGAGAGCCGCTCCGCAGACCGCGTCGCTCCGCGCGATCGCATGATGTGCACCACCCACAGAGCGATGCCGGCAACGGTGAACACGCCCCACAGGAGAAGCGCGAGCCTCCATCCGGTGAACGCCGCCAGCGGCACCGTCCCCAGCGCAGTGATGAGCGAGCCGATGTTCATCGTCGCCGTGTATGCCGCCGTCGTTATCGCCGTGCGCTCGGGAGGCAGATCGCGGCGGATGATGACCGGGATCACGACGTTTCCGATCGTGATCGCCGCCCCCATGATGAACATGCCGGTGAGCATCGGCCCGAACCCGGGCAGGGCACGCACGAAGGTGCCCACCAGCACACCGCCGAGGGTGAGCAGAAGTGCGAGCTCCGCGCCGGCGCGCCTGATCAGAAGCGCCGCGAAAGGCGTCAGCGCCGCGAACATGATGATCGGCGCCGTGGTGAGCAAACCCGCCGACGCCGCACTGATATTCAGATCATCGATGATGTCGGGGAGCACCGGAGTCAGCGCGATGATGGGGGAACGCAGGCTCAGCGCCGCCACCAGGATTCCGGCGAGAACGAGCCAGGGAAACGCGCGCCGTGTCATGCCGCCCATGCCCACAGCCGCTCCACGCCCCAGGTCGTGACGATCCGCTCCGCCGGAACACCAGCCTGCTCGGCGCGCTCGGCACCGTAGTCCAGCAGGGAAAGCTGTCCGGGCGCATGGGCATCAGAATCGAGTGCGAACAGGCATCCGGCATCCAACGCCAGGGCGATCAGTTCATCCGGCGGATCTTGCCGCTCTGGGCGCGCATTGATCTCCACCGCCACCGCGTTCTCGGCGCAGGCGTCGAACACTGCCCGCGCGTCGAACTGCGACGGAGGCCTGGTTCCGCGCTCGCCTTGCACGAGACGCCCAGTGCAGTGTCCGAGCACGTTCACCCGCGGATGCGAGACAGCAGCGATCATTCGCGCTGTCATCGAGCCGGCATCCATGCGTAATTGTGAATGTACGGATGCCACGACGATATCGAGTTCCGTCAGAAGCTCCGGGTCCTGATCGAGTTCGCCATCATTCAGAATGTCGACCTCGATGCCGGCCAGCATGGTGAAGGTCTCGGTCGATGCGGCCCTGACCTGCGGAATCTGCTCTCGCAGTCGCTCGGGGGAAAGCCCGCGTGCAACCCTGAGCCGCGGTGAGTGGTCGGTGATCGCGAGATACTCGTGCCCGAGTGCTCGCGCAGCATCCGCCATCGTCTGGATGGACGTCGTACCGTCTGACCAGTCGGTGTGCGCGTGCAGATCGCCGCGCAATCTGCCCCGAAGTTCAGACGTGCGCTGCGGCGCCACCTCACCGCGGAGCGAGATCAAATACTCCGGGACATGACCTGCTTGCGCCTGCTGAATCACGGCGAAGGTCGATTCTCCGATGCCGGCAGCCGCGCGAAGGCGGGTCGGATCGTTCCGCACCGACTCCGCAAGGGACTCGTAGGTGGCGGCCGCCTGGCGAAAAGCCTTCGCCCGATAGCGCGATGCTCGTTCGCGCTCCAGGAGCGTCGCGATCTCGAGCAGAGCGGCTAGGGCATCCATGACATCTCAGCTGGCGGCGAGCTCACGTGTGGAATCGACCCACGCTTCCAACTTCGCTGCTGCGCTGCCGTTGTCGACCGCAGCCTCCGCACGTGCGAAGCCATCACGCAGGCGCTCGAGAATCGGACGCTGCACCTGCGTGGCATCCTGCGACAACTCGAATGCGACGATTCCTGCCGCGGCGTTGAGGAGCACGATGTCACGCACCGAGCCCTTCTTCCCCGCGAGTGTGTCACGCAGAACGCCGGCATTGTGCTCCGGAGATCCGCCGATGAGGTCAGAAAGATCAGCGGTCGGGATGCCGAGATCGCGAGGATCGAGGTCGTGCTCGTGGATGTCACCGCGGGTGACTTCCCAGATACGACTGTGCCCTGTCGTGGTCAGCTCATCGAGGCCATCGTCACCGCGGAACACGAGCGCCGTCGCTCCTCGGGTGCGGAAGACACCGGTGATCAGCGGTACACGTTCGAGCTGCGCTACTCCCACCGCGTTCGCTTCCGCACGCGCCGGGTTACACAGCGGCCCGAGCATATTGAACACCGTCGGAACACCGAGCTCGCGGCGCGCGCTGCCAGCGTGCTTGAACCCGGGATGGAATGCCGCGGCCCACGCGAAGGTGATTCCGGTGCGCTCAAGAACTTCGGCTACGTGCTCGGGTGGCAGCGAGAGCTCCAAGCCCAGTGCGCCGAGAACGTCGCTGGACCCCGACGCCGAACTCGCCGCACGGTTGCCGTGCTTGACGACCGGGATGCCCGTGGCGCCGATGATCACTGCGGCGGTCGTGGAGATATTGACTGTTCCGATGCGATCTCCGCCAGTACCGACGATGTCGAGCACGTTCGGCGATACGGGAAGCGGAACCGCTGCTTCAAGAATCGCATCGCGGAAGCCGACGATCTCATCGACCGTCTCGCCCTTGGCACGAAGAGCAATCAGAAAGCCGGCGAGCTGGGCATCGGAGAGCTTCCCCTGCATCACCTGACGCATCGCCCATGTCGACTCCCAGACGCTGAGATCGCGTCGCTCGAGCAGAGAAGTGAGCACATCGGGCCAGGTGAGTGAGTCTGCCATGAGCCGATCTTATCGGCGTGAATAAATTCCATCGCACACCGGCGAGCACCCGTATGCGCTGTATCCCTTGACTTCATCGAGTATTCGCAGGTACTTCTTAGGTAGGCCTAAGTACCCAATCAGGGAAACGGGCCACCCAGGTGCAAGAATCATGTCCCCGTATCGGCCATAATGGAGGAGTGACCACCTCAGCGACCTATGCCCCGGCGGCAAGAACCATCAAGCGCCCGAACTCGGTAGCTGTCGGCACCATCGTGTGGCTCGGCAGCGAGGTGATGTTCTTCGCGGGACTGTTCGCGATCTACTTCACCCTTCGCAGCACGTCCCCCGACCTTTGGGCCGAACGCACCGAACTGCTCAACGTTACGTTCGCGGCGATAAACACCGCGATCCTGGTGTTCTCCTCGTTCACGTGCCAGATGGGCGTGTTCGCGGCAGAAGATCTCCAGTCGTACCGCATCAAGAAGGGGCAGCTCAACGGCGCAGGACGCCGCCGCCTCTTCGGATGGGGAATGGTCGAGTGGTTCTGGCTCACCTTCGCGCTCGGCGCGATCTTCGTCTCCGGTCAGGTATGGGAGTACGCCACTCTCGTCGCAGAGGGCCTTCCCATCCAGGCTGATGCTTATGCATCCGCGTTCTACCTGACCACTGGCTTCCACGCCATCCACGTCACCGGCGGACTCATCGCGTTCCTACTCATCATCGGACGCGCGTTCGCAGTGAAGAACTTCACGCACAAAGAGGCGACCTCCTCGATCGTCGTGTCCTACTACTGGCACTTCGTCGACGTCGTCTGGGTCGTGCTGTTCTTCGTCATCTACTTCCTGAAATAAGAGCGGAGCTGACCTGCGAAATGGCACGAGAGAAGAAGCGTCGCTCAAACGGACGCCGTAGCCCCCTGGCCGCTGCTGCGTTGATCGGAGCAGGCCTCCTCATCACTGGAGGCATCTACGCCGGAGCATCTGCGGCATTTGCCTCAACAGATGCCCAGCCGACGGCGAGCACTCAGCTCACCGTCGAAGACGGCAAGAAGCTGTTCCAAGCGAACTGTGCGACCTGTCACGGCCTTGACCTGCAAGGAACCGACAACGGCCCGAGCCTGTATGGCGTCGGCGAACTGTCTGTCGAGTTCCAGCTGGCCACCGGTCGCATGCCCCTGCAGATGCAGGGACCGCAGGCACCGCAGAAGGAGCCGCAGTTCACCCAGCCGCAGATCGAAGCGATGGCGGCTTTCGTTCAGGAATCCGCCCCGGGACCCAGTTATCCCGCAGACGAGATCCTCGACGGCAACGGCGACGTCTCGCACGGTGCGGAGCTATTCCGCATCAACTGTGCGATGTGCCATAACGTCGCATCTGCCGGTGGAGCACTGACCGAGGGAAAGTACGCCCCGGGCCTCGCGAACACCAGCGCCCTGCACATCTATGCAGCCATGGTCACCGGCCCGCAGAACATGCCCGTCTTCGGCGACATGAACCTGTCGGACGAAGACAAGCGCGACATCATCTCGGCCCTGCTTTACCAGCAGGAGGCTGTGCAGATCGGAGGCTTCACGTTGGGCTCACTGGGCCCGGTCTCTGAGGGCCTGTTCATCTGGATCTTTGGTATCGGCGGCCTCGTCGGCCTCGCTGTGTGGATCACAGCGAAGTCCAACTAGCACGCTTAATCATTCAAGAAGGAACGTACGAGGAGCACCATGGCACACGACGACGACTCGCAGGCTCTTGACAGGGCCTACCAGCCCTCTCCGGGGCTGAGTGTCGCAGTCAGCGATCCCGCGCAGAACCCCGGGCTTCCGCCGCACCGCGAGCGGATGACCGACAAGGATCCGAAGGCGGAGAAGCGCGCGGCTCGCACGGTCTACACCCTGTTCTACCTGTCGCTTGCAGGGAGCATCTGGGCCGTTGCGGCATACATGCTGTTCCCCATCGAAGACCAGTCGCTGCTCTCGATCCGGCACAACAACCTCTTCATCGGACTCGGGATCGCACTGTCGCTCCTGTGCATCGGAATCGGCGCCATTCACTGGTCCAAGGCGCTGATGTCCGACAAGGAGCACATCGAGATGCGCCACCCCACCCGGGGCACGGACGCAACACGTGAAGCTGCCGTCGAGGTGTTCGCCGCTGCAAACGAAGAGTCCGGCTTCGGCCGCCGCACGATGATTCGCAACTCGCTGATCGCAGCGATCGTTGCATCCATCGTTCCCGGTGTCGCGCTGTTCCGCGGCCTGGCTCCGCACAACAACGCAGACGGCAACCCGATCGCCGGTGACCCGGTCGCGCTTCTGAAGCAGACCATGTGGGAAAAGGGGCAGCGTCTCGTACGCGACCCCGACGGCACCCCCATCCGCGCAGCGGACGTCACCCTGGGCTCCGCGTTCCACGTCATCCCTGAGAATCTTGTTTCGCTGTCGCACCATGACGGCTACCTCGAGGAGAAGGCAAAGGCCATCGTGCTGATGATGCGCCTTCGCCCTGAGCAGTTGATCGAGTCCGAGGAGCGCAAGACCTGGTCGTACGACGGCATTGTCGCGTACTCCAAGGTCTGCACGCACGTCGGATGCCCCGTCGCACTGTACGAACAGCAGACACACCACCTGCTGTGCCCGTGTCACCAGTCGCAGTTCGACGTCACCGATCACGCCAAGGTCATCTTCGGCCCAGCCGCGCGTCCGCTGCCGCAGCTGCCGATCACCGTTGACGACGAGGGCTACCTCGTCGCACGCAGCGACTTCACCGAACCTGTCGGCCCGAGCTTCTGGGAGCGCCATTGAGCACCGCAACGCTGTCCAAAGAGGACAAGGACAACAAAGCGCCCCTCGGCGGCCGCTTCATCGGAGCAGCCTCGAACTACATCGATGAGCGCACCAGCATCTCCGGTATCGTCAAGGAGCTGGGTCGAAAGATCTTCCCAGATCACTGGTCGTTCATGCTCGGCGAGATCGCGCTGTGGAGCTTCGTCGTCGTGTTCATCTCCGGAACATTCCTGACGTTCTTCTTCGAGCCTTCGATGGTGCCCACGCACTACACGGGCGCTTACGTCCCGATGCGTGGACTTGAGATGTCGGCCGCATTCGAATCTGCTCTGCGCCTGTCATTTGACGTGCGCGGCGGCCTTCTTGTGCGCCAGATCCACCACTGGGCTGCGCTCGTCTTCATCGCCGGCATCGGTTTGCACATGCTCCGTGTGTTCTTCACCGGCGCGTTCCGCAAGCCGCGTGAGCTCAACTGGGTCATCGGCTTCGTGCTGTTCATCCTTGCCCTGGCAGAAGGCTTCACCGGTTACTCGCTTCCGGATGACCTCCTCTCGGGTAACGGTCTGCGCATCATCGACGGCATGATCAAGGGTCTCCCCCTGATCGGAACATGGACCTCGTTCTTGCTCTTCGGTGGCGAGTTCCCCGGCACAGACATCGTCGGCCGCCTGTACAGCCTGCATATCCTGCTGCTGCCGCTGCTTGTGATCGCACTGATCGTCGTGCACCTCATGCTCATGATCATCAACAAGCACACGCAGTTCGCCGGCCCCGGCCGCACGAACGACAACGTCGTGGGCTACCCGATGATGCCGGTGTACATGTCGAAGATGGGCGGATACCTGTTCATCGTCTTCGGCACCATCGTGCTGATCGCGACGTTCTTCCAGATCCTGCCCTTCTGGGAGTACGGTCCTTACGACCCGTCTCCGATTTCGGCAGGTACGCAGCCGGACTGGTACATCGGTTTCGCTGATGGCGCTCTGCGCCTGGCACCGCCGAACCTGGACATCGTGATCCTGAACCACACGCTTTCGCTCGGCATCCTCATCCCGGTCGCAGTCCTCGGACTGTTCATCGTCGCTGTCGCGATCTACCCCTTCCTCGAGGCGTGGATCACGGGCGACAAGCGTGAGCACCACCTGGCTCAGCGCCCGCGCAACGCGGCAACGCGTACCGCGATCGGCGTTGCGGGTGTCATCTTCTACGCAGTCCTGTGGGCAGCGGCATCCTCCGACCTCATCGCGACGCACTTCATGCTCACGATGGAAGGTGTGATCCACACGCTCCAGGCGACGCTGTTCCTCGGCCCGGTTCTCGGATACTTCATCACGAAGCGCATCTGCATCGCGCTCCAGAAGAAGGACCGCGAGATCGTGCTGCACGGCTACGAGTCCGGTCGCATCGTTCGCCTTCCCGGGGGCGAGTACATCGAGGTTCACCAGCCGGTCGACACGTACGACCGTTGGAAGCTCATCGACATCGACACCTATGAGCCCCTCGTCGTGCGCCCGAACGCCAAGGGCCGCATCCCGTGGACCGAGAACCTGCGTTCGTCGATCTCGCGCTGGTTCTTCGAGGACCGTCTTGCTCCGCTCACTCAGGCTGACGTGGATGCTGCAGACGCCCACCAGAGCCACGTGACCGCGAACACGGCTGAGGCTGAGGCCGAAGAGATCCAGGGCGCTCACGAGCGCGCTGGTGCTCCGGACGCCCCGCTCACGCCCACGCCGGAGACGCACGTCGATGAGACGCCCAACACTCCGAGTTCGGTCATCGCGACTGACCCGGTGAAGAAGCCTCGCAAGAAGAAGGAAGAGGGCAAGTAACACTCCCCTCCCCTGCTGAAGGGCCCCGTCCATCTGGACGGGGCCCTTTCTTCATGTAATCTGCTTCGCATGTCATCCGTCGTACAGCTCCTCCGTGCGCCCTCGCTCGCAGCCACTCCCTACGCTTATGCCGCTACGGCCCCGGTGGAGTCGCGATTGATCTTCCTCGCCGGCGCTTGCCCGCTCAACGCGGATGGTACGACGGGCCATCCGGGCGACTACGCCGCGCAGGCGGCGCTCTGCCTCGATACGCTGAGTGGTGCATTACGTGCCGCCGGCGCTACTTTTGCTGACGTCATCAGTACGAGGGTGCTCGTTGCATCTCCCCGTCGCGAAGACCTCGTCACCGCGTGGAGCATCGTCGAAGCCGCGTTTGGCGACCACGATGTTCCCAGCACCCTTCTGGGAGTTACTGTGCTCGGCTACCCTGACCAGCTCGTTGAGATCGAAGCAGTCGCAGCAGTATCCGATGCTTCGTCTCCGCGAATCACGTCCGGCGTAGGCTGAAGCCATGATGGATCGTGCAGATTTCTTCGCCGCAAAACTTGCTTACGAGACCGATGCCAGCGACGTCTACGCCGCGCAGAAGGCCGGCGAGGACGTCGTGGTCATCGACGTTCGATCAGATGAGGCCTGGGCGCAGGGACGCGTTCCGGGCGCCATACACATGCACTACGGCGAGATCGCCGCGCGTGCGCCCCAGGAGATCGCTCAGGACGCCGAGGTCGTGGTCTACTGCTGGAGCCCCGGATGCAACGCCGGAGCCAAGGGCGCGCTCGAGTTCGCCAAGCTCGGCTATCGTGTGCGCGAGATGATCGGTGGCTTCGAGTACTGGGTACGAGAGGGCTATCCGGTCGCTGATGCCGACGGCATCCACCGTCGCCCGATCGACCCGCTCACTGGCATCCCCCGCATCCGCACCCGCACCTGATCCCCCTTCCGCTGCTTGCGAGCGGGCAGTTGTGGCTCGAAATATGGCCGAAAACGAGCCACAACCGGACACTCGCAAGCAGTGGTGGGAGAAGAAGAGACAAAAGAAGGCCCCCGGACGAATCCGGGGGCCTTCTCTAGTAGGGAGAGATCAGCGGGCGAAGTTGCCGCGGTAGAACTCGTAGACCCAGCCGACGATCGCGATCGCGAAGATAATGATCCCGATGGGGAGCAGGAAATGTCCGACGGCCAGTCCGACCAAGAACACACCGGCGGATGCCGCCAGCACCATCGGCCACCAGGACCACGGTGCGAACTCGCCGAGCTCCGGGTCGCCGTCATCGATGTCTGCGGTCAGGATGTCTTCCGGCAGTTCGCCGCCCTGCGCCTTGTGCGTACGGTCGAGGTACACCGCGATCATGGCAGCCATGAACGCGCCGAACAGCAGTGCGATCGTGCCGACCCACTCGACCTTCGCTGCGCCGACAAGCTCCGGGTAGGCAACGATGTGCCAGACCGTGTAGGCCGCCGCAACAATCAGGAAGAACGCGGTGAGGATCCACCAGAGAACGATATTTGAACGCATGGCTTACTTGCCCTCTCCGGTCGTACCGGCAAGAGCAGGCTCAGGCGTCCCCACGGGGTGCTCAGCTGCTTCCGGGTGGTTCAGGTCGAATGCCGGACGCTCGCTGCGGATGCGCGGAATCGAAGTGAAGTTGTGACGCGGCGGCGGGCAACTGGTCGCCCACTCGAGCGATCCACCGTAACCCCACGGGTCGTTGACCATGACCTTGGGCGCCTTGCGGGCGGTGATCCAGACGTTCAGGAAGAACGGCAGCATCGATGCACCGAGGATGATCGAACCGATTGTCGACACCTGGTTACCCCAGGTCCAGCCATCGGCTGCCGAGTAGTCGGCGTAACGACGCACCATACCGTCGACACCCAGCCAGTGCTGGATGAGGAACGTCATGTGGAAGCCGATGAACAGCATCCAGAAGTGCACGTAACCCAGACGCTCGTTGAGCATGCGACCGGTCCACTTCGGCCACCAGAAGTAGAAGCCGGCGAACATCGCGAACACGACGGTACCGAAGACCACGTAGTGGAAGTGAGCGACGACGAAGTACGAGTCACTGATGTGGAAGTCCAGCGGCGGGGCCGCGAGGATGACACCGGTCAGACCACCGAAGACGAACGAGACGAGGAAGCCCAGTGCGAACACCATCGGCGTTTCGAACGTCACGGATCCGCGCCAGAGCGTTCCGATCCAGTTGAAGATCTTCACACCGGTCGGTACCGCGATGAGCATGGTCATCAGAGCGAAGAACGGCAGCAGCACACCACCGGTGACGTACATGTGGTGAGCCCACACCGACACCGACAGCGCCGCGATCGCGATCGTCGCGTAGACCAGAGTCTTGTAACCGAAGATTGGCTTGCGGCTGAACACCGGGAAGATCTCCGAGACGATGCCGAAGAACGGCAGCGCGATGATGTACACCTCGGGGTGACCGAAGAACCAGAACAGGTGCTGCCAGAGGAGCACACCACCGTTGGCTGGATCGAAGATGTGGGCGCCGAGAATACGGTCAGCCGCAGCGGCGAAAATCGCAGCGGCGAGCACGGGGAACGCCATCAGGATCAGCAAGCTGGTGATCAGCGTGTTCCACGAGAAGATCGACATGCGCCACATAGTCATACCGGGAGCGCGCATGGTGATCACCGTGGTGATGAAGTTCACCGCACCGAGAATCGTGCCGAAACCAGACATGCCTAGTCCGAGCATCCACAGGTTTCCACCTGCTCCCGGCGAGAACGTCGCGTTCGCGAGCGGCTGGTAAGCAAACCAACCGAACGATGCTGCACCCTGCGGGGTGAGGAAGCCGGCGATCGCAATGATCGAGCCGAAGCTGAACAGCCAGAACGCGAAGGCGTTCAAACGCGGGAACGCCACATCAGGAGCACCGAGCTGCAGCGGCAGGATCGCATTCGCGAAACCTGCGAACAGCGGCGTCGCGAACATCAGCAGCATGATGGTGCCGTGCATGGTGAACAGCTGGTTGTACTGCTCCTTGGTCGGCACGATCTGCATACCGGGAGCGAACAGCTCAGCACGGATGACCAGGGCCATCACACCGCCGAGCAGGAAGAACAGCACCGACGAGATCAGGTACATGTACCCGATGGTCTTGTGGTCAGTGGACGTGATCCACTTGACGACGATGTTTCCCTTTTGCTCGGTGCGCGACGAGCTCAGCAGAGCCGCCTGACGCGCCGGTGTGCCGGTCGGACGAGCGCCAGCCGATGTGCTGGGCATCTCAGAGGTAGTCGACATGAGACTTACTCTCCTTCTTCCTCGGAGTCAGTCTCGGGCGCGGTTCCAGTGCCCGGGAAGTTGCTGAGACGATCGTAAGCATCGGAGATATCGCCCGTGTTGCCCTCGGCGCGCAGCGAATCGACGTAATCGTCGTACTCGTCCTGCTCAACGACCTTGACGTTGAAGAGCATCATCGAGTGATACTCGCCACAGAGCTCGGCACACTTTCCGGCGTACTCGCCGACGCGCGTCGGGATGAAGGACCAGGAGTTGTCCTTACCGATGTACATGTCCTTCTTGTACAGGAAGTCGATGATCCAGAAGGAGTGGATGACATCGCGGGACTGCAGGTTGATCTGGACCTTCTGGTCAACCGGCAGCACGAGTGTCGGAAGCTCATCGTTATCGATGTTTCCATCGGCATCCGGCTGGGCCTGAATACCCATTGTCCACACGGCGTCAGACAGATCGTCGTCCTCGCCGGCGTACATGAAGTCGAAGGCCCACTGCTTGCCGATCGCGGTGACCTGAACATCCGCGTCGTCGCCCCACTGGGTTTCGATCTCGGCCTGGTCGCGCGCCGTGAAGAAGAACATTCCCATCACGAGGATCAGCGGAATCACCGTGTAGAAGATCTCGATCGGCATGTTGTAGCGCATCTGCACCGGCAGGCCGGTCTGGCCCTTGCGACGGCGGTATGCGACGGCCGCCCACCCCATGAGACCCCAGGTGATGAGGCCGACGAGGAGAAGAACGATCCACGAGTTCACCCAGAGACCGGCGACGCGGTCAGTCTGGTTCGTGGCGGCAGTGCCGTCTTCCACGAAGCCTGGGAGGAATCCATGAAGCTCGGTGGGAGAACATCCCGCCAGAGCCACGGCTGCCGCAATTCCTACTGGAATAGCGGCCCAACGAAGGCGGCGTTTCGAGGGCACGATGCACCTTTCAAGATCGCGGACAGGGCTTCCCTAAGTCTAGGGCAACCTCACACCTGATTCATGCCAACCACGCAGGCGTGGCCCAGCTGTTGATCAGTGGAAGCTGTCACCGCACGCGCAACTGCCGCCGGCATTCGGGTTATCGATGGTGAAACCCTGCTCGGAAATCGTGTCCTTGAAGTCGATGGATGCCCCATCGAGGTAGGGAACACTCATGTTGTCGATGATGACCTCGACGCCATCGAAGTCGACGGTCTCATCGCCATCGAGGTAGCGCTCGTCAAAGTAAAGCTGGTAGATGAGTCCGGAGCATCCGCCCGGCTGAACGGCAACGCGCAGACGCAGATCTTCACGTCCCTCCTGCGCAAGGAGGTTCTTCACCTTGGTCGCGGCCGCGTCGGTCAGCTTGACGCCATGTGCGTTGGTGGTCTCGGTGGTCAGTGTGGTGTCGCTCATGTCACTCCTTGGGAACAGGCCGTTCGCAGACGGCTGGTTGCTCTGATTCTACCGCCGGTCGCCTGACGGCGGGTCGGATGCTGGCCAGCTCAGAGGGTGATCTCGTTCATGCGAGTCAACATCAGTGCCTCGGTCGCAACGGCATGCCGGAACGTGTCCAGATGCAAGGACTCGTTCGGGCTGTGCGCGCGCGCGTGCGGGTCTTCGACTCCGGTGACGAGAATCTGCGCGGCCGGGAATTCGCGCACGAGGTCGGCGATGAACGGAATCGATCCGCCGACACCGAGATCGACCGGGTCGACACCGTAGCCGTCCGCCATCGCCTGGCGGGCGAGTTCGACTGCCCATCCGTCGGTGTCGACAAGGAAGCCGTTACCGAGATCCACGTCCGAGAACGTCAGCTCGGCTCCGAACGGGGCGTGCGAGCGCAGGTGGCTCTCCAATGCCGCGTAGGCCTCTTCGCCCGTCTGGCCTGGTGCGACGCGAGCGCTGATGACGACCGTCACTTCGGGCAGAAGCGTGTTGGATGCTGCCTCCACACTGGTCGCATCGATGCCGATGACGGTGACCGCCGGCTTGTTCCAGATCCGGCTGAGGATGCTGTCGCGTCCGATCGGCGACGTGCCAGGCAGCAGCCCGGCCTCATCGCGCAGCGTTGCTTCGTTGTACTCGGGGGTATCGGCATCCAATTCGGTGAGCCCCTCGACGGCGACAGCGCCATCGGCGTCCCAGAGCGTGGAGAGCAACCGAACGGTCGCCATCATCGCATCCGGAACTGCGCCACCGAACATGCCGGAGTGCGAGGCGTGGTCCAGGGTCCGCACCTTCAGCGTGAAGCGCGCGTTGCCGCGCAATGAGACGGTCAGGCCCGGGGTCTCGGAGTCCCAGTTACCGGAGTCAGCCACCACGATCGCGTCGGCGCGCAGCGCGTCGACGTTGTCGCTGAGGAACTGTGCGAACGACCGAGAGCCGTATTCCTCTTCACCTTCGATGAACATCGAGACGCCCAGCTCGAGGTCATCTCCCAGCACCTCGGCGACCGCGCGCAGAGAAGCGATATGCGCCATGATCCCGGCCTTGTCGTCGGCGGCTCCGCGTCCGTACAGGCGCCCGTTGCGCACGGTCGGCTCGAACGGCGGGGTCTCCCACAGCTCGTCCGCTCCGGGAGGCTGAACATCGTGGTGCGCATAGAGCAGGATCGTCGGCTTGCCGCCACGTGCTGCTCGTGTTGCCAGCACTGCGGGCTGACCGAGCTCGTCGGTGCCGTCGATCGTCGCGCGGAGCACGCGAACCGATTCGAAGACCCCCGTCTCGGTGGCGAGCGTCGCAACGTGCTCAGCGCTGCGCTCGAGCTGAGTCTGGTCAAACGAAGGCCAGGCGATGCCCGGGATGCGCACCAGATCGCCCAAATCCGACAGCGCGGAGGGGATGCCGATGGCCACGGCCTCGGTGACGGCGGATTCGATGGCGGGGTCTGCATTGGGCGGCACTGAACTCATGCGAGTAATCTTAAGGGCGAACCCTAGTTTTCTATCCGAGGAGCCCCGTGGCCACTTCCACCCCATCGACGAACGACGACTCCCCCGAGACGCCAGTCGTCGGCAAGGGACGGCCGACACCCAGTCGCGCCGAGCAGGAAGCTGCCCGGCGACGCCCACTTGTCGCTGACACCAAAGAAGCCCGTGCTGCTGCGAAGGCGCAGCTGCGCGAGCGCCGTGACCGTGCTCAAGCGGGTATGGCCGCCGGTGAGGACAAGTATCTTCCGCCCCGTGACAAGGGTCCGCAGCGCCGGTGGGTGCGCGACTACGTCGATGCCGGCTGGCACGTCTCCGAGTGGGTGATGGCGCTGATGGTGGTGGTCATCCTCGTCTCGCTGATCCCGGATCCCACGTTCTCGTTCTACGCCTTCGTAGGCTTGTGGGCTTTCATCCTCGTTGCCGTGGGCGACATGGTCCTGCTGGGAACTCGCGTGAAGAAGAAGGCCGCCGCGAAGTTCGGCAAGGAGCGTCTCGAGAAGGGCCTGGGCTGGTACGCCGCGATGCGCTCACTCCAGATGCGCTTCATGCGTCTGCCGAAGCCGCAGGTCAAGCGCGGACAGTACCCCGAGTAACCCCTAATTCCCTTTGCGAGCGGGCGCTCGTGGCTCTTCGCAACGCGAAACTCGAGCCACGGGCGCCCACTCGCAATTTAGGTGTGTGCTGGGGGCGCTACGGGCGGCGGAGCGCGCGGTTGATCTGGCGCGCCCAGAGCGGGCCGCGGTACAGGAACGCTGTGTAGCCCTGCACCAGGGTGGCGCCAGCATCCAATCGTGCTTGCACGTCGGATGCCGTCTCCACTCCCCCGACGGAGATCACGCAGAAGCTCTCCGGAACCGCCGCGCGCACGATCCGCAGAACATCCATCGAACGCTCGCGCAGCGGCGCGCCGGACAGACCACCGGCTCCAGCAGCTTCAACGACAGCGGCATCCGTCGTGAGTCCTTCGCGACTGATCGTGGTGTTGTGGGCGATGATCCCGTCCAGGCCCTCGCTGACGGCGAGCTGCGCGATCGCAGTGATCTCCTCATCCGGCAGGTCCGGAGCGATCTTCACCAGGAGCGGTGTTGAGCCAGCGGCATCCTTCACGGCGCGCAGCAGCGGCGCGAGGGTCTCGACCGCTTGCAATCCGCGGAGCCCGGGGGTGTTCGGTGAGGAGACGTTCACCGCAAGGTAGTCGGCCAATCCGGCGAGCTTCTTCGCACTCGCGACATAGTCGGCGGTGGCGTTTTCGACCTCGACCACCCGGCTCTTGCCGATGTTGACACCGATGATCGTCTTCGGCCGACGGCGGCGGAGCTTCTCCAGCCGGCGTGCCGCAGCATCCGCGCCATCGTTATTGAAGCCCATCCGATTGATGACAGCACGGTCCGCGACGAGACGGAACAGACGAGGTTTCGGGTTGCCCTCCTGAGGGATGGCGGTGACCGTCCCAATCTCGACGTGTCCGAATCCGAGTGCGGCCAGGCCGCGCACGCCCACGGCGTTCTTGTCGAAGCCTGCTGCGACACCGAACGGCGAATCGAAGGTCAGTCCGAGCGCTGAAACCTGCTGATCCGGGCTGGGCGCGGCGATCGCCCTGGTGATCCAGGAGAACGGCGGAACGCCGAGCACACGGACCACCGCCATGCCGGCGTGGTGGGCGAACTCGGGATCGAAGCGCGAGAGAACAGCGCGAAAAAGCAGCGGATACATCCCTGCCAGATTACCGCTCGGCCGGGTCTGCTCCTGCCGCAACATGATCCGAGCGCAGGTCACTGATCGCGCTTTCGAAATCTTCCAACGAATCGAACGCCTGGTACACGCTGGCAAAACGCAGGTAAGCAACCTCATCCAAGTCGCGAAGCGGCCCGAGGATCGACAGGCCAATCTCGTTGGCATCCAACTGCGAGACACCTGTCTGACGCACGGCCTCCTCAACCCGCTGCGCGAGAACGGCGAGATCAGCCTCGGTTACCGGACGCCCCTGGCAGGCCTTGCGCACACCCGAGATGACCTTTTCCCGACTGAATGGCTCCATCACACCCGAACGCTTGATCACGTTGAGGCTGGCCGTCTCGGTCGTTGTGAAGCGTCCACCGCATTCCGGACACTGCCGTCGACGACGGATGGAAAGCCCGTCGTCGCTCGTGCGTGAATCGATCACACGGGAATCGGAATGACGACAGAACGGGCAGTGCATGGTGTTACAGCGTAGTCGCTCAGGCCGTCGGCTCGGGGAAGCGCGCCTCGACGGCATCACCGTGTGCAGGAAGCGCTTCGGCGTTCGCCAGTGCGACGACGTCCGCGCGTGCCCGGGCGAGAGCCTCGTGGTTGTATTCGATGACCTGCTGCGGACGCAGGAACGTGTATGCGCCGAGACCCGCTGCATAGCGCGCCTGTCCCCCGGTGGGCAGCACGTGATTGCTGCCGGCCATGTAGTCGCCGAGGCTGACCGGTGTCTGGTCGCCGACGAAGATGGCGCCGGCGCTCGTGAACGCGGATGCCGCGTCCGCCGCATCCGCGAGGTGAAGCTCGAGGTGCTCTGGTGCATATGCGTTGCTGAAGGCGGTCGCCATCGCACGGTCATCGACCAGGACGATGGCCGACTGCGGTCCGCCGAGGGCAGCAGCGACCCGGTCGCGGTGGGCAGTGGATGCTGCCAGCTTCGCCACCGCGGTGGACGCACGCTCTGCAAGCTCCGTGGAGTCGGTGACGAGAACGGCTGATGCCTGCTCGTCGTGCTCGGCCTGGCTGATGAGGTCAGCGGCGATGAGCGTCGCATCTGCCGCCTGGTCTGCAACGATCAGGATCTCGGTGGCACCCGCTTCAGAATCGGTGCCGACGACTCCGGCGACGGCGCGCTTCGCGGAGGCGACGTAGTTGTTTCCGGGTCCGGAGACCACGTCGACGGGATCGAGGCCGAGGCTTGCGACGCCGTAGGCGAAAGCGCCGATCGCGCCGGCCCCACCGATGGCGTAGATCTCATCGATGCCAAGTAGCGCTGCCGCGGCAAGGATTGTCGGGTGCACGCGTCCACCGTGCTGGGCCTGGGGCGGCGATGCGAGCGCGATCGATGACACACCAGCGACCTGCGCGGGCACGACGTTCATGACGACGCTGGATGCCAGAGCCGCCTTACCGCCGGGAATGTACACGCCGGCGCGGTGGATCGGCTGCCAGCGCTGCAGAATTCGCGCTCCGGGACCGATATCGGTCGTCTGCGGCGCAGGAACCTGGGCGAGAGAGCCCCGTTGCACTCGTTCGATCGCATTCTCCAGAGCGGTGCGAACAGCGGGATCGACGGATGCCATCGCCTCGGCGATGTGCTCTGCGGGAACCCGGATCGCGTGGTCGGTCACCTTGTCGAAGCGTGCAGCCTGATCGCGCAGAGCGCTCTCGCCATGAGCGCGAACGTCCTCGACGATCTGTGTCGCGGTCTGCAGTGCTTCTGCCCGGGCCTGTGCGGCGCGTGGAACCGCGGCGAGCATATCCGCTGGCGAGAGCTGCTGCCCTCGGAGATCAATGGTGCGCACTTCAGCCCTTCGTGATGTCGTTGATGTCGTGCAGGTAGCCGACGCGGCCGTCATCGTGGCGGACGACGTAGGTCTCACCGCGATCTTCCAACACCAGAGCCCAGGCTTCCGGACCGATCTGGAACAGCGTCTGGCCCTGCTCGTCGACGATCTCACGCGCGTCCGGCGCGAGCGCCCAGAACGGCTGACCGGCGGAAACGGCCTGAGTAGCGGCAGCCGACTGCTCGTGCGCTGCCGCATCGGCTGTGGCCTCGACATCCTCATCCACGATGGAATCGACGCTGCTCACCGGCTCGGAAACGTCATGCTCGAAGCTCTCCGGCTCCGGTTCGAAAATTTCCGCGTCCGTAAAAGCGTCGCTATCAGCGTCCCTATCGGCGTCATTGCCGCGGGCGGACCGTGCATACCCCGGTACATAGTCGTCGTCGATAGCGGTCGTCATGCCGAGCGCACCGCCGGACGCATGCGAGGTCAGCGGCACGCTGTTCAGCAGATCCAGTGGCTCCGCACCGCCCGTTTCCGACGCTTCCGGCGCATCCGACGCATCCGACTGAGGTGATCCGTCAAGAACAGCAGCTTCCGGGCGCGGTCGGGCGATCACGGGTCGCGCGGGGTTCGCGTTGCGATGAGCGAGTGTGACCAACCGGCCTTGAAAGTCCTCACGCAGTCCGGGGATGAACGGTGCGAACACGGTCAGCGCCACCAGGGCAAGCGCGCCGATGAACTGCACGATCATCACCCAGCTCAACAGGAAGTAGCCCTGAACCGCCATCGCGGCGATCGACTCCCAGATTGTGCTGGCCCAGTACACCGCCGCGACGGAGAAGGCGACCGACGCGAACTGATCGATTCCGAGCGAGCCGACGCGTCGGATGCCCTCAGGCGAGAACCGGCGCAGCACGATCAAGAAGACCGCAACAGTGGGCAGCCCGATCGGCAGAATCCAGGAAATCCCCCGCATCCAGATCGAAGTTCCGCTGATCTGTGCGTACAGCGGGAAGAACGATGTCACGAAAATGACCAGCCAGACGGCAACGATGAGCAGCTCGCGAAGAGTGAAACCGAGTATGCCGTGCTCGGGAGTCACTTCCTCGTCGTAGAAGACACCGTCATCCTCAGTGACAGGATCGTCCGAGAATTCCGTACTCATCAAGCGAAGTCCTTTCGATTTGGCACGCACCTGATCCTGTGCGTCCAACGCGTCACGATATTACCCGCTGTGGTCGAACAGCGCCGCTGAGGGACGCGAGACGACGTCATCCGAGACAGGTCGGCCCGAGCAGTGACTTGAGATCCCCGAACAGGTCAGCGGAGACCTTCACGGGCATCGGAACGTCGAACACCTTGGCCGTCTGCCCCCGATGCACGCGCAGCACAACCTCGGTGTCGCCGCTATGACGGCGGAGCACTTCAGCCAGTTCGTGCATGACACGCTCTGTAGCGCGTTGCTCTGCGAGAACGAGCGACAGCGGCCCCGACGCGTCAAAGGAGCCGATGTCGGGAGTGAATGCTGATTGTCCGTGCAGGTTCAATCCATCGTCACGGCGTGAGATGCGACCGCGCACCGCCAAGATGGCATCCTGCTGCAGCGTGTGCTGGTACTCGGTGTACGTCTTACCCATGAACATCACGGTGACCTCACCGTTGAAGTCCTCGACGGTGATCATGCCGTAGGGATTTCCGCTGGCCTTCGCCACGCGATGCTGCACGCTGGTCACGAGGCCGGCCACGGTGACCTGATCGCCGTCTTGCAGGTCTTCGGACGCGAGCAGATTGTGGATCGAGATCGACGCGTGCTTGGCGAGCGGCACTTCCAGCCCGGCGAGCGGATGATCCGACACGTACAGACCGAGCATCTCTCGTTCGAAGGCGAGCTTGTCCTTCTTGATCCATTCCGGGCGCTCCGGGACCTTCGCCGGGACGGCTTCTTCGACCGCCTCGTACAAGCTGTCGAAGTCGAAACCGATGGCGCCCTGCGCCTCATTGCGTTTCTGATCGACGGCCGCTTCGGTGGCATCCTCATGGATTTCCATCAGGGCACGGCGGGTGTCTCCCATGGAGTCGAAGGCTCCGGCCTTGATCAACGACTCAACGGTGCGCTTGTTGGAGACGTGCAGCGGCACCTTCTTCAGGAAGTCGTGGAAAGAATCGAAGTTCTCCTTCTTGCGCGACTCGACGATGCCGTCGACGACGTTGCTGCCGACGTTGCGGACCGCACCGAGGCCGAAGCGGATGTCTTCCCCGACGGCTGCGAAGAAATTGATCGACTCTCGGACATCCGGCGGCAGAACCCGGATCCCCATGCGTCGGCACTCATTGAGGTAGATCGCCATCTTGTCTTTGGAATCACCGACGCTGGTCAGCAGCGCTGCCATGTACTCGGCGGGATAGTGCGCCTTGAGATACGCGGTCCAATACGAGACGAGCCCGTATGCGGCGGAGTGCGCCTTGTTGAACGCGTAGTCGGAGAAAGGCAGCAGGATGTCCCACAGCGACTTGATCGCGGCGTCACCGAATCCGCGCTCTTTCATACCGCCGGCAAAGCCCTCGTACTGCTTGTCAAGCTCGGACTTCTTCTTCTTACCCATCGCCCGACGCAGAATATCGGCCTGTCCCAGGCTGAAGCCGGCGACCTTCTGCGCGATGGCCATCACCTGCTCCTGGTAGATGATCAGACCGTAGGAGGTGTCGAGGATGTCTTTCAGCGGCTCTTCGAGCTCGGGATGAATCGGGGTGATCGGCTGCAGCCCGTTCTTGCGCAGCGCATAGTTCGTGTGCGAGTTCGCACCCATGGGGCCGGGTCGGTACAGCGCGATGACAGCCGAGATGTCTTCGAAGTTGTCGGGCTTCATCAGTCGCAGCAGGGAGCGCATCGGCCCACCGTCGAGCTGGAACACACCGAGGGTGTCTCCCCGCGAGAGCAGATCGTACGCCGGACGATCTTCAAGCTCGAGGTGCTCGAGATCGACGTCCTCACCGCGGTTCATGCGGATGTTGTCGAGGGCATCCGAGATGATCGTGAGGTTTCTGAGTCCCAGGAAGTCCATCTTGATCAGGCCGAGCGACTCGCATGACGGGTAGTCGAACTGCGTGACGATCTGACCGTCCTGCTCACGGCGCATGATCGGGATGATGTCGAGCAGCGGTTCGCTCGACATGATCACACCAGCCGCGTGCACCCCCCACTGGCGTTTCAGCCCCTCCAGGCCGATGGCGCGATCGAAGACGGTTTTCGCCTCCGGGTCAGTCTCGATCAGCGCGCGGAACTCGCTTGCTTCTTTGTAACGCGGATGCTTCGGGTCGAACATGCCGTCCAGCGGCATGTCCTTGCCCATCACCGGTGGCGGCATCGCCTTGGTCAGACGCTCGCCCATGCTGAAGGGGAAGCCCAGCACGCGTCCGGCATCCTTCAATGCCTGCTTGGACTTGATCGTGCCGTACGTGACGATCTGTGCGACACGCTCGTCACCGTACTTCTCGGTGACATAGTCGATGACTTCGCCGCGGCGCCGATCATCGAAGTCGACGTCGAAGTCAGGCATCGACACACGGTCAGGGTTGAGGAATCGCTCGAAGATCAGGCCGTGCTCGAGCGGGTCGAGATCGGTGATCTTCATCGCATAGGCGACCATGGATCCGGCACCGGAACCACGCCCGGGTCCGACGCGGATGCCGTTGTCCTTGGCCCAGTTGATGAAGTCGGCAACGACGAGGAAGTAGCCGGGGAAACCCATCTGCAGGATGATGTCGGTTTCGTATTCGGCTTGCTTGCGCACCTTGTCCGGGATGCCGCCGGGGTACCGGTAGTGCAGGCCCGCTTCGACCTCTTTGACCAACCAGCTGTCTTCGCTCTCGCCCTCCGGGACGGGGAAACGCGGCATGTAGTTGGCCGAGGTGTTGAACTCAACCTCGCAACGCTCTGCGATCAGCAGCGTGTTATCGCACGCTTCGGGGTGGTCGCGGAAGAGCTGGCGCATCTCCTGCGCAGTCTTGATGTAGTAGCCGTCGCCATCGAATTTGAAGCGGTTCGGGTTATCCAGCGTCGAACCGGACTGCACGCACAGGAGAGCCGCGTGAGCGTCAGCCTCGTGCTGGTGCGTGTAGTGCGAGTCGTTCGTGCCCACCAGCGGGATGCCGAGATCTTTCGAGATCTTCAGCAGATCGGTGATGACGCGACGTTCGATGTCGAGGCCGTGATCCATGATCTCGGCGAAGTAGTTCTCTTTACCGAAGATGTCTTGGAACTCTGCGGCCGCGGCCCGTGCCGCGTCGTACTGGCCCAGGCGCAGCCGCGTCTGGATTTCGCCCGACGGGCATCCCGTCGTCGCGATGAGACCCTTCCCGTAGGTCTGCAGCAGCTCCCGGTCCATTCGAGGCTTGAAGTACTGCCCCTCGAGGCTCGACAACGAGCTGAGCCGGAAGAGGTTGTGCATACCCTCGGTGCTCTGGCTCCACATCGTCATGTGGGTATATGCACCGGAACCAGAGACGTCATCGCGCTTCTGCTCGGGAGCACCCCAGGCGACTCGCGTCCTATCGCCGCGGTGCGTTCCGGGCGTCACATAGGCCTCGAGGCCGATGATCGGCTTCACGCCGGCGTTTTTGGCCGCGTTGTAGAACTCGAAGGCTGCGAAGGTGTTGCCATGATCGGTGACAGCGATGGCCGGCATGCCGTAATCGGCCGCCGCCTGAGTCATCAATCCGATCTTTGCGGCGCCGTCCAGCATCGAGTATTCGCTGTGCACGTGCAGGTGAACGAAGGAGTCGGATGCCACGTGTTCGAGTCTACGTCGGGGCACAGACGTCGGCACTTTGATATGGGTCCGGAGATCACCCGAGCTCGTCGGTCACGCCGATAACGCCGCTTTCTTCCGCGGCTTCGACAGGTCCAGTCTCATCACGACGCGAGGAAAACCGTTGAGCACCGAACTCGTCTCCGCAGCCTGAACGAATCCCGCTTTCTCGAACAGCAATTTGGTACCGACGTACATCATCGTCAAGTCGACTCGCTCGCCCGCGTTGTCGACTGGGTACCCCTCCACAGCCGGCGCGCCACGCTCCTTCGCATATGCCGCCCCGCCCTCGATCAGCGCGTGCATGATCCTCTGCTTGCGGTAGCCCGGGCGCACCCGAAAGCACCACAGCGACCAGACATCGAGGTCATCCACATGCGGAATCAGACGATTTCTGGCGAAGCTCGTGTCCCGACGCGGACGGACAGCTGCCCAGCCCACATCCGGTGTGTGGCATCCTCTCACTGGTCGTGTCACAGAAGATACGCGTGCTTGCAGCCCGCACCCGCCACAAGTGAGACACGGCTCAGCGGCGTGTCTCAGGAATCGCGGCACACGGCGTGTGGACGCGCCACTTCTGTGACACCAAGACGTGCGGATGCCGCACCGAGTCAGTCCCCGCGCAGGATCTCCAAGGCGTGCTCGAAGTCGGCGGGATACGGCGACTCGAATGAGACCCACTCCCCCGTTGCCGGGTGCGTGAAGGCGAGCCTATGGGCATGCAGCCACTGCCGAGTCAGCCCCAGCTTCGCGGCGATCGTCGGATCGGCGCCGTAGAGCGGGTCGCCGACGCATGGATGCCGGTGAGCGGCCATGTGCACGCGGATCTGGTGCGTGCGGCCGGTCTCCAGGTGGATCTCGAGCAGCGAGGCACCGGGGAACGCCTCAAGCGTCTCGTAGTGCGTGACCGAGTCCTTGCCGTCGGGAATCACGGCGAACTTCCACGAGTGATTCGGATGCCGTCCGATCGGTGCATCGATGGTCCCTGCCAGAGGATCCGGATGCCCCTGCACAACGGCATGGTAGATCTTCTCGACCGTGCGCTCCTTGAAGGCGCGTTTGAGCACGGTGTACGCGGACTCGGTTTTCGCAACGACCATCAGTCCGCTGGTTCCGACATCGAGTCGGTGCACGATCCCGGCCCGCTCGGCAGCCCCGCTGGTAGCGATGCGGAAGCCCGCACCTGCCAGGGCGCCGAGCACAGTCGGCCCCTCCCATCCCACGGAGGGGTGCGCGGCAACGCCCGAGGGCTTGTCGATCACGACAATGTCGTCGTCATCGTGGATGATTCCGAGCTCCGGCACGACGACCGGGATGATCTTTGGGTCCTCTTTGGGACGCCACTCGACGCTCAGCCATCCGCCGGCACGCAGCCGATCGGATTTGCCGAGCGTCACGCCGTCCAGACTCACGCCTCCGGCCTCAGCCACCTCAGCGGCAAAGGTACGGGAAAAGCCCAGCATCTTGGCCAGCGCGGCGTCGACGCGAGCCCCTTCCAACCCATCCGGGACGGGAAGCGAGCGAGTCTCCATACTCAGGCGTCCTTCTCGACGGCCTTGGCATCGGTTTCGGCAGAGGTTCCCGTGACCGCTTCAGCTTCAGCTTCAGCTTCAGCTTCAGCAGATACAACCGGGTCGTCCTTCTCGCGCGTGCCATCCAGACGGAGTCCCAGTACGACCAGGAGCGCGACGGCGATCATGCCGCACACGATGAAGATGTCTGCGACATTGAAGATCGCCGGCATCATCCATGGCATAGAGATCATGTCCACGACATGACCGACTCCGAAACCCGGGTCCCGAAACAGCCGATCGGTGAGGTTGCCGAGTACACCGCCGAGCAGGCAGCCGAGAACCACAGCCCATAGCCGGGAATTGAGGCTGAACGCCTTCCAGATGATGATCGCTGAGACAACAGCGAGAGCGATCGTGAAGATCCAGGTGACTTCGCTGCCCAAGGAGAAAGCCGCTCCGGGATTTCTCACGTAGTACAGCTGAAGGAACTCACCCAGCACCGGAACCGCTTCATGCAGCGGCAGATGCTCAACGGTGAGGTACTTCACAAACTGATCGGCGGCCAGCACCACAATCGCGAGAATCGCGACGATGATACCGGCCGCCGGTCGACTGATCAGGCGACGTCCTGACAATGCGACGACCTACAGGCCGATCGCGGAGACCGGCGTCGAGTCCGTCGAAGTCGCCTTCTCGTCAAGGTCACGCAGCTGGCCCTCGATGTAACCGCGCAGCTGGGTGCGGTAGTCGCGCTCGAAGTTGCGCAGCTCGGTGATGCGAGCTTCCAGCGTGTTGCGCTCGCGCTCCAGGCGTGCTGCCTCTTCGCGCTGCTTCACCTGTGCTTCGCTCTGGATGCGGTCGACCTCGGTCTGGGCCTCGGAGATCAGCTGGCTCTTCTTCGCCTCACCCTCGGCAACGTGCTCGTCGTGCAGACGCTGTGCGAGCTCGATGATGCCGGCGGTCGCGGTCGTGGAGCCTGCGGCCTCGACTGGGGCTGCAACGGCAACGGGCTGCGGAGCGGCGGCGGGAGCCGGAACCTCGTCGACGACGGCGGGCTTCTCTTCAGCCGGAGCGGGAGCCGCAGCAGCAACAGGAGCCGGGGTCTCACCGGATTCGTATGCGGCCAGCTTCGTCTTCAGCTCGGCGTTCTCTTCGAGTGCCTTGCGCCACTCGACGACGATCTCGTCGAGGAAGTCGTCAACCTCATCCGGGTCAAAGCCGTCCTTGAATCGGACGTGCTGGAACTGCTTGGTGACGACGTCATCCGGGGTCAGTGCCATTTTCTCGGCTCCTCTTTCGATGAGTTCTGTAGCCAGTGACTGAAAGCATGGCTCGGTATTGATTCGGCGCGTACCCGGGGCGCGCACCTGGGTGCAAGCATAGTCCCCGCTCGGCGAGCACGCGATGTGAGAAATCACATCGCGTGCTCGAGCGGCCAACTACACGCGGATGAAAGCTTGCACGACCGACATCAGAATCAGCACGGCAAGCATGGTGAGGGTGAACCCGAAATCCAGTGACAGCGTTCCGATGCGCAACGGAGGAATGAAGCGTCGGAATAGCTTGATCGGCGGATCGGTGACCGTGTACACGAGCTCTGCGGCGATGAGGCCGCCGCCCTTGGGCCGCCATTCGCGGTTGAACAGCGGGATGTAATCAAGGATCAGCCGTGCGAACAGAACGAAGATGTAGATCAGCAGGATCAGATGAACGATCGATGCGATCCCAGAGACCAGCGCGGTCACGGCTTAGGACTGATCAAAGCCCGCAGAATCTGGATCTGCGTGGGCGATGCCGCCGTGTCCCGAAACAGCAATGTTCTCCGGCGAGAGCAGGAAGACCTTGCTGGTGACCCGCTCGATGCGTCCGTACAGACCCAGCGAAAGACCGCTCGCGAAGTCGATCAGACGGCGTGCGTCAGCGTCGCTCATCTGAGACAGGTTGATGATCACCGGAACGCCTTCGCGGAAGTTCTCAGCGATCAACTGAGCATCGCGGTACTGCTTAGGGTGCACCGTGAGGATCTCGTTGACTGTTCCGGCCGTGGGCTGGCGCACGGCGACCGGGCGACGCAGTGGAGTCACAGGCGCGGGCGCCGACTCTTCCTGGTCACGGTCACGCTCACGCTGTGCGCGCGCGGGGGCCGGAGCAAGCTCTTCCTCGTAGGCCTCTTCCTCATCGGCGAGGCCCAGGTACACCATGGTCTTCTTCAGCGGGTTTCCCATCGTGTCCTCCATATTTGGCGTGGGCTGATCTGTTTCGAGGTTAACCCCGGTCGGGCCGGGGTCCGGTTATTGCCGAGCCGATCCGCAGGTGTGTCGCACCGGCTGCGATCGCCTCCGCGAAGTCGGCAGTCATGCCGGCAGAAATCCAGGCGGCTTCTGGCTCGATTGCTCGAATGCTGTCGGAAATACCGCGCAGGCGCGCAAAGGCGGATGCCGGTGCCTCATCAAGCGGCGCAACGGCCATCACGCCCCGCAACCGCAGCGACGGCAACGTCAGGATGTGCTCCGCCAAGGACTCGGCCTCAGCGGGCACCACGCCCCCGCGTCCGGCGTCATCGGTGAGATTGATCTGAACGAGCACGTCGAGCAGGTCGTCGCTCTCTGCGGCACGGTGCAGCGCGTCTGCCAGCTTGATCCGGTCGACAGAATGCACGACAGCGGCGCTGCGACGAATCGCCGCGGCCTTCTTCGTCTGCGCCTGGCCGACGAAGTGCCAGCGCAGGTCATCCAAGGCCGAGTCAAGGGCCGAGTGCTTAGCGGAAAGCTCCTGCTGCCGGTTCTCTCCGACATCCCGAACGCCCAGGTCGTAAAGAGCGCTCACCAGTTCGACGGGATGGAACTTCGTCACCACGATGCGGGTGATTTCACCAGCATCCCGCCCTGCCGAGCGCGCGGCGTCCGCGATCTGCGAATCGATCGCGGACAACCGCGCAGCAAGGTCAGTCAAAATAATCGGGCCTGTCTTCGCCGGGGTTTACTTGAGGAACTCAGGGATGTCGATGTCGTCGTCGCTGAATGCCGGCTCGAGGCTGGTCGAACCAAGTCGCGGCGCAGGCTGGGCAGGCTCGCGCTGTGCGGCCGGTGCATCCGCTGCGGTGTTCTCAGACAGCTTTACCTCGGGCAGCGAGGCCGACTCCGGGCGAGAGACGACCATCGGGTCGAGGCGCACCGAGGGTGAACCTCCGTCGAACCCGGCGGCGATGACGGTGACACGCACCTCGTCGCCCAGAGTGTCGTCGATGACCGTACCGAAGATGATGTTCGCCTCGGGGTGCGCAGCTTCCTTCACAAGATCTGCAGCATCGTGGATCTCGAAGATACCGAGGTTGGAACCACCCTGGATCGAGAGCAGCACGCCGTGCGCGCCTTCGATCGACGCTTCGAGCAAGGGCGATTCGACAGCGAGCTCCGCAGCCTTGATGGCCCGATCGGCGCCGCGGGCGGAACCGATACCCATGAGCGCGGAACCCGCGCCCTGCATGACCGACTTGACGTCGGCGAAGTCGAGGTTGATCAGACCCGGGGTCGTGATGAGGTCGGTGATGCCCTGGACACCGGCGAGGAGAACCTGGTCGGCGGTGGCGAAAGCCTCGATCATCGAGATGCCGCGGTCGCTGATCTCCAGCAGACGGTCGTTCGGCACGACGATGAGTGTGTCGACCTCTTCTTTCAGCTTGGCGACGCCAGCCTCAGCCTGGCTCTGGCGGCGGCGACCTTCGAAGGAGAACGGCTTTGTGACGACACCGATGGTCAGCGCGCCGATCGACTTCGCAATGCGGGCGACGACCGGGGCCCCACCTGTACCCGTTCCACCACCCTCACCGGCGGTGACGAACACCATGTCGGCACCGGTCAGCGCCTGCTCGATCTCTTCCGCGTGATCCTCGGCTGCGCGACGTCCAACCTCGGGGTCGGCACCAGCGCCGAGTCCACGGGTCAGTTCACGCCCCACGTCGAGCTTGACGTCGGCATCGCTCATCAGCAGCGCCTGCGCGTCAGTGTTGACCGCGATGAACTCGACCCCACGCAGGCCGAGATCGATCATGCGGTTCACGGCGTTGACGCCGCCACCGCCGACGCCGACGACCTTGATCACGGCGAGGTAGTTCTGGTTCTGGCTCATGGCCGGCCTCCGTTGTGTTGAGCCTGGAAAGAATGTGAACCTTAAACCTCAACTAGAGGTGTAAAGTATTTCCCGGTATTGCGTTCTCATCACTGACGGTATGCGCACTGACGCCGCGCGCGCGCACCAACACGGGCGTGTCGTGTGTTTCGAGATGAAACACGCTCAACCGACGACGGGAACCAGGTACGACGACACATCGACAGTGCGCGCATCCGGTCGTGGAATGAGCACTCGGCTCAGAGTTTCGGCCTTCATGACCGAGTCATCAGCGCTCCCCCAGACCACCGAGAGCCCCGTCGACAGCTTCAGCGAGACGTCATCGAGGGTGCTGGCGGAGACCTCCGTCACCGTTGCCCGGATATCCGCGGGCAACGACCTGATCACAAGTCCGACAGATTCGAAGGCGTCCGATTCTGTCCCCCCGACAACGTTCAGCACGGGTTGCCCGGCCGGGGCATCCGGTGTCGTCGACAATGCGACTCCCGCTGCGTCCACCAGGGTGTACCCGGCATCCGAGGCGACCACGCCGATCGGCGTGCGCTCGACGATCCGCAGGGTGAGATCGTTCGGGGGGTGCGCCTCGAGCGCATACGTCTCGATCAGCGGAAAGGCGATCAGCGCCGATTTAACGTCATTCTCGTCGACCAGCGCCAGCGGTGTGCCGAGCTGGTCAGCCAGAGCCGCCTCGATCACCATCGGGTCCAGAGCGGATGCTCCGACCACGGTGATCTTACGCACCGCGAATAGCGGACTGTACGCGGCGGCGGCTGTCCCACCGATCAGAATCAGCACCGCCGCCAGCGCGCCCAACCAGATGAGCCGACGACGGCGAGAGCGCTGCGTGAAGCGGCGGATCTCCGCGCGCAGTGTCTTGCGACGCGCGCGAGCGGCACGCCACACATCGCGAACCGTGAGTGTCTCGTCCTCCGGAGGCGCATCCGGTTCAGGAAGCGTCGCAGAACTCTCTGACGCGGCCGAAGTAGTCGAAGTCTCGGCCTCGATGTCAGCCGGCCCCTCACGAGTGAAGCGCGCCAACCGAGACGGTTGAACCGGGGCTGGCTGTTCCTCCCGCTCAGGCGCTCTCGGAAGCGGTGCCGGACGACGCATCGCTCAGTCCTCGGCGGTCTTTCGCAGCGATTCGAGCACCTGCGGAATGATCAGGTAGACGTTTCCGCAGCCGAGGGTGATCACGTAGTCGCCCTCTTGAGCCACGGTCGCGGTGTAGTCCGCGGCCTCTTGCCAATCGGTCACGTAGTGCACGTGGTCAGGATCGGAGAAAGCGCCGCTGACCAGTTCGCCGGTGACACCGGGAACCGGATCTTCCCGGGCACCGTAGACATCGAGCATGACCGTGTGGTCTGCATAGGTCTCGAGCACTTCGGCGAACTCGCGGTACATGTGCTGCGTGCGCGAGTACGTGTGCGGCTGCTGGATAGCGATCAGCCGGCCGGCGCCCACGACGCTGCGTGCGGCTTCGAGCGCAACTTTCACTTCAGTGGGGTGATGCGCGTAATCGTCGAAGACGCTGACCCCGCGCTCGACGCCATGCAGCTCGAAGCGTCGCACGGTACCGGCGAAGCCCTCGACCGCACGAACCGCGTCCGCCAGGCCGTACCCCAGCGTCAGCAGCACGGCGACAGCCCCCGCGGCATTGATCGCATTGTGCTCGCCCGGCATCGCCAGTTGCATGCGCGCGCTCTGGCCCGCGTGGACGAGAGTCGCAGCGATAGGCCCTGCCGTGGACACCTCGATCAGACGCACAGCGGCATCCTCGGCTTTACCGAAGGTGATGACGTTTTTGTGCGCGAGACCCGCTTTCACTCGGAGAGCGCCCGGGTCATCGCTCGAGATCACAACGGCCTCGCTCGCGGCATCCGCAAAGCGAATGAAGGCGTCGTGAAAAGCTTCATCCGAACCGAAGTGATCAAGGTGATCAGGGTCGACGTTCGTGATCAGCGCGATCGCAGTGTCGTACAGCAGGAACGTGCCGTCGGACTCATCCGCTTCGACGATGAACAGTTCATCCGCGCCCGAGGCGCTCGAAGCGCCCAGCTGCTCGATGACGCCGCCGTTGACAAAGTTCGGGTCGGCGCCAAGTTCCTGCAGAGCCGTGACGAGCATGCCCGTCGACGACGTCTTACCGTGCGCACCGGCCACCGATACCAGGCGTCGTCCACCGATCAACCAGTGCAGCGCCTGCGAGCGGTGGATGACGTGCAGTCCACGCTCTTTAGCGGTGACGAACTCCGGGTTCTCCGGCCAGATCGCGCCGGTGTGCACGACAGTATCGGCATCACCGAGGTGGGCGGCATCGTGTCCGACGTGCACGATCGCACCGGCCGCAGCGAGAGCGCGCAGGCTATCGCTGTCTGAGCGATCGGAACCGGAAACCCGGATGCCAGCGTCGAGGAACATCTTCGCGAGTCCGCTCATGCCCGATCCACCGATCCCGATGAAGTGGGCGGCGGTGATGGACTCCGGAATCGGAAGGGAAAGGTCAGGTCTGATCATGTCCCGTCCATCCTAATTCGCTGCCCTGACAGTGACCTCTGGCCACGCCGCCCCAGTCACGTGTGTGCTGTTCAGGCGCCGAGTGCCCGATCGATCATCGCAATGACATTCTCAGTGCCGTTGCGGGTACCGACGTTCTTCGCAGCATTCGTCATTCGCGCCCGACGCTCGGCATCGGCCAGCAGCGGGATCACCTGCGCACGCACGGCGTCACCGGTGAAGTCCGCATCGTCGATGACGATCGCCGCACCCGCATCGATGCTCGAGGCCGCGTTGAGTCGTTGTTCACCGTTACCGACGGCGTACGGCACGTACACCGCGGGCATGCCGAGCGCGCTGATCTCGCTGACCGTCGCCGCCCCAGAGCGCGACACGATGAGGTCTGCCATGGCAAATGCGAGATCCATCCGATCGACGTAGCGACGCAGTGCGTAGCCTGGCACCTCCGGATCGACGAGGTCGCTTCGCTCCCCCGTCACATGCAGCAGCTGCCAACCGGCAGCGAGCACATCGCCCCAGGAATCAGCCACGGCCTCGTTGAGGTGCAGTGCGCCCAACGACCCGCCGAAGACCAGCAGCACGGGGCGTGTGGCATCCAGCCCAAAGTGCTCTGCCGCCTCGGCACACAGTGCGTCGCGATCCAAATTCACGATTTCACGACGCAACGGCATTCCCACAACCTCGCTGCCCTTCAGCGCAGTGCCGGCGAATGCAACACCGACGCCAGCGGCCGAACGGGCACCCAGCACGTTCGCCAGGCCAGGCTTCGCGTTGGCCTCGTGCACGACGAACGGCACATTCTCGCGTTTCGCGGCGACGTATGCCGGTGCCGAGGCATACCCTCCGAAGCCGATGACGACGTCGATGCTGTGCGCACGAATGTGTGCTCGCACCTGCGCGATGGCCGTGCGGAATCGTCCGAGAAACGCCAGGGCCTGCTTGTTCGGTCGGCGCGGGAACGGCACCTTGTCCACGATGAGCAGTTCGTAGCCCCGTTCGGGTACGAGGCGCGCTTCCAGGCCCTCCTTCGTGCCGAGCACGAGGATGTCGGCCTGGGCGTCGCGCTCACGAAGCCCGTCGGCGACGGCGAGCAGCGGGTTGACATGGCCGGCGGTGCCACCGCCGGCGAGAAGGTACGAAGTCACTTGGTGACCCTATCCCGCTCTGATGCGGGAATCGTGCGAGCGAATGCCAGCAGCACTCCACAGGCCAGCAGCACGGACAACAGCGCCGTGCCACCCTGCGACATGAACGGCAACGGCACCCCGAGCACGGGGAAGATGCCGATCACGACACCGATGTTGATGAGCGCCTGACCGAGGATCCAGACGGTGATGCCGCCGGCGGCAACACGGATGAACGGGTCGGGGGTCTTCCGCATGATGTGGAACGCACCAACAGCGAAGAAGGTGAACAGTGCCAGCACCACGATGCATCCGATGAGCCCGAGCTCCTCACCGACGATCGCGAAGATGAAGTCGTTGGCCGCCGCGGGCAGCCAACCGTACTTCTCCTGCGAGTTGCCCAGGCCCAGGCCGAAGACCCCACCCTTCGCCATGCCCCATACGGCATGGATCGACTGGTAGCAGTCGTCTTCGTAATTGGCCATGTCCGAGCAGACCATCGTGATGCGACGCATCCGGTCCGGGCTGACGACGGCAAGTGCGATGATGCCGACCACGCCCAGTAAGACCGGGAGGATGAACAGGCGCAGTTTGACGCCGGCGAAGAACAAGCATCCCAGCAGGATTGCCACGAGAACCATCACGGTTCCGAGGTCACGTCCTGCCATCACGGTGGCGATCGCGAGCAGTCCGACCGGGATGACCGGGATGAACACGTGCCGCCAGATACCGAGAAGTGTGCGCTTGCGCAGCAGTACGTAAGCGATCCACAGCGCGAGGGCGAGTTTGAGGAATTCCGAGGGCTGCATGGAGACGACGCCGAGGTCGATCCAGTTGCGGTTTCCGGCGTCTTCGATGCCCAGTGGCGTGAACACCAGAAGCTGCAGCAGCGTCGCCCCGATCAGCGCCGGCCAGGCCAGTTTCTTCAGGAATGCGATCGGAATACGGCTGACCAAGAACATCAGCGGGATGCCGACAGCGGCGAACATCGCCTGCTTGAGGGCGGTATCCATGGATCCGGATTCGGTGGCGCTGGTCGCCGAGATCACCATGATGATGCCGAACGCCGTGAGAAGCAGCGCGGTGGATGCGATCAGAAGGAACTCGCTGGAGGGCGGCGTGAAAATCCGCCCGAGTGAGACGCGTGCCGCGAGTCCCTGAGATTCAGTGCGCGGTGGGCGAGCTGTCTGCGTCATCCGCGCTCCCCCGCTCGATCCACGTGCGCACCGCATCGGCGAAGCGGTGGCCACGATCCGCGTAGCTGGTGAACTGGTCGAAGGATGCCGCGGCAGGAGCCAGTAACACTGTGCCCCCGTCGGTGACGATCCCTGCGGCAAGTTCCACCACACGAGTCATGACGTCTTCAGTCTCACCAGTGACGACCTCGATCACCGGGACTGCGGGCGCGTGTCGCTCGAATGCCGCGACCACCTCGGTGCGTTCGGCTCCGATGACCAGCGCCGCTCGCGCGATCCGCCCGGCATCCGCGACCAGTTCCGACAGGTCGACGCCCTTCAGATCTCCCCCAACAATCCACACCGCTCCGGGATACGCGCGCAGCGACGAGGCGGCGGCATGGGGGTTGGTGGCCTTGGAATCGTCGACCCAGGTGATGCCCTGATGACGGGCGATGACCTGAATACGGTGCTCGTCGAGGCGGAATGCCTGCAGCGCGCTGCGAATCGCCTCCGGCGTCGTTCCGAGAGAGCGGGCGAGAGCGGTGGCTGCGAGGATGTTCTGCACGATGTGCGGGGCGGACAGACCCGCGTTCTCGAGGTCGGCAAGCGTGGTGATCTCCAGCGCGCTGTTGCGACGGTCATCGAGGAACGCGCGGTCGGCAAGAATACCGTCGACGACGCCGAGGTCGCTGGGCCCGGGCACGCCGAGATCGAAGCCGATGGCTCGGGCGCCCTCCGTGACATCTGCTTCCTCGACCATGTGCTGCGTTGCCGCGTCGGCCTTGTTGTACACGCAGACGACTCGCGTGTTGCGGTAGACGATGGCCTTTGCCGCGCGGTAGGCCTCGGCGCTGCCGTGCCAGACGAGGTGATCGTCAGCGAGGTTCAGACAAACCGACGCGTAGGGAACCAGCTCCCCTGCCGCGCTGCTCTGTGCGATGTACCAGAGCTGGTGGCTGGAGAGTTCGACGACCAGCACATCGAAGCCGGCAGGATCACGCACAGCATCCAATACTGGAATTCCGATGTTGCCGCAGGGCGCAGCACGCAGTCCGCCTGCGACAAGCAGCGACGCCGTCAGCTGTGTCGTCGTCGTCTTGCCATTGGTGCCGGTGATGAGCACCCAATCCGCCGGAGTGCCGTCTGCGCGCACGACCTTATCGCGCACGCGCCAGGCAAGTTCCACGTCACCCCAGAGGGCGATGCCGGATTCCTGCACCCAGCGGATTACCGGATGCGACGGCGAGAACCCCGGGGATGCGACGACGACATCAGCACCGAACTCGCGAAGCACTTCAGGAACCTCACTGAGCGGTCCGAGTTCCAGTTGCGCACCGATGACCGGGACGAGTCGTTCGTACTCGTCCGAGGCTGATTCGGAGAGCACCAGCACGTCAGCGCCGAGCTCGGTGAGGGTGTCGGCCGCGGAGAAGCCGGTCACCGACAATCCGAGCACTACAACCCGCAGACCCTTCCAGTCGGCGTGCCAACTGGTCAGAGCATCCAATCTGGTCATGCCAGCGTGAGCCATTCGACATAGAACAACCCGACCGCTGACACAGCAAGAAGGCCGGCGATGATCCACAACCTGACGACGATGGTCACCTCTGGCCAACCGCGCATCTCGAGGTGGTGGTGGAACGGGCTCATCAGGAACAGCCGTTTGCCGCGAGTGATCTTGAAGTAGGCACGCTGCAGGATCACCGATCCGGACGACAGCACGAAAACGCCGGCGATCACGAGCAGCAGCAGTTCGGTGCGGGTGAGGATCGCCATCGCGGTGATGACGCCACCGATGGCCATCGAGCCGACGTCGCCCATGAAGACCTTCGCCTTGGGCGCATTCCACCAGAGGAATCCGATCAGGCCGGCCGCGAACGAAGCAGCGATGATCGCGAGGTTGAAGGGGTCGCGCACTTGATAACAGGCCGCGAGAACATCATCTTCGGCACCAGCGCCGGTGCCGATGCAGGACTGCTTGAACTGCCAGAAGGCGATGAGGCTGTAGGCACCGACGACGAACACACCGGCTCCGGCGGCGAGACCGTCCAGGCCGTCGGTGAGGTTCACGCTGTTCGATGTTGCGATGCCGATCACGGCGATCCAGATCAGATAGAGGATCCAGCCGATGATGACGCCGAAGCTGAAGAGGTTCAGCCACGGGATGTCACGGAACAGCGACACATGGCTGCTCGCAGGGGTCTGCCCCCATTGGTTCTTGAAGTTCAACGCGACGATGCCGAAGGGAATCATCACGATCAGCTGGCCGATGACCTTCCGCCAGCCGGACAGCCCGAGGCTGCGCTGCGACTTCACTTTCATATAGTCGTCGATGAACCCGACGACACCGAAGCCGACCATGAGCCAGATGACAAGAATCGCGGACAGTGCCGGGGTGCTGCCACCGACGTAGACGCCGACGAAGTAGCCGACGATCGTGCCCATGATGAAGATCACACCGCCCATCGTGGGGGTGCCGCGCTTGGCCTCATGACTCGGGTTCGCGATGTCTTCCGGGGTGCGGATGACCTGCCCCCAGCCCCAGCGGCGGAACAGCCGCAAGAAGACCGGGGTGAGGAAAAGGGTGAAGGCGAGCGATATCGCCGCTGCCATCAGGAGTGATCTCACGAGAACAATTCTCCCAGACGATCGCCGAGATGCCTGAGGCCCACGGAATTGGATGATTTGACGAGCACGCGATCGCCGTCGCGCAGCTCTGTGCTGAGGTAGTCGAAGGCTGCGTCCTGGTCGGGCAGATGCACAGCCTCGCTGTCCCACGATCCCTCGCCGACGGCGGCGAGATAGAGCCGTCGTGCCTCAGAACCGACCACGACGATGCGGCGAATGTTCAACCGCACGGCGAGCAGACCAATCCGGTCGTGCTCCTCCCCTGCGCTCTCGCCCAGCTCGCTCATCGCACCGAGAACAGCGACGGTGCGCTCGTCTGGCCCGGTGATCTGTGCGAGCGTGCGCAGAGCGGCAGCGGTCGAGTCCGGGCTGGCGTTGTACGCATCGTTGATGATGCGCACCCGGTCGTTACCCATCGGCTGCATCCGCCAACGCTCAGCGATCTCAACCGTTTCGAGTCGCGCGATGGCATCCGCTGTCGAGACGCCGAGCACGCCGGCTGCGGCAATTGCCGCCACCGCGTTACTGATGTGGTGCGCACCGAGAACTTTCAATCGAAGTGGCAGTGACTCACCGGCCGCAGTGATCACTGCACTCGTGCCGTCGGCGGTGACGTGAATATCGCTCGCGCGCACGTCAGCGGAGTCGTTCTGTCCGAAGCCGACGACGCGCTGGCCGTGAGCGATCGCGATCTCGCGCATGGCGGACACGCGTGAGTCGTCGATGTTCAGCACGGCGACGCCGCTGGGCCGGGAGGCCGTGATCAGTTCGGATTTGGCCTGGGCTGTTGCCTCGATGCCGCCGAAGCCGCCGGCGTGCGCCATCCCGACCATCAGGATGACAGCGACATCGGGCTCGACCAGGCCGGCGAGGCGGGCGATGCTGCCGGGTTCGGCCGCGCCGAACTCGCTGACGAGGAACCGTGTCGTCTCAGTGACCCGCAGCATCGTGACGGGCGCGCCGACCTCGTTGTTGTATGAGGCGATGGGCGCGATCGTCTCTCCCTCATCGCTGAGGATGCGCGCGAGGAAGTTCTTCGTCGTCGTCTTGCCGTTGGACCCGGTGATGCCGATGATCTTCATGTCACCGGATTCGCGAACCCGGGCGACGACGGCACGCGCGAGGTCGGCCAGGGCCGCCACGGCATCCGGAACGATGATCTGTGAGATGTCGGCGACGACGGCGTGCTCCACGAGCGCGAGGACCGCGCCGTTGGCAGCGGCGGCCTCGACGAAACGGTGTCCGTCGGTCTCAGCGCCCGGCTTGGCTACAAAGATGCCGCCTGCGGTCATCTTCCGAGAATCGGTATCGACGACGCCGCTGGCCACTGCCTGTGCGGTATCAGCGTCGATGGTGCGCAGTTCGCCGCCGGTGATGGCAGCGATCTCGGCAAACGACAGGGCGATCATGACATCTCCATGCGCGGCTTCACGCCGGCTACTTGAACTTGGGAAGCAGTTCGTCCATCGGTTCCGTGGACGGTGAGACGCGGTAGGTCTTCAGGACCTGGGTCATCGCCTTCTGGAAGCCGGCCGCCGTCGCTGCTGATGAAGTAATTCTAGTCGGCTCGTCGAGCGTGACGATCACGACGTACTCAGGATCGTCCACCGGAGCGAAGCCGACCATACTCGTGAAGTAGATGCCCGACTTGTAATCGCCGTGCCCGTCGGGAACCTCCGCCGTACCGGTCTTGATGCCGATGCGATAGCCGGGAACCTCGACCCGTTCAGCGAGGCCGCCCTGCACCGCGACGTTCTCGATCATCCGCGCGACCTTGTCGGCAGTGGCCTCCGAGACGATCTGTTCACGCTCAGGCGCCTCGGGCTTGACGACGGTGCCGTCAGGCAGCGTGCACGATTCGATGAGCGAGAGATCGATCTTCTCGCCGCCGTTGGCGATGGTCTGGTACACGCTGGCGACCTGCGGGGCAGTGACGGTGAAGTACTGACCGAACGTCGTCGTGTAGAGCGACTGACTGTCCCACTTCGAAACCGGATGCAGGCTGCCGCCCTCCTCGCGCGGAAAGTTGATCGTCTTCTCGCCGACGCCGAATTTCTGCAAATAGTCGTACCGGGTCTGGGGATCGACCATCGTGCCGAATTTCGACAGGGCGACGTTCGACGAGTCGATCAGGGCTCCAGCGAGTGTGTACTCGTAGGCGCCGTGCACGAACGCGTCGTTGACCATTGCACCGTTCGGGAAGGTCTCTCGACTCGACGCACTCACGGTGGTGCTGTCATCGACGGCGCCCTCCTCGATCAGGGTCGCCGCAGTCACCGCCTTGTAGGTCGAGCCGGGCTCGAACGTGCGTGTAAAGACCTTCGTTCCCCAGTCGTCGGGATTCGAGGCGTTCAGATCATTCGGGTCGAGCGAGGGCCACTCGGCCGCCGCCCGAATCTTTCCGGTCTTGACCTCGACGACCACGGCGGTGGCGGCTTTTGCCCCCTGAGCCTGTGCTTCCTCAGTCATCATCTGCTGCAGATACCACTGCAGATCGCTGTTGATCGTGAGCTGCACCGTGCCGCCGTCCTGCGCTTCGACGGTGCGTTCGCTGCCCGGAATGATCACTCCGGTTGTGCTGCGCAGATAGCTGTGCTCACCATCGGTCGGCGCGAGGCACGATGTTTCGAGTTGCTCGACTCCAGCCTGCCCCTGACCCGCGCTGTCGACGAAGCCGACCACGTTTCCGGCCACCGCGCCATTCGGGTAGACCCGGGTCTCCCGCGGAATCATGTCGAGATAAACGAGCCCGAGGTCGCGCAGTTCGAGATACTTCTCCGTGCTGAGTCCGTTCTTCAGCAGGTAGTACTGCGAGTGCGGGTCTGCCTCGAGATTGGCGGCCACGGCAGTGCGAAGCTCATCAGCATCCTGACCGATGATCTCCGCGATCTTGTCGGCGGCTTCATTCCAGGGCAGCTTCGGCGGGTTCTTCTCGTCCTCCTCGACCTCGACGATCAGGCTAGGACTGAGCTGCGCGTCATAGACCTTCATGCTCGAGGCCAGAGTAACGCCACTGGCGTCGACGATTGTTCCGCGATCGCCATACAGAGTCTTGGTGGTGCCGAGCTTGCCCACATGCAGGGAATCATCGACGTGCTCGGTCGCGCTCACGACCTGGATGTCAACCAAGCGCACAACGAATGCGGCCAGCACAGCCAGGATCACCGCGAGAGCGACGACAGTACGTCGGCGTGGGCCGCGCGTTGCTCGTGTCGTCATGTGGGTGTCTCCATGTCCGATCAGCGGGTCGATGGGCTCGGGAGCCCCTCGGTGATGGGCGGGGGAAGGTTCGGATCGACCGCGTCCACAGCCTCGTCAGTTGCAGGTACTTCTTCTGCGGCGGGCGGCGGCGCCGGCTGCTGCAGCAGGGCGTTGTGAACGGCCCCGTTGCCGCGCGGGTCTACGGTCGATTGGCTGCCGGCTCCGGTGTTCGACCCGAAGATCGTGGCGTCGCTCAGTCGCAGGTAGGAGGCAGAGCCGGTGACGACGAGGCCCAGTTCTGCAGCCTTGGTCGCTAACATCTGCGGAGAAGATATGCCGGCCAGATCATCGCTGAGGGCGCTGGATTGCAGGTTGAGTTCGCGTTCCTGCGCCTTCAGGTCTGCGAGCACGAACGAGTCCTGCGTGATCGCCAGTGACAAGCCGATCTGGCCGATGCCGATCGCTGCTGCTCCCGCGAGGGCGATCAGGGCGTAGGCGAGTTTGGGACGCCGCCGCGGGGCGGGTGCTGTGACCGGCTTGAGTCGGCGATCAGGACGCGTCGCGGGGGCCTGTGGTTCGGGCAGCAGCGCTGCCGCGGTCGCGCGACTCATGCTGCCTCCCTGATTCGTTCAGCGGCGCGCAAGCGCACCGGGATCGCGCGCGGGTTGCGTGCCTTCTCTTCATCGCTGGCGAGTTCTGCACCCTTGGTGATGGTCCGGAAACGCGGAGCATGCTCGGGGAGTTCCACGGGGAGCCCGGCCGGTGAAGTGGATGCGGATGCCGCGGCGAAGGCTTGCTTGATCAAGCGGTCCTCCAGCGACTGATAGCTCATCACGACGATGCGCCCACCGACGTCGAGGGCGTCCATCGCCGCGGGGATCGCATCGGCGAGAACGCTGAGCTCGGAGTTCACTTCGATGCGCAACGCCTGGAAGACCCGCTTGGCCGGGTGACCGGCTCGCTGCACTGCCGCGGGAGTGGCCTGCTGCAGCAGGTCGACCAGGTCCTGCGAACGGACGAAGGGATTCTCGTCCCGCGCCTGCACGATGAAGCGCGCGTAGCGTGCGGCGAGCTTTTCCTCGCCGTAGCGCTCGAAGATGCGCCGGAGGTTGCCCTCGCTGTATGTGGCGAGTACCTCAGCGGCAGTGACGCCCTTCGTCTGGTCCATACGCATGTCCAGCGGAGCATCCTTCGCATAGGCGAAGCCGCGCTCCGCCTCATCAAGCTGCAAGGAGGAGACGCCGAGATCCATGAGGATGCCCGACGCGCCATGCACGTGCAGCCCGATCTCGTCGTACACGGTGTGGACCAGCGTGATGCGGTCAGCGAACCGTTCCAGTCGCTGTCCGGCGATGCGCAGTGCGTCGGTGTCCCTGTCGAGGCCGATGAGCCGAATGTTGTCGAAACGCTCCAGCAGGGCTTCGGAGTGTCCGCCCATGCCGAGCGTGGCATCCACCAGCACTGCTCCGTCGTGCTGCAGCGCCGGGGCCAACAGCTCGATGCAGCGCTCGAGGAGAACCGGGGTATGTATGTCGCGAAGATTCATGATCTTTTCCGGTTGACCTTCGACTCTGATCCCCCTCCGCTTCTCGACCCGGCACCGGGGAAGTGTGTCGGGGCGGGAGCGGCGGGGCATCACAGTCGAGGTCAGAAGAGTCCCGGAATCACCTCCTGTTCCAATTCTGAATAGCTGTCCTCGCCAGCAGCGAGGTAGTCGTTCCAGGCCGCAGCATCCCAGATCTCGGCGTGTGCGCCGACGCCCGTGACGATGAGCTCTTTCTCGAGCCCCGCGTACTGACGGAGGGGAGCAGGGATGGTGATGCGGTTCTGGCTGTCCGGCATTTCGGCGCTCGCTCCGGAGAGGAACATGCGCAGAAAATCACGGGCTTGCTTATTGCTGAGCGGCGCCTGACGGATCCGCTCGTGCATGGCCTCGAACTCGGCGGTGCTGAAGACATACAGGCAACGCTCCTGGCCACGGGTGACCACGATGCCGCCACCGAGATCCTCACGAAACTTCGCCGGCAGGATGACCCGACCTTTGTCGTCGAGCTTCGGTGCGTGCGTCCCCAACAACATCGGCCATCACCCCCTCTGTTTCCGGCCAAATCGAGGTTGGCCCCACTTTACTCCACTTTGCTCCACTTTTATATGGCAATGTCTCGACAGCATGGCAGATTCGTTCACCTCCTGCCAGAACTCCCCCGTGATCACGCGGAGAATCGGGTCGTCATGCGAGTGGAGGAAAACGGAGTGCACACAAAAAAGACCCGGATGCGATTGCATCCGGGTCTGTAAAAGGAAGAGGGTCAGCGACCGTCTTGGCGACGATCCCAACGATCGTTCATACGATCCATGAATGAGGCCGAACTCTGCGGCGACGTCGGCCGCTTCGTGTTCGAGACGCGGCTCGGGCCGGTTCGACGAACCGGCGTGGCTGCGAGGATCACACCGGAAACCATGGCCGCGAAGCCGATGACACCGATGATGATGCTGCCGACCGCGCCGATCTGGCCACCGAGCGCCACACCAGCGACGAGCGCGCCGATGCCGACCAGAAGCAGAACAGCACCGTACACAAGGTTTCGGTAGCTGAGAGTGCGATCTCCGGAAGGCGCGCTGACGATGTCGGCGTCGTTATGCAGGAGATGGCGTTCCATCTCATCGAGCAGACGCTGCTCCTGTTCTGACAGTGGCATAACGCCCCCCTTGGGTTCAGTGGCTTCAGTCTACGCTGGCTCAGGCGCAGAGGCTAGATATCAGCTGAGAACCTAAGCTGAGTATCGTGCTTTCTCCCACGCTAGTCCACGATGCCATCGCCCCTCGCCTCGACCTTGTTCTGAGCGGGCTTCGCGCCGAGTCAGCGCAGTATGGTCCGGATGCGGAGATGTTCATCGATGCCGCAGCTGAAACCCTGCGCGGCGGCAAGCGCCTCCGCGCCCGCTTCTGCCATGCCGGATGGCGCTCAGTCGCTCGATTCGCGGATCGAAATGCGGGCGAATCGAATGCTGTGTGGGACCTCTGCGCGGCGCTAGAGATCTTCCAGTCCGCCGCCCTCGTGCACGATGACCTCATCGACAACTCCGACACGCGACGCGGACGCCCGGCCGCGCACCGAGCTCTCGAGATGCAGCACCGAGAATCCGCCTGGGCTGGGGACGCCGAGGCCTTCGGGCGCGCCTCCGCGATCCTGCTCGGAGATATGCTGGTGGCCTGGAGCGATGACCTGCTCGAGCAGGCTTTGACCGATCATGCTCACGCGCCCGCTGTGCGAGCTGAGTACGCACGCATGCGTCGCGGCGTCACTGTCGGCCAGTTCCTCGACATCGCTGAGGAGTCCGCGTGGCGGGTGAATCCAGCATCCGAGCATGCCGACCGTGCCCTGCGCATCGTCTCGTTGAAATCCGCGCGCTACAGCATCGAGCAGCCACTCCTTCTCGGCGCCGCGCTCGCGGGTGCCGAGAAGGCGCAGTCGGACGCTCTGCGCAGCTTCGGGCATCCGGTGGGAATGGCCTTCCAGCTGCGCGACGATGTGCTCGGCGTGTTCGGCGATGAGTCCGTCACAGGGAAACCAGCTGGCGATGATCTGCGCGAAGGCAAGCGCACTGTCTTGATCGCGTTCACCCGCGAACGACTTGAGCCGTCGGGGCGCCGAGTGCTCGATGAGATGCTCGGTGACCCCGAGCTTGCGCCTGAGCAGGTGGCCGCCCTGCAGGCGACGATCGTCGAGTCCGGGGCGCTCTCGCGTGTAGAGGAACTCATCGATTCCTACGCGCAGGAGGCGGACCGCGCACTTTCCGGCGCACGGCTGGACAACGCCTCGGTCAGCGAACTGCGCGATCTCGCGCGAGCGGCGACGGTGCGAACCGCCTGAAGCGGAGCAGGTTCCTCCTCAGGTGCAGGGCACCTGGTGAAAGCGCGCCTGGCGAGAGTGCGCTCAGGCGAGAGTGCGCGCGACGCGGCGAACCGCGCTCTTGTGGCCGTCGAGAAGCGCCGCGATCGGCGTGCGCCCGAGTTCTTCCTGGTCGGCCATCAGCCAGTCGATGACCTCGTCATCGCTGAACCCCGCATCCTTCAGCACGATGATCGTGCCGCGCAGCGAGGCCAGCGGACGCGCGTCGACGATGAAGATCGACGGAACCGCGAACGCGCCGTTGCGGCTGGAGCCGACGAGGTACTGCTCGGCAATCAGCCTCCTGACGCGGCCCAGCGGTTCGTCGAGGATCTCAACGAGGTCCGGGGTCGTCAGCCATTCGAAGGCCGGGGTTTCGGGAGCAGTCTCAGACACTGTTCGACTATCTCATTTCCCGGGAAACATCGCACATTCTCCCGCGTGTCACTCCAGTAACATCAGTCACTCTGGTTGACATCTGTTTACATCCGTGTCAGCGTTTCATGAGCCCAAAAGGGGGGAATCCTTGAGACTCCAAACCGAGCGACACCGCACCCGCTACGCCCAAATCGGCGTCCCAGCAGCAGTGCTGGGGGTTCTGGCGACGGCGTTCAGCGCCGCGCCCGCCACCGCTGCCACAACATCTTTCGATACTGGATCGCATCATCGACTGACAGTGGTTCCCAAACCGATTCCGATGGCTGCGGCCCCGACCTCCTACGTCGTGCAGAGCGGTGACACTGTCTCCGCAATCGCCGCGAAGTTCGCTCTCCGCACGGTCGACGTGCTCACGTGGAACGATCTGAGCTGGCGCTCGGTCATCTACCCCGGCCAGACGCTCTCGCTCACGGGTTCGGCTCCGGTCGCCACACCTGCTCCCGCTCCCGCGCCAGCACCCGCCGCAGTGACGCACACCGTCGTCGTCGGTGACACAATCTTCGCCATTGCGCAGAAGTACGATTCGTCGGTCGACGCGGTACTGGCCGCCAACGGGCTCAGCCGCGCATCGGTCATCTACCCGGGACAGGTCATCACGATCTCCGGCGCGGCGGCCCCGGCACCTGCGCCTGCGCCTGCCCCTGCGCCTGCGCCTGCCGCGGTTCCGCCCGCGGCGCCCGGTTCCGCAGCATCCACGCACGCGGTCGCCCCCGGCGATACGCTCTTCGCCATCGCGCAGAAGCACGGAATTTCTCTCGACGAGCTCTACCGTCTGAACGGATTGGGCCCTGCCTCGATCATCTATCCCGGCGAGAGCATCATCGTGGCCGCCCCAGCACCTGCGCCGGCACCTGCTGCTCCAGCGCCCGCCGCTACGGGGCCGCAGACCGCGGCGCTCGATACTCCGCAGGCGGAGAACGCGGCGCTCATCATCAGCATCGGACGCGAACTCGGCGTCTCCGACCGCGGTATCGCCATCGCGCTGGCCACATCGATGGTCGAGTCGTGGTTGCGCAACCTCGACTGGGGAGATCGAGATTCGCTCGGACTGTTCCAGCAGCGTCCGAGTACGGGTTGGGGTACACCAGAGCAGATCATGAATCGTGATCGCAGCATCCGGGTCTTCTTCGGCGGAGCATCCGATCCGAATGGCCAGACCACACGAGGACTGCTCGACATCGCCGGTTGGGAAAGCATGCGCTTCACCGACGCTGCACAGGCCGTGCAGATCTCGGCATACCCGGAGCGCTACGGCGCTTGGGAGGCTCAGGCGTACGAGTGGATCGCACTTCATGGCTGATTCCCCGGTGTTTCCGCGCCGAAAGGGTGAGCCGCTCCCCTGGCTTTCAGCCAGTTCTTCATAGACTCTGTACGTGACGACCAATCAGCAGGCCGACCCCCTCATCGGGCGGCTTGTCGACGGCCGTTACCGTGTGCGTGCGCGTATCGCCCGCGGCGGTATGGCCACCGTCTACGTCGCCACTGACCTGCGCTTGGAGCGCCGCATCGCGCTCAAGGTCATGCACGGGCATCTCAGCGACGATTCGGTGTTCCAGAGTCGGTTCATCCAAGAGGCTCGCGCAGCCGCTCGGTTGGCCGATCCACACGTCGTCAATGTCTTCGACCAGGGCCAGGACGGCGAACTCGCCTACCTCGTCATGGAGTATCTTCCCGGCATCACGCTGAGAGAGCTGATGCGCGAGCAACGCCGGCTGAGCATTGCTCAGACCATCACGATCATGGACGCGATCCTCTCCGGACTTGCAGCAGCGCACAAGGCCGGCATCGTTCACCGTGACGTTAAGCCTGAGAACGTGCTGCTCGCTGAAGACGGCCGGATCAAGATCGGCGACTTCGGTCTTGCCCGTGCGACGACTGCCAATACCGCGACGGGCCAGCAACTGCTCGGCACGATCGCCTACCTCGCGCCGGAACTCGTCACGCGAGGCATGGCCGACGCCCGCAGCGACATCTATGCGCTGGGCATCATGCTTTACGAGATGCTCACCGGCGAGCAGCCGTACAAGGGCGAGCAGCCGATGCAGATCGCTTTCCAGCACGCGACCGAGTCAGTGCCGCGACCGAGTGTGCGCAATCCGGGCGTTCCCGAGCCGCTGGACGAACTCGTACTGTGGTCGACGGAGAAGTCTCCGGATGAGCGACCGAACGACGCTCAGCAGATGCTCGACCGGCTCCGCGAGATCGAGCGCGAGCTCGGCGTATCACCCATGGCTACAACGACGGCGACTGTGCCCCTGCGTTCCCAGAGCGACTCCGGTGATCTGACCAAGGTCATGCCGACGACGATGGCGTTTGATGATCCGACCGGACCGGTGGCCACGGCGGGTACCGCTGTCCAGCAGCCCATCGACAACGCGACGCTGCTTCGACGTCGATCTTCCAAACGTCGCGCGCGCGGCGCATTCTTGCTCACTCTGGTGTTGCTGCTGGCTGTTGTTGCCGGCGGTGTCGGTTGGTGGTTCGGGTCTGGACCGGGTTCGCTCGTGGCCGTGCCGAGCGTTGCCGGAAAGACACTGGAGCAAGCGACCGCGCTGTTGGCGGACGAAGAACTCGTCGCCGTTCCCGGCGAGAGGAGCTCGGTCGAGGTTCCTGCCGGCACGGTCATCGATTCTGATCCCGGTGCTGGTGAGCGACTCGATAAGGGCGCATCCGTGACCGTGTTCGTCTCCACGGGTCCCACGCTGCACACCATCGAGCCTCTGAATGGCAAGACCGAGGAAGAGGCACGCCAGTACCTCGCTGAGCTCAACGTCAATGTGGCTGATGAGACGCTCGAGCTCTACTCCGACGCTGCCGACGACATCGTGATCAATGCCTTCGTGACGCCGCGTGCCGAAGGTGAGCCGTATATCTGCGGCGAAGGCTGCGACCTGTTCGAAGACGACTCCGTCGAGCTGTACGTCTCGCTGGGCGGGCTTCCTGATGTCGTCGGGATGTCGGCTGACGACGCAGTCGCAGCGCTGGCCGAGAAAGAGATCTCAGTCAGCGAGCAGGTCGAGGAGTTCAGCAACGATGTCGAGGCCGGCATCGTCATCTCCATGGCCGAACGTGAGGGCGGCGGCAACTGGCGCCCGGGCGATTCGACGCGTTTGGTTGTGTCGAAGGGGCCTCAGCTTTTTGAGGTGCCTAACGTCGTAGGCCTCACCCGCGATGAAGCGGCCCAGGTACTCAGAGACAACGGCTTCAGCCCAACGTGGAACAAGCTTTGGAGCGCACTAGCCAACGGAAATACCGAGGTCACTGGAACAGATCCCGCGTCCGGTTCGATGCGCCGTGCCAGCACCGAGGTCTATATGCAGATCCGAGGCGTCTTGTAAGCGCCGAGAACGCACAAACCGCCCTTCCTCGGCATCCGGAAGGACGGTTTGTGCGTTCTCGAGACCCGCGCGCGATCGGGTCAGCCCGCGGCGACGAGAATTCGGCGGATCCGTTCGATCAGGTCGCGGGCACCATCGCGCAAGTCGTCCGCGCCGACGAGAATGACGCGGTATCCGGCATCCTCGAGGAGCTGGACTCGCGTGAGGTCTTTCAACCAGCGCGCACGCGAGGTGCGGTGTTCGTCCCCCTGGTACTCGATGATGAGCCGCTCCTTCCGGTAGCCCAGGTCACCATGAAGCATGCCCCTGCTCGTGCGCACCTCGAGCTGCACTTCCGGTTCGGGCAGGCCACCGGCGATCAGTGCCAGCCGAAGCAGTGTCTCGCGCGGAGAGTCCACTGGTTGCCGTAGCCGCTTCATCGCCCACCGGATCGCGGCCGCACCACGGCGCCGACCATGCCGGCTGATTGCTGCGATGAGATCCTCCTTCGTGCACAACGGCTGTCGACGCCTGCCAGTGTCATCTATCTCCCCGCTGATGAGAAAGTCTCCGACCGCGACAAGCCAGTCCCGCGAGAGCATCGTCGACAACTGGCACCAGACATCCGCCGGGCTGAGCAACCGGATCCCGTCCCGGGTGAACGTCGGCAGGTCTTCCTCACCACGCTCCCAACCGACAACACCCGGCCGACGCACACGCCCGCGCGCACCCACCGCGGTCACATGCAGATCCGGATAATCCTCGGGCAGAGGCATCCGCCACAGTTCAGCGGCCGTGACGTGGCTGAAGAATTGGTGAGATCCGAGCGCCCGACTCAATGCCGCGCAGCGATCGCGCAGAGTCTCCACAGGTTCAGCGGAGCGCACCCCATGAAACGGACGTACCAGATCGCGTCCTCGCATCCGTTTCTCGCTCGCACCGCGCGAGGCACCCGTCTGCACATGAAACGTCTGGCCTCGCAATGAGGAAGGCAATCTGGTCCGCGGTCGCATCTCCCGATCCTGCCGCCTCAACCACCCGGCCTGTCAGAGTTATCCACACCCCGACCGACAACGCAGAAACCGCCCTTCCTCAGCATCCGAAAGGGCGGTTTCTGCGTTCTCGAAAGAAAAGTGGGAAGGCGCTCAGCGCTTCTCGAGCTCCTCCGCCACGAGGAACGCGAGCTCGAGGCTCTGCATGTGGTTCAGGCGCGGGTCGCACAGGCTCTCATAACGGGTCGCGAGAGCGGCCTCGTCAATGTGCTCAGAGCCGCCCAGGCATTCAGTCACATCGTCACCGGTGAGTTCGACATGGATGCCGCCCGGGAAGGTTCCCACCGCACGGTGTGCCTCGAAGAAGCCACGCACCTCGTCCACGACGTCGTCGAAGCGACGCGTCTTGTAGCCGGTGGGCGTCGTGATGCCGTTGCCGTGCATGGGGTCGGTGACCCACAGCGGCTGAGCACCTGATTCGCGAACGGCTTCCAGCAGCGGCGGCAGGGCATCCCGAATCTTGCCGGCGCCCATGCGCGTGATGAACGTCAACCGGCCCGGCTCACGGTCCGGGTCGAGCTTGTCGATCAGCTGAAGCGCCGTCTCCGGTGTCGTCGTCGGCCCGAGCTTCACGCCGATGGGGTTGCGGATCTTGGAGAAGTAATCAACGTGCGCACCGTCGAGGTCACGCGTGCGCTCTCCGATCCACAGGAAGTGCGCTGAGGTGTTGTACGGAGTGTCCGTGCGCGAATCGATGCGCGTCATCGGGCTCTCATAGTCCATCAGCAGGCCTTCGTGGCCGGTGAAGAATTCGACGCGCTTGAGCTCTTCGAAGTCCGCGCCAGCAGCCTCCATGAACTTGATGGCCCGATCGATCTCGGCCGCCATCCGCTCGTACCGCTGGTTCGCCGGGTTCTGCGCGAAGCCCTTGTTCCAGGAGTGCACCTCACGCAGGTCCGCGAATCCACCCTGCGTGAAAGCGCGGATGAGGTTCAGCGTGGATGCTGCTGTGTGATAGCCCTGCAACAAACGATCTGGGTCGGGCTGCCGGGAACCCTCGGTGAAGTCGTAGCCGTTGACGATATCGCCACGGTATGCGGGCAGTGTGACCTCGCCGCGGGTCTCGGTATCGCTCGAGCGGGGCTTGGCGAACTGCCCGGCCATGCGCCCCATCTTGACGACGGGCATCGACGCGCCGTACGTGAGTACGACCGCCATCTGCAACACGGTCTTGATCCGGTTTCGGATCTGCTCAGCGGTCGCCCCGGCGAAGGTCTCGGCGCAGTCACCGCCCTGCAGGAGGAACGCGTTTCCGGATGCTGCGCGCGCCAAGCGGTCGCGAAGATTGTCTACCTCACCGGCGAACACCAGCGGAGGAAGAGCCGCGATCTGCTTCGACACATCGGCGACGCGATCGCCATCTGTCCAGATGGGCTGCTGCTTGATGGGAAGGGAGCGCCAGACGTCAAGGTTGGCATCGTGCTGCTGAGGCATTTCCCCAGCTTACTGGCCAGGAGAGCGGTAACCGGCGTCAGTTACGACGGGGCATCCGCTCTTTCACCGAAGAGGCGTAGACGTCGTCGTATTCCTGCTGACCGAGCCGCTGCAGAGCGACCATGATCTCGTCGGTGACCGACCGCAAGATATAGCGATCGTTCTCCATTCCGGCATAGCGCGAGAAGTCCAGTGGTTCGCCGATGACAATCCCGACGCGCACCAGCCGCGGAACGGTCTGACCAATCGGCATCGCCGTGTCGGTGTCGACCATGACCAGCGGGATCACCGGGACCTTCGCCTCGAGCGCCATGCGCGCAAGTCCCGTGCGGCCGCGATAGAGCTTGCCGTCGGGGCTGCGTGTGCCCTCCGGGTAGATGCCGAGCAGGTCGCCGCGGCCGAGCACCTGCAGCCCGGTGTTCAGCGATGCCTCGGATGCTTTGCCACCGGAACGGTCGATCGGAATCTGACCGGTCGCCTTCATGAAATACTTCGTGGCCCACCCTTTGATGCCGCGGCCGGTGAAGTAGTCGCTCTTCGCGAGGAACGACATCCGTCGATCGATCAGCAACGGCAGAAACACCGAGTCGGAGACCGAGAGGTGGTTGCTCGCCAGGATGGCGGCGCCGTGCTTGGGCACGTTGCTTCTCCCCACGATCCAAGGACGAAAGATCGCCTTGACGATGGGGCCGACCACAACGTACTTCATCAGCCAGTAGAACATCGTCTCGAAGTCTATCCCCGAGGCGATGCTTCCAGCAGCGCAGCCGCGCCATCGCCTCGCACGTGGTGCGACTCAGTTTCACAAACTGCGCAACTGGATTCCAGAATCACCCCGTTCCGGGTGCTCTCGTGCCCTAGACTCTTGGGAACCCGTGCCCTACCGGTACCGAAGGAGTTGCCGTGGTCCAAATTGAAGTTCCTGCGATCGTCCCCGCTGATCCAGAGGCGAACATCACCGATCTGCTGGTGAAGCGCGTCGAGGCAACGCCCGATCTCGCACTGTTCTCTCTTCCTCGCGGTGCCGGTTGGCACAATGTCAGCGCCGCCGACTTCCAGACCGCAGTGATCGCCCTTGCCAAGGGTTTCGCGGCCGCTGGCATCCAGCCTGGCGAGAAGGTCGGATTCCTCGCGCGCACCACGTATGAATGGACGCTGGTCGACTTCGCGCTGTTCTACGCCGGTGCGGTGATGGTCCCGATCTATGAGACCAGCTCCCCCGCGCAGATCCAGTGGATCATGGAGGATTCCGGGGCCAGCGCGCTCATCGTCGAATCCGCGGACCACTTCGCCAAGCTCGACGAGGTCCGCGGAGATCTCCCCCTCATTCGTGAGGTTTGGCAGCTGCATCTCGGAGCCATCGACTCGCTCACCGCGGCTGGCGCTGGCGTTGAGGATGCTGAGATCGAACGCCGCCGCAATATCGCCGTGGGCTCTGACATCGCGACGCTGATCTACACCTCCGGCTCGATGGGTCGCCCCAAGGGCTGCGTTCTCACACACAGCAACTTCGTCGAGCTGACCCGCAACTCGGCCAAGGCGCTCGACAAGGTTGTGGGAATGCCGAACGCATCGACGGTGCTGTTCATCACGACTGCGCACGTGTTCGCCCGGTTCATCTCGATCCTGAACATCCATGCTGGTGTCCGTACCGCGCACCAGCCCGATACGAAGCAGCTGCTCGAGGCGCTCGGATCCTTCAAGCCCACCTTCCTGCTCGCTGTTCCCCGTGTTTTCGAGAAGGTGTACAACTCCGCCGAGCAGAAGGCCGAAGCGGGCGGCAAGGGCAAGATCTTCCGCGCCGCGGCGGATGCTGCGATCGAACACTCCAAACTCCTCGAAGCGGGCAAGAAGATCCCGCTGGGGCTGAAGATCAAGTTCGCACTGTTCGACAAGCTCGTCTACAGCAAGCTCCGCGCCGCGATGGGCGGCAACATCGCCTACGCGGTCTCCGGTTCCGCTCCCCTGGGCGCACGCCTCGGACACTTCTTCCACAGCCTCGGCGTTGTGATCCTCGAAGGCTACGGCCTCACCGAGACCACGGCACCGGCGACGGTGAACCTCGCTGACAAGTCCAAGATCGGTACGGTCGGTCCCGCACTTCCCGGTGTCGGAGTTCGTCTGGGCGAAGACGGAGAGATCGAAGTCAAGGGCATCAACGTCTTCAAGGAGTACTGGAACAACCCCGAGGCGACCGCCGAGTCGTTCCACGACGGCTGGTTCCGCACCGGAGACATCGGCAGTTTCGACTCGGAAGGCTTCCTCACGATCACGGGTCGTAAGAAGGAGATCCTGGTTACCGCCGGCGGCAAAAACGTCGCACCGGCCGCCCTGGAGGACCCCATCCGGTCAAACCCGATCATTGGTCAGGTTGTCGTCGTCGGCGATCAGAAGCCGTTCATCGCGGCACTGGTCACGCTTGACTCCGAGATGCTGCCCACCTGGCTGAAGAACAACGGACTCGACGAGAGCATGCCGCTTGCGGATGCCTCGAAGAACGAGGCAGTCCGTGCCGAGGTGCAGCGCGCCATCGACGCCGCGAACGGTAAGGTTTCCCGCGCAGAATCGATCCGCAAGTTCACGATCCTCGAATCGGAGTGGACCGAGGCGAGCGGCCACCTCACGCCGAAGCTCTCGATCAAGCGCAACGTGATCGTGTCGGACTTCGCCGATGAGATCTCGGCAATCTACGACGAGCCGGTGCACACCACGAACGTCGCCATCGGCTGAGCACACAAGCTCCCTAACGAGAAATGCCCCTGCGCGAGCAGGGGCATTTCTCGTTGATCAGGCTACGGAGTTCGCATCAGAACCAGTCGCTCTCGCGAACCTGGCGCATCGCAATCTTGCGATCCTCGGGTGTGAGACGGGTGAGGTAGAGGTTGCCGTCGAGGTGATCGGTCTCGTGCTGCAGCGCCTGCGCGAGCAGCCCTTCGCCCTCGAGGATCACCGGGTTGCCATCGAGGTCGATGCCTTCGACACGTGCCCAGGGATGCCGCAGCGCGTCATGCCAGAGCCCGGGCACAGACAGGCAGCCCTCCCCGGTCGGCACCGGGTCTCCACGCACCTCGGTCAGTACCGGGTTGAGCACGTACCCGATGTCGCCGTCGATGTTGTAGCTGAATGCACGAACAGCGAATCCGATCTGGGGGGCTGCGACGCCGGCACGTCCGGGCAGCTCGACGCTGTCCACGAGGTCAGCGACCAATGACCGGATCCCGTCATCGATCTCCTCGATCGGTGCGCAGACGGTTCGCAGCACCGGGTCGCCGAAGACGCGAATCTCCCGAACGGTCATCAGGCTGCGCTCGTACGCAGGGCCTCAATGAGGGATGCTGCGAGTTCCCGAGCGGCCTTGCGGGTCTCAGGCTGGAGGTTGGAGAACACGATGGTTCCGCCGCCGGCGATCTGCGTGTCGTACGGCATCCGCACGACGTTGCGCGCGCGCGTACCGAAGTGGGCTTCGAGCTCGTTCAGCCGCACCAGGGGGCTGCCGGGAGTTGACTGGTTGAGCACGATGATTGCGCCGCGCGCCTGATCCTCGTAGCCGTTGGTCTCGAGCCAGGTCAGCGTCTCCGATGCGAGACGTGCCTCATCGACGCTCAGCCCAGACACGATGATGAGCTGATCCGACAGATCAAGCGTCGCGCCCATGACCGAGTGCACGATGCCGGTACCGGTGTCGGTGAGCACGAGCGAGTAGTAGTGCGCTGCAACATCAGCGACGTCACGATAGTCGTCGTCACTGAAGGCTTCGGCAACACGCGGGTCGGAATCCGAGGCGAGCACGTCGAGTCGAGTGGTGTCTCGCGCGACGATCGCGGAGATGTCGTGATATCCCTTGACCTCGTCGTGGATACGAACGAGGTCGCGTACAGAACGGCCGTTGGTGCGCACGACTCGGTCGGCCAACGTTCCCCGGTCCGGGTTCGCGTCGACAGCGATGACCCGGTCGTCACGGGCATCCGCCAGAGCCATTCCCAGCAGAGCCGTGATCGTGGTCTTACCCACGCCGCCCTTGCGCGACAGCACCGGCACGAACCGGGCCCCACCGGCCAGCGGTGCTGCAATCCGAGCGCTCAACGCCTTGCGTGCGCGCACCTTCTTGCCATCACCGATGTTGAGCTTGCGACCGGAGATCGTGTACAGGAAACGGCTCCAGCCACCCTCGGGCTCGGGCTTGGTGAGCCGCTGCGGGTCGAGCAACCGGTCGGCGGTGAGCAGATCGGCTGACTCGCGGTTGGACTGGCCGATCTGGTCACCCAGACGCTTGGAGGTCAGCGCGACCTCTGGACGGGCCGCCACGGGGCGCTGCGCGAGCGCCGTCTCAGTCGGCTTCGGGTCTTCCTGGGAAGTGGTCACGGTCTCGCTCTTCGTTTCGGCGGGCAGGGTCTCTGCCGGTGCGTTCTCTGACTGCTTGGGCGCGGTCTGCGCCGACGTTGTCAGGGGCGACCCGGTCTGGGTCGACTCGGATGCTGTAGCCACTGACTCTGTGGACGTGGTTGCGGTGACATCCTGCTTCATAGCCGCCGCGATCCACGCGGATGTCGCGCTTTCCGCCTTCGGCTCCACCGGCTTTTCGACCGGGGTCACCGGTTGTGCGACCGGCGCGACCGGCGCGGCCGGCGCGGCCGGCGCAGCGGATGCGGCCGGCTTCTGTGCGGCGGATGCTGCGGGCCGGGGTTCGGCGGGTTTCGGAGTCGCAGGCGCTGTCGTCTCGGCCGGGGTGGGCGTCGATTTCTTGGCCTTTGTCTTGACCTTGGCTTTGGCCTTGGGCGTGCTCTTAGCCGCAGGCGTGGGCCGGGAGCTCCCTGCTGCCGCGTCCACCGCGGCCGCAGCCGAAGCAGCGGCAGCCGGCGCCGGCATTTCGGGCTCTGCGACGACCTCGGCGATCACTGTTTCATCCGCAGAAACTGGGGCGGCAGCATCCGTCCGGTCACCGGTGTCGGGCTCGACCACGGGATCGACGATCTCGTCGACGGCATCCGCAACGGGTTCCGAGGAAGGCTCCGTGGCGGGGAGCTCGATGATGATTCCGGAACCGTCCAGCAGAATACGTCCGGTCTCTGCCGACGGTGCCGGGGGTTCGGTCTCGCCGTCGATGACGAGCTCCGAGTAGATCTCACCGTCCACAACGGAGTCGTCGACGAGGTCGTCGTCTTCGTCACGCGGAAGCGCGACATTCACCTGCGCGGTCTGCCCGAGGATGCCCAAGGCGGTCGTATCCAACGAGGCGGCCTCGTCGAGAACGCCGAGGGAATCGTCCTCCGGAGAATCGGGTGTGTTCTTCGGTGTCACTGTGTCACTCCAAGCTTGTGCGAGCATGTCGCCCGCACAAGATTACTTGGCTGGACTGATTACAACCAAAAGGTCACCCGCGTCAACCTGCTGAGTGGCACCGATTGCGAGCCTATCGATGACGCCGTCAACGGGTGCGGTGATAGCCGCTTCCATCTTCATCGCCTCGATGGATGCCACCGGTTCACCCGCACGAACGACCGCCCCCACCTCGACCTTCAGCGAGACGACACCCGAGAACGGAGCAGCCACCTGCCCCGGCTTGGACGTGTCTGCCTTCTCGACCTGGTGCGCATCGACAGCCACTGAACGGTCCCGGATGAACACCGGCCGCAGCTGTCCGTTCAATGTGGTCATGACCGTGCGCATACCGCGGTCGTCTGCTTCGCCGATCGCCTCGAGACCGACGTAGAGCTGCACGCCGCGATCGATCTCCACCAGGTGCTCCTGGCCCTGCACGAGCCCGTACAGGTAGTCACTGGTGTCGAGGACGGAGACATCGCCGAAGATCTCACGCAGCTGCGTGAACTCACTCGTCGGGCCCGGGAACAACAGAGTGTTCAACCGCTCACGCCGTTCCTGGCTGCTGCCGGCCAACGCCTTCTCATCATCCGCTGAGATCTCCGTGAATGCACTGCGCACCTCACGGCCTGCGAGCACCTTCGTGCGGAATGGCTCCGGCCACCCGCCAGGCAGATCACCGAGTTCGCCGGCCATGAAACTGACGACCGAATCCGGCACGTCGTACTTTTCGGGGTTCGCCTCGAAGTCCGCTGGATCGGCTCGCACCGCTGCGAGGTGCAGCGCGAGGTCGCCGACGACTTTCGACGACGGAGTGACCTTCGGCACGCGGCCGAGAATGCGGTCCGCAGCGGCGTACATGTCCTCGATGAGCTCGAAGTCGTCTGCCAGGCCCAGCGCCTTGGCCTGCTGACGCAGGTTCGACAGCTGTCCGCCCGGGATCTCGTGGTGGTAAACGCGCCCGGTGGGGCCCGGAAGGCCCGACTCGAACGGCGCGTACTGGTTGCGCACGGCTTCCCAATAGGGCTCGAGGTCCGACACGCCGGCCAGATCCAGACCGCTATCGCGATCGGTGTGTTCCAGCGCCGCCACCAGTGACGAGAGCGAGGGCTGACTGGTCGTGCCCGACAGCGGCGCGGATGCCGCATCGACCGCGTCGACGCCGGCACCACTTGCCGCCAGCAGAGTCGCCAGCTGGCCGCCAGGGGTGTCGTGGGTGTGCAGGTGCACGGGAAGGTCGAAGCGCTCACGCAGCGCCGTGACGAGCTTGGCAGCTGCGGCTGGACGCAGCAGGCCCGCCATGTCTTTGATCGCCAGGATATGCGCGCCGGCATCGACGATCTGCTCGGCGAGGCCGAGGTAGTAGTCGAGCGTGTACAGGTCTTCGGCGGGATTCAGCAGGTCCCCGGTGTAGCACAGCGCGACCTCGGCGACGGTTGTTCCTGTCGCCCGGACTGCGTCGATCGCCGGGCGCATCTGCTCGACGTCGTTGAGCGCATCGAAGATGCGGAAGATGTCGACGCCGCTCGCCGCCGCTTCGCTGACGAACGACTCGGTGACCGCCGCGGGGTACGGGGTGTACCCGACGGTGTTGCGTCCGCGCAGGAGCATTTGGATGTTGATGTTCGGCAGCGCCGCACGCAGTTTGTCCAGCCGCTCCCAGGGGTCTTCCCCGAGGAAGCGCAGGGCGACGTCGTATGTGGCACCACCCCAGGCCTCCACCGACAGCAGCTCGGGTGTGAGACGTGCCAGGTACGGGGCCGCAGCGACGAGGTCACGTGTGCGCACTCGCGTCGCGAGCAGCGACTGGTGCGCGTCCCGGAAGGTGGTGTCGGTGATCGCCAGAGCGCTCTGCTCGCGCAGACTCCGAGCGAAGCCCTCCGGTCCCAGTTCCAACAGACGCTGGCGTGATCCCGGGGCGGGCTGCGTGCTCAGGTCGAGAACAGGCAGCTTCGTCGCCGGGTCGGCTGCTCCCGGGTGCGCTCCGTTGGGCTTGTTGACGGTGACGTCGACGAGCCAGTTCAGCAGCTTGGTACCGCGGTCCTTCGACACCCGCCCCTGCAGCAGGTCAGGGCGCTCGTCGATGAACGACGTGCTGACATCGCCGGCGACGAACGCGTCATCGGCGAGCAGCGCCTGCAGGAACGGGATGTTCGTCGAGACGCCGCGGATGCGGAATTCTGCGAGGGCCCGGCGTGCGCGTCCCACCGCGGTCTCAAAATCACGGCCTCGGCAGGTGAGTTTGGACAGCATGGAGTCGAAGTGCGGGCTGATCTGGGCGCCCTGGTGCACCGTGCCACCATCCAGGCGGATGCCGGCGCCACCGGGCGAACGGTAGGTGGTGATCTTGCCGGTGTCCGGGCGGAATCCCTGCGTTGGATCTTCTGTGGTGATGCGGCACTGCAACGCCGCGCCGCGCAGGTGGATGTCGCCTTGCTGGAGTCCGAGTTCGGCCAGCGTGGCACCCGCGGCAATTCGCATCTGGGTCTGCACGAGGTCGACATCGGTGACCTCTTCGGTGACCGTGTGCTCGACCTGGATGCGGGGGTTCATCTCGATGAAGACGACTTCACCGGTGCGCTCCCCTGCTGTCTCGAGCAGGAACTCCACTGTGCCAGCGTTCTCATATCCGATCGATCGGGCAAAGGCGACGGCGTACCGGTGCATATCCTGACGGATCGTTTCGTCGAGGTTCGGGGCAGGAGCGATCTCCACCACCTTTTGGTGGCGCCGCTGCACCGAGCAGTCACGCTCGAACATGTGCACAGTCTCACCGGTCTTATCGGCGACGATCTGCACCTCGATGTGACGGGGGCGCACAACGGCCTGCTCCAGGAACATGCGCGCGTCACCGAAGGCGCTTTCCGCTTCGCGCATCGCCTCTGCCAGAGCGGGTGCGAGCTCACCTCGGCTTTCTACCCGACGCATTCCGCGACCACCGCCGCCGGCGACAGCCTTGGCGAACAGCGGGAATCCGATGTCATCGGCTTGAGCGACCAACTCGTCGACATCGGCGGATGCTTCGGTGGAGCGCAGCACTGGCACACCGGCCTCTACCGCATGCCGTTTGGCTTCGACCTTGTTGCCCGCCATTTCCAGAACTGACGCAGGCGGCCCGATGAAGACGATGCCGTTGGCTGCCGCTTTCTCTGCGAGATCAGGATTCTCGGAGAGAAACCCGTATCCGGGGTAGATCGCGTCGGCGCCGGATTCTTGAGCAACTCGAATGATCTCGTCAACGTCGAGATACGCGCGAACAGGGTGTCCGCGTTCTCCGATCTGGTAGGCCTCATCAGCCTTCAACCGGTGCTGGGAACCGCGGTCTTCGTATGGGAAAACAGCAACAGTGCGCGCTCCCACCTCGACAGCAGCGCGGAACGCGCGAATGGCGATCTCACCACGGTTGGCCACAAGAATCTTCTGGAACATGCGCACCTCTGAGGGCTCGATGTGCGGCATTTTCGACGCACATGGGGCGGGGCTGAGTGTTTTCCAAGCCTAGGGGACGGTAACGTGGTCTACGTGCACGTACTTAGCGTCAGCTCTCTCAAGGGAGGCGTCGGCAAAACGACCGTGACTCTCGGATTGGCCTCAGCGGCCTTCGCCCGAGGAGTCCGGACGCTCGTCGTTGACCTCGATCCACAGTCCGATGTGTCCACAGGGATGGACATTCAGATCGCCGGCCGGCTCAACATCGCCGACGTTCTGGCGAATCCGAAGGAGAAGACTGTCCGGCAGGCGATCACCTCCAGCGGCTGGGCGAAGGTTCACCCTGGAACGATCGATGTACTCATCGGCAGTCCTTCTGCCATCAACTTCGATGGCCCGCACCCGAGTGTTCGCGACGTGTGGAAGCTCGAGGAAGCTCTGGCTTCGGTCGAGAGTGACTACGACCTGGTGCTGGTCGACTGCGCCCCGTCGCTGAATGCTCTGACCCGTACCGCGTGGGCAGCCAGTGACCGAGTGATGGTCGTCACCGAGCCCGGACTTTTCTCCGTCGCGGCCGCCGATCGTGCGCTGCGTGCGATCGAAGAGATCCGGCGCGGCCTCTCCCCCCGTCTTCAGCCGCTGGGAATCGTCGTGAACCGCGTACGCCCGCAGTCGATCGAGCACCAGTTCCGCATCAAGGAACTGCGCGACATGTTCGGCCCGCTGGTGCTGTCACCGCAACTGCCGGAGCGTACGTCGCTTCAGCAGGCGCAGGGCGCCGCGAAGCCGCTGCACATCTGGCCCGGAGACTCCGCACAGGAGCTCGCTGCTGACTTCGACCTGCTGCTGGACCGCATTGTGCGCACGGGCCGGGTTCCGGTGCCGGAGAACGGCGCCCAGGCCTGATTCAGCGATATGAAAAACGCGCCCAGCATCGCTGAGCGCGTTTTTTATTTGCGCCGGTTATCGAGCCCGCTATCGAGTACGGCTCCGGTACGACAGGGGCCTCGCGCCCCGAGGCTCCAGGCAGCGCGAAGCGGTGTCTGGAGTGGGCGTGGGGATCAGGCGGTGCGCTTCGCGCGGCGCGCCGAGAGGTCGTCGATGGGCTCAGGAGCCGTGGGCTCGAACTCGACAAGCGTTGACTCGACCTCGCGGAGTACCTTGCCGACGGCGATGCCGAAGACGCCCTGGCCACGGCTGACAAGGTCGATGACCTCATCGTTCGACGTGCACAGGTAAACGGATGCACCGTCGCTCATGAGCGTGGTGCCGGCCAGGTCACGGATGCCGGCTGCACGAAGCTGATCGACGGCGATGCGGATCTGCTGCAGCGAGATGCCGGTGTCCAGGAGTCGCTTGACAAGCTTGAGCACGAGGATGTCGCGGAAGCCGTACATGCGCTGCGAACCGGAGCCACTGGCACCACGAACGGTCGGGATGACCAGTTCAGTGCGAGCCCAATAGTCCAGCTGGCGGTAGGTGATGCCGGCCGCGCGGGCAGCGACCGCACCGCGGTAACCAACCTCGTCGTCCATGGCTGGCAGCCCGTCGGTGAAGAGGAGTTCGGTCACGAACTGCGGGTCGCCTGTAAGCCCATCCGCTTTCATTTGAATTCCTCTCTGGAGTGCTTACCTCCACGCTAGAGCAGTGCCCCGGTACCGGCAATGACATCCGTGCCGGGGCGAAGGTGTGTCGCAATCAGTTCGTTACGAAAGCACTCGAGCGAGTGCTTCGCGCACGAAGATCGCCCGCACTTCGTCGATCTTGGTGGCAAGCTCTGGGGCCATCTCGCGGGCTTTTCCACGCGACGTGGCATCGGTTCGCCGAAGCAATGACGACAGCGACGACTCGATCAGCGCCACCTCCCGCTCGGCGCTCTGACGGAGCGTGCGCAGGTGGCGAGGTTCGATTCCGTGACGGTCAAGAGCCACCAGGCCGCGCAGCAGCGTGACCGTGGACTCTGGGTAGGCTTCAGCGGCGGTGATGATCCCGGTGCTGATGGCATCGTTCAAGATCTGCGGACCTGCGCCCGCTGCGGACAGCAGCTCGTCCCGGCGATAGCGACGGGGGGCGGGAACGATCGATGGCGGCGGAGCGAGGGTTGCTGCTGCCTCACCGTTGGCCGCTGCCTCGTCGAGCTGATCACGGATGACGCTGAGCGGAAGATAATGGTCGCGCTGCAGAGTCAGTCCCAGCCGCAGGCGGTCAATATCCCCCTGCGAGAACTTGCGATAGCCGGAATCCGTACGAGACGGGCTGACGATTCCCTGGACCTCGAGGAAGCGCAACTTGCTCGACGTCAGATCGGGAAACTCGGGCGTGAGTCGTGCAAGCACCTGACCGATACTGAGAAGCCCCGCGGACGCAGAGCGGTCGCGGGGATGAAGTGCCGCCATCAGTTCTGTGCCGCTGCGAGATCTGCGGGCGACGCAAAGAAGTTCAGTCGGAACTTGCCGACACGCAATTCGTATCCGTTCGACAGGATGCTGCGGTCGACGCGCTCACCGTTGGCGTAGGTGCCGTTGAGGGAACGCTGGTCGATGATCTCAAAGGCGCCACCGGATCGCGTGATCTCGGCATGCCGACGAGACACCGTCACGTCATCGAAGAAGATGTCTGCCTCGGGGTGGCGACCGATCGTGGTGACGTCGGTGTCCAGCAGGTAGCGGGCGCCAGCAAGTGCCCCCGAGCGAACGAGCAGCAGCGCGGCTCCAGCGGGGAGTGCGGCGATCGCCGTCTGCTCTACCTCGGTCAGATCTGCCCCGAAAGGCACGAAAGACAGATCGGAGTCGTGCCCGAACGTCTGTGTGGCGTCGTGCTTCTGTTCGCCGTCGCGGTGAATCGCCGCGTTCTGTGCCGATCGGCTTTCGTAATCTGTCACGGTGGCCCTCCTCGTGTCCAGACTAACTGATCTGCGACCGCCCTCGGGAGGGTCAATCTGTATCAGCGCTCGCATAGAGGCATTTCCTATGGTGAAGGTGTGCGCACACTCACTCTTCGACGCCCTCTGGTTCCGACAGCGCTTGCGGCAACTCTGCTGGCAGCGTTCGTTTTCCTCTTCGCGTGGCCGCAGTCCGCGGCCGCTCATGATGCCCTGATCGCCTCTGACCCGGCCGCAGACTCGACTATCGAGACGATGCCGGAAGAGCTCACCCTCACGTTCAGCGCTGCGCTGATCAGCGGTGAGGGAACGACGGCAATTGAGGTAGTGGATGCCGACGGCAACTCGGTCATCGATGGCGAGCCGACCGTCGACGGCGCAGTGGTGACTCAGCCCCTCCTGTCGGAGGCGGCAGCTGGCGAGTATCACGTGGAATGGCGTGTCCTCTCCAGTGATGGGCATCCCACCGACGGCGCGTTTGGCTTCACGACGACAACCAGCACGGTGCCCGATCCGATCGAGCCTTCCGCCACTCCGTCCGCAGAGCCATCAGCCGAGCCGTCAAGCGAGCCCTCTTCTGCGCCGAGCGCAGAAGAAAGTGCAGAACCCACGCAAACCGCCGCCCCGGCGCCGGACGCGCAGGATGCGTCCCCCGCGACGGGATGGATCTGGACGATCTCCATCGTCGGCGTTCTGATCGCCGCAGGCGTCGTTGCCTGGCTGATCGTTCGCAGCAGGAAGAACGCTTCTCCAACCGGTTCAGACGCCCCCACAGAGCGATAAGCTTTAGACATGCCTCATTACGACGTCGTCATCCTTGGCGCGGGCCCCGGCGGTTACGTCGCGGCGGTCCGTAGCGCTCAGCTCGGTCTGAAGACCGCGATCATCGAAGAGAAGTACTGGGGCGGTGTCTGCCTGAACGTGGGCTGCATCCCTTCCAAGGCTCTTCTGAAGAACGCGGAGCTTGCTCACACCCTCAAGCACAAGGCCGACTTCTTCGGCATCTCCGGTGAATTCACCATCGACTTCGGCAAGGCATTCGACCGCTCACGCGAGGTTGCCAATGGCCGGGTCAAGGGCATCCACTTCCTGATGAAGAAGAACAAGGTGACCGAGTACGACGGTCGCGGCACCTTCACCGGCCCGAAGGCGATCTCGGTCGCGAAGGCCGACGGCACCACCGAAGAGGTCACGTTCGACAACGCGATCATCGCCACGGGCTCGAAGGTTCGCCTGCTTCCTGGCGTCGAACTCAGCGAGAACGTCGTCACGTATGAGGAGCAGATCCTCTCCCGCGAACTGCCGGAGTCGATCGTCATCGTCGGCGCCGGCGCCATCGGCATGGAGTTCGCCTACGTTCTGACGAACTACGGCGTGAAGGTCACGATCATCGAGTTCCTCGACCGTGCGCTTCCCAATGAGGATGCCGATGTGTCGAAGGAGATCACCAAGCAGTACAAGAACTACGGTGTCGACATCCTCACCTCCACCAAGGTCGAGACGATCGTCGACAACGGCTCCTCCGTTACCGTCACCTACACCGGCAAGGACGGCAACCAGGCTTCCATCGACGCCGGCAAGGTGCTCATGTCGGTCGGCTTCGCCCCGAACATCGAGGGCTTCGGCCTCGACAAGACCGGCGTGAAGCTCACCGAGCGCGGCGCGATCGACATCGATGACTACATGAAGACGAACGTTGATGGCATCTATGCCATCGGCGACGTCACCGCCAAGCTTCAGCTCGCGCACGTCGCCGAGGCACAGGCCGTCGTCGCAGCCGAGACCATCGGAGGAGCTGAGACGCAGACGCTGGGCGATTACCGGATGATGCCGCGTGCAACGTTCTGCTCGCCGCAGGTCGCTTCCTTCGGTCTCACCGAGCAGCAGGCAAAGGACGAGGGACGCGAGATCAAGGTCGTGTCGTTCCCGTTCATGGCCAACGGCAAGGCCCACGGGCTCGGCGAGCCTGTCGGCTTCGTCAAGATGATCGCGGACGCCGAGAACCTCGAGCTCATCGGTGCGCACATGATCGGCCCGGACGTCTCCGAGCTTCTCCCCGAGCTCACGCTCGCGCAGAAGTGGGACCTCACCGCTCTGGAGCTGGCGCGTAACGTGCACACGCACCCGACACTGTCGGAGGCGCTGCAGGAGGGCTTCCACGGCCTCGCCGGCCACATGATCAACTTCTGATCTTCCACAAAGGAGCCCGGCAGATTCTGCCGGGCTCCTTTGCGTCCACCTGCAGGGCGAATGCACGGATGTACGAGCATCCCACGGCGTGTCGCCCTGCATCCGTACGATCGCCCTGCAAGTGTGCGGGGCCCGAGCCGCCCTACAGTCCGCGCATCGTGATCATTCCGGCTGCCCGACTTCGCAACAGCGGCGTACCGAGCGCCCTGATCACGGTGTTGCGGATGCCCACGCCCATGCGCGGCGAGGGACGTCCCATCACCATATAAAAGGCGGACCTCCGCTGCGCGCGTACGGCAGCACGCTGAGCGCTGTGCTCGTACTCCCGAAAATCTGGTTGGCCCGTGCGCAATGATCGCTCGATTGCCGCCGCGAGGTGGTGCGCCGCAACCCACCCGAGACTCATTCCCTGTCCGCCGATCGGACTGGTCTCATGTGCGGCGTCACCCACCAGCACTACTCTCCCCGCGGCAACTCGCTCCGCTCGATGCTGTCTCGCTTGAAACGCTGTGGGCTGCAGGCGGGCGGGAAACCGCAGCAGGATGCCGGTGCGCTCCCGGATCGCTTCTACGAACGACGCCGCATCGCCGAGGGCACGACGTGGATCTGCGGCGACCCAGCGCCTTCGATCCCCCGGAAGTGGAAACGATTCGACCAGCCCAGCGGGCTCACAGTACAGCTGGACGCGCGATCCAGTCAGCGTGTCCGGGATGTCCACCATTGCGTACGAACCGCGCCCCGGCCGCGCACGCCAGCCGATACCCAGCTGCTGGCGAATGCCGCTGCGCGCTCCGTCTGCAGCGACCACGAATGATGCCGAGGCCTCGCGCCGCTCCGCGTCCACATCCATCGATAGCCGGACGACACCCGCATCATCGAGGATGCCGACAACGTCGTGGCCACGATGCAAAGCACCGCTATGTAGCTGCTCCAACCGCTCTACCAGCAACGCGTGCGTGCGATGCTGCGGCAGAATCAGCACTCGTTGCTGCGCGTTGAAGGAGAGCGACGCGAGGATGCGGCCGTCACAGATCACCTCTCCCCCATCCAGTTCGAGTGCTTCACGACGCGCCTGTACTCCCAGACCCGCGGAATCCAGCACCGCGCGGCCAGGCGGGTGGATACCGATCGCGCGCGAACGATCATCAGTTCCCCTACGGCGTTCGTACACGCCCACATCGATCCCTGCTTGAGCGAGTAAGCACGCCAGCAGCAGACCGACCGGCCCCGCCCCGATGATCGCGACGTCGTGATCAGGCATGCGCAGCCGCCCATCGCAATTCCAGCCGTGCAGGAAAAGCCCGTCCCACCTGCCACGGCGATGGCACAACCGACGCAAGTTCGTCTGCGGTAAATGCCCGCCGGATGCTGGTGAGCCCATCAGCCCGAATGAACGAGCCTGCGAGCAGATTTTTCGCGAACGGCAGGGTTCCCGCAGCGAAGGCCCGGTAGGCGAACCTGCTGCGTTCGATGTCGCGATGGATCACGAGGCCTTCAGCACTCACGAGGCGGGTCGAATCAGCGAGCGTCTCCTGCAGCTCCCGCTGGCTCAGATGATGAAGCAGGTGATTGGAGATCACGATGTCGAAGACCTCCCCGGCGCCGACCAGCTCCGTCGTATGCGCACACCGATACTCCACACCGCCGCCACGACTCTTCGCCCAGCGAACGGCTCTGGCATCGGCATCCAGCGCCACGACATCCACCGTCAGCCCGTCTCGCCGCGACCACCGGGCGATCGCCCGCGATACGTCCCCGCCACCGGCACCGACATCGAGAATTCTGACCGGCCCCTTCCGCGCGCGCGGGCGGACGTCCCGTCGGTACACCGTGCGCCAGCGCGACACCACGGTGTTGACCAGCGCGAAGCGGTCGTAGGTGCGCTCCAGCATCTGCGGATCCGCATGCGGATCATCCATCAGTTCGCGTGCATCCACCTCGCGAACCGCGAGATCACCCCGCACTGCGCCCGGGAGCGACGACGGTCATGAGCGCTGTCTCGGCGGTGAGGCCGGGGCCGAACGCCATCGCGGCGACGCGCTCCCCATCCCGCGTGCCGGCATCCTCCAAAATCCTCCGCAGCACGAACAGGACCGTCGCACTGGACATATTGCCGTACTGTCTGAGAACCTCGCGAGCGGGGTGAAGTTGCTGCTCCGAGAGACTCAGCCGTTCTTCGACGCGGTCCAGGATGCTGCGCCCGCCGGGGTGAATCGCCCAATGCGAGATCTGCTCGCCGATCGTGCCGTCCTCGAATGCCTGAGCGAGGGGAGCTTCTTCGCGGTACAGCGGCCGAAGAGCGTCGTGAATGTGCTCGCCGATGAGCTGCGGGACCGCCGTCGACAAGACCATCTCGAAGCCGTGATCCCCGATCGTCCACGCCATGTCTTTCTCCCCCTCGGGGATGATGCCGGTGTGAAACCGATCGAGCGCAAGGCCGGGCGCATCGGAATCGAATCTGCGCGCGGTGACGATCCCCGCAGCAGCACCATCGGCGAACAGCGAGGTGGCGACGATCATGTCCGGGTCATCCGAGGAGCGCAGATGCAGCGTGCACAGTTCGACGCTGACTACCAGCACCACAGCATCCGGACTGCCGGCGCAGATCTCGCTGGCCGCTCGAAGCGCGGGCATCGAGGCGTAGCAGCCCATGAATCCCAGGTGATATCGCCGCGTGCTCCCGCTCAACCCCAGGGCACGGACGATCTCATAGTCGGGGCCCGGCGCGTAGAAGCCGGTGCAGGAGACGGTGATGACGTGGGTGATATCGGCGGCGGTGATGTCGGCGGCGCCATCCAGAGCACGCCGCGCCGCTTCTACGTAGAGCCTGCCCGCTTCACGGATGTACACCTCGTTGCGCGCTTTCGTTCCCGGTTCGAGGAGAAGACCGGTGGTTCGATCGAAGAACTGCGGCGATTCGACCTCGGCAGTGAACGATAGCTCTTCGAGCACCGTGTACCGGGTGTCGATACCAGAACCGTTGAACGACGCAGACACGATCCGCTTCGCCAGCCGCCCGATATCGGGCTGTGCGGCGAAGACATCGCGAACCTCGTCCTGCACGAGCGGTGTATCGGGAACGATCGTCTGCAACGATCGGAGCACGGCCGGTCGGGTCATATCGTCACTCAAGCACGATAGAAGACCTGAGAAAAGGGGGTTGCGCAGCACTGGCGGCTGTGCGGGTGCGGTTCAGACGCCGAGGGCGCGAGCGAGCTTAGATCCGGATGCCGCGTGCCGTCCGCCGGCAGCGAATATCGCCACCTCGACGGCGGCGAAGAACTCATCGCGACCCGCATCATCGGCAGGGGCTGCGGGTCCGAGTTCCATCTCCCACTCCCGCCATACGCGAGCGGTTCCCGACCGGAGATCCGTGGCGCGCACCTGATCGTCCACGAACTCCGCAACGACACCTGCCGGACCGGTGAACAGGTAGGCCGTCCGCCTGTTCACGATGCGTGCCAGTGGAGTGAGTGGCGCGGTCGTCCACCGCGCCAGCACGGCTGTGACAGCATCCGGGATCGTTTCATCGTCACCGAGCGACCATCCCAGCTCCAGACGACCGTCGCCCTCGCGCGGCCCCTTGATGTGCCAGCCCTCATCAGGGCCGCCGGTGCGTCGCCGAAGCGCGACACCGGACTGCGACAGTGCGGCATCGTGGGTATCGAAGTAGCGGGCATCCAGCTCGCGCAGCTCACCGGAAGTGACAGCATCCACACCGGGGATCGCTCCCCAGACCGGCAACGGGGTCGACGTGTCGACGTCGTACTTGCGCTCGACCTCGAAACTGCGGGAGGCGCCGTCAGCCGATGGCTCAGTCGTCACTGGGCGTGATGTCGTCGCTGGACTCGACAAACCAGAAAGCTACCTCGGTGGGCCCGTCGCTCGTACCGGTGTTGATGGCATCGCCATTTCGTCGATAGATGATCTGCGTCGCACCATAGGGCGCGATCAGACTGTCCTGCTCGGCGTCGTCGAGAGGAAGAACCTGCCCGTCGAGCGGGCCACCGTGAAGTCGTGCGATTGCCATGTGCTCACCATAGTCCTGTGCCTGGGGATCGCGCTTATGCCACGGCGATACCCAGCACCGCGCCAATGATCATCCACGGGCCGAAGGCGATTCTGGTGGAACGATTCGCCTGCCGCAGCATCATGAGCACCAGCGCATAGAGAGCGCCCAGAACGAATGCGGATGCTGCGCCAATCGCGAGTGCCTGCCACCCGTGCCATCCCAGCAGCAGGCCGATGACCGCTGCGAGTTTCACATCGCCACCACCGATCCCTCCTGGACTTGCAGCACGCAGCACCAGATAGAAACCGCCGAGTATCAGCATCCCGATGAGTCCGCTGGTCAGTCTGATGGTGCTGTGCGTGGCCAGTGCGTCGATGCCGACCACGGCAAGCAGTGCGGCCAGGGTCGGCAGCACGATGCGATTCGGGAGCCGGTGCGTTCTGGCATCGATCACGATCAGCCAGACTCCGACTCCGGCGAGCGCGAGATGGGCGAGCACCACGATGATCTCGCGGAGCAACGTCGCAGAGGGCATAGCGGAAGGTTACGAGATCATCGGATGCCACATGAGCCCCCTGTGGATAACTCAGAGATCGATGATGTCGAGGTGGACCATGAGAGTGTCGCCCTCTTCAATCTGCTGTGCATCGCGGATCGCCTTCTTCAGCGGCAGCACGAATGCACCTTCGGAGAAAAAGATCGAGGTGCGCCAGGTCGAGGTGCCGATCCGCGCCTGCACCCGGAGTGATCCGAACCCGCGCGGAGGGGCGGGCAGTTCGCGCAGTTCCCGCGAGAGCTCTTCGGGGAGCGTCGCAAAGTACCAGGCTTCCACCCGCTTCTCCCAGCGGGTGACCGGGCTGTCGAACTCGATCTGCATACGTCAACGGTAGCGCGAAAACGAATGTCTGATGTGCGAATTACGATCAACACACAGCTTGATTTATTCGTAAATATATTCGAGGATGGATGCATGGGCACAGCACTCTCCGCCCCTTCAGCTCTCCCCCGCGAGGGCAACACCTCCCGCGCTCAGGAGGTGCATCGACTGCGCAACGAGATCGCTCGCATGCAGCGGCGACGCAGTGATGTGCCCTTCCTCCCTCTTGATCCAGCTTTGGAGGGTCTTCTGCCCGATCCGGGGTTGCGGGTCGGTTCTTCTTATTCGATTTCACCGTCGCCCAGCCTGCTGGGCGCGCTGCTTGCCCCGCCCTCACAGAGGGGCTCCTGGTGTGCCGTCATCGGGATGCCGACGATCGGCGTAGAGGCAATGGCCGGATTCGGAATCGAATTGGAGCGTCTCATCCTGGTACCCGACCCTGGGCCGCGGTGGCTCACTGTTGCCACGGCGCTCTCCGAGGTGGTCCCTCTCATCGCGGTGCATCCGCGCAGCCGGGTCTCCGATGCCGACATCGCCCGGTTGAACGCCCGTCTGAGAGATCGGGGATGCACTCTGCTGGTCACGGCACCCTGGCCGCAGAGCGAGGCGACGATCCGCGTTGAAGAGACTGAGTGGCACGGTCTGGGCTCTGGGTGGGGACTGCTCGCCGATCGCACCGTGACGTTGCGGGCGTCGGGACGCCGACACGAGTCGGCAAGTCGCGTTCGAGTGCGCATGCCCACTTCTCTCGGGCGGGTGGATGCCGAGGCGACTCCCCTGCGCGCCATGGCATCGTTGCCGACTCCGGCAACTGCCGTCACAGACACCGGCACCTGGGCGGTGGCCGGATGATGCCCCCACGCCATCTGGTGCTGTGGCTGCCGGACTGGCCGGTGCGAGCGGCGTTGGGGGAACCACCCGCAGAGGAGCCCGTTGCGATCTTGCAGGCGAACATCGTTATCGCCTGCTCTGCAGCGGCCCGGGCTCAGGGAGTACGCCGTGGTCAGCGGCGGCGGCTCGCCCAGTCGCGCTCCCCTGCCCTGCAGCTGATTCCTGCCGACCCGCGTCGAGACGAGCGGGTCTTCCTGCCCGTGCTGCGTCTCCTCGAAGAGCTGGTTCCCGGCGTGCAACCCCTGCGACCCGGGCTCGCCGCTCTCCGTTCCCGCGGGGCCGCTCGCTATTACGGCGGAGAAGAGCAAGCAGCACTACAGCTCATCGGCACTCTCACCGATCATGGCTATCCCGGAGCCCGAGCGGCCATCGCCGATGGTCTGTTCACCGCTGAGCAGGCAGCACGCCTGGCCGCCCCTGCGCTCGTTGTCGCCTCCGGCGGATCACAGGAGTTCCTCGCCCCGCTTCCCGTGCAGGCGCTGGGAGATGACGAGGTCACCGCCCTGTTGCAGCGACTCGGCATCCGCACTCTCGCTGAGTTCGCAGCCCTCCGCGAAGGCGACATCCGAGACCGGCTGGGTGAGCGCGGCGCGCGCTTGCATGCTCTGGCCTCGGGCGCCGATTCGCGCCCGCTCACACCCCAGCATCCTGAGCCTGAGCTCGCACGAGAAGTCGTCTTCGAAACTCCACTGGAGCACGCAGATCAAGTCGCTTTCGCGGTACGACAGACCGCGGATGCCGTCACCGCTGCTCTCGCCGACCTCTCCCAGGTGTGCACCGAAGTGCGTATCGATCTGACCGATGATGACGGCATGATTTCATCACGCGTCTGGATGCATCCGACCTCCTTCGAGGCGAGCGATCTGGTTGACCGGGTGCGTTGGCAGCTCGAGGGAATTCGGCCGCAGGAGTCATCCGCTGAGCGGACCGGTGCTGGTATCAGCGAGGTGCGCATCGTGCCGACCAGAGTCGATGACAGCGCGCACCACCAGCCGGGCCTGTTCGGGCAGGGCCCGCAGCAGCGTTTGCATCATGCGGTCTCTCGCGTGCAGGCGATGCTCGGACATCGCGGGGTGGTCACCCCGGTCGTGATCGGCGGCAGAAGCCTCGCCGATCGGCAGTTGCTTCAGCCTTGGGGCGATCGGGTGTCACCGGAGCGCGATGCGAATCTTCCCTGGCCAGGCAGCCTGCCACCGCCGTACCCCTCGGAGGTGTTCGTGCCACCCCGCCCTGCCCAGGTGGTCGGAGCAGATGGCCTCCCCCCGATCGTGGACGCGCGCGGGGTGCTCTCTGCGCCTCCGGCCTGGATCGAGCAGGCTCCGGTGCTGAGTTGGGCTGGCCCATGGCCGCTGCGTGAGCGCGCCTGGGACACCCACCGTGCTCGTCTAGCTCAACGCTTTCAGATCGTGGACGAATCGCAGCGCGCCTGGCTTGTCCTGTTCGAGAACAATGCGTGGTGGGTCGAAGGGCGGTACCACTGATGGGCTTCTACAACCCGCCGATGTCGTGGAAAGAGCTCGAGAAGACACTCAGCGCTCCGACAGCTCCCGCCTCCCCGACCACGACAGAGCCCGCACGCCGCCCCGACCCTGGTCCGACTAGCCGACGGCGAAAGGCTGACCCTCCCCCGAAGATCGTCCGACCGACCGAAGCGGTCCCGTACGCGGAATTGCACGCGCATTCCTCCTTCTCGTTTCTCGACGGGGCATCCTCACCGGAGGATCTGCTCGCCGAGGCAGAACGGCTCGGCCTGACTGCTCTTGCCATCACCGACCATGACGGCTTCTACGGTGCCGCCCGTTTCGCCGAGGCAGCCGATGTCAGCGGCGCCCAGGTGCAAACGATCTTCGGTGCCGAACTGTCGCTGGGGTTGCCCGGGCCGCAGAACGGCGTTCCCGATCCGGTCGGTGAGCACCTTCTCGTGCTCGCCCGCGGTTTGGAGGGCTATCACCGGTTGTCCGGTGCTATCACCAGGGCACAGCTGCGCGGCGGCGAGAAGGGGCGACCGGTCTACGATCTGGACGACCTCGCCGCGAGCGCGGGCGAAGACTGGACGATCCTCACCGGCTGCCGAAAGGGCGGCGTGCGGCAGGGACTGGCACGCGGAGATGCCGCCACACCGCTTCGCCGGCTGGTTGATCTCTTCGGACAGGATCAGGTCGTCGTCGAACTCATGGATCACGGCGACCCGATGGATGATCGACGAAACAGTGCCCTGGCCGATCTGGCATCCACCCATCGGCTCCCCGTCGTGGCAACCAACAATGTGCACTATGCGGCGCCTGCTCGTGCCCGTCTCGCCGAAGCTGTCGCTGCGGTCCGCGCGACCCGAGGGATGGATGAGCTCGACGGCTGGCTTCCTGCGCACGGCTCAGCGCATCTGCGCAGTGGAGCGGAGATGACCACTCGATTCCAGCGTTACCCCGGGGCGATCTCACAGGGACTCCGCATCGCAGCCGAGTCGGCTTTTCCGCTGCGGCGCGCTCGCCCCGCGCTCCCTCGCCAAGAGGTGCCGGAAGGGCACACGCCGATGAGTCACCTCCGCGCACTGGTCTGGGCTGCTGTTCCCGAGGTGTACCCGCGGTTGGATGACGACGGCCGCGCGCGCATCGAGCGGGAGCTGAACGTGATCGAAGAGAAGGACTTCCCGGGTTACTTCCTCATTGTGCACGGCATCGTCACCGAGGCGAAGCGCCGTGGCATCCTCTGTCAGGGTCGAGGCTCCGCCGCGGCGAGCGCCGTCTGCTATCTGCTGGGCATCACCGCTGTCGACCCGATCCTCTACCGTCTTCCTTTCGAACGCTTCCTCGCCACCACCCGCGAGGAAGAACCCGACATCGACGTGGACTTCGATTCGGATCGGCGCGAGGAGATCATCCAGTGGGTCTATGCGAAATATGGGCGCGAGCGCGCAGCGCAGGTGGCGAATGTCATCCAGTACCGGCCGAAGAACGCGGTGCGCGATATGGCACGGGCTCTCGGTCATGCTCCCGGCCAGCAGGATGCCTGGTCGAAACAGGTCGACGGGTGGGGTGCGAGCCTGTCCCCCGTCGTCGGCCATGACATTCCCGGCACGGTGCTGGAGTATGCCGGAGAACTACTGAAGGCTCCTCGCCACCTGGGCATCCACTCCGGCGGGATGGTCCTCACCGCTCGCCCGGTCGGTGAAGTGGTACCGGTGGAGCACGCCCGCATGGAGAACCGCACGGTCATCCAGTGGGACAAAGACGACGCCGCCTGGATGGGACTGGTGAAATTCGACCTGCTCGGACTGGGCATGCTCGCAGCTCTCCAGCACTGCTTCGATCTCATCGCTTCCTCCACCGGTGAGCGGTGGACGCTGCAGACGCTGCCCAAAGAAGAAGCGGCGGTGTACGACATGCTCTGCCGCGCCGATTCGATCGGTGTGTTCCAGGTGGAATCCCGTGCACAGATCGGACTCCTCCCGCGGTTGCAGCCACGCCGCTTCTACGATCTCGTGATCCAGATCGCTCTCATCCGCCCTGGCCCCATCCAAGGCGGAGCGGTGCACCCGTTCGTTCGCCGCAAGCTCGGCCAGGAGAAGGTCACATACGCGCATCCGTCATTGGAGCCGATCCTGGAGCGCACCCTGGGGATCCCCATCTTTCAGGAGCAGCTCATCCAGATGGCGACCGTGCTGGGCGATTGCACGGCTGATGAGGCAGATCTGCTGCGTCGGGCGATGGGCTCCAAACGCGGTCAGGAGAAGATCGAACGAATCGAGAAGAGGCTCTACGCCGGGATGGCCGCACGGGGGATTCCGGATGCTACGGCCGATCAGATCTACGCACAGATTCAGGCATTCGCACACTTCGGTTTCGCGGAATCACACTCGCTGTCCTTCGCGTTGCTGGTCTATGCCAGCTCGTGGGTGAAACTGCACTACCCCGCGGCGTTCCTTTCCGGTCTTCTGCGTTCCCAGCCGATGGGGTTCTACTCTGCGGCGACGCTCACCGCAGATGCCCGCCGGCATGGCGTCGAGGTGCGCCGCCCTGACCTGCACGCCTCCGGCGCGGCGGCGGCGTTGGAGCACGCGGACGACTCTCCGGTTCCCTCCGGTGTGAAGACCTGTCTTCTTCCAGAGCACCCTCCCGCCGAAGAATTCAGCCGAACAGCCCCCGATGAGTCTGCGGCGCATCGGCGCGATGCCGCCTTCGCTGTGCGGCTGGGGCTGTCAGATGTGCGCGGCATCGGCATGCCGATGGCCGAGCGCATCGTCGCTGAGAGGGCGGCGAACGGCCCGTTCCAGGATCTGAATGATCTGGTGCGCCGCACGGACGCCACGGCCGCTCAGCTGGAAGCCTTGGCCACTGCTGGGGCATTCGAGTGCCTGGGGATGAGTCGCCGCGAGGCTATCTGGCTCTCCGGTGCCGCCGCCGAGGATCGTGCCCGGTTCTTGCCCGGCACGACTGTATCGGTGCAGCTTCCGCTGTTCACCGATCAGACGAGCTACGAACAACTCGCGGCTGATCTTTCGGCCACTGGCGTCTCAACCGACGATCATCCGATGGCCCACTTCCGCTCGGCGCTGAACGAACGCGGTGTGCTCACCGCCGCGGGGCTGCAAATGCATGAGGTGGGCCGCCGCATCGAGGTCGCCGGACTCGTCACTCACCGGCAACGTCCGGCGACAGCATCCGGTGTCACATTCCTCAACCTCGAGGATGAGCATGGTCTCGTCAATGTGGTCTGTTCCACGGGGGTCTGGAGCCGCTACCGACGGGTTGCTCGTGATTCCCCCGCCCTCATCGTGCGCGGCATCCTGGAACGTTCCCCGGAGGGCGTCATCAACGTTCTCGCGGATGCGTTCCAGGATCTGCGCACCGGGATCGAACATCGCTCCCGTGATTTCCGCTGATCATTCGTCAACCGAGCGCACCGCCACCAATCGGCCGTTGACGGCACCGTCCCGTTCGAACCGCTGAATGCCGGAGTAGATGTCGTCGAATGAGATCTTCTCGACTAGCGAGGACACAATCCCAGCCGCGATCATATCCAGAACCTCAGAGCAGTCCTCGTTCGTGCCACCGTTGGAGCCGATGTAGGTGAGCTGCTTGAGGATCATCGTCGTCGTGGAGATGTTCGTCCGCTCCGATCCCATTCCCACCTGCACGACGGTGCCTTTGAAACCAACCGTTTCGATCGCGTCGTCGGTGGTCGTGTCAAACCCGGCGTAGTCGATGATGACGTCGAGCTCCTTGTCGGCGAACTCACGAATGTTCTCAGCGACCGCTGAAGCGCCGAGTTCCTTGGCCCGCTTCCACGCATCCTGATTTACCTCGGCGACATAGACAGTCGCGCCGAGCCCCCTGGCGAACTGGATTGCAAGGCTGCCAAGACCGCCGGCGCCGATGATGCCGAGCTTGGTGCTCGAGGTCACACCGCCCACCTTGAGGGCGTGATAGGAAGTCATTCCGGCATCCGTCGCAGGAGCCGCCTGTTCCCATGGAACAGCGTCGGGAATCGGGATCACCTGGTAGTCGAACGCCTTGACTTTGTCGGCGAACCCGCCGTCGGTGCCGGTGCCCGGCCCCTGAATCGTCGCAGGAACAGCGACGCGCTGTCCTACGGTGAACCCGGTGACGTCCTCGCCGACGGCGGAGACGATGCCGGCGATCTCGTGACCCAGTGTTATGGGCAGGAATCCCAGGATGCCGGTGAGAGTGCCGTCGAGGTAGCCGACGTCCGTGTGGCAGATACCAGCCGCGATCACGTCGATGACGACCTCGTGGCTGCCGGCCACGGGATCGGGAACCTCGGTGAGCTCCAGCGGTTGGTGGGCAGCGGTGATGCGCCAAGCTTTCATAGTCTGTCCGTTCCTATCGTGGTGTTCTCAGGCGCCGAGATCGGCGGTGTTGATGCCGGCGAAGGCATCGGCGACGGCGGGGTTCGCGGCGATCATCTCGTCGGCGAATTGCTCACCCGTGACGTAGTAGGGCTTCAGGTCTGTCGAATCGGCCTTGAGCTCGTCGGCGACGTGAGTCCAGCCTTCCGGAGTGCTCTCCGGTGCTTGCACTCGCGGCATTCCTGCGAGGGCAAGGCGGCCGGCATGCCCGCCACTCACCTGGAAGAAGTCCCCGTGCACCGTCGTGTCCTGGTGGGCGAGGAAAGCGACGAAGTTCGCCACGTGCTCCGGGCCCATTCCGTCACGAAGAGTGCTGATGATGTCGGGGTTGCTGTAAGCACTCTCGGTCATAGGGGTCCAGGCAGTCGGCATGATCGTGGTGACGTTCACGCCGACGCGATCGCCTTCCATGGCGAGCGAGTTTCCAAGCGCCCAGATCGCGCCCTTGGCCGCGCCATACGCACTCGCTCCGGGATTCGCGAGCACTCCGCTCGAGGAGACCAGTATGAGCCGGCCCGCCCCGGAAGCCACGAGGTGCGGCCATGCTGCGCGAGAGACTTCGACGGTTCCGCGGAAGGACACGTCGAATACCTTCCAGAACTCATCGCTCGGTTGTTCTCCGAAGAGACCCACGCGAATGATTCCCGCGTTGTTGACGACGATGTCCAGCTGTCCGAAAGTGTCGATCGCCGTCTGGACGACGTCGGCACCGCGGGTACTCACATCGTGGACGTCCGCCACTGCTGTGCCTCCACCCGCAGTGATCTCGTTGACAACGCGGTCAGCTTCGGTGCTCGATACGTCGTTGACGACGACGCGCGCTCCACGTTCCGCTAGCGCGATCGCGTGGGCACGTCCCATTCCCTGTCCGGCTCCTGTGACGAGCGCGACTCGTCCGTCGAAATCCAGCATCGGTGCTCCTTCCGTAGGGTGAGTCCAATATGAGACCCGGTCTCATAATACGCTCCTTCCGGTGCAGTAGGGTCGGGCATCATGCCATCTGAGACCAAGCTCCGCCCCGGGAGGCGACCCCTCACCACACCCGAGAAGATCGAGAGCACCGCACTCGACCTTCTTCTGGAACGCGGGTTCGACACCGTATCGGTCGCCGAGCTCGCTGCGGCGGCGGGCGTAAGCAGAGCGACGTTCTTCCGCTACTTCGCGACCAAAGCGTCGGTCGTATGGTGGGGGTTCGATCGTGCGGTCGATCAGCTGGCAGAGGCGCTGCAGAATACGCCTGAATCAGTGGAAACCCTGAGCGGGCTGCGCGCCGCCATCGCACAGTCGGTCGCGGCCGGGATCGATCCGGGCGGGGTGTGGTGGGAGCGGTTCGTGCTTCTGGATTCGACGCCATCGCTGCGTGGCGAGGCCACGGACCGCTGGAACCGCTGGCTTCAGGTCGTAGCCGCCTTCATCGCCGGCCGGATGGGCCTCGGCGAATCCCATCCGATACCCGCAGCGATCGCTGCAGCACATCAGGGGGCGTATCTCGCGACCCTTCGCACCTGGGACGGGCGACCGGGCGACCCGCACGAGATGCTCGCACGAATGATGAGGACCCTGACGACTCTCGACGTCGCGCTTTCCGGCCTTGTCGCCGACGAGCAGGACATCAGCTAGCAATCACCAGAATCGCGGTTCCTCGGGTTCGGGCACGCGGTCGGCTCCGCCCCAGCGCAACGCCTCACCCGTCGCAGCAGCTGCCGCAGCGTCCGCTCCGCGCAGCGCGATTTCGGCCTCTGCCGAATTAGCGCCGATCGGGTCGACCAGGAGCGTCGTGCTGACACCGGAGCGGGTGGACGCAACGGTACACTCCAGCACGCGGCCCGTCCAGGTGACCGCTTCACTGCCGTGCCGGGTGCTTTGCTGGTACCGAATCCTCGTCTCCAGGTCGGTCACCGCGATCACGACCGCAATACCCGTGTCGTCCAGGCGCTCGACCACCTCGACGCGATGCGCTTGCGGGATCGGCGCCGACACCGCAATCACAATCGTCCTGTCCATAGCTACAGCTTATGAACCCCACCCGGCGAAGCAAGTGGCACTTCCGATGTCTCCCCGCTGAACTCCAGACACCTGCCGTTACGCTGGAGACCATGGATGCCGGAGCCGAAAACCTTAATGCGATCGCTGCCTGGGCAGTCTCCCTTATGGAGACGCTCGGTGGAGTCGGCGCTGGCGTCGCCATCGCCGCCGAGAACCTGTTCCCGCCGCTTCCGAGTGAGATCATCCTGCCCCTGGCCGGATTCGCCGCCGCGCAGGGAACGCTCGGACTGATCGAAGTGTTGATCTGGACGACGATCGGATCCGTGGTCGGGGCGCTGGCTCTGTACGGCATCGGCGCGTGGCTCGGCCGGCGACGGATGTACGCGATCGCACAGCGGATGCCGTTGATCAAGGTCGAGGACGTCGAACGCACGGAGGCGTGGTTCGACCGGCACGGTTCGAAGGCAGTGTTCTTCGGGCGGATGATCCCGATCTTCCGCAGCCTGATCTCCATTCCGGCGGGCATCGAACGGATGCCGCTGCTGCGGTTCACTCTTCTCACCACTGCCGGCAGCGCCATCTGGAACACGATCTTCGTCCTCGCCGGTTTCTACCTGGGCGCGAACTGGCACGTCGTCGAGGAATACGCCGGTGTTTTCCAGAAGATCGTCATCGCCGTCGTCGTCATCGCCGTCGTGACGTGGATCATCATTCGTATCCGGCAGGTGCGACGGAAGCGTCTCGCCGTCGATTGACCGCGGCGTCGACGCACGCCCAACGGTCGAGTCCTGCTCCTGATCTGTTCTGCACCCGGCGCCCGCGAGCGCGCGTGAAAGTGTCAGGATGGATGCATGGCGGAGGTGAACGACCGGACGGACCTCATCGTGATGCGCCGTGTGCGCGATCGGATCGATCGAGAGTTCGCGCACCCTCTCAATATCGAGGATCTCGCCCGCGGCGCACACATGTCCGCGGGCCATCTCAGCCGGGAGTTCCGCCGGATCTATGGCGAGCCGCCCTATTCGTATCTCATGACCAGGCGGATCGAGCGGGCGATGACGCTGCTGCGTCGCGGCGACCTGAGCGTGACTGAGATCTGCTTCGCCGTCGGGTTCTCATCGTTGGGGACCTTCAGCTCCCGGTTCTCCGAGCTCGTCGGTGTGTCGCCCAGCGTGTATCGCGACGACCCGTCCCGCTCCGTCGAGGGCATCCCGCCATGTCTTGCGCGTCAGGTGACCAGACCGGTCAGAAATCGAGAAGCGCATCTCCGGACATCCACCTAGCGTTGTCGCTATGAACATCGACATTCACAACGCGTTCCTGCCCCACACCGACGCCGACGCGGCGCTCGGTTTCTACCGCGACCTGCTCGGGTTCGAGGTCCGTAAGGACGTCGGATACAAGGACATGCGCTGGATCACGGTCGGTCCCGTCGGCAGCGCGACCTCGATCGTGCTGCATCCGCCGGCCGTCGACCCCGGCATCACCGACGACGAGCGCGAGACGATCATGAATCTTATTGCGAAGGGCGTCTACACCGCCCTCACCCTCGCGACGGACGATCTCGACGGGTTCTTCGAGCGGATGGAGGCCGGTGGCGCCGACATCGTCCAGGAGCCCACCGATCAGGACTACGGCGTGCGCGACTGCGCGTTCCGCGATCCATCCGGCAACCTCATCCGCGTCAACCAACTCTGACCGGATCGACTTCCGCCATACGATGGCCGGGTGGAGACATTTCGCGGGATGAAGACGCTCGGTGTCCTCGGCGCAGGTCGCCTCGGCACTGTGCTCGCCCGGTTCGCCGTTTCCGCAGGGTTGCGCGTCCTTGTCGCGCGGTCAGGCGATCCAGCGCCGATCGCACACCGCATGCGGTCGATAGGTGCGACAGCCATGTCTACAGCGGCTGTCATCGAAGAGTCAGATGCTGTGGTTCTCGCACTTCCGCTCGGAAGCCTCCAGACGCTGCCCGCCGATGCGCTGTGCGGCAAGCTGGTCATCGACGCCATGAACTACTGGTGGGCATCGGACGGCATTCGCGACGATCTGAGCGATCCGCGCACTTCGACCAGCGAGCTGGTGCAGGCCCATCTCGGTGGCGCTCGCGTCGTGAAGGCGCTGAGTCACATGGGGTATCAGGACCTCGAGGACGAAGCGCGACCGACGGGTGCACCGGGGCGCAAGGCGATCGCGATCGCCGGGGATGATTCCCACGACATCGAAGTCGTTTCGCAACTGGTGGATGCACTGGGCTTTGACCCTGTGCACGCCGGACCGCTCTCGGCGGGAATCATGCTGGAGCCCGGTGCCGAGGCGTTCGGAGCTGACGTCGATGCCGGTCAGCTGCGCGACATGCTCGCCGGGTTCTGGGAGTCGCAGCGCGGGATCATCGTCCGCCGGGCTCGCGCTCACAGCCAACGATGACGGCCGCCGGTGACGGCGATGGCCGCTCGAATGGTCAGCGGGCGCGTTGGACCGGTGGCATGTTGATCCCGAGTACACGCGCCCGCCCCGGCCAGTCCGACTCCCCGCGATAGGGGAAATCGAGTTCCAGCAACGCCGAATTATCGAGCGCTGGAAAGATGTCGCGGTACCAGTCGGGGTCCAAACCGATGAGCTCGCAGAGCATCAGACGCATCAGCGTCGCGTGGCCAACGATGAGTACCCGGCCGTCGGGAAACTCGGATGCCAGTTCGTCGAACACGGGCATGGCACGCGCAATACCGTCGATGCCGGCTTCACCACCCGGAAGCGGATGCTGTGCCGGCCGCCGTCCGAAACCTGCCCAGTCGACGGGGAAAGCGGCCGCCAACTCCGCTGGTGTCAGTCCCTCCCCCTGTCCGAAGTCGATCTCGACAAGACGCGGGTCGATTCGGAGGGGCAGCTCGGCGGCGTCGGCAGCGGGTTCAGCGGTCAGTCGTGCCCGGCTCAGCGGCGACGACACAATCGCCGAGAGCGCGGCGGTCCCTGCCCATTCGGCGAGCGCGGCGGCCTGGTGAACAGCCCCCGGAACGAGAGCGACATCGGACGAACCCGCGTACCGATGTTCGGCGTGCCAGACGGTCTCACCGTGTCTGGCGAAGTACAGCGTTGTCATACATCCTCCACTCGTTGCCTCCACTCTGGCGCACGTTCGCCGCCGCGCTGGCAACCAGCGGCGTTTCGCCACCGTGGCCGCGTCACCATTGACGCCCGCAGAGGGTGATGCCATGGTGAGTTTTGAAGGAGCAGCCATGCGCGAATACGCTTTTGCCAGCATCCCGATCCTCCGACGGCGCAGTGGGACCGTGCTGAGAACGGACTATCGTGACGTGATCCGTGACCACGCCGCAACCGGTTGGGAGTTCGTTCAGGCGATCAGCTTCGAATCAGACGCACAGCCGCGCCTAGACCTGGTGTTCACACGAGAGGTAAGAGAATGAAGCATCCACTTCGACTGTTGCAGGCCTTCACCCTTTTCTCAGCCGGACTCTTCGGGCTGTTCGTGTTCATGGGCAATCTCATGGACTACGACTCCAACTACCAGTTCGTCAAGCACGTGCTCTCGATGGACACCACGTTCGACGGCAATGCGCTGATGTGGCGTGCCATCACCGCACCGTGGGTGTGGACTGTCGGCTATCTCGGCATCATCGTTGTTGAGGGGGTCTTCGCCGCACTCGGACTCATCGGTGGTGTCAAACTTTTCCTTCTGCGCGACGCCGATATCGCCCGCTATGACAAAGCCCGCGTGTGGGGATACGCCGCCTACGCCCTGGGCTTCGCGATCTGGTTCATCGGCTTCATCGTCATCGGCTCCGAGTGGTTCGCGATGTGGCAGTCGAGCTCATGGAACGGCAAGGACACAGCTATGCCGCTCGCTATCCTCTGGGCCGGGTTCGCGGTACTCCTCGCGCAGAACGAGCCCGTGACCGTTGATCAGGGACGGATGTAGACCGGCGTACCGACCGGAACCTGCGCGAGTGCATCGATCGCTGCCGGGTCGAGGCGGATGCATCCGTTCGAAATCGCGCCGGCTCGAGCGTCGTGATAATGGAAGGCGGTAACGGCAACATCGCCTCCGGCGAACCCGTCGAGGGTTGGTGACTGCACAGCCAGGTACACGATCGGATGCCCGCGCGTGTATCCGAACTCCGGAACGACAGCCGTCTTCATCACGAAGCTGCGTCCGATGGGCGTGGGCGTCGCTTCTGTTCCCCACGCGAAATCGGTAGCGATGCGCTCTGGCACGCCATCTCGAACGATGTCGACTGTGCGCTCGGACAGGCTCACCTCGACACTGACCGCGGACTCGGTGATCACGACGTCCGCGACGCGCAGCCATCCGGTGATCTGGGCGGGGTTGCCCTGCGACGGAATCGCCTGACGCCCGGCGAGCAGAACTCGCACCCAGTGCTCCTGCCGTTCGATCACGGGGACCGTCGTGCCGCCGTGCACGAACTCGATGGGCAGGTATGCCACCGGCTCCGCGGTGGGATCAGCCCACACCGGCGCTCCCTCACCCTGCGCTGTGGCGTGCTGGCCGGAGGTAGGCGCATCAGGAGCGTCGTCGACGGGGAGCGCCGCGTTGACGGCGTACACATTCGCTTCTGGCAACACGGCCACGTCGTACACGGATGTGTTCGCGGGGAACCCGGTCGGTGTCTCAGAGGGGGTGGGAGTCGGCGTCTGCGTCGGTATCGCTGTCGCGGCCTGTTCGGGCGGGGAGGCCTCTGTCTGTCGTGACCCGATGATCCACAGGAGCGTGAGCACCAGAGCAATAGCCAGCGCCGCCACGAGGGCGATCATCCAGCCCGTTCTCTTCTGCACTCTGACCCCACCTAGCAACACATAAACATCCGGCGCCAATCGTAGCAACGGCATTAACGTTTCGTTTCCGAATCATTGGCTCGTCGTTCATGCTGCCGCCGTACCGTCGCGATCGTAGAGCAGAGTCGGCGTGTGGAGAGCATCATCAACGGATATCGGCAGGCACGTGGTATCGGAATCGTCGTCGTCCTGGGCGTCATCGTGTTGCAGTTCGTGGTTCCGCTTTTTTCGAACAGCCCGTACCTGGAGGCACTCGATCCGCAGGGCATTCTCATCTCCGTCGGTATCGGCATCGTCTGCCTTCTCATCATCTGGCTCTCGTTCCGTCCACCGGCACATCAGCGCCGCGAGTTTCAGGATGCTCCCCTCGGTGTTGGCATGCTCATCTCGGCTCGGGCGACCGGTACCTCAATCAACGATCAGCCACAGATCGAGCTGATCCTTGACGTTGAGACGCCGGATGGTCGAAGCATCCGCGGCAGCGCGCGCACGATCGTCAACCAGGGTGAACTCGCGCAGCTGACCCCCGGATCGACGATTCCGGTGCGGTATCGCGAGGACGGCAGGTTCGCGGTCGTTCCGGATGCTGCGACCGCGGATCTGCAGAACTCTCTATACGCTGCCCGGGTCGCCCGCGGCATGCTCACCGAGCAGCAGGTCGACGTCGCCACCCGCGGCACAGACGCCACGGCCGTGATCATGGCGATGCAGCCTACCGGCGAGATCGCGCATGGCCAGGCGGTGCTGCATCTCGACCTGCGCGTGAACAGGCCCGATGGCAGCAGTTTCGATGCCAAGCGAGACATGCCCGCTGCACCCGCAGCACTCGAGGACCTGCAGCCGGGCCGCATCGTGCAGGTGCGATACCTGCCAAGCGACGAGACGTACGTCGCGATCAGTACACGGGTCGGTTGATCGTGGCTCGGCTCCGCAAACGCCTTCCCAGAGATTTCGAGCAGATTGTCGCATCCGGCGATCTGGAGGAGATGCAGGCGGTCTTCAGTGTTTGCGATATCAACGCGCGCAGCGCCGGGAAGGCTCCAGGGTTATCCACCTACGGCATTCCTGAGGCGCTGATCCGGTGGATGGTCGCATCCGGTGCTGATATCGAGGCGCCCGATGATGATGGTGAGACGCCGTTGCATCACCATGCCGGCGCGTGGAATGGCCACCCCGCCGTGCTGATCGAGCTTGGTGCGAATATCGAGGCGCGCGACCGGCGCGGGCAGACGCCTCTTTTCGGTGCCAGCATCGATGTCGACAACACTCGAATACTGCTGGCCGCTGGCGCCGACGTCCATGCCACGAATCTCGAGGGGCACACCGCGCTCGAGGACCGGATGCTGGATGCTGACACCGGCGATCTGGACCGCATCGCAGCGACTTCGCGGCTGCTCGTTGACGCGGGCGCGACTGTGACGGATGCCGGTCGGGCTGCTGTGGTTCGCCTGGGCGAGAAGTTCGAAGCCATCCGCGAGGTCTACAACCCGGACTCTGTGGAGCGGGCTGCACAGGACATGGCAGCGCTCTATGAGCTGTTCGACGCAGAGCCTGCGCCGGCTGTGCAGCGTCATGACGGGGTCTCCCCCATCGAACTGCACAGCACCGACTGGCGTGACCAGTACGACGAACTCTGGGCGAGCCTCGTGCCGGCCATGGGCCCGGCACCCACGGTTCAGGGTGAGACAGTGCGCATCGCCACGCGAGTACTCAACGAGATCGAAGACAACGGCTCGGTCAACTGGGACGATGATTTCCGGGCGATGCTCGACTCGCTTCCCGCACACCTCTCATCCGGAACGACGCTCACCCCCGACCGTCTCGCTGAGCTTGATCAGTTGGTGCGCACACTACGGCGTGGCAGGTCCAGCGGCACCGAGACGCTCGAACTCGTACGGTTGGTCGTGGTCTGGGTGTCACACAATCTTGAGCCGATGCCCCTTGTCGAACCGCCGTACCGGCGGTGACCCCGACTACTGGTTGTTGACGTTGCTCAGTCCGTGCAGCGCTTGGGTAATGCACTCTGCGGGATCACTGGGATCTTCCTGCAGCCCCCACCAGTGGAGCGCCTCGATGATTGCCATGTGGATTGCTGCCCCTGCGGTGACAGGGATCAACGCCTGGGCAGATTCGCCTCTGCGGGTAGCGACGAAGTGAATCACAGCGTGGCGCCAGCCCTCGAAAGTGCTTGATCTGTTGGTGCGCAGTTCCGGCGAGAGGGCAATGAGGCGCAGTCGTGCACGCATCGTCGTGAGGTCCTCGACGTTGCGGGCGAAGACGTTGGTAATCGCGTGAGCAACTGCGTCGACGATCGGGCTGCTCTCGGCCGCGGCATCCAACTCGGCTGTGAGCGCATCAACGGAAACTTCGATTCCGCCCCAGACGATGTCGGCTTTCGTCGGGAAATATCGATGCAGGGTTCGCACGCTCATGCCTACCGTCTCAGCGAGAGAACCCATCGATACGTTCTCGTAGCCGCGGAGCGCGATGAGGTCAAGAAGCTGACCGCGCAAAACCTCCGGCTCGGCTTTCGGCGGACGGCCTATCCGAGTCCCGTGTTGCTCCATGCCTTCACAGTACCCAGTTGTCGACAAAGACCTTATGGCATACTCTGTCATAACGTGTTTTGCGAGCTTGCCATGGAGGCAGTGATGTCTTTTCCTTTTCCTGATGTTTCTGCACAACCGATCGCGAATCTGATCGCGTTGAACGGACGGGCGGCACTCGTTACCGGCGGCGCCCAGGGTCTGGGCCGGGCCATCGCAGAGCGACTTGCCGAAGCCGGCGCCAACATCGCACTCGCCGATCTCAACGTTGAGCTCGCGAACGAAGCAGCCGGCGCAATCAGCACACGGTATGGCGTGAAAGCAGTCGGCGTGCAGATGGACGTGACCGACGAGAAGTCGGTGTCGGAGGCTGCAGCCGACGCTGCCGCCGCCATTGGGGCCCCGACGATCTGGGTCAACAACGCTGGCCTCTTCCCGAGTATCCCGGTGGCTCACATGTCTGTTGAGGCTTGGGATCAGGTCTACGCAGTAAACACTCGCGGGGCCTTCCTCGGGGCGCGTGAAGCAGTGAATCAGATGACCGGCAACGGTGGAGTCATCGTGAATATTGTTTCTACGGCTGGCTTCCAAGCGCCAGCAGCGGGCCTGTCTGCATATGTGAGCTCGAAGCATGCGGTGCGCGGGATGACGAAGGCCATGGCCCTCGAGTTCGCACCGCTGGGTATCCGCGTGCTCGGCGTTGCGCCGAGCTACGTCCCCACTGAGGGCAATATTGCGATGGCGACCGCCATGATGGCAGAGGCCGCGGCTGCTGGCATCGAGATTCCTCCCATGGACGTCATGAACCAGAGCTTGATCGGACGCACGGGTACCCCTGACGACATCGCCCGTGTCGTACTGTTCGCGGCGAGTGACCTGTCCATGATCATGACCGGCAGTGTTCTGCTTGCCGACGCTGGAGAGACGATCTGACATGGCGACGTCCTCTGAGATGGAAGAACGCTACGACGTCATCGTCGTTGGATTCGGCCTCGCTGGCGCGGCAGCTGCCATCGAAGCGGCAGATCGCGGCGCCCGAGTGCTCGTGCTCGACAGCTCCTACGGTGGTGGCGCCAGCGCGTTGTCCGGCGGAGTCATATACGCGGGTGGCGGGACTCGCTACCAGGCCGAAGCTGGCTATGCGGATACTCCAGAAAACCTTTACCGCTATCTCAAGCAGGAGGTAGGCGATGCGGTAGACGATGCAACGCTGCGTAATTTCTGTGATGAGAGCCCAGGGATGATTCCCTGGCTCGAGCAGCAGGGCGTGTCGTTCGCCAGCTCGGTAGCACCGTATAAGACGTCGTACCCGACCGACGAGCACTATCTCTATTTCTCAGGAAACGAGAAAGCTCATCCCTACCAGTTGACCGCCACGCCGGCGCCGCGCGGGCACCGGGCGAAAGCCAAAGGGCTCTCCTCGGGAAAGGTGCTCTGGACGCATCTGGCCGAATCCGCGTTGCGCAAGGGGGTAACTTTCATCCCCATCGCTAAGGTCACCGACCTCATTGTCGATGAGGGCATCGTCACAGGCGTCAAGTACCGCGTGTTGGAACAGTCACACCCGACCGCCGCGCGTCACCGAAAGATGACGAAGCGCACCGCGAAGATCGGTAACTGGATGCCCGACCTCGTGAAGGGCACGACCGACAAGATCGCGCGAATCTGGCGAGACGGCTCGGTGGAGCGTGAGGCGCGTGCGGCGGCAGTCATCCTGTCCGCCGGCGGCTTCATCTACAACAAACAGTGGGTCAAGGAACACGCGCCCGGATTCACCAAGATCTCCCCGCTTGGCACTCCTGAAGATGACGGCAGTGGCATCCAGCTTGGAATGGATGCTGGCGGTGCGACCGCCAAGATGGGAAACGTCACTGCGTGGCGCTTCCTGTCACCGCCGAGCGCTTTCATCGAAGGTGTGACCGTTGGCGTCAACGGTAAGCGCATCGCGAATGAAGATCTGTACGGAGCCACTCACGGCAATGTGCTTATGCGCGAGTTCGGTGGAAAGGGGTGGGCCGTTTATGACGCCGACAACTGGAAGAAGGCGCGTCGCCAGTATTGGACGCAGACTCAGATCTTCCACAAGCTCACGGCGACCTACACTTTCACGATCGGTCACAAGCGCGCTCGCACGCTCGAGTCGCTCGCGATGAAGATGGGCGTTGATCCGGCTCGTATGGCGCAAACCATCTCCGCGTATAACGCCGGTATTGTCTCAGGTACCGGCGACCCGGCTCACAAGCAAGCAGACGTCTGCCATCCGGTCGCAAAGGCGCCCTTCTATGCAGTAAATATCTCCGATGACGCCTCCCCGTTCTCGCCCATCCCCGGACTGACACTCGGCGGATTGATCGTCGATGGAGACTCCGGGCTTGTGAAGCGTGAAGACGAGTCGATGGTTCACGGGCTATACGCTGCTGGTAGAAATGCCGTCGGCGTCTGTTCCAATAGCTACATCAGCGGATTCTCGCTGGCGGATTGCATCTTCAGCGCACGTCGAGCCGCCGCTCACGCCACAACTCACCTTCCAGATACAGAAAAGAAGCTCACCGCATGAATCTCTCCGGAAAAGTTTTCGTTGTCACCGGTGCTGGAAACGGCATCGGACGATCCACAACGCGGTTGCTCCTCGAGAATGGGGCGCGTGTCGCAGGAGTCGACCTGAATGGGGAGGGCCTCGCAACAACTGCCGCTCTCGCAGGGGCTGGCGAGCGCTTCAGCAGCCATATCGTCAACATTGCTGACCGTGAGCAGGTGATGTCTTTGCCAGCTGCAGTGATCGGCGCACACGGAAACGTCGATGGTCTCGTGAACATCGCAGGAGTAATCCAGAAGTTCGTCAAGATCATCGACCTTCCGTTCGAGGAGATCGAGAAGGTGATGAACGTCAATTTCTGGGGCACCATGAACATGATCAAGGCGTTCCTGCCCGCACTGATCGAACGCCCTGAGGCGAGCATTGTGAACGTGGCAAGCATGGGCGCCTATGCTCCTGTGCCTGGTCAGGCTGTGTACGGCGCTTCGAAAGCGGCGGTTCGGCTGCTGACCGAAGGGTTGTATGCAGAGCTTCTGAATACCAACGTGGCGGTCACATCTGTGTTCCCCGGCGCCATTGCGACCGACATCGCGTCGAACTCCGGCGTCACGCTCGGTGACGATGCTTCAGCCGATTCGCCTGCGTTCAAAATGACGTCCCCGGAGGCTGCCGGTCAAGCCATCGTCAAAGCCATCCGTAAGGGTTCTTTCCGCGTGACGATCGGGGCTGACGCATCAGCGATGGACAAGCTGGCACGCTTGAGCCCGAAGTTGGCGGCTCGCACGATCGCGAAACAAATGGGTAGCCTGCTGAACTGAGACAGAGCAAAGGACGTCACCACGGGCCACCATCAGGCGCGCGTTTTCCTGTCCTTCCCGATCCATCCCATATGGGTGTGTGTGAAGGCGTCCGGGAGCTTCAGACCGTAACCGAGAGCCCGGTCGACTCCCACGTGGAACGCCCAGGCGAAGGCGATGATGGAGGACCACAACGACAGGGCGGGCGTGAAGCTGCTGGCTACGAGTGCGACAACAGCCAGAACGACAGCCCAGGCGTAGGTATGAATAGCGTTGTACCAGGCGGCTCCTGCGGCGGGAGACCGAAGGTATCCGAGTTGTGACAGATCGAACACCAAAAACAGCGCCAGTGGCATCCACCACCAGTCTGGGGCCAAGACGATTGTCCCCACGAGCGAGAACACCGCGATCAGGCCACCTTCAATACGCTGGATTACTGCTGGTCCTGTTACGCCGCCGTCTCTCATTTGTGATCTTCTCCTTCCGCTCGGACCGCCTCTGAGGAGGACAGGCCGGTCCGAGCTGTGGCCTCGAGGGCGCGGATGAGCGAGGCTGCGTCAAAGGGACCGGTGTGCCGCACGCCGTTGACGAAGAAGGTGGGCACGGCAGTGATCTCCATTGCCTCAGCATCGAGCGTGTCGTCGCGAACGCGTGCAGTGACCTCCGCCGAGTTGAGGTCGGTTTCGAATCGATCAACATCCAGGCCCAGCTCAACGGCACGCCGCAGGATGTCTGCCGGCAGCTGGTTATTCTGATCTGCGAACAGGCTCCGCATGAACTCAGGAAATTTTCCCTGCAGCGCAGCCGCTTCAGACGCCTCCGCTGCGGCGAGCGCGTTGGGATGGTAGCTCGTGAGCGGAGCATGCCGCCAGACATATCGCACCTTATCCCCGAGCCCACGCTGCACTTCCGCAATAGCCCCTGTTGCTTTGAGACAGAATTCGCACTGGAAGTCGCCGTACTCGACAAGCGTGTAGGGAGCGTCATCTGGCCCGAACGTATTATCGCGAGACTCATCAACGGGACGAACGAGCGTGCGGCTCACCTCAGTCATCGGGTGCACAAGATCCGAGATACGAAAGAAGAGGCTGGCGAGAGCAAACGCGATGACGGATGCTGCGAGCACGCCCACGCGCGCGATGTTTTGGGTATCCGGGTCAGAGATCGCTAAATCGACGATCAGCAGCGAGATCGTGAATCCAATGCCGGAGAGCAGCCCACCGCCGGCTATGCGATCAAGTGTGAGACCCGGCCCGAGGCTGCCGATGCGGAAGACCTGCATGAGCGCGGTAGCTCCAAAGATTCCGACGAACTTGCCGACGACGAGACCGACGACGATTCCCCACATGATCGGAGATCGGACTGCGGCAGTAAGGACTTCTCCGCTGACGTGCACCCCGGCGTTCGCCAACGCGAACAGCGGGATGATGGCGTATGCGACAAGCGGTGCATAGGCGGTTTGCAGACGTTCGTTGATCGAAATCGATTCGCGCAAGCTGTTGGCGGCTACGCGCGCATACTGGGAATTTGGTGATTGGCGGAACGTGCGCGTGAGATCCAGAGCGTGCTCGACATCTCGGCGGTTGGGCCGATAGACGGGAACGAGGAGCGCAATAGTGACGCCTGCGAGTGTCGGATGCATGCCAGACGCGAGGAATGCGAGCCAGATGATGATCGAGAGCAGAGCGTACGTTGGCCCTCGACCGGCCCGAAGATATCGCGCGAAGTAGATTCCTGTGAGTCCGATTGCCGCGATGACGAGGGGAAGCAGTTGCACGTTCTCCGTATAGATGAGAGCGATGATTGCCAAGGCTCCGATGTCGTCAACGACGGCAAGAGCGAGAAGGAAGACGCGCAGTCGTCCAGGCGCACGCGGGCCGACGAGAACGAGAGCGCCGACGAGAAACGCGGTGTCGGTCGAGATGACAACGCCCCACGCGTCTTCATTGCCGGTCGCTGACGTAATCATGATGTACAGGAGCGCGGGAACCCCGAGGCCCGCGATTGCCGCAGCGACAGGAACCATCGCACGCGACCACGTCGTGAGCTCGCCGATGGCGAATTCTCGCCGCACTTCGAGCCCGACCGTGAAGAAGAACACCGCCATGATCGCTTCATTGACGAATCCGTGCAGGGTGAAGTTCAGCTGCAGATCTTCGACGCCGATGACAAGGTGAGTGCCCCACACTTGTTCGTACGAAGCGTACGAGATGTTTGCCCAAGCGACCGCGACGACCGTGGCGATCAACAGAAGGAGTGCACCGAGTCGACTTTGCCCCATAGCTTGGATGCGACTGCCGAAGGAGTGCTGGGAACGAGATTCGGATCGGTCGCGTTCCGGGTCTGGTGACCGCCGAATGATGGTCAGACCGACGTCGGAGCGCACAGATGCGTCCGATGATGATTCGTGTGCATTCATCGTCTGCGCCTTAACTCGCCCTTCTTCCGTGCAAACCATCTTGCTCTCGTTTGAGCCTGCGCGGTTGGTCAGTTCGAAGAAGCACCGCGGTCCAGGTTCGTCCTGGATCACCCTGACGCATACGCAGGATCCGGTCGGGCCAACCCAGCTGGTTCCTTCAGCGCCCAGAGTTGCGCCTTAGCCCTAGTCATTCTGGATCTCGCGGTCGACGCACCACCTAGCGGGACGTCACCCGCAGTCCATCTCATGGGACGCATGGTTTGCATGATTCTGGTCCCCAATTGGTCCCCGCACCGCAGTGCGGGTCACGCCCGCCGAGCTTCTATGCCTACCCCCGCGCATCGCGCCCTCGTACGCTCACTGCCACACGCGAATAATCGCCGGACTCGGCGAGGTTGACGAGGAGCTCAGCAGCATCCGCCCGGGTGAGTCCGGTCGGCCGGTCCAGCTCGCCCGTGCTCACGTGCGGCATGCCGACAGAGGGCGCATTGGCGAGCCTGTTGAGACGAACGATTGTCCAATCGAGATTGCTGTTGGTGACCACCCCTCCGGCATGCGCAGTATCGGCATACGCGGTTGCGAACACTCGGCGCAGTAGCGCCATCACCAATGCGGGATGGCGGGCGACGATCGGGTAGGCGCTCGTCATGATGAGTCGCCGCGTTCCAGTCGTGGTCATTGCTCTCACCAGGGTCCTGGCCGAATCCCGCACGGCTGTCGGATCGGCGCGGTCGCCACCGGCGAGCACCATGATGACCGCATCGGCATTCGCCACAGCGGTCGACATAGCCGTCAGATCCCTTGCATCACCGCGAACTGTCACGACCAGAGGCGATTGGTCGGGGACGCGTTCGGGGCGTCGGGCCAGCCCGGTGACGTGATGCCCGTGAGCCGTGGCCGCCTTGACGACATGTCCACCGAGACGGCCCGCAGAACCGATGACGGTGATCCTCATGGCCATGTCCTTTCAGCGTTCGACCGCGAATTCCAGTCGAGATGGTGTTCGTAGATCTCGCGGGAGCTCTTGGTATCGGCGGTGAGCCGCAGCACCGTGGGCAGCAGGGCATCGCGCATCATTCGACCGAGCGGACCGGGTGCCTTGCTGTTGTTGATTCGGGCGGCCGCTTTGACGATCTTCTCGACGCGGGGTCGCCGGATCTTCTCGAATGCGGCGAAGGCCGCGGCCGGAGAATCGTGGCCCCGGAGGGCGGCAGCCAGTACCGCGGCGTCCTCGATCGACAGCGAGGCTCCCTGACCCGAGGTGGGCGATGGTGCGTGAGCAGCGTCGCCCACTACCAGCATCCGGTCGGAGTGCCACCGCGGGAGCGAGGGCAGAGTGTGGATAGCGGTCATCGGAGCGAAATCGTCGGTAGCTGCAATCAGTTCGAGTGCCGGTCCGGCATCATCGCGATAAAGGTCAGCGAAAACGTTCCTCCACTTGTCGGAACTTAGCGCCTCAACTTCACCCCGCGCAGGTTCGCGTCGACGCGGAATGTTGACGAACCACCAGACCTCACCATCCGGTGCAGTGGCATAGCCGAAGAAGGCACGCCTGCCAAAGATCATCTCGTAACTCCCGGGAGCGGCTTTCACAGTGACGCCGCGCGCGTAGCCACCGGTGGTGAGCAGCCCACTGAACTTCGGACGCGGCGCATTTGGGTCAATGATTCGTCGAACGGTGGAGTGAATGCCGTCGGCTCCGATGAGAATATCGGCCTCTTCTTGAGTCCCATCCGAAAATTCTGCGCGAACACCATGACCTGTTTCGTGGGCCGAGATCAGTTGCTTGCCTTGCTGGATTGCGATGCCACGGCTCGTCGCCTCGTCATGCATGGCGCGGTAGAGCGCTTCACGCTGAATCGTCCGGCTGACGGTGCCGTCCGCTAACGTGCCGCCGGTCGGGGTGATGCCGAGGGTCTTGCCGGTGTGGGTACGGAGCCTGATCCCGGGCGTGGCGAACCCGGCCGCTATGGCACGGGTGTCAGCGTCAAGCGCGCGGAGCGCATCGATGCCGTTGGTGGCGAGGGTAAGCATAATTCCACGGCCATCGGCACCTTCTGGTCGCGCCTCGAACACGGTCGAGTGAATACCCGCTTTGTGTAGAGCGATCGCGCTAGCTGGCCCGGCGATACCGCCACCGATGACAAGGGCTGTTCTAGGTTGGGTCATGTCTTCAGTTCCTTTCTAACGAGTGGGGTCGGGTCGACTGTTCCAGAACGGTGCCCAGCCGGTACTGGTGATCTTGCGAATCAAGGTGTCGATGAATTCGGACTCCGCCCGCAGCAGCGCGATGCGGTAGTCGTCTTCCACCAGGAAGATCGGATGGACACCTCCGGCGATGGTTGTCGCCGCCTGCACGGCCAATGCTGATGCTTCTGTTTGGTTCTGCCGCTGTCTTGTTCGAAGTGACTCGACCGCTTCATCGATGGAAAGGATCGCCACGAGTGACAAGGCAGCGGAAAGCGATGGAAACTCGGCTGGCGGGTTCTCAATAAGATCTCGCAACCAGGCGCGGGTCTCGACGCGGCCGGCATCCGTCAACTCGTAGACGGTGTGCTTGGGGAGTTTGCCGGTGCGGCCGGTACCCGCAGCAACGATCATTTCTGCTTCAGCGAGCTGTTTGACCACGCCGTACAGCGCGCCGTAGCTGAGCTTGAACGTCTTAGCTGCGTCATTGTTCTTCAGCTGTCGATACAACTCATAAGCATGCATCGGTTGCTGAGTCAGATACGCGAGAACAGCGAGGCCTAGAACATTCTTACGGGCCGCGCGAGGGAGGTCTTGGCTCATACCGTCGAGACTAATCACGCAAAACTAGTTTTTCAAGACTAGATTATGATCGACCACACCATCGACGAATGGGTGATGAGGTACGGCGCATCCACGATCAAGAACACGATCGCACCGCTGACAAAAGTTCTCGACGAGGCGGTGCGCGACGGGCTCCCACCCATGAGTCCAGACAAGAATCGGCCCAAGCGGAGCCTTAGCCGTGATGACTCCCGAGAATAATCTGCTGAGGGGGCATCGCCCAGAGCGCACGCGAGGTCTCCTCGGCCACGCCTCCTCCGAAACCGCCCGCGAATTCCTACACCAGTCTCAGCCAGGCGCTCATTTAGCCGTGGAACGCGAGAAGGCCTGCAGTCTGAGTGTGTATAGCACCACTCAGACTGCAGGCCTTCTCTTCTATCGGTCACAAACGTACTGACCGAGTACAGCTAAATCGCCGTGGCACCACCGTCGATGACGAGCTCACTGCCGGTGATGTACGTCGACTCATCCGATGCGAGGAAGACGACGAGGTCGGAGATTTCACGCACGTCGGCCATGCGCTTCACGGGGATGGTCTGCGCAAACGCGTCGACGTCTTCCTTCGGAACACTGGCGAGCAGCGGCGTCATGACTGCTCCGGGGTGAACGGAGTTGGCGCGGATGCCCTTGTCGGCGTACTCGATGGCGACAGCCTTGGTGAGGCCGCGGACAGCGAACTTCGCCGCAGCGTAGGCGGCGTTCGTGGCCTGGTAGACGAAGCCCGCGACCGAAGAGATGTTGATGATGGAGCCGCCGCCGTTCTCGAGCATGCCCGGCAGTACAGCCTTGATGCCGTAGAAGACGCCGTGCTGATCGACGGCGACCGTGCGGTCGTAGTCTTCAAGCGACAGTTCTTCGATCTTGGCCATGGGGCCCGCCAGGCCCGCGTTGTTGACGAGCACGTTGACGGGGCCGAACTTGTCGTTCGCCTGCTTGACCACGTCGGCCCAGGCTTCAAAATCTGTGACGTCGTGCTTGATGAACAGTGCATTCTCGCCGATCTCGTTGGCGACCTTTTGGCCAGCCTCGGCGTTGACATCGGTCAGCACGACCCGTGCTCCGTGCTCAGCGAGCACGCGGGCGTGCGACTCGCCCATGCCTGCACCGGCTCCGGTCACGATAGCGACCTTGTTTTCTAGACGACTCATGAAGGTTCCTTTCTTTGCCGCGCCCGCACGCTGGAATCCGTATTTGCGTCGTGCGATACGCGCTCAATGGGCTTTTTAGGCTCAAGGCCGGCGCGGGTGTTTTTATGCTTCCACCCTACCAGATCAATGCATACGCATACATTTCAGCACATGTCGTCACTCTGTGCCCGTGCCGTCATCCAGAACAATACGACGCGCCCAAAAAAGGGCGCTTTCCGAATTTCACGGCCTCACCGCCCACAAAATCATGACATCGACAGAAAAAGGGGCCAGCACTCTTGGCAACAACGAAACGCCCCCGAGAGTTACAACTGCGCTATGCCTGAGCGCTTGACCAGATTTGACCGGACCTACGTGCGCGACCGAGGTCTCACCCTATGAAGGGATGCCGGCCGAAACGGCCCCACGCCAGAAAGACGGCCAGGACAAGGTAGACCACGTTCCCCGTCATTGATTTCACCTCTCCCCGGCGGAGGTGGACGAAGATCGCGCCGACCATCACTACCGCTAGCCCGATGGCGGCTAGTGGCACCAGAACCGGGGCGATGCTGAGCACGGCGGGAAGGATCAGGCCCGACGCGGCCAGAACCTCGACGACACCGATGGACTTGATGGCGGTTGCGCTGAAGTCTTCGGCCCAGCCCTGGGCTGGTGCAGTGACGAGCTTCGCCTTTGGCAGGACCAGCTTCACGGTGCCGGACGCCAGGAAAACTGCAGCCAGCAGTCCGGCAACGATCCACAAAGCAATATTCAAAATGGTCTCCTCGTATGGTTTATCTGGCAACTTGATTTCGCCAGGTGGTTAATTCGCCTCACCATTCCGACGGAGCACCGGGCCGCGGTGAGCGCTATGCCGGTGCTCGGTTCTGTCGGTTTCGAGGATGAGCTCGATGAAGCGCTGAACGGCTTCTGAGACGGCGGCCATCCGCAACGACGGGAACATGTCGAAGTTGTGGTTCGCGCCGCGCAATTCCGCATACACGACGGGGCTCGTCGACACGTCGCGAAGCTGCTCCGCGTAGGCACGCGCTTCTTCGCGTGGGATCAGCGCGTCGTGCGTGCCGTGCACGATCAGAAAGGGCGGGGCATCCGCATTGATCGCGGTGTGCGGCGAGACCACGTCAGAGCCCATTCCGGCCGCGCCGAAGTATTCGTACAACGCGACGACGCCGCGCACAGGCGCGCCGGTCAGTGCGGCGGTCGTGGCGAGGTTGGCACCTGACGAACCGCCGGCCACGAAGATCGCGCCCGGGTCGCCGCCGTACTCGCTGGCATGGTCGCGGACCCAGTCCAGTGCGTCATGCGCGTCGGCGATCTGGTCCGGATATCGCACGCCGTACATACGGTAGTTCACGCTGATGCAGACCCATCCGCGGGCGGCGAGATAATACAGCATGGCGTGGGAGAAAATCGACTTGCCGCCCCAACCGAAACCATTCAGGCCGCCGTTGTGGAGGTACACGAGCACGGGGGCCGGGGCCGTACTGGTTCGGTGGCGGGGCACGTACACGTCAAGCAGGTGTCCGATGCGGGCCGGCCCGTAGCGTCGGTTGCGGATGCGTCGTACGTCGGGGCGCCACGACACGATGGGTAGCAACACGATCCGCCACCACGACGAACGACTCCTGGGCACCACCCCACGGGGTCCGTAGACGCTCTCCAGCGCTGCCGAGAGCGTCGTGCGCGACGAACCGGCACGCACCAGGATCCACCCCAGCATCATGGCGACCAGCGCGGTACCAACGACCGTCAACCACCACCAGAATCCCGGCTGCGGATTCAGCACAGTGGCCCACGTGCCGGCCACCAGCCACCACAGCCCGATGAACGGAAGTTCGTTCATCCACCACCCGAATGCGAACGTCACCCGGAACGGCGCACTGCGACGTGGGTGGAAGGGAATTAGTGCAAATACGGCGAACAGGGCAACCGAGAGTGTTGTTGTCAACGCGCTGTTCATGCTCGCTCCTCCGATTTCGTGGTCTGGTCGAGCAGCATGTGGCACCTCCATCGATGATTTACTACTCTTGTAGAGAGGTCCCTACTCTACGCCTGTAGAGTAGGGTGTCAACATGTCGCGGAGGTCATCGTGCTGAGCAGCAACCGCCGTGAGCAGCTGGCCGACGCCGCCCTGGCGACGATCGCGCGGGAAGGCAGCCGGGGCCTAACGCACCGGGCCGTCGACCGTGCCGCCAGGCTGGCCGAAGGCACCACGTCGTACTACTTCCGGTCTCGAGGCAGCCTGCTCGAGGCTGCCGTGCGCCGACTGGCGCAGCACGACGCCCAGATGCTAATTTCGTTGCCCACCAGCTCACCGGACGAACTCGTCGACGCGTTCGCCCACGCCGTCGCCGACCTCGAACAGCAGCGATGGCTGCATGTCGCGCGGCTCGAACTCACCCTAGAGAGCACGCGGCATCCGGAACTGCGTGTCGTTCTCAGCGAATCCGGCAGCACGATTCATCGCGCGCTCACCGACCGACTGCACGCATCGGGGCTGCCGGATGCGGCGACCCGCGCAGCCGCGCTCCTGGTCACCGTCGACGGGTTGCTGGTCGACAGCCTCGCCGGCACCGACGCTCGAATGCCCGGACCCGACCACGCCCGCAGGCTGCTGCACAAAGCGCTCACGTAACACCAAAAATCAACGCCAGTATGGTCAAGTGCAGGAGGCAGAATGCTCGATCTGAGCTATGCACGGGATCTCGTCGTCACCGGAATCATCTTCGGCATCGCGGCATTCGCATGGGGCGGCTGAGCGGCCCCCGGCAGGATGGGCCTGGCGTGTGGTGCTCGCCGCGATCAGCGTCGGCGGATTGGTGCTCGCTGCCATTGGCATCCCGGTCGCCATCGAAAACTGGAACACTTCCACGGCGATCGATTTCCGTCGTCGTGTTCTGGATCAAGGTCATCGCCATCGTCGTCCTCGCCATCGTGCTTTCCCGCCGCCGCCGCGGCGAGCTCATCGCGCCCGTGGTGCTCATCATCGTCGGTGTGCACGACGCAGCTTCGCGCCGTCTCGGGATTAATCCACGAACCGGAAGGGGACGGATCGCGACGGCGATGGACCAGTACGGCGTCTACGGTGCGGTCAAGGGCTAAGCCTGAATATTAGCCATCGGTTGTTGTCTGTATCGAGCGTATGCGCTCAGATGAATCGCATGCAGTCCGCCGACGTCAGCAACCGGAATCAGAAAGCAATTCAGATCACCATCAATGACAAAGAACTCGTCGATCTCTTCTGGCCCGTACGTTCTGCGGACGTTTCCCGTCGTCGACAGGTAAGCCTTCCACGACCTACCTGAACGCGTACGCGTTGTTTTGACTTGCACGCGCCGAATTCCGCGAGCGTCAGACACAAGCAGGTCGTATCGACTGGGCTCGAGTGGCCAGGAGACGTCACAACCTGACATCGTGAACCAAGCTGCCGCTAATAGGGCGCCTGCACGATCAAGATGGTGAATCGCGGGCGTCAGCCCCGCCGCCGAATCAGCCCGCGCAGGCGCCTTGAGATGGGATACTGCGATATTGAGTCTTGCTGCATGTCCCCTCAATACCGCAACTTCCGACTCGTGCATGATCGACAAAGCTTCACCTACTTCAGCCCAGGTGGCCGCCTTGCGGATCGCGCCTCTCAGTTCGTCTTCTGTCCAACGGCGCTGACCACAAAAGTGCTGATAACTCAGGCCGAGCTCATCGGCGCGTGTCCGCACAGAGCAGATTGCGGCAGATGACGTGCTTGCGAGTCCCAGTGCGCGCAGCGTGCCCCGCCAGCTAGTCGAGGCCGTGATCGCGTCGGCCAGCTGTTCGTCGGAATACGTCCGCTCGCGCACCATGGCGTCACTCTACGGTTGGTCCCAGACAAAAGTGAACCGCACAACGCAACGTGACCTGCGCATATTCAATGACCTGCTCCATCACCAACGAAAAATCGCGGAAACCCTTGAGTTTCCGCGATTCTTTGGTCGGGCTGACAGGATTTGAACCTGCGACCCCCTGACCCCCAGTCAGGTGCGCTACCAAGCTGCGCCACAGCCCGTTGTTCTGCGCTCACGCGCAGGCAACTCCCCTATCTTAGCCGGATCTCAGCGCCTTCGCGAACCAGCATCCGAACCTTCCCTTGCCTGTGTCGGGACCCCGGCGTAGCGTGCCGATATGCCAACCATCACGACCGCTCTTGCCCGCCCCGAGCTCTGGGACGACATCCAGCACGCGTTGAGCGGTGGCGGCGACGGACGAAGCTGCCAGTGCGTTTGGCCCGTGCTGACGAACAAGGAGTGGGAGTCCACGAGCCTCGACGCGCGCACGACGATATTCCAACAGGAGATCGCCTCCGACTCCTCACCCGGCCTCGTCGCCTACGTCGACGACGAAGCCGCAGGATGGATGCGCATCGGGCCGCGTCCGGCCCAGCGCCTCCTCGCCCGAACCAGCAACATCATCACCACCACCCGCGAACCGCTCGATGACGACAGCGTCTGGGCGGTCACGTGCTTCGTCGTCCGTAAAGAACACAGAGGGCAGGGCATCAACGCCGCGCTCCTGAAGGCCGGAATCGATTTCGCCCGGGCATCCGGCGTCCGCGTCATCGAGGGCTACCCGATCAACACCGCGCTGACGGGCGTGCGTGTGAACGATCTCTTTCACGGCGCGCTGTCGACCTTCTTGAACGCGGGGTTCGCCGAAGTGCCGAGTACCAAACCCAACCGACCGCTGGTGAGTCTCGACCTCCGCGGCTGAGCCGCCGATCTACGATGGGGGGATGCAGCGCAGCACCCCACCACGCACCGTCCTGGCCTGGGCTTTCATCCCGTACGTCGTGATGTCGATCGTGCATGTGATCGCCCTGGCCGTTCAAAGCGACATCGCCGGTCCCACCAAGCTCTGGCTCATGCCATTGCTTGCTCTGCCGATCCTGCTCTCTCTGAGGCTTCGTCCCCATCTGGCGATTGCACTCCTCGTGGCAGCCGTGTTCTTCTCCTGGCTCGGCGACGGTGCCGGTGCCTTCTTCCCGGGCGGGCCCGAACTCCCCCTGATGCTGCTGTTCTTCGGCATCGCTCACATCGCGTACATCATCGTGTTCCTGCGCACCCTGCGCATGCGAAAGATGCCGCCGTGGGCACTGGTCTACGCCGCTTGGTGGGTCGCCATGGTCGCCGTCCTCGGCCCGCACACGGGCCCGCTGCTACTCGCCGTCGCCGGGTACGGCCTGGTACTCGGCAGCACCGCCGCGTTCTCGACCCGCTGCCATCCGCTCATCATCTGGGGTGGTGTCTTCTTCCTCATCAGCGACACCGTCCTCGCTTTCCGCCTCTTCCTCTCCGACACGATGCCGCAGTGGACGAGTCCGCTGGTGATGCTCACCTACACGCTCGGCCAGGGGCTGATCATCGCCGGTGCTCTCGTGACCCTCCGTCTGAGAAAAACCTCATGATGGATGCCCCGGTCAGAGTCGACAGTTGGCTGTGGGCGATCCGCATCTACAAGACCCGCTCCGCCGCCACAACCGCATGCCGCGCCGGGCATGTGCGCGTCAACGGCGAAAAGGCCAAAGCCGCCCAGATGGTGAAGCCCGGTGACGAACTGCGGGTGCGTATCAGTGGGTTTGACCGTCTCCTCGTCGTCCGGCAAACGCTCACCAAACGCGTCGGCCCGCCGGTCGCCGCACTCGCTTACGAGGACCGCACTCCCCCGCGCGACCCGGTTGCCGCCCTTGGCCTGCGCGACCGCGGTGCAGGCCGCCCGACGAAACGCGAACGACGAGACATCGACCGGTTGCGCGGGCGAGACTGAATCCGCTCAGCCCAGCCTTTCGCGCAGGCTCGGCCACGCATCGGCAAACCCCGGATGCAGTGGACGCTCGGTGACCTCATCGACAGGCACCCACTCCAGAGCCACGCTCTCGGGGTCACTGATCACCGGCTCGAACGGCCTGACCACGTCGGCGACCACCGTCGTATACGACCAGATCTTCAGATCGAGCACACTGGTGAACCGTGGCGAAACCGCCCCCACGGGGACACCTGCTTCTTCCGTCGCCTCACGCAACGCCCCGTCGATCGCAGATTCGCCCTCGTGCAACGCTCCCCCGGGCAACCCCCAGGTACCGCCGAAATGACTCCAGCTGACCCGGTGCTGCAACAGGATGCCGCGCTCGGCATCCACCGCCAGCAAACCGGCTGCGCCGAAACGCCCCCAGTACTTCTCCCCGGTCGCCGCAACAACCCAGGCGTCACCAGGATCCCGCGGCCCATCCGGACGTCGCGGCTCACCGGGAACAGGAGGAACGATCGTCATTACCTCAGCATTTCACAGCATCCACTCCTCTGGGTCGGCGACAGACACGAGCGGCAACGTAACTCTGGGAGAATAGTCGGGTGAAGCTTCTCGTCGCCGCCCTTGATTCCGAACTCATCGCCTTCCCCGAAGATCTGCCCGGGTTTGAACGTCTCGTGACCGGACCCGGCAAACTCAAGGCCACCTTTGCCCTCACCCGTGCCCTCGACGCCGGTACCTACGACGAGATTCTCGTGGTCGGCACCGCCGGTGCTCTCGACGAGTCCGTCGCATCCGGTGTCCACGAGATCAACTGGACGTTCCAGCACGACGTGATCAACGAAGAAGGCGTCCGCGGCGAGCATGTGTCCATGCCGCAGCGTATGGATCTCGGCGACGGTGACATGGTCATCGCCACCGGAGACAGCTTCATCGACGATGCCGATGCCGTACAGCTGATCCTGGCGCTGGGCGGTCGCCTCGTCGACATGGAGTCGTACGCGTACGCGTGGGTCGCCGCGCAGTTCGGCGTACCAATCCGCATTTGGAAGGCCGTCTCCGACCGCGCTCAGGATGACGCGAACACCACCTGGACTGAGGCCGTCACCGCGTGCAGCCACCAGCTGCGCGAGCGTCTTCGCGACGAGTACGGCGTCTGAGCGGCCCCAGCCCCGCGACGATTAGCTCAGCGCGGGCGTAGGTGCACCCGAGCGCAGACGTGCGGCCGCGAGCTCTTCCGCCGCCGCGAGGGGCGTGATCCCACGCTCTGCGGAATCGGTGAGGATCGTGCGGACAGTGTCGCCGATCTGCGCGACGCGCTCCATAATCTCAGCCCGCGTGCCGAGCTGCTTGGCCTCATGGTCGAGATAGATCACACCGCCAGCGTTGACGACGAAGTCCGGTGCGTACAGGATGCCGCGCGAAGCTAGCCGATCCGCACCGCTGTGCGAAGCAAGCGGATTGTTCGCCGGCCCGCAGACTGCGGCGGTGTCGAGGGCATCAATGACCTCGTCCGTCAGCAGCCCGCCGATGCCGGCCGGCACGAACACATCCGCCGGCACAAGGTGCTCCGTGCCAGGTTCCACCCACTTCGCCCCCAGCTCGCCCGCCAGATGCTGACGCGCGGAGTTGACGTCGGTGACCGTCAGCACCGCCCCCTCGGTCGAAAGCCGAACGGCGAGGCGTCCGCCAACCTGGCCGAGTCCGGAGATCGTGATGCGGCGCCCAGCCACGTCCGCCGAACCCGTGGTGCGCTCCAGTACAGCGCGCAATGATTCGTAGACGCCCAGGCTCGTGGGCCCGGCCGGTTCGCCCGAGCCACCGGCGGCATCCGGAAGTCCTACGACATGGGCCGTGCGCTCAGCGACAACGGCCATGTCGTCCATGGTCGAGCCGACGTCCTCGGCGGTGCGGTACAGACCACCCATCGATTCCACTGCGTCACCGAGATCGAGGAACGCATCACGACGCCGTTGCGCGTCAAGCTCGGTGCCGGGCTCCAGCCCGATGACGGACTTTCCGCCGCCAGCATCCAACCCTGCCGTCGCATTCTTCAACGTCATCGCTGCGGAAAGACGCAGGGCGTCACCGAGAGCATCGCTCCAGTGCGGGTACGTCCACAGCCTCGCACCGCCAAGGGCAGAACCGAGCACCGACGAGTGCAGCGCTACCGCAATGAGCAGGCCACTGCGCCGTCCGGTGATCACCTCCACACGTTCGTGGGTGAACTCGGGCAGGGGCAGGGTATGCGACATTGCAACCTCTTTCGACGGGCCTTGTGGGCGCAGAAGGTGGATGCCGCTGTGTCGCAGCATCCACCTTCTATTGCATCACTCGGTCAGCCGTTAGGCAACCTTCTGCGACTAGCGCTGGCGCTTCTCCCGAACGCGCATGTTGATGACGATCGGTGTGCCCTCGAACTCGTAGAGCTCACGCAGTCGACGCTGAATGAAGCGCCGGTAGCCCGGGTCGAGGAACCCGGTCGTGAACAGCACGAACGTCGGCGGGCGCGTCGCGGCCTGCGTACCGAACAGGATGCGCGGCTGCTTGCCACCGCGCAGCGGGTGCGGGTGCTCGGCGATCAGTTCGCTCAGGAACGCGTTGAACTTGCCGGTCGGAATGCGGCGATCCCAGTTCTCCAGCGCCGTCTCCAGCGCCGGGACGAGCTTGTCGAGGTGACGACCGGTCTTCGCCGAGATGTTCACGCGCGGAGCCCACGCGACATGCGCGAGGTCCTGCTCGATCTCACGCTCCAGGTAGCGGCGACGGTCCTGGTTCTCCATGTCGTCGTCGGTCAGGCGATCCCACTTGTTGAACGCCAGCACGAGCGAGCGTCCGGACTCAAGAACGAGATCGATGATGCGCACGTCCTGCTCGCTGAGCGACTCAGAAACGTCCAGCACGACGACAGCGACTTCCGCTTTCTCAAGCGCAGCCGAGGTACGCAGCGAAGCGTAGAAGTCAGCGCCCTGCTGCAGGTGCACTCGCCGACGGATGCCGGCCGTGTCGATCAGGCGCCACAGCTTTCCGCCGAGTTCGACGACCTCATCCACCGGATCGCGGGTGGTTCCGGCCAGTTCGTTGACAACGACGCGGTCTTCGCCGGCAGCCTTGTTCAGCAGCGACGACTTGCCGACGTTCGGACGTCCGAGGATCGCGACGCGACGGGGACCGCCGATCTCGTACTTCGCGACCGACGAGATCGACGGCAGCTTCTCAAGCACGGCGTCCAGCAGATCCGCGACTCCTCGACCGTGCACGGCCGAGGTCGGGTACGGCTGGCCGAGACCGAGGCTCCACAGGGAAGCGATCTCCGGCTCCTGGCGGGCATCGTCGATCTTGTTGGCGACGAGGAACACCGTCTTGCCGCTCTTGCGCAGCAGCTTCACGACGTGCTCGTCAGTGGAGGTGGCCCCCACCATCGCGTCGACGACGAACAGCACGAGGTCCGAAAGGTCGATCGCGACCTCGGCCTGGGCTGCGACCGAACGGTCGATGCCCTTGGCATCCGGCTCCCACCCGCCGGTGTCGACCAGCGAGAAGCGCCGGTCGTTCCATTCGCCCTTGTAAGTCACGCGGTCGCGTGTGACACCGGGGGTGTCTTCCACGACTGCTTCGCGGCGCCCGAGGATGCGGTTCACCAGCGCGGACTTGCCGACGTTCGGACGTCCGACGATCGCCACGACCGGAAGTGCGGGAAGGAATTCGACCCCGCCCTCGGTCTGCGCAAGGCCGGCAAGCAGCGCGGCATCATCCTCGTCCAGGTCGTAATCGGCGAGACCAGCGCGCAGAGCCTCCGCACGCTGTTCGGCGAGCTGTTCGTCAAGCTCATCCATCTTCTCGGCGAGGTGGTCGGGACCACCCTCGTATTCGTCAGCGGCCATGTTCCGCTCCTTGCTTTCGTTCGATCACCGCGAGTACGGCGTCGATGGTCTGTGGGAAATCGAGGTCCGTCGAATCAACGACTTCAACGCCATCTGCGGCGTTCAGGAAGTCGACGACGGCGCTGTCCGAAGCATCGCGCTTGTGCAGCGCTTCTGCAACGGCAGCGGCATTCTCGCCGGCGAGTTCACCGGCTCGTCTGGCCGCCCGCACCTCGGGGGCGGCAGTGAGAAGAATCCGTACCGCAGCGTCCGGGGCGACCACCGTGGTGATATCGCGCCCTTCGACGACGACCGCTGGGTAGGGCGATGCCGCCACCAGCGAACGGAAGAAGATGTTGACCTGCTCGCGCACCGCGGGAACTCGTGCGACGCCGCTGACTGCTCCGGAGACGCGGGGCTCACGGATCGCTGCCGTGATGTCGTGATCGCCGACAGCGACGGTGCGGTCATCAGGGTCAAGCCCGAGACGAAGATCGAATTCGGATGCCGCGGCCAGAACGGCTTCGGCATCTTCGGTGTCAGCACCACGCTCGAGGACGTGCCAGGCCAGTGCCCGGTATGCAGAGCCGGTGTCGAGGTAGCCGTAGCTGCGCGCGCGGGCGACAGCCTTGGAGACACTGGACTTGCCAGAGCCTGCCGGTCCGTCGATGGCAATGAACTTGCCCGCTCCGGCCACCCCTTCGACAGGCTCAGCCAGCGGCGCGGGGATGGAAGGGTCACTCATTGGTTGCTCCTGCAATTCGCCATCCGCGCGTGTGCAGTCCTTCGATCGCGCCGAGCAGCGCAGCCGGGGCCACGCTGATCTCAGCGAGGCCGAACTGCGCGCCTGGCGAATGCTCCAGGCGCAGGTCTTCTACGTTCACTCCGAGTTCGCCGAGCTCACCGAACAGGCGCCCGAGCTGCCCCGGGGTGTCGTCGACCATGACGACCAACTGTTCGAACCGGCGATTCTGACCATGTTTGCCGGGCAGACGCTCCACGCCGTCGTTTCCCTGACGGATCGTCTCGGCCACAGCGCGGCGTGCACCGGGTGCCTCGGGTTCGCGAAGCGCATCCGACACGGTGCGCAGGTCTGCGGCGAGCGCGTCGAGAACCTCGACCACCGGCTGCGCATTGGCGCCGAGGATCTGCACCCACAGCTCCGGCGCGGAAGCAGCGATCCGCGTGGTGTCGCGCACACCCTGCCCTGCCAGACGAAGGGCGTCCTCGTCGGCGGTGGCAAGTCGTGCGGCCAGCAGACTGGCAACCACCTGCGGCACGTGCGAGGTGAGCGCCACTGAACGGTCGTGCTCTTCGGGAGTCATCTCCAGCGGCATCGCTCCGACGTCGAGCGCGAGCGCCTCTACGAGCGCGAGATCAGCAGCCCGGGTTTCCTCGTCACGGCAAACGACCCACGGGCGACCGATGAACAGGTCCGCGCGTGCGGAGATCGCTCCCCCGCGCTCGCGTCCGGCAAGCGGATGCGAGCCGATGTAGCGGGTGATGTCGACACCGCGTTGCTTGAGCAGGCGGAACGGTTCCAGTTTGACGCTGGCGACATCAGTGACCACGGCATCCGGGAATCGAACAAGTTCCGCCTCGATGACGTCAGCTGTGACATCCGGCGGGACGGAAACCACGATCAAAGCGGGCGCGTCATCATCGCGAGCGGCACGCCCCGCACCGTAGTCAATCGCCAGGCGGAGTTGCGCGGGCGAGGTGTCCGACAGGACGACGTCCACACCCTTGGCTGTCAGCGCGTGCCCGATACTCGACCCGAGAAGGCCGGCACCGACGATGCGCACCGTCCCCGAAAGCCGCAGCGCTCGGCTGCTGCCATGGGTTCTGGCGGTCTCGGTCACTCGTTCTCCTGGGCGTCTCCCGGCGTGGTGTCCGAGGAGGAATCATGGCGCGAGAGAGTCAACAGCGCACCACGTTCGATTTTAGTCAGTTCCCGGGTCTTCCCCGCCGGGAGAGTTCCCAGGTGGAGCGGGCCGAACTGGCGACGGACGAGTTCAGTGACCGGATGCCCGACAGCGGCGAGCATCCGGCGGACGATGCGGTTGCGTCCCGAGTGCAGGGTGAGCTCTACCAGGCTGGAGGCGGCTTGGCCGGTCACTGAGCCGGTCGACGTGTCCAGCAGTCGTGCCTTGTCTGCCTTGATCGGGCCGTCTTCGAGCTCGATCCCGCGGGTCAGCTGCGCGATCACCTGCGCTGTGACCGTGCCCTCGACCTTGGCGATATAGACCTTGGTGACCCCGAACGAGGGGTGCGCGAGCACATGTGCGAGTTCACCATCGTTCGTGAGGATGAGCAGGCCACTGGTCTCAGCATCCAGCCGTCCGACGTTGTACAGCCGCTCTTCCCAGTCCTTCGTGTACTGACGCAGATCCGGGCGGCCGTTCTCGTCTTTCATCGTGCTGACGACACCGGTGGGCTTGTTCAGCATGACGTAGCGCTTCGACACATCGAGTTGGATGGCGGTGCCGTCGACGTCGACCAGGTCGTTCTCCGGGTCGATCCGCCGTCCCAACTCTTCGACGACCTTGCCGTTGACGCGGATTCGGCCCTCGACGATGTACTGCTCCACCACGCGACGGGATGCCACGCCTGCCGCCGCGAGGACCTTCTGCAGGCGCACGCCGTCCGGTAATGCTCCGTCACCGAGGCTTGTGGACGGGTCGGGTGTCGAGTCATTCATCGGATATTTCCTTCATCGAATCCATCAGCGCCGTCATCGAGGAGCGGCGATATCGGGGGCAACTCGTCGATCGAGTTGATACCCAGGTTCTGTAACAGCGCATCGGTGGTGCCATAGTTGATCGCACCGGTCTCAGAATCAGCGAACAGTTCGGTGATGAGCCCGCGGGCAAGAAGCGTGCGTACGACGGAATCGACGTTCACAGCGCGAATGGATGCCACCTGGCTACGCGTGACCGGCTGCTTATAGGCGATCACGGCCAGGGTTTCCAGCGCGGCCTGCGACAGTCGGGCCGGCGCCTGCCCGCCGATGAACTCGGCGACAAGCGCGTCGTGGTCCTCACGAACATACAGTCGCCATCCGCCACCGACCTCGCGCAGCTCGAACCCTCGCCGCGGTCCCTGCCCGTTGCCGTCGTAGTCGTCGACGAGCGTTTCGATCGCCTGGCGCACGGCCGGCACCGGAGCGCCCACGGCCGCCGCGAGAGCGACGAGTCCCAGCGGCTCATCGATGATCAGCAGAATCGCCTCGAGTTTCTCGGTGAGTGGTGAGACCGGCACTGCCTCGTCGACAGACTCGGGGCTGGTCGAAGTGTCATCGGTCATAGTCGGCCCCCAGGCTCGCAAGTGTCTCGTCAGACCAGGAATCGGCGGCCCAGCGCAGCGTCAGCTCGCCGAGCGGTTCGATCTGTTCGAAGGAAAGGGCGGCGTGTCGGTAGAGCTCAAGCACGGAGATGAACCGCGCGACGACGATTCCTGGCTCGGTCGTTCCGGAGACCAGCTCACGGAAGGTGAGGGACTCGGTGTTGCGCAGCAGAGTCACCACGATGGCGGCCTGCTCTCGGATGCTGACCAGCGGCGCGTGCAGGTGGTCGAGCCCGACACTGGGGATGTCTTTCGGCGCAAAGGCGAGCAGCGCGAGCGCCGCGAAATCGTCCACGCTCAGTGTCCACACCAGCTCCGGCGTCTGCTTGCGGTGCTTCTCGTCGAGGCGCACGGCGCGCGAGTGGCGCCGATCCTCTCGTTGCAGACAACGGGAGAACCAGGTCGATACCTCTTTGAAGGCCCGGTACTGCAGCAGTCGCGCGAACAGCAGATCTCGCGCTTCCAGCAGCGCAACGGCTTCGGCATCGACGAGTTCACCCTGAGGCAGCAGGCCCGCCACCTTCATATCCAGCAGGGTGGCGGCAACGACGAGGAATTCGGATGCCTGATCCAGCTCCTCGTCCGATTCAAGCGCGCCGAGGTACGTGATGAACTCATTGGTGACCGCGCTCAGCGAGACCTCGGTGATGTCCATCTCATGCTTGGAGATGAGATTCAGGAGAAGGTCGAACGGGCCGTCGAAATTCGACAGGGAGACGCGGAACCCTTCGACAGGTTCTTCGCTAGGCGACGGCGCCACGGGCGACCAGCTCCCGGGCCAGTCGCAAGTACGCCTGGGCGGCGGCATGCTCTGGCGCGAACTCGGTGATCGGAACACCCGATACCGATGCGTCAGGAAACTTCACCGTGCGTCCGATCACAGTTTCCAGCACGTCATCGCCGAATGTCTCGACGACCCGTTCCAGCACCTCACGGGAGTGCAACGTGCGTGCATCGTACATGGTCGCAAGCAGCCCGTCGAGCTGAATGGCCGGGTTGAGCCGATCACGAACCTTCTCGATGGTCTCGATGAGCAGAGCCACACCACGCAGCGCGAAGAACTCGCACTCCAACGGAATCAGCACACCGTGGCTGGCCGTGAGCGCGTTGACGGTGAGCAGGCCGAGCGAGGGCTGGCAGTCGATGAGGATGACGTCGTATTCACTGGAGACCTGACGCAGCACGCGGGCGAGGATCGTCTCACGCGCAACCTCGTTGACCAGGTGCACCTCAGCGGCAGACAGGTCGATGTTCGCGGGCATCACGTCGAGCCCGTCGACGGAAGACTTCACGATGACATCGCGCGCATCGCGCTTGGTGTCCAGCAGCAGGTCGTAGATTGTGGGCACGTCGTGCGTGGGAATCCCGAGGCCGGCCGAGAGCGCACCCTGCGGGTCGAAGTCGACGGCGAGCACCTTGCGACCGTACTCAGCGAGGGATGCTGCCAGGTTGATCGTTGTCGTGGTCTTGCCGACTCCGCCCTTCTGGTTGCACAGCGCGATGATTCGCGCCGGACCATGGGACTCCAACGGGGCCGGGATGTCGAAGCCGTTATACGGACGCCCGGTGGGTCCCATCAGTGTGCCGCCAGCGTTCGACGTCTTACCCTTGGACTTCGCCACGTTCTGAGCCACCGAATCTCCTGCTTCCCTCGTGCTTGCTCGATTCTACCGATTGACTGCCCGTTGTCTTCCGCGCCGCCCCGCTCTCCCCCAGATCCCCGCTTGATCCCGGCTTGCGAGTGGGTAGTTGTGGCTCCTTCTGGACGAGAAAGTGAGCCACGCGCGGCCACTCGCAACTAACGCGCCCGCGGATGCGAGGTCGCGTAGATGTCACGCAGCGTGTCCACCGACACATGGGTGTAGATCTGGGTCGTTGCGACGGATGCATGGCCCAGCAGTTCCTGCACCACGCGCACATCTGCGCCGCCCTGCAGCAGATGGGTCGCGAACGAGTGGCGGAGCGTGTGCGGTGATACTTCGGCGGTGATGTGCGAGGCCTCGGCCGCCGCACGGATCACCAGCCAGGCGCTCTGACGTGAAAGCGGCGCTCCGCGTGCGCCGAGGAACAGCCGCGCTGATGACTGGCCCTTAGCTGCGAGGGCCGGCCGCACCCGCGTGAGGTAGGCATCCACGGCATTCCGCGCAAACGAGCCGAGCGGCACGATGCGCTCCTTGGAGCCCTTGCCGCGAAGACGCAGCACGTCACCATGGGCGAGGTCGTCGACATCGAGGCTCACTGCCTCCGATACGCGTGCACCGGTCGCGTAGAGCAACTCGAGCAGAGCACGGTCGCGAATGCCGATCGGTTCCTCAGCAGACGGTGCCGCCAGCAGCCGCTCGACCTGGTCGATCGAGAGCGCCTTCGGCAGACGTTGCGGAGCCTTGGGCGGTCGAAGCCTGCCACTGGGGTCTTCGAGCTCGATTCCCTCGCGCACGAGAAAACGGTGCAGCCCCCGTACCGACGACTGCAGCCGTGCCAGGCTTGTCGCGGCAGGACGCGGCACCATGGCCGAACGGTCGGCGATGAAGCGGCCGATGATGGCCCCTGTCACCGCTGACGTGTCGTTGACCCCAACATCTGTCAACCAGGCCAGGTACACAGCCAGATCTCGGCGGTACGCGCCGACGGTGTGCTCGGACAGCCCGCGCTCGATCGTGACGTGTCGGAGGTACGCATCGATCGCGCGGTCGATCAGCACGACTAGCTCCGCAGTCTCCGCTCGGCCGCGAGCGCGCCGATGGAAAGGATGCCGTTGTGCAAACGCCCGGCAAGCACGCCGTCAACGACGTCAGACAGCGCCACCCACTCCACCCGGATGTCAGCTTCTTCATCGGATCGCTCGTAAACGGCCGCTGCCGAGTCGATGCCGGTGGCGAGATAGATGTGAATCATCTCGTTGTTGCCGCCCGGCGTCGTCCACGTCGACACCAGCAGTTCCCAGTGTCGGGCGACGATATCGGCTTCCTCGGCCAGCTCGCGCTGGGCCGCGACCATCGGCTCTTCCCCCGCGATATCGAGCAGCCCCGCAGGCAGTTCCCAGTCACGGTGGCGGATCGGATGCCGGTACTGCTGGATCAGCAGCACCCGGCCGTCGTCGTCGAGCGCGAGCACAGCGACCGCGCCGGGATGATCGACGTACTCGCGGGTGATCTCACCATCACCGTAGGCAAGGCGATCAGATCGGACATCCCACACCCAGCCCTTGTAGACGACATCACTGTTGACGGCCGCGGGCTCAAAAGGTTCGTCGCGCAGGCCGGCCTCAGGCATCGGACTCCACGTCGAAGAGCTCGCTGGAGCGGTGGCGCTCGATGGCAGCACCGATCAGACCGCGGAACAACGGGTGCGGGGCCGTCGGACGCGAACGCAACTCAGGATGCGCCTGCGTTGCGATGTAGTAGGGGTGCACATCGCGCGGCAACTCCGCGAACTCGACGAGATCGAGCTCGGGGTTCAGACCCGAGAACACGAGCCCAGCATCCGCGATGCGCGCACGGTAGGCGTTGTTGACCTCGTAGCGGTGGCGGTGGCGCTCGGAGATCTCCGTCGAACCGTAGACCTCAGCCGCCAACGAGCCTTCGGCCAATGCCGCCTGGTACAGCCCGAGCCGCATGGTGCCGCCTAGGTCGCCGCCATCGATGATGTCGACCTGCTCGGCCATGGTCGCGATGACCGGCTCCGCCGTCTCAGGGTCGAACTCAGTGGAGGATGCTCCGGCGATACCGGCCACATTGCGTGCGTACTCGATGACCATGCACTGAAGCCCCAGGCACAGGCCAAGAGTCGGAATGCCCTGTTCGCGCGCGAACTTCAGTGCGCCGAGCTTGCCCTCGATGCCGCGGATGCCGAAGCCGCCGGGAACGCAGATGCCGTCCAGGTCGCCGAGCGCCTTCTCCGCGCCTTCCGGCGTCTCGCAGGAGTCGGAGGGGATCCAGCGGATGTTGACCTTGGTCTCCTGCGCGAATCCGCCAGCCTTCAGCGCCTCGGTCACCGAGAGGTAGGCGTCGGGCAGGTCGATGTACTTGCCGACAAGACCGATCGTCACCTCGTGCTTGGGGTTGTGCACAGCGTGCAGCACCTTCTGCCAGCGCGACCAGTCGACTTCGTTCGCCTTGGCGTCGAGTCCGAGCCGACGCGCGATGTACGAGTCGAGGCCCTGGTCGTTGAGGGTCGAGGGAATGTCGTAGATGCTGGGCAGATCGACGGTGTTGATCACGCCTTCGACGTCGACATCGCACATGAGCGCGATCTTGTTGCGATTGCTCTCGCTGACGGGTCGGTCGCTGCGCAGCACGAGCGCATCAGGCTGGATGCCGACCTGGCGAAGGGCTGCGACCGAGTGCTGTGTCGGCTTGGTCTTCTGCTCCCCCGAAGCCCCCATGAACGGCACGAGCGAAACGTGCACGAAGAACACGCTGTCTCGACCGAGTTCGTGGCGCAGCTGGCGCGCGGCCTCGAGGAATGGCTGCGACTCGATGTCACCGACGGTGCCGCCGACCTCGGTGATGATGACGTCAGGCTTCGGCGTCTCGTCGGCCTGCAGACGCATCCGGCGCTTGATCTCGTCGGTGATGTGCGGAATAACCTGCACGGTGTCGCCGAGGTACTCCCCGCGGCGCTCCCTGGCGATCACCTGCGAGTAGATCTGACCCGTGGTGACGTTGGCCGCCTGCGACAGGTTGATGTCGAGGAAGCGCTCGTAGTGGCCGATGTCGAGGTCCGTCTCGGCGCCGTCGTCGGTGACGAAGACCTCACCGTGCTGGAACGGGTTCATCGTGCCGGGATCGACGTTCAGATAGGGGTCGAGCTTCTGCATGACCACGCGCAGACCGCGCGCGGTGAGAAGGTTTCCCAGGCTGGCTGCTGTGAGCCCCTTGCCCAAAGATGAAACGACACCGCCAGTCACAAAAATGTGTTTGGTCGTGTCGTTTTTGGGCCCCGCATCAGAAGAGTTCATCACGGGCTTCAATCCTAACAGTTAGCTCAGACCGGAAGGCTGAGAAGTTCTCGGGCATGGGTGAGGGCTGCGTCGGAATCGGCGAGTCCGGAGAGCAGTCGCGCCATCTCCTCTTCGCGCTCGTTCCCCTCCAAACGCCGGACACTGGACGCGGTTACGGCACCATCATGAGCTTTCACGACGGTGAGGTGGTTCGAGGCGAAGGCTGCGACCTGAGCGAGGTGCGTCACAGCAATCACTTGAGAAGTCTCTGCAAGCCGGGCGAGTCGCCGCCCAACCTCGATCGCAGCGGCACCACCGATTCCGGCATCCACCTCGTCGAACACGAAGGTGGGGACGGGGTCGGTTCCGGCGATGACAACCTCGATGGCGAGCATCACGCGCGACAGCTCTCCGCCGGACGCACTCTTGGCGACTGACCGCGGTTCAGCACCAGGGTGGGGTGCAAGCAGAATCGCCACATCATCGCGGCCACTGGCAGTTTCCGTTCCCGCACGCACCTCAACCTCAAGGCGCGCATCCGGCATTGCCAGCGCATGCAACTCTTCGGTGACCGCGGCGCCGAGGCGCGTGGCCGCTTCTGTCCGAGCCTTCGTCAACCGGGTAGCGGCATCATCCAGTCGCAAACGTGCGGCGTCGCGCTCTTCGTGCAGTCGTTCCAGGCGGTCGCCGTCGTCGTCAAGCTCGGCCAGTCGTGTGGATCCGCTCTCCCAGAGCTCCAGCGCTTCGTCCAACGACCCGTGCGTGCGGATGAGTGCCGTGAGCGCCGCGCGCCGTTCTTCGACCGCCGCGAGCTCGTGCGGCCCGGTCTCGTCGAGGTCGGCGAGGTACGCGGAGAGCTGCAGCGCGAGATCTGTCACCCGGTAGCCGACATCGGCGATGCCCTCGGCAATCTCGCTGAGCGTGGTGTCGGCAGCCCTCTCGAGGTTGCGGCGCGCTTCAGCCAGCAGCTCCGCGGCGTCTGGTTCGTCTTCTTCGCTCGAGAGCGCGTTGCGCGCAAGGGATGCCGCGAGCCGCAGCTCTTCAGCGTTGGCGAGCCGCTCGGCCCGCTCGGCGAGAGCTGTGTCCTCGCCTGCCTCCGGCGCAGTCGCCTCGATCAGCTCCAGCGCCTCACGCAGCCGGCCCGCTTCTTCAGCGCGTCGGTCACTGTTCTCGGTGATCTCGATGATCTCCGAGTTCAGATCACGCCACCGCGTGAACGCCTCCGCATACGCCGCCACAGCAGTAGCGATGGGTGCTCCGCCGAAGCGATCAAGAGCGTCTCGTTGCGCTGCCGTTGATCGCAGGCGAAGCTGCTCGGACTGCCCGTGCACGACCACCAGTTCATCGGCCAGTGCTGACAAAACGCTGGCCGGCGCCGCCCGTCCGCCGACACTCGCCCGGCTACGCCCCTCGGCGCTGAGCGTGCGCGAGACATACAGCTCACTGCGGTTCGCATCGATGGGTTCCAGTTCGCCACCGGCATCCGCCACGATATCGGCGACAGCTCCTGTCGTCGGCACGATCCAGACACCGGCCGCCGATGCCTGCGCTGATCCTGCGCGCACGGCACCGGAGTCGGCGCGCTGGCCCAGCAGCAACCCGAGCCCAGTGACGACCATGGTCTTTCCGGCTCCGGTTTCACCGGTGATCGCGGTGAACCCCGGGCCGAGAGGCAGTACCGCGTCGGCGATGACTCCGAGCCCCTGCATCCGCATCTCTTCGATCACGTCTGTGCTCCGCCGCTCTGCCCGCGCCAGCCGGCCACTGGCAGCTGGAACTTGCGTACGAGGCGGTCAGTGAACGCGGCAGGATGAAGGCGTGCCAGACGCACCGGACGAGACGATCGACGCACGACAACACGCGCTCCGGGAGGAAGCTCATGCGAACGACGCCCGTCGCACCACAGAATGCCGGTGCCATCGGTGCGTTCGAGCATCTCGATGGCGACCGAGGCATCCGGGCTCACGACGAGCGGGCGCGCGAACAGGGCGTGCGCGGACAGCGGGATTACGGAGATCGCTTCCACCCCGGGCCAGATCACAGGGCCGCCCGCCGAGAAGTTATATGCCGTGGAACCAGTGGGAGTGGAGATGACCATGCCGTCGCAGCCGTAGCTCGACAGCGGCCGACCATCGATCTCGAGGACGACCTCGATCATGCGCTCGCGACTCGCCTTTTCGACCGTCGCCTCGTTTAGCGCCCACGTCTCGAAGACGACCTCTCCCTGAGCATCCTTCACGCGAACGGCCAGAGCAAGACGCTCTTCGACGTCGTAATCGCGGGCGATGACACGGTGCACGGCGTCATCCATGGCATCCCGTTCGATCTCGGCGAGGAAGCCGACGTGCCCCATGTTGATGCCGAGCACGGGGGCGCTGCGGGTGCCGCGAACCAGCTCAGCGGCACGCAGGATGGTGCCGTCACCGCCCAAGACGATGGCCAACTCGAGATCGTCCACAGCGACGACATCGCCCAACGTGTCGACGTCGGCGAAGATCTGATCAACGGCGGAAAGTTCAGTACGATCATCGACTGCCAGCACAGGCCGTGCGCCGGCGCTGCGCAACAGGTCGATGACACGACGGGCTGCTGCGACGGTGTCTTCCCGGCCGGCATGGGCGACAACCAGGATATTGCGCTCGTTCATCGTCCTCCTGCCAGCTCGTCGATGCGTCCCGTCCATTCTGTCGGATTGCTGCCGCGTCCGGGCGCCATGTGGATGAGGAACTCCGCGTTGCCATGCGTGCCGAGAATCGGCGAGGCCACGATCCCCAACATGCCGAGACCAGCATCCCAGCCGTGCCAGACGACGCGGGCAACAGCATCCGCACGCGTGGCCGGATCAGTGACCAATCCGCCCCTGACGGCTGTGCGCCCGACCTCGAACTGCGGCTTCACGAGCACGACGATGTCCGCAGTCGGCGCAGCAACCGCTGTGGCAGCCGGGAGAATCAGCTCGAGTGAGATGAAAGAAAGATCGCCCACGATCAGATCCGGGGCTTCGGCTTCGCCGGTGGCTTCGGCCAGGCTTGCAGCCGTCATGTAGCGGACGTTGAAGCCTTCGACATTGACCACGTCCGGGTCTTCGGCGACTGAGGCGGCGAGTTGCCCATGCCCCACGTCGACAGCGAGCACCTTGCGCGCGCCACGCTCGCGCAGAACCTGGGTGAATCCACCGGTGGATGCCCCCATGTCCAGGGCGAGCCGACCGGTCGCCTTGACGTCGAAGGCATCCAGAGCAGCCACGAGTTTGTGTGCCCCGCGGCTGACATAGTGATCAGTTTCGGCGACGTCGATTCGGGATGACTCGCCCACCGTTGCGGAGGGCTTGATGATCTGTCGCCCATCGACGCGTACCAGGCCTGCCGCAATCAGCGTGGCGGCATGGGTTCGAGAGCGCGCCAGACCTCGAGCGGCCAGAGCGGCGTCGAGACGAGTCACTTCGCTCCCGACGAATGCTTCTCTCGAGAGTCGAGCTTGGTGCCGCTCTCCAGACGTCGGAAAAGTTCGTCGTGGAGCGTCGTATAGGCATCGGCGCGCGCGGCAAGGGGCTGGCCCTCGATCAGGCGCAATCTGCTCCAGAGGCCATCGGTCGGCGCCGCCCTATCTTCATCGCTCACAGTTCCACTGTACGTGCCACTACCGACATGGTCGATGCGGCGCACTCACGGACGATGGAACGGGTCTTCGTAGAGTTTCTCCGGCACGCGAAGCACGAACACCGGCGTTCCGGAGTCCCAGATCGCCGTCGCACCAGCACGTACGAGATCGATCTGGCGCTTGCCCTCGGCGAGGATCTCGACGTCGCCGCCGGTGACGCGAACGGATGCCCCGTTCACCGTGACCACGCCGTCCTTACGCTGGGTCTGCGGGTACGGCTCATGCAGTTCGCGCAGATCACTGAGGATGAAGGTGGGACGCGAGCCCTCGGGCGCTGCCAGCACATGCTTTGGCCGGTCGATACCGGTCAGCACCAGCGACGAATCAATTCCGGCGCGTGCGGCACCGAGGATATCGGTGTCGAGGCGGTCACCAATGAAAAGCGACTTTGCTGCGCCGAAGCGGGCCAGAGCTTCTTCGAAGATGGGAACTTCGGGTTTGCCGGCCACTGTGGCGAGGCGGCCGATCGCCGTGTGAACTGCGGAAACCAGAGTTCCGTTGCCCGGTGCAACGCCGCGCTCTCGAGGAATGGTCCAGTCGCTGTTGGTGGCGATCCAGGGGATGCCACCCTCTTCTTCCGGTAGCTTGAGCGCGAATGCCGCCTCGGCGAGGTCGGTCCAGGCCACGTCGGGCGCGAAGCCCTGAACGACGGCATCCGGCGCGTCCTCTGCGCTGCGGGTGACCGAGTAGCCGGCCTTCTCCGCTTCGACGACAAGGCCCTCTCCCCCAACGATCAGCAGGGTTGCAGGAGCGGGAACCATCGTCTGGAGCAGACGCATGGCTGCCTGTGGACTGGTCACGACATCGTTGGCCACAACAGTCAGTCCGAGCGAGGTGAGGTGTTCGGCAACTGAGACATCAGTGCGAGACGCGTTGTTGGTGATGTAGCCGATGCGACGGGTCTCAGCTGCGGTGTTCAGGCTCTCAACCGCGTATGGGAGTGCGCCAGGGCCGGCGTAGACGACGCCATCGAGATCAGCCAGCACAACGTCGACACCGTCCAGCGGAGTCGGGCGAGACTTGGAGAAAAACGCCACTCAGGATGCCCCTTCTTCAGTCGGACCGTCTTCTTCCTCGATCAGGCCGTCTTCGATGATGATTTCTTCTTCATCATCGCCGCTCAGGCCGAGTGCGTCAGATGCGACCTCAGCGCGCTCTGCCCAGAAAGCTGCCTCGTCATCGCGTCCCAGATCCTCGAGTACGGCGGCATGCGCGCTGAAGAGAGCAGGGCTGAATTCGAAAGCACGGTCCGGGTCGAGTTCCGGAATCTGCAGCTCGCCGAGCGCGAGCTCGAGCTCGCCCTGGTCGAGTCGCGCACCTGACATCGCGATCGCAAGTGCGACGCGAACAGGAGTTGCCAACTTCGAACGATCGACGGCGCGTCCGGTCTCCAGCGCACGGTCTGCGCGGCCGATGCCGCGTTCGCTGTCCACCATCAGAGCGATCTGATCGTCTTTGCCTGAAATCCGGCGGTAGGTGCGCAGTTCGCGCAGCGCGAGTGCGAAGTCGCCGATTGAGTAGGCGGTGATCGCCAGCGACTCGCGGACGATGGCGATACGGCCGGCACGACGGGATGCCGCCAGCGCGTGCTCGTGCGCCAGAGCGGGGTCTTCATCGATGAGACGAGCGGCCATCGCCAGGTGTCGCGCGACCTGCTCTGCGTTCTCCTTGCTCAGAGTCTTCAACTCGTTACGCGCGGAGGCGTGCAATGCGTCGGCACCGACGTCTTCTGGAATCAGTGGATCATCGTGCCGCGGACGGTCATCCGACTGGCGATCCGGACGGTCGCGTCCCGTTCCCCCGCGCTGCGGGAAGCCCCGACCAGCGGGCCGGTCATCGCGGCGTGGTCCGCCGTCACGACCCTGGTAGCCACCCTCGCGACGGGGCGCACCGTCACGCGACTGGTAACCGCCCTCACGACGAGGTGCAGCACCATCACGACGAGGCGCACCATCACGCGACTGGTAACCGCCCTCACGGCGCGGAGCACCGCCCTCGCGACGCGGAGCACCATCACGCGACTGGTAACCGCCCTCACGACGAGGCGCACCACCATCACGACGCGGAGCACCATCACGCGACTGGTAACCGCCCTCACGACGAGGAGCAGCACCATCGCGACGAGGTGCACCACCATCACGGCGCGGTGCACCACCATCACGCGACTGGTAACCGCCCTCACGACGAGGAGCAGCACCATCACGGCGCGGTGCGCCGGACTTGCCAGCAGCAGTTGAGCGATCGGATCGTGGGCGCCCCTGACGGTCGTCGCGTCTGGGACTGGAGCTTTCATCGCGTCGTGGGCGACGCTCATCCTCGTTCGGCATGATCCTGATTCTCTCAACTTCCTGTAAAACGCAAAATGGCCACCCAGCGTTGGGTGGCCATTTTGTCTAAAAGAAGTTCGGCGGTGTCCTACTCTCCC
>NZ_JBSVRM010000005.1:0-352852 GCF_054072595.1 Microbacterium wangyouchuni
CCAACCGGCTGAACGAGCTGCTACTCGCCGCTTAAACCCCCGGCGTTGCTCCCACCATTTGACATTGCCGCCGTTTTAGCAGCACGAACTGCGACGGGAGCGGGTAGTAGTTGCGACCGAGGGCGCGTACGAACGTACGGCGGGAACGAAAAAGTGGGCCTCGCAATGCGAGGCCCACTGATTTCTGGCGGTGACGGAGGGATTCGAACCCTCGGTTGCTTGCACAACACACGCTTTCCAAGCGTGCTCCTTCGGCCGCTCGGACACGTCACCAGGGAACAACCTGAACAGTCTATCCGATCCTTTGTGGTCTCCGTGCCAGCTCACAACACGCCGTCGTTATGCTGTGCGGATGGGACGACAGCCACAGCGATCGACGATCGCCCAGCACGGGCAGCAGCACACGCCGTCGGCAGGCGGGCAGTTGCTGAAGATGGTCGGGGTCGCGCTGGCGACAGTGCTCGTCGCCGCCGTCGGCATCACCGGCTGGGTCGTCGGCGACCTCGGTGCGACCTACACGGCCGACGCGGTCGACCTCGGTGGCGACCCGCCACCCGGATTCTCCGAACTCACCACCGGTGCGAACATCCTCGTCGCGGGCACGGACAATTGCGAGCCCGAATACGCTGATCTTTTCGGCGACCGTTGCGCGAATCCGGAAGATGGTGTGCGCAGTGATGTGCTCATGCTGGTGAACATCTCCGATGAACCGCGGCGGGTCACCGTGGTCAGCTTCCCCCGGGACCTGCTCGTCGACATCCCCTCGTGCGTCACCGACGGCGGCGAGAGCGCGCCGCAGTACCGTCAGATGATCAACTCCGCGTTCAGCATCGGCGGGCTCGCCTGCTCCGCCCGGACGATCGAGGATCTCACCGGCGTCGATGTGCAGTACGCGGCATCCATCAACTGGGGTGGCGTGATCGAGGTGACCAACGCGGTCGGCGGCGTCGATATCTGCGTGGCGACCGCGATGAAGGATGCCGACTCCGGCATTGATCTGCAGCCGGGCACGCACAACCTCGTCGGGCAGGATGCGCTTGCGTTCCTGCGCGCGCGGTACTCGACCGAGGACGGCAGCGATCTGAACCGCATCGGCAACCAGCAGCTGTACATGTCGAGTCTGGTGCGAAAGATCACCAGCGAGCAGGTGCTCACTAATCCCGGGCTGCTGCTCAAGCTGGCTCGCACGACGCTGTCGGCGATCGACCCGAGCACCACGCTGACCAATCCGGTGACGCTCGTGGAGATGGGGCTGGCTCTGAAGGACATCCCCGTCTCGGATTACGCCTTCGTCCGGTATCCGGTAGCCGACGCTCCGGATGACCCGAACCGGCTCATTCCGATCAGGGATGCTGCGGACCAGCTGTTCGAAGCGCTCGAGCGCAACGAGCCGCTGCTGCTCGCCGACGCCGCGGGGCAAGCGCCGGAGGCCCCGGTCGAGCCTGAGGCTCCCGTCGATGGCGAGGTCCCGGTCGAGGGGGAGGCTCCCTCACCGGCGCCGGGTGAGACCGCCGTCGCGCTGCCGCCGAGCATCACCGGCACCACCGGTGAGACCGAGGGCTGCGTCTCCGGTCGAGTGGTGCGCTGAGTCCGCACAGGCGACCCGCGTAAAATCGGCACCGTGGCAACTCCCAAGATCGTTCTCTTCTACGCCTTCACCCCGCTCGCCGACCCGGATGCTATCCGGTTGTGGCAGCGTGACTTCGGTGAGGCGCTGGGTCTGCGCGGACGCCTGATCATCTCGAAGGACGGCGTCAACGGCACCCTCGGCGGAGACCTCGCGGCGCTGAAGAAGTGGGCGCGCTCGTTCCGCTCCTTCCCGGCCTTCCGCGACGCTGACATCAAATGGAGTGAGGGCACGGGACTGGATGCCGACGGCCGCAGCCTCGACTTCCCCAAGCTCAGCGTCAAGGTGCGAGATGAGATTGTCTCGTTCGGCGCCCCCGGGGAACTCCAAGTCGATGAGGCTGGAGTCGTCGGCGGCGGCACCAGGCTGAGCCCGGACGACCTGCACGCGCTACTCGCTGAGCGCGACGACGTCGTCTTCTTCGATGGGCGCAACTCGCTGGAGGCGGAGATCGGGCGATTCAAGGATGCTGTCGTGCCCGATACCGAAACCACCCGTGACTTCGTCGAGCTGCTTGATTCCGGAGCTTATGACGATCTGAAGGGCAAGCCCGTCGTCACCTATTGCACGGGCGGAATCCGTTGCGAAGTTCTCTCCAGCCTGATGGCCGCTCGCGGTTTCGGCGAGGTCTACCAGCTCGACGGCGGCATCGTCCGCTACGGCGAGAAGTTCGGTGACGATGGCCTGTGGGAGGGGTCGCTCTACGTCTTTGACAAGCGCGGCTCGATCGACTTCAGCGATCACGCCGCCGTGATCGGCACCTGCGTCGGCTGCGGCACTGCCAGCAAACGCACCGCCAACTGCCCGGATGCTTCGTGCCGCCGCCAGTTCGTCGTCTGCGAGTCGTGCGTGACCGTGCCCTGCGAGGAGCACGCCGCAGTCAGCTGACCCGCAGCCGGCACAGACGCGTCAGCGGGCCCCAGAGATCGCCGTGCCGGCCGCCGTCCGCGAGACGAACAGCGACCGGGGTACCAGCGCTGCAGCCGCCCGTGCGCGGAAATCGACGCTGCGTCGCAGTTCACCGGTGATCTGTGCGACGGCGGGGGAGAGGTCTCCGGCATCGCCGGCCGTGCGGGCGAAGCTCGCGCGCTCGACAGCATCCACCAGCACCCGCACCATCGCCGGATCCGCACCGCTCTTCACCAACGCGGCCCCCCGCACGCGCGGGCTGTCGGCCTCGGAGGCAGGCAACCGCAGATCGATCAGCGTGTCCTGCACCTCCCGCCAGGCTGTCATCGCATCGCCGTCACGAGCTCGACCGCGCCGCACGAGGTAAAGCACGAACCGGACCAGCGCGGGCAGCAACAGCACGAGAACTGCGCCCAGCACGCCCAGCATCACCGGTGTCGGATTCAGCTGGCGCAGCGGCTGTCCGTCAGCGGTTGAGGTCCCGCCCTGATCCCGATCGATCTCCGGACCGTTCGTGGGAGCGGCCGATGGTGCGGCGCTCGGCGCGGGTGCAGCCGGACCGGTAGCTGAGCCGCCACCGGTCGAGGCAGCCTGGAAGCTCGTCGGCACACCCAGCGACGCCGTCGGCTCGAACGACACCCAGCCGATCCCCTCGAAGTGCACTTCCGGCCAGGCGTGCAGCTGCTCGCTGCTGACGGCGTAGATCGATTCGGTGCCGCGCTTCTCATCGGTCATTCGGCCCGGCAGGTAACCGACCACGATGCGCACCTGCATATCCATCGACTGCGCCATCAGCGCGAAGGCGCCGGCGAAGTGGATGCAGTAGCCCGAGCGGGCGTCGAGAAACTCTGCGACCGCCTCCGCTCCTGTCCCATCAAAACCTCCGTCGACCGGGGCGTCCAATGAGTAGCTGAACTGCGACCGGAACCAGTTCTGCAGCGCGATGAGCTTGTCATAGGCGGTGCCAGCATCCGCCGTCACCTCGCGAGCCATCTCGCCGATCACAGCCGGCAACTCCTCGACGGGCTCGGCCGACGCGCTCGTGACGGGCGCTGCCTGAATCTGCTCTTTCGTCGGCAGTACGTTCTCGGTTGTGACGGTGTAATCCTCGCCCTCGGCATCCCGTGTCGACGAGATGACCGTGCGGTTGGCCGGCACCACCTGCCAGCCCGAGGAGACCCCGACGATCTTCGTCGCGGGGAACGGCACCGGCAGCATCGAACTCGCGATACCACTGACCCGGATCGAGGTGCGCTGCTCGATCGAGTCCAAGTCTTCGGCCCAGTCCGGGGCCCCGAATCCCGCACGAAGCGGTTGCCGGTCGGTTTCGTCCGGAGTCCACGTCTCGCCGTCGAACTGCGACAGGCTCGCAATGCGCAGATACGGGGCGGAGGTGGACTTCGTCGCCAACGTCATCACGGTGAACGGCGTGGGACGGCGCAGATCGTCGCCCAGTCGCAGCGACGGGTTCAGCTGCACGCTGGTGCCGGCACCGATCCACGTGGCCGACACCGGCAGCACCGGTGTGATGACGAGGGCGGCGACGATCACGGCAGCCCCGACGCTGACCATGACACCGACCGACGCCTGCCGCGGCGCGGTGCGGTCATGCCGGGTGCTGTGCCGGAACAGGAACAGCGCTACAAGCGCCAGCCCGACGAACCACACCACATCGGCGTCGCCGCGGGTGATGATCGTCGGCATCGCCCCAGCAGCCGCCACCAGGATGACCGCCAGCAGAGCGAGACGGGCGGCGATCAGCTGATCGAGCAGGATCGCGATGACGCAGAACCCGATCACGAGCATGGCGTTCAAACCGCGGGTGCTCTCCAGCGGTGCCGTGCCGAACTGCACCTGCTGGAACGCCTCGGATGCCAGCACTCCGACCGAGCGCAGCGTCACCTCGGTGGGGACGACACCGAAGAACGCACCGAACGGTTCGATCATCGCGGTGAGGGCCAACACTGACACGAGCAACTGCGCACCCAGCGTCGACCACGGCCGATCAGCGTGCCCGGAGCGCACCTGCCGCACGATGAACCCGGTCACGGCGATCAGCATGATCACGGCAATGCACATCAGTGACCAGACACCCGCCGCGATCACCGAGGTATAGGGCCAGAGGACAAGGAAGCTCGAAATCGTCGTCAGAACCGCAACGGCGAATGTGCGTTCGGTCTGCCGGGTGCTTTCACGTCGCTCTGCACGAACGGGCACCACCGGCGGATTCTCAGCGCGGAACATGGCCGCTTCCCGTGGTCACGCGCGCTGGCAGTGCGTCTTCCCAGGCGGATGCCACGTCGTCGCCCAGCGTTGCGGACGACCAGCCCAAGGCGGCTGCGGCATCGAGCGCGCCGGGCAGCGGATCGGACGCCAGCAGAATCGGCGCGGATGCTCCGCCATGGCGCAGGAGCGCGGCTTCCTCTTCGTCGATTCGCCCGGTGATCATCACTACCGGCCCCGGCGGTGCACCGTCGTAGAGGGAGATGAGGTCGCGCCCTTCGCCGCGCGGGGTGACCATCGCCAGGGCGACGAGCAGCGAGTCTCGATCATCCTCATGTCCGCGCAGAGATCCGAGCACAGCTCCCGCGGAATCGAGCACGTCGACGCTGTAGCCTTCGTGCACCAGATGCAGCGCGACGGATGCTGCAGCAGAAACGGCTGCCTCGAACGCCGGGTCGGAACCGGTACCAGCGCGTTCCCAGCGCCGGGCGGTGCGATCGAGAACGACGAGGGCATCAGGGCTGGCTTCCTCTTCCTCTTGACGCACCATCAGGTCCCCGCGGTGCGCGGTGGCCCGCCAGTGGATGCGCCGCATGGAGTCGCCCGAGACGTAGTGCCGGGGCGAGAGGTTGTCGCTGCCCTGACCGAGCCTGGTCGATGCGGTGTGCGCGGTGCCGCCGCTGGCGCCGACATTGCTGTTGATCGGGGCCAGCGGCACGATCTCCGGCACGATGGTGACGGTGCGGGTATCGCCGAACTCCTGCTCACGCTGGGAGAATCCGAACGGATCGATGGTGCGCAGCAGCAGAGGTCCGACCGGCCAGACGCCTCGGTGCACCCCCGTGATCGCGTAGCGGATATTGGTGCCGTTGTCGGTGGGGAATTCGCCTGCAGCGTCGCCGACGACAGCCGAGGGAAGCGCATCGCGCCAGGTACCGTTCGGCACCCGCAGGGCGCGGAGGTCGAAGCGCACGGCGACCTGGGACTGTTCTCCCACGGTGAGCAGATCCGTGGAGATGCGTCGGGAGACCCCGCCGCTGCGCCGTGGCACGTGGACGACGAAGACCGCGATGATCACCAGCAGGAACAGCAGCATCGCGATGTACAGCAGAATCGGCGCGGCCAGCAGATTCGCTGCGATCATGCACAGGAGCCCGGCAATGATCGCGGCGGCACCGCGGCGGGTGAGAGGGCGACGGCGACGCATGATCGGATCAGACTCGAGCGGCGAGGGGGACGCGCACGCGCTCCACGATCTGGCCGAGGGCCGCTTCGATCGGCTGCGCGCCGGCCCGGTGAACGCCGCGTGCGGGCAGCAGGCGGTGCGCGAAAACCGGCACGATGAGGGTCGTCAGATCATCCGGGATCACGAAGTCTCGACCGTCCAGCGCTGCCCACACCTTCGACGCGCGCACGAGCTGCAGCGTCGCGCGCGGGCTCGCACCCAGATGCAGACTGGGGTCGTTGCGTGTGGCCTGCGCCAGTGCGACCGCGTACTCCTCTACGGCGGGGGAGACGTGCACGGCCCGAGACCAGCCGATCATCTGCTTGATCGCCGCGGCATCGGCGACGGGCGTGATCGTCGACAGCGGATTCGCGCTGTCACGCTGACGGAGCATGAGGGCTTCGGCTGCGGCATCCGGATATCCCATCGACACGCGCATCATAAAACGGTCGCGCTGTGCCTCGGGCAGGGCATAGGTGCCCTCCATCTCAAGCGGATTCTGCGTGGCCACCACGAGGAACGGATCGGGAAGCGGGTGAGTCTGCCCATCGACGGTGACCTGCCCCTCCTCCATCGCCTCCAGCAGCGCGGACTGGGTCTTCGGAGAGGAGCGGTTGATCTCGTCGGCGATCACGATCTGGGCGAAAACCGCGCCGTGTTTGAACTCGAACTCCCGATCGACCGGGTTGTACACCGAGACGCCGGTGACATCTCCGGGCAGCAGGTCGGGGGTGAACTGGATGCGACGGACCGTGGCATCCACGCTCGCCGCCAGCGCACGCGCCAGCATCGTCTTGCCGACGCCGGGGACGTCCTCGATGAGCAGGTGCCCCTCGGCCAGCAGGCAGACCAGCGCGCTGCGCACCGCATCCGCCTTGCCATCGATCACCCGCGAGACGGATGCCAGGATCGCCGAAGTCTGCGCCTCGAACTGCTCGGCGGTGATCGAGTTCTGAGTGCCGTGCATGTGGTCCCTCTCGTGCGGCGCTGCGATGTCATTGATCGTACGTGGTCGCGACACGCTTCGACAGGCTCAGCGAGCGGATGGGGCGGCTCAGCGAGCGGGCAGTGCACCATGGCGCACCGCACTCTGTGCAGCAGGTAGACTTATTGGCGGCTCTCCGCGTGGCAGCATCCAGGCCAATTCCCCCAGGACGGAAACGTAGCAAGGGTAACCGGGCTCTGCTGGGTGCGCGGAGGGTCTTTTCTTTGCCCGGAATCCTGTCCCGATGATCCGGGCGTCGCCCAGCTGGGCCTGCGAGGATTATCACGTGAGCACAACTCCCGCCGCCGAGAAACCGAACGCCGTCGCGCGCTTCGCTTCGCCCGTGGCGCTGCTCGCATTGATGTGGCTGATCCAGATTGCGGATGCCGTGCTCCCTGGCTCTTTCACGGGCTTCGGGTTGCGTTCTTGGGACTTCGCGAGCCTCCCCGGCATCGTTCTGGGACCGCTGCTGCATTCGGGCTGGCCGCATCTGATCGCGAACACGTTCCCGTTCCTCGTGCTCGGGTGTCTGGTCGCGATCGAGGGCGCTCGCCGATTCTGGTTCGTCACACTGATCGTTGTTCTCATCGGCGGCGCCGGCACTTGGCTGGTGAACGCGCCCGGCGCGCTGACGGTCGGTGCGTCCGGTCTCGTTTTCGGCTACTTCGCGTACGTCGTCGTGCGGGTGCTGTCACCTCGTCCGATCGCACACCGCATCGCCTACGCGCTCATCGCCCTGATCGTCATCGTGCTCTACGGCGGGTCGATGATCGCCGGCATCGTGGGCGTTGGGCCGGGAATCTCCTGGCAGGCGCACCTGTTCGGCGGCATCGGCGGAGGGATCGCCGCGCTCGCGGGAGCACAGCGCCGATGACGAAAGCGCCGACGAAGAAAGCGCCGCCGAAGAAAGCGCCGCCGAAGAAGGCCAGGAAGAAGCCGTCATCTCGGCGGCGGCGCTCCTGGCGCCCCGGCCTCGTCGTTGGCGCTGCATTGACGCTGTCCGCTCTGCTCATCGTGCTCATCCCGGTAGCGACCGCCCATGATCCGGTCGTGCTGTGCGCTGAGGATCCGGCGAGCTTTCCCGAGTCCGGCATCGCCGGGTGGAACGGGGAGCAGCTGGAGAATGCGGCGGTGATCATCCGCACAGCATCCGGGCACGGGTTCCCCCGCGACGGACAGATTCTCGGCGTGATGACCGCGATGGGCGAGAGTAGTCTGCGCAACATCGACTACGGCGACTGGGAGACATCCGGGGTCACCAACCCGGATGGCCAGCGCACCAGCAGCATCGGACTGTTCCAGCAGCAGGAGTGGTGGGGGAGCGTGGAGACACGAATGGACCCGGCTGGAGCCGCATCCCTCTTCTACACGCGCCTTGCGCGCCTGCCCGACTGGCAGAGCATGGAGCCGACGCTGGCTATCCACCGCGTGCAGATCAACACCGACCCGCAGCACTACGCACGCTTCCAGACGGATGCCACCGCCATCGTCGAAGCGCTTTCCGGTCCGTGCCAGGCGTAGGCTTACCGCGTGGCTCGTAGCATTTACATCACCTCGGCCGAAGGCCATTCCGGAAAATCGACCGTTGCGCTGGGAGTTCTTGATGCGCTCATGCGGGTGACCCCGCGGGTGGGCGTTTTTCGTCCGATCGCGCGCTCGTCGGCGGAGCGCGACTACGTGCTCGAGCTCATGCTCGCTCACGACGGCGTGCATCTTGAATACGACGACTGCGTCGGCGTCAGCTACGACGAGGTGCGCGACAACCCGGACCGTGCGCTTGCCACGATCGTCTCGCGGTTCAAAGCCGTCGAGGCGCAGTGCGACAGCGTCGTGATCATCGGCAGCGACTACACCGATGTCGCCAGCCCCGCCGAACTCGGCTACAACGCCCGCATCGCCGCCAACCTCGGCGCCCCGGTGCTGCTTGTTCTCGGCGGTCGCGATCAGCAGGCCCATGCCGAGCAGCTCGGCACCTCGACCGCGCGCACCGCCGCCGCCGTCGGACAGATCGCCTCGCTTGCGCTGTCGGAACTCGAGGAGGAACGCGCCGAACTCTTCGCCGTGATCGTCAACCGGGCCGACCCTGATGCCATGCAGCCGGCCATCGATGCGGTTCGCGCAGCACACGCTCCGACCACCCCGGTCTGGGCGATCCCGGAGGACCGGACGCTGGTTGCTCCATCCATCCGCGGCATCCTCGCCGCCGTTGACGGACGCCTGGTCAAGGGTGACCCCGATCTGCTCACGCGCGAAGCGCTGAGTGTGGTGGTCGCCGGTATGTCGATGGTCAATGTGCTTCCGCGCCTGACCGAGGACGCCGTCGTCGTCATTCCCGCCGATCGCACCGAGGTGCTGCTGGCAATTCTCCTGGCGGATGCCGCGGGCACATTCCCCTCGATCGCCGGTGTGATCTTGAACGGGCCGTTCCCCCTGCCGGCGCCGATCGAGCAACTGCTGGACGGGCTCGCCTCATCGGTGCCGATCATCGCTACCGACCACGGCACCTACGACACGGCGGTACGGGTGATGGGCGCGCGCGGGCGTCTCGCCGCAGACTCGCGGCATCGCTACGACCGGGCGCTCGGGCTGTTCCAGACCCATGTCGACATCACGGAGCTCACCACGCAGTTGGGCCTGGCCGAATCGCGCGTGGTCACACCGCTCATGTTCGAGTACGGGCTCATCGAGCGTGCTCGCGCTGACCGCAAGCGCATCGTGCTGCCTGAGGGTGAGGACGACCGCATCCTGCGGGCAGCGGCGACGCTGATCGCTCGCGATGTCGCAGACCTGACGATCCTTGGCGATGCGGCCAGCATTCACGTCCGCGCCACCGAGCTGGGCATCGACATCTCCGCTGCCCAGATTCTCAGCCCGACCGATCCGGAGTACGTCGCGCGCTTCGCGGAGGAGTACGCGCGACTGCGCGCGCACAAGGGCATCACACTCCAGCAGGCCGCAGACACCGTCACCGACGTCTCCTACTTCGGGACGCTGATGGTGCACCTCGGACTCGCCGATGGCATGGTCTCTGGTGCCACGCACACCACGGCGCACACGATCCGGCCCTCGTTCGAGATCATCAAGACCCGCCCCGGTGTGGACGTCGTCTCCAGCGTGTTCCTGATGGCGCTCGCCGACCGAGTCCTGGTCTACGGCGACTGCGCAGTGATTCCCGACCCCACGAGCACCCAGCTCGCCGACATCGCGATCTCATCGGCCGCAACCGCACAGCAGTTCGGAATCGACCCGCGCGTGGCGATGCTGTCGTATTCGACGGGTGAATCAGGATCCGGCGCCGAGGTCGACAAGGTTCGCGAGGCAACCGCCCTCGTACGCGAGCGGTCACCCGAGCTTCCGGTCGAGGGGCCGATCCAGTACGACGCCGCAGCCGACGCTGCGGTCGCCAAAGCAAAGCTGCCCGATTCGGCTGTCGCCGGCCGAGCAACGGTGTTCGTCTTCCCCGACCTCAACACCGGCAACAACACGTACAAAGCCGTGCAGCGTTCGGCCGGAGCCGTCGCGATCGGCCCGGTGCTGCAGGGCTTGAACAAACCCATCAATGATCTGTCACGCGGAGCGCTTGTCGACGACATCGTCAACACCGTCGCGATCACTGCGATTCAGGCGCAGACAGGAGCAGTATGAGCGTCGTCCTCGTCATCAACAGCGGTTCGTCCTCGCTGAAGTACAGCCTCATGGACATGGAGCGCGAGGTGCCGCTCGGCGAGGGGCTCATCGAGCGGATCGGCCAGGAGTCTGGTGAGATCACGCACACCGTGCGGCGCGTCACGAGCCCCGGCGAACCAGCCCCGACGCTGCTGGACATCGATCACCGCAGCGAGCGCCGCATCGCCGATCATGACGAGGCGATGTCGGTGATGCTCAAGCAGTTCGCCGAGCACGGCCCGCAGCTGTCCGAGCATCCGCCCGTCGCTGTCGGCCACCGCGTCGTCCACGGCGGAGCGCGCTTCTTCGCGCCCACGGTCATCGACGACCTCATCGAGATCAACATCGAAGACCTCTCGGTGCTCGCGCCGCTGCACAACCCGGGCGCCGTCGCCGGCATCCGCGCCGGGCGCCGCAGTTTTGCCGACGTGCCCCACGTCGCGATCTTCGATACGGCATTCCATCAGACACTGCCACCGGCCGCTTACACCTATGCGATCGACACCAGGGTCGCCGCCCGACACCGGGTGCGCCGCTACGGCTTTCACGGCACGAGCCACAAGTACGTCTCTGAGCAGGCGGCGGCTTTCGTGGGCCGCCCGCTCGCAGAGCTCAAGCAGATCGTCTTCCACCTCGGCAATGGTGCTTCGGTCACTGCTGTCGACGGTGGCCTGTCGGTGGAGACGTCGATGGGGATGACACCGCTGGAGGGGCTGGTGATGGGCACCCGCTCGGGCGACATCGACCCGGCGGTGGTGCTGCACCTCAGCAGGGTCGCGCAGATGAGTACCCGAGAGATCGATGAGTTGCTCAACAAGAAGAGCGGCCTGCTGGGGCTTGCCGGTCGCGCCGACATGCGCGACATCCTCGCGGGCGTCGAAGCGGGGGAGCAGGCTGCTTCGCTCGCCTTCGACGTCTACATTCACCGGCTGCGCTCCTACGCCGGCGCATATATCGCCCAGCTCGGCGGGGTGGATGTCATCTCCTTCACCGCCGGCGTCGGCGAAAACGCCGCCCGCGTCCGCGCAGAGGCCCTCGCCACGCTCGGCTTCCTCGGCGTCGAGATCGACGCTGAGCGCAACGCCACGCGCGCGCCAGGCACCCGACGCATCTCGACGGATGCTTCGACGGTCGATGTTCTCGTTGTGCCGACGGACGAAGAGCTCGAGATCGCTCGCCAGGCGCTGAGCGCAGCATGAGGATCATCATCTTCGGCGCCACCGGCGGCGTCGGTCAGCACACCGTGCGGCGCGCGCTCGCGGCAGGTCACGATGTCACCGCCTTCGTGCGAACCCCCGAAAAACTCGAACAGCAGGACGGCGTCACTATCCGGCAGGGTGACGCTTTCGACGCGGCCGCGGTCATTGATGCCGTCTCGGGGCACGACGCCGTGATCTCGGCGCTGTCATCGTCGCAGGCTCTGAAGAGATCCGACGAACTCGAGCGGATGACGCAGAACATCATCCGTGGGATGCAACAGGCGGGTGTGAGCCGCATCGCGTACTGCGCCTCGGCCGGTGTCGATGGCGAGCTGACCGGTGTGATCGGAAAGGGCATCGCCTGGGTGCTGCGCAACGCGCTCGCCGATCACCGCGCTGCGCTCGATCACATCAATGCGGCCGGACTCAACGTCACCGTTGCCCGGCCCACCTCACTGAACGATGCCGCGTTCATCGCGGATTATGTCGAGACATTCGAGGGGATGCCGCCGATGTCCCGCCCGATCCCGCGCGCCTCGGTGGCAGATTTTTTGGTGAAGTCGCTCGAGCAGCCCGACATCTACAGCAACACATCCGTGGGGCTGAGTCTGTAAGAGGCGTGTGCGTTCGGCGCTGGTCTTCTCCCGGACCCCAGGGCCCCGATACGCTGGCCTGATGGCACCGAGGTGCCGGACCATTCTTTCTCGCTGTTTGGAGGACTGCGTGCCCGAAACCGTGCCCGACCTGCGCCGCGCCGAAGGCGTGCTGTTCGACCTTGATGGAGTGCTCACTCCCACCGCCGAGGTGCACATGCACGCCTGGACAGCGGTCTTCGCGGAGGTATTCGCGCTCTGGGGGATCGCGCCGGCCTACACCGATGCCGACTATTACGCGTACGTCGACGGCAAGCGCCGCTACGACGGCGTCGCGAGTCTGCTGCGCAGCCGAAATGTGGAGATTCCCTGGGGAGATCCCGGTGATGGGCCCGATATGCAGACCATCTGCGGCATCGGCAACCGCAAGAACGCCGCGTTCGCTGCCGCGCTGCGCGGTGGTGGTGTCGCACCGTTCCCCGGCTCGCTCGCACTGCTCGAGGTGTTGGCCGCAGCAGGCGTGCCGATGGGGGTCGTGTCCAGCTCGTCGAACGCCGAGGAGGTTCTGGAGACCGCCGGCATCCGCGATTTCTTCACCGTCGTCATCGACGGCAAAGTCGCCGCACGCGACGGGCTCGCGTCTAAGCCCGCGCCGGACATGTTCCGCGCCGGAGCCGTCTCGCTGGGTGTGAACCCGGGCGCGAGCGTGGCCGTGGAGGATGCTGTGGCCGGCGTCGCTTCGGCTGCCGCTGCCGGTTACGCGACTGTCATCGGCGTCGATCGAGGTGCTGGTGCCGTCGTGCTCCGGGAAGTCGGCGCCACCACTGTCATCGACGACCTTGCCCGACTGCTCCCGCCCGACACTGATGCCCCGGAGACCGCATGATCGATCGCGACCGCTTTCCCGTCGACCCGTGGCGTCTCATCGAGACGCGGTACACCGAGGACGGCGTCTCCGAGACGATCTTCGCGGTGGCCAATGGCTATCTCGGCCTGCGCGGAAACCACATCGAAGGCCGCGGAGCGCACGAGCACGGCACCTTCGTCAATGGACTGCACGAGACCTGGCCGATCCGCCACGCTGAGCAGGCATACGGCTTCGCCGAGGTCGGACAGACCATCGTCAACGCTCCGGATGCCAAGGTCATGCGCGTCTACGTCGATGACGAGCCGCTCTCCTTCGACGAGGCCGATGTGCGCGAGTATTCGCGCACGCTGGATATGCGCACCGGAGTTCTGGAGCGGATCACCGTGTGGGAAACCCCCAGTGGCAAGCGGATCCGCATGCGCGATGAGCGTCTGGTCAGCTTCGAAGAGCGCCACCTCGCGATCCTGCGTCTGGACATCACGGTGGAGAACTCGGATGCCCCGGTCACGATCAGCTGCCAGCTGCTGAACCGTCAGGACGGCGGCAACGTCTACACCGGTGATCCGATGGGGAAGAAGCAGCAGGCCGGCTTCGACCCGCGCAAGAGCGAGCGGATCACGGAGCGAGTGCTGGAGCCGGGCGAGTACTGGCAGGACGGCTTGCGCTCTGCGCTGTCGTACCGGGTCGCCGATTCCGGTATGACGGTCGCCGTCGTCGCCGATCACGTGATCGAAACCGACAACGACTACAGCGCACGGCAGTACATCGAACCCGACATCGCGAAGAATGTGATCCGGGTGCAGGCCAAGGCCGGCATCCCGATTCGGATCACCAAACTCGTCAGCTATCACACCTCTCGCGGAGTCCCACCGCGTGAGCTCATCGACCGATGCCGCCGCTCGCTCGATCGAGCCGCCATCGAGGGTGTCGACGAGCAGTACCGCAAGCAGACCGAGTGGCTCACCGGCTTCTGGGATCGCTCCGATGTGCGGATCGAAGGGCACGAAGATCTGCAGCAGGCCACCCGCTGGTGCCTGTTCCAGCTCGCACAGGCCTCTGCGCGCGCTGACGGGACCGGCGTGCCGGCCAAGGGCCTCACCGGGTCTGGCTACAGCGGCCACTACTTCTGGGACACCGAGATCTACGTGCTGCCGTTCTTGACCTATACGACACCGCAGTGGGCACGCAACGCGCTGCGCGCCCGGGTGCTCATGCTGCCGGCCGCCCGGCGCCGGGCATCCCAGCTGAACGAAGCGGGCGCCCTGTTTCCCTGGCGGACCATCAACGGTGAAGAGGCATCGGCGTACTATGCCGCCGGTACCGCGCAGTACCACATCAACGCCGACATCAACTTCGCACTCGGAAAATACGTACGGGCGACCGGCGACGACGACTTCCTTCATCGCGAGGGCGCAGATGTTGCCGTTGAGACGGCCCGGCTGTGGGCGACGCTCGGGTTCTGGCGCACGTCGAACGGTGCGTCGACTGGCGTCGGTCGCCATCCAGAGACCGACACATTCCACATCCACGGTGTCACCGGGCCCGACGAGTACACCACCGTCGTCAACGACAACCTGTTCACCAACGTGATGGCCCGGCACAACCTGCGTTATGCCGCCCGTGTTGTGCGTGAGATTGCCGAGGATGACCCGGCCGCGTACGAGGCGCTCGTCGAGCGCGTGGGGCTGGGAGAGGGCGAACCGGATGCCTGGGATCAGGCCGCCGAGGCGATCAACATCCCGTACAGCGAGCGACTGGGCATCCACCCGCAGGACGCCATGTTCCTCGAACGCGAGATCTGGGATCTCGAGCACACGCCTAAAGAGCAGCATCCGCTATTGCTGCACTTCCACCCGCTGGTGATCTACCGTTTCCAGGTGCTCAAGCAGGCGGATGTCGTGCTCGCACTCTTCCTGCAGGGGAACCATTTCACCGCCGAGGAGAAGCTCGCAGATTTCCAGTACTACGACCCGCTGACCACCGGGGATTCGACGCTGTCGGCCGTGGTGCAGGCGATTCTTGCCGCCGAGGTCGGGTATCAGGATCTCGCGCTGGAGTACTTTCAGCAGTCGCTGTTCGTCGATCTCGGCGACCTGCACCACAACTCGTCAGACGGTGTGCATGTCGCATCGGCCGGTGGCGTCTGGACGGCGCTCGTGTGCGGATTCGGTGGCATGCGCGACCACGCCGGGGAGTTGAGCTTCGACCCGCGGCTGCCCGCGGAGTGGCCGTCGCTGTCGTATCCGCTGCAGTGGCAGGGTACGACACTGGATGTGACGCTGACGCGGGAAGAGCTGAGGGTGGCTGTGCGAGACGGTGACCCCGTGTCGTTCACCGTTCGCGGGGAGGAATGCACCGTGACTGCAGAGCAGGATGTCGTGGTCGCGCTGGCAGATCAGGGGCCGGTCATTCCCGGACGCCCGACCCTGCGCGCGTTCCAGGACGCCCGACGTGAGGACGGCACACGGCTGTCGGCATCCGTTCCGGTCATGACGAACGCCCTCCCGATCATCAGCGTGTTCGAAGACTAATCGGTGAGCCCCGTACTTCTCCTCATCACCATCGGGATCATCGTCGTGCCTGTGTTGATTCTGCTTGCACTCGCCATCGTGGCTCGGGTGCAGTCGCATCGGCTGCCGAAATCTCCTGGGCCGCGCTTCGCGCCGGAAGCTGAGGGGACGGTCATCCGCGACGCACTGCTGCTGAATCAGGACCGCAGAGCGATGGCCGCGGCTCTGGTCGACCTTGCAATCAGGCGGAAAGTGCGCCTATTGCGCCCGGCCGCAGAAGACGGCAAGCGTGCTGCGATCTCGGTGGAGACGGTTGAAGGTGCGTCCTTCACGGCATCCGAAGTTGCGGTGCTGGAGGCGCTGTTCGGCCGGGAGAGCGCGTCCGAGCGAGTGCGCCGGTTCAGCTCGGACTCCCGGTTGCTCGGCCGTCGGGTGCGTGCGGTGCTGGATACCGAAGAGCACCGCGGCGTCAGCGCCGGGCTGATCGCGCAAGGCCGATGCGCCTGGCCGGTTGTGCTGCTGCGGATCTTCGCTGCGGCGGGGGTGCTGTGCTCCCTTATCTGGATGCTCGGAACGATGTCTTCGGACACCGGGACGGACTGGCTCGCATTCAGCGCTGCGCTGGCGGGCTTTCTGGTGGTCCTCGCCGTGTTCTTCGTCATCCCCCGACCATGGCGACGGTTCACTCGCGAGGCTGAGCCGCTGCGTGCGCACCTGGCCGGGATGCGGGAGTACATCGATCTCGCGGAGAAAGAACCGCTGCGGTTTCTGCAGTCGGTGCAGGGCGCTCTGCCGAGTGCGGATGTGTCAGCCGCAGCGCGGCATGAAGGTCTGGAACGGTTTCTGCTGAACGAACGGATGCTGCCCTACGCGGTGCTGTTCGGCATGGAGAAGTCGTGGCTGGCTGCGCTGGGGGAGCACGCCGGCGAGTTGCGCTCGACCGGCGATCTCGGAGACATCGGCGACATCGCCGAGGCAGCATTCGAAGTTCTCGCCGTGATTGAACTCGTGGGCGGAGTGCTCCAGCTGGTGCGCTCGGTGGGGGAGTTGGCGGATGCCGCAGGCTCTGCGGCCGAGTTCGTCGGCGGCGTTTTCGACGCACTGCCCTGATCGAGATGGCAGTTAACCCACGACGAATGCGCCTGCGGGGCGGCGCAGTGCTTCTTGCTGCGCTGCTGGGTCTCACTGCCTGTGCTCCGCAGTTTCCGGAGCCACCGGACACGATCGGCGCAGATTATCCCGGCGCGATCCCAGTGTCTGTCGCCTGGCCATCGGATTGGCTGGAGGGAGTCCCCGGCGAATCCCACGCGGCCGGCTGGCCCATCGTGGGGCTGCAGCTGGAGCATGTCAACGGGCGATGGATGTGGCGCGTGCGCAACCCCGACCCCGGTCGCGACATTTTCGGCGAATCGATTACAGAACCCGATCGGGCGAGAGAAGCTCTCATCGATGCCAGCACATTGACGCTGGTCGACGAGCGCCACGTCGTGCTGACAGAGGCAGAGCTCGCTGGCGTCGAGATGAGTGCCTACGAGGCCGCACAGCTTTCTGGTGAGGTCTATCCGGGCCCGCGGCTGATCGGGCTGACGCAGAAGAGTGAAGACGGGCGTACGGTCTGGGAGATCACCACCTACGACACGGAGACCGGCGTGGTGTCGGTAACCACAGCGGGCTGACTACACAGGACAGATCCGGATGTCAGCGGTACGCCGTAGGCTGTTGAGGTGACCACAGCCCTGTACCGCCGATACCGGCCTGAGAACTTCGGCGAGATGATCGGGCAGTCCCAGGTGACTGACCCGCTGATGACGGCGCTGCGCAGCGACCGGGTCGGGCACGCGTATCTTTTCTCCGGTCCCCGCGGATGCGGAAAGACCACGTCAGCTCGAATTCTCGCGCGCTGTCTGAACTGTGCAGAGGGCCCCACGGACACCCCGTGCGGCACCTGCCCGAGCTGTGTCGAACTGTCCCGTGCAGGCGGCGGATCGCTGGACGTCGTCGAGATCGACGCCGCCAGCCACAACGGTGTCGATGATGCGCGCGACCTTCGGGAGCGGGCGACTTTCGCCCCCAGCCGCGATCGGTTCAAGATCTTCATCCTCGATGAGGCACACATGGTGACCCCACAGGGGTTCAACGCGCTGCTGAAGCTCGTCGAGGAGCCGCCGGCGCACGTGAAGTTCATCTTCGCGACAACCGAACCCGACAAGGTTCTCGGCACCATCCGCTCGCGCACGCACCACTATCCGTTCCGTCTGGTTCCACCGGCCGCAATGCTCGACTACGTCGAAAAGCTTTGCGTCGAAGAGGGCGTGCAGGTCGCGCAGGGCGTACTGCCGCTTGTCGTGCGCGCCGGCGGCGGCTCGCCTCGTGACACGCTGTCGCTGCTTGACCAGCTGATCGCCGGTTCCGACGGCGACTCGGTCGCCTATGAACGCGCGGTCTCGCTGCTGGGCTACACGCATGGTGCGCTTCTCGATGAGATCGTCGACGCGCTCGCATCGGGAGATGCCGCCGGAGCCTTCACCGGTATCGACCGGGTCGTGCAGACCGGACAGGATCCGCGCCGGTTCGTCGATGACCTGCTCGAGCGGCTGCGCGATCTGATCGTGATCGCAGCGGTCGGCGACGGTGCCTCGGCAGTGCTGCGCGGGCTCGCCGAAGACGAGCTGGCGCGCATGCGCGCGCAGGCTGCGGCCTATGGCACTGCGCGGCTTTCCCGGACGGCCGATGTCGTCAGTGCGGCACTGGATGACATGGCCGGCGCCACGTCTCCCCGCCTGCACCTGGAGCTCATGATCGCCCGCGTGCTCAGCGCCGTCGGTACAGGTTCGGCGGTGGATGTTGTGCCCGCTGTGGCTGCGGCTGTGCCCGCTGCTGCCGCTGCTCCGGTCGCGGCTGTGCCTGCGGCGGCGCCCGCCGCTGCTCCGGTCGCGCCCGCCACCCCGACAGCTGCACCCGCGCCGGTAACCCCGGACGCCGCATCGCCCACTCCGAAAGCTGCGCCCGCGCCCGCACCTTCGCGCCCGGACGCTGCCCCTGCGCCCACGCCAGCTGAACCGGCCGCTGCTCCGGTCGCACAGTCGGCCCCGGAGTCCGCGCCCGCGGCATCCGGCCCGGTCGACTTCGCTCGTATCCGCGCGGCGTGGCCAGCCATCCTCACCCGACTCGAGGGCCTCAGCCGGATGTCGTGGCTGCTGGTCACGACGGTACAGCCGCTCGATTTTGATTCCGACTCCGATGTGCTGACGGTCGGCTTTGTCAACCAGCAGGACGTCGCCCAGTTCAAGGGCACGAAACCCGGTGACGGGGCATCCGATCACCTGCGCACGGCGATCGAACAGGAGCTCGGCGTGCGGGTGAAGTACCGCCCCGCGCCGCTGCCTCCGACGACGTCGGCGCACGCGGCTGCGCCCGCACCTGTGCACACGGCTCCAAAGCAACCGCAGCAGTCCGCACCGCAGAAGGCAGCGCCATCGACGCCCGTGACTGAGTGGGCGGTTGCCGCGATCCCCAGTGCGGACCCCGTGGCGGTACCGCAGCAGTTCCCGGTCGATGAAGAGCCCGCTGAGGTGGAAGCATCCGCGCCGCTGCCTCCGCGTGACGGTGTGCCGGATCGCGACGAGCCGCCGCTGCCCGGCGACGATGACGCTCCGTACCCCGATGACGAGCCACCGTACGAGCCGCCGAGTTCGTATCAGGCTCCCGCTGCGAAACCTGCCGCACCCGCGCCGCAGGCCGCGGCACCGGATGCCGCACCCGCCCCGCAGCGCGCCGCGCCCACCATCACGACCCGCACGCCGGGCAACGGGGGAGTGCAGCGCTACGGCGAGGCCGTCATTCGCCAGGTCCTCGACGCCACTTTTGTGCGCGAAGAGCCCTATGAGCCCCCGACGAGGTTCGCCTGATGTACGACGGCATCGTTCAGGAACTGATCGACGAGTTCGGTCGGCTGCCCGGCATCGGTCCGAAATCCGCGCAGCGCATCACCTTCCATATTCTGCAGACGCCGTCATTCGACGTGGCGCGGCTGTCTGAGCTGCTCTCCGAGGTACGTGCGCGCGTGCGCTTCTGCGAGGTCTGCGGGAACGTCTCCGAGCAGGATCGCTGCACGATCTGCCGTGATCCGCGCCGCAACCCCGCGTTGATCTGCGTTGTCGAAGACGCCAAGGATGTGTCGGCGATCGAACGCACCCGTGAGTTCCGCGGGCTCTACCACGTACTGGGCGGTGCGATCAGTCCGATCGCGGGCGTCGGCCCCGACGACCTGCGCATCACACAGTTGATGACGCGCCTCGCCGATGGCACCGTGCAAGAGGTCATCCTCGCCACGAACCCCAACCTTGAGGGCGAAGCGACCGCCAGCTACCTCAGCCGATTGCTCACCACGATGCAGATCACGGTCTCGCGTCTGGCATCCGGTCTGCCTGTCGGCGGTGACCTCGAATACGCAGACGAGGTCACTCTCGGCCGCGCGTTCGAAGGACGACGCACGTTGTGAACAGCAGTCAGCGCGGCAGCCTTCGGGCGATGCGATGAACGCTCACGGCGGCTTCACCCGAAAGGGCTGGCTGCTGTTCGGCGCCATGGGATTCCTGTGGGGCATCCCCTACCTGTTCATCAGCATCGCCGTCGAGTCTTACTCTCCGCCGGCGATCGTCGCCGGCCGCGCGATCATCGGCGCTCTCGTGCTGCTGCCGTTCGCTCTGCGCAGCGGTGCATTGAAGCCGGCGCTGCGTAAATGGCCGTGGGTGCTGGCCTTCGCCGCCGTCGAGATCGCCGGGCCCTTCGTGCTGCTCGGCCATGCGGAGATGAGCCTGCCGTCAGGTCTCACCGGACTCCTGGTCGCCACCGTTCCGCTGTTCGCCGCGCTCATCGCACTCGGCGGAGGTGATCGCGGTGTACTCCGCCCCGCGCGCGCGATCGGTCTCATCATCGGATTCGCCGGCGTCACAGTCGTGGTCGCGGGCCCCGCACTCGCGCACGGCAATCTGCTCGCCGCTGGTGAGGTGCTGCTGGTGGCGGTGCTGTATGCGATCGCCCCATTCATCGTGGCGAAGAAGCTGGGAGATGTGCCATCGATCGGCGTCATCACGCTGGCACTGATCGCCAACGGCATCTTCTACCTGCCGATCGCGCTGGCTACGCAGCATCAGGTGCCCACCATCGCCGCCACGGCATCGCTGGTGATCCTGGCAATCGTGTGCACGGCGGTGGCATTCCTGGTGTTCTTCGCACTCATCCGCGAAGTCGGCCCGGTGCGCGCGCCGCTGTTCACCTACGTCAACCCGGTCGTCGCGATCATCCTGGGAGCGATCGTCCTCTCCGAACCGCTGACCCCGGGGCTGCTGATCGGCTTCCCGCTCATCATCATCGGCTGCTGGTTCGCTGGAACAGGTGGGCGCCTGCGTCCCCGCGAGCGCGTACTCGCGCCGCCGCAGACGCCCTGAACCCGATCCTCAGAGCTGCGATTCGACGCGCGCACCTTCGCGCGCACCCGTTTCGCGGGCTGGTGGCTGGGCACGCTCAGCATCCTCTGGCTCGGGATGCTGTTCGTCTCAGCCGAATTCGTCTGGCTCGCCTTCCCGCTTCTGCTGCTGGCGGGGCACCTGCTTCGCATCTGGGCATCGGTCAGATTCGCTGGGTCTGCTCTGAAGCGCCGTCACATGCATTTGGCAGCATACGCAGCGAAAGTACAATGGCCCGTGGGCGGAACTGCCCGAAATCCCTGGGAGTGAACGTGGCCCTCATTGTGCAGAAGTATGGCGGCTCGTCCGTCGCGAATGCCGAAAGCATCAAACGCGTAGCCAAGCGCATCGTCGACACCAGACGCGCCGGGCACGACGTCGTCGTGGCGGTAAGCGCCATGGGCGACACCACCGACGAACTGCTCGAACTCGCCGACCAGGTGGCGCCGATCCCGGCGCCGCGTGAACTCGACATGCTGCTTTCCAGCGGCGAGCGGATCTCGATGGCGCTGCTGGCCATGGCGATCCACTCGATGGGCTTCGAGGCTCGATCATTCACCGGCAGCCAGGCCGGCATGATCACCGACGACCACCACGGTTCGGCGCGCATCGTCGATGTCACCCCGGTGCGCCTGCGCGAAGCGCTCGATGAGGGCGCGATCGTGATCGTCGCCGGATTCCAAGGCTTCAACCGCGACACCCGTGACATCACCACACTCGGGCGCGGGGGATCGGACACGACCGCAGTAGCGCTGGCCGCGGCACTGAATGCCGACGTCTGCGAGATCTACAGCGACGTCGACGGCATCTACACCGCTGACCCGCGCGTCATCCCGCAGGCGCAGAAGCTCGACCACGTCTCGAGCGAGGAGATGCTGGAGCTGGCAGCCAACGGCGCGAAGGTGCTCTACATCCGCGCTGTCGAGTTCGCACGCCGCCACGGTGTGCTCATCCACGCCCGCTCGACGTTCTCGTCGAGCGAAGGCACATATGTTCTGGGCGAGGGTATGAAGAACCCCCGCGAAGCTGAGGGAGAAGTCATGGAAGAACCGATCGTCGCAGGTGTGGCCACCGACATGGGTCAGGCGAAGATCACCGTCGTCGGCGTGCCGGATGTTCCCGGAAAAGCCGCCGAGATCTTCAAGATTGTCGCGAAGTCTGGTGCAAACGTCGACATGATCGTGCAGAACGTGTCTGCGGCGGCGACCGGCCGCGCCGACATCTCGTTCACCCTGCCGAAGGGTGACGCCTCGACCGCACTGAAGGCGCTGGCCGCTGAGCAGTCCGAAGTCGGTTTCGACAGCCTCATCCACGACGACCAGATCGGCAAGCTCTCGGTCGTCGGGGCCGGAATGCGCGTGCACTCCGGTGTTTCTGCGACCCTGTTCGAAGCCCTGTCGGTCGCCGGCATCAACATCGAGATGATCTCGACCTCCGAGATTCGCATCTCGGTCGTGCTGCGTGACACCGATCTGGCGGATGCGGCTCGCATCGTGCACACCGCCTACGGTCTCGACGGCCAGGTGGAAGCCGTCGTTCATGCTGGCACCGGCCGCTGACGCTTCGTTCCCTGAGGCTGTCGGTCCCTGAGCCTGTCGATCCCTGAGCCTGTCGACCCCTGAGCCTGTGGACCCCTGAGCCTGTCGAAGGGTAGACTCGCGAGAACCCTGACATCGGCGCCAGGCGCGGCATCCGCACCCCGACGCCGTGCCGCGCGTCTCGTTCGCTGTATTGCATGACGCCAAGGAAACTCTCATGACCCGCATCTCTGACTCAGGACACTCCGTCGCCATCGTCGGCGCCACCGGCCAGGTGGGCACCGTGATTCGCGAGATTCTCAGCGAGCGGGCGTTCCCAATTCGGGAGTTGCGACTGTTCTCCTCGGCTCGCTCGGCGGGCAGGACCATTGCGTACGCCGGCGTCGACGTTGTCGTCGAGGACGTCGAGACAGCGGATGCTTCGGGCATCGACATCGCGCTCTTCTCGGCAGGAGCCACGGCCAGCCGTGCCTACGCCGACCGATTCGCAGCGGCAGGAGCGGTCGTCATCGACAACTCCAGCGCGTGGCGCAATGACCCCGAGGTTCCGCTCGTGGTCAGCGAGGTCAACCCGCACGCGATCGATGAGCGTCCGCGCGGCATCATCGCCAACCCGAACTGCACCACCATGGCGATCATGCCGGTGCTGAAGCCGTTGGCAGAAGCAGCAGGCCTCGAGCGCCTCATCGTCTCGACGTACCAGGCCGTTTCCGGCTCTGGCCTTGCTGGTGCGCAGGAGCTGCTCGGACAGGTCGAGAGCGTCCTTGCCCAGGGTGACACCCTGCGCCTCGTGCACGACGGATCGGCCGTCGAGTTCCCGGCGCCGAACAACTACGTGGCTCCCATCGCTTTCGATGTCATCCCGCTGGCCGGATCCGTCGTCGAAGACGGACTGAACGAAACCGACGAAGAGAAGAAGCTGCGCAACGAGAGCCGCAAGATCCTCGGGCTGCCGGGACTGCGGGTCGCTGGCACCTGTGTGCGTGTTCCGGTCTTCACCGGACACTCGCTGTCGATCCACGCGGAGTTCGCCGAAGACATCACGCCCGAGCGTGCACGCGAGATCCTCGCCGAGGCTCCGGGTGTCGCGCTGGAAGAGGTTCCGACACCGCTGCATGCGGCAGGTAAGGACCCGAGCTTCGTCGGTCGCATCCGCGCCGACCAGTCCGCGCCGGAGAACAAGGGCCTCGTGCTGTTTGTGAGTAACGACAACCTCCGCAAGGGCGCAGCCCTCAACGCGGTGCAGATCGCCGAGATCGTCGCAGCTCGCCTCACCGTAGCCGCGTAACGCGCGCTGCTTGCGCTGCGCGGGCGGCTGCCGCTACTGCGCGGGGTACACCTGTCGGTCGGTATCCACAGGTGTCGGCCGTTCTAACGTGTCTCGGCTGACATCCGTACTTTTCGGCCGACATCTGTGCCGCCGGGAGGTCGGATATCGGATGCCGGATGCCGGATGCCGGATGCCGGATGCTGGACGCTCGTCGGTGGTTCTGGGTGTACGGCCGGCGAACTAGGATGGACGGGTGACTGAATCCGTCGACGTTGTACTCATCGGTGGTGGCATCATGAGCGCCACCCTGGGCGCCCTGCTGCACGAACTGCAGCCGGACTGGAAGATCGTCGCCTACGAGCGACTGTCGGATGTGGCCCAGGAAAGCTCCAACCCGTGGAACAACGCGGGCACCGGCCATGCCGCCCTGTGTGAGTTGAACTACATGCCCCGAACCGATGGTCCGCTCGACCCGGCCAAGGCTGTCTCGATCAACGAGCAGTTCCAGCAGAGCAGGCAGTTCTGGTCGTCGCTGGTCAAGCGCGGTGTGCTCGACGAGCCCTCGACCTTCATCAACGCCACCCCGCACATGACATTCGTGCAGGGCGAGAAGGACGTCGCCTACCTCAGGGACCGCTACGAGGTGCTCAAGAAGCAACCGCTGTTCGACGGCATCGAGTACAGCGAAGACTCTCGTGTGATCAACAAGTGGGCGCCGCTGCTGATGCAGCAGCGCCGCAAGGGCGAACCCTTTGCCGCTACGCGTGTGCCCGCCGGTACTGACGTTGATTTCGGCGCACTCACCCACCAGCTTTTCGGCCATCTCAAGGCCAATGGCGTGGAACTGCGCACCAACCACGAGGTCCAAAAGCTTAAGAAGCAGAAGGACGGCACCTGGAACGTCAAGTTCCGCAACAGCCTCGGCCGCACCCCCGGGCAGGTGAACGCGAAGTTCGTGTTCGTCGGCGCTGGCGGTTGGGCGCTCAAGATGCTGCAGCGCTCCGGCATCCCCGAGATCAAGGGCTACGGCGTCTTCCCGATCGGGGGACAGTTCCTCAAGACCTCGAATCCGGATGTCGTCGCGAAGCACAAGGCGAAGGTGTACTCGCAGGCATCCGTTGGCGCGCCGCCGATGTCGGTGCCGCACCTGGACACCCGTGTCGTCGACGGCGAAGCGTCGCTGCTGTTCGGTCCGTTCGCGACGTTCAGCCCGAAGTTCCTCAAGAACGGCTCGATGCTCGACATCGTCACCCAGGTGCGCACGCACAATTTGTGGCCGATGCTCCGTGTCGCGTTCGCGAATCCTGATCTGATCACGTACCTCCTCGGCGAGCTGACCAAGACGCACCGTAAGAAGGTCGACAGCCTGCGTGTCTTCATGCCCACGGCGAAGGACGAGGACTGGACTCTCATCGAGGCCGGTCAGCGTGCGCAGGTCATGAAGAAGGATGCCAAGAAGGGCGGCGTGCTGCAGTTCGGAACCGAGGTCGTCTCGGCCGCGGACGGCTCGATCGCAGGACTCCTTGGTGCATCGCCCGGAGCATCCACAGCCGTGCCGATCATGCTCCAGCTGTTGCAGAACTGCTTCCCCGAGCAGTACACCGGGTGGGAGCCTGCGCTGCGCGAGCTCATTCCGACGTACGGCCAGAAGCTGAACGACGACGCCGCTGCGGCGGAAGAATCCGTCGCCTCGACCGCCGCCACGCTCAACATCTGGAAGTAGCACCGCGCCGTGGCGAAGCTCTACTTCCGCTACGGGGCGATGAACTCCGGCAAGTCGACCTCGCTGCTGCAGGCCGCGTACAACTATGAGGAACGCGGTCAGCACGTGCTGCTCGCCAAGCCCGAGATCGACACCAAGGGTGCGAATCAGGTCGAGAGCCGACTGGGCATGACCCGCGAGGTCGACTTTCTGATTCCGTCGGACGGTGACGCTCGCGCGCTGTTCCACGCAGAACGAGAGCGGATGCAGCAGCGAAATGCCGAGGGGCTGATCCCTGCCGACCCGATCGATGTGGCCTGCCTGCTGGTGGACGAGGCGCAGTTCCTCAGTGCGGCGCAGGTGGATGACCTGTTCCGCATCGCCGTGGATGACGGCATCCCCGTCATCGCCTACGGCATCCGCAACGATTTTCTGACCCACGCTTTTCCTGGCTCCGCGCGACTGCTCGCGATCGCGCACTCGCTGGAAGAGTTGAAGACGATCTGCCGTTGCGGTCGCAAGGCCGTGTTCAACGGACGAGTGGTCAGCGGAAGCTTCGTGTTCGACGGGGACCAGGTGGCGATCGATGAGGGCACCGGTGGGGGAGCACCCGCCGATGTCGTCACCTACGAATCACTGTGCGGAAACTGCTACCTCGAAGAGTCCGGCGGACGCCTGGGCTGAGCTCCGCCCCGCTCCCGCTCCGCCCGCTCCCGCTCCCGCTCCGCTCCCGCTCCGCTCCCGCTCCGCTCCCGCTCCCGCTCCGACCCGACCACTGTCGACCGTTTTCACCTGCTCCGGTCGCACTTGGTGTCGCTAAACGCGCGTCATAGCGACACCAAGTGCGACCGGAGCGGGGATTGAGGATGCGGCGGCCGGATGCGGCGACCGGATGCGGCGGCCGGAAGCAACGACCGGGACGAAGCGACTGGATGCGGCACCGTGCGAACCGGGGGCACTTTGCGTGGTCAGACCACACGCGCTAACCTGTGGTCTGACCACAGTTCAGCGCGCACGAGCGCACTCGACGTACTAGGGGGCAACATGGCAGCGCCAACGACGCAACGCGCCTGGCGCATCGTGCTCGAGCACATCGAGCGCGACCTCCTCGAGGGGCGTCTCGGACCCGGCGATCGACTGCCGTCCGAACGCGATCTGTCCGCAGACCTCGGCGTCGGCCGCTCGAGCGTCCGTGAAGCACTGCGCGTACTTGAAGTTATGGGGCTGATCCGCACCGCGACCGGCTCCGGGCCCCAGTCCGGCGCGATCGTCATCGCCACACCCGGTGGGGGCATGTCGGCGCTGCTGCGCCTTCAGGTGGCCGCACAGGGCTTCGCACTGGCCGATGTCGTGAAGACACGTCTGGTTCTCGAGGATGCGGTCACAGCATCCCTCGCCGCCGACTCCGAGCGTGACCTCGCCGACGCGCATCACCTGCTCGACGTGATGGATGCCGACGGCCTCAGCCCAGCCGAGTTCCTTGCCCTCGATGGGCAGCTGCATTTGGCTCTGGCCGAAGCATCCGGAAACACCGTGATCGCCGCCATGATGGCGGGACTTCGCACCTCCATCGAATCGTACGTACAGGCCGGGGCCGAGGGTATCCGTGACTGGGAAGCGATGGTTCAACGCCTGCGTGACGAGCATCGCGCGATCGTCGCGGCGATCGATTCTGGTGAATCGGATGCTGCGCGCACCCTGATCCACGACCACATCACCGGCTATTACACGACCGCGGGGCTCAGCCGCGCGACGTCGACCGACATCCACTGAAAGGACCAGCATGGTCAAGCGCCAGTTCCCGAACCCGGTCGAGATCCTCGATCTGATGAAGTTCAAAAAGCCCGAGCTCGACGGCAAGAAGCGTCGGTTGGACGCAGCGCTCACGATCAACGATCTGCGCACGATCGCCAAGCGTCGCACGCCCAAGGCTGCATTCGACTACACCGATGGCTCGGCCGAAGGCGAGATCTCGCTGACGCGCGCACGGCAGGCGTTCGAGGATGTGGAATTCCACCCCGGAGTCCTGAAGCCCGCGCCCGACGTCGACACCTCCGTCGAGATTCTCGGCGGACCGAGCGCGCTACCGTTCGGCATCGCGCCGACCGGATTCACGCGCCTCATGCAGACCGAGGGAGAGATCGCGGGTGCCGGCGCTGCTGCGGCCGCGGGCATCCCGTTCACCCTGTCCACGCTGGGTACGACCTCGATCGAAGGCGTGAAGGCGGCGACCCTCGCAGAGCCTCAGGGGCCGGTTCCCGGGCGTAACTGGTTCCAGCTGTACGTCATGCGCGATCGCGAGATCTCATACGAGCTCACCCGCCGCGCGGCTGCCGCCGGCTTCGACACACTGCAGTTCACGGTGGACACACCGGTGGCTGGCGCCCGGCTCCGCGACAAGCGCAATGGTTTCAGCATCCCCCCGCAGCTCACGCTCGGCACGATCATCAATGCGATTCCGCGTCCGTGGTGGTGGTTCGATTTCCTCACGACCCCGAAGCTCGAGTTCGCGTCGCTCAGCACCACCGGCGGCACCGTCGGCGAGCTGCTGGATGCGGCAATGGACCCGACGATCAGCTATGACGACCTTGAGGTCATCCGTGGGCTGTGGCCCGGCAAGATCGTCATCAAGGGCGTGCAGAACGTGGAGGATGCCGTCAAGCTGCGTGACAGCGGCGTCGACGGTGTGGTGCTGTCGAACCACGGCGGACGCCAGCTGGACCGCGCTCCTATCCCGTTCCACCTGCTGCCGAAGGTGCGAAAGGCCGTCGGTGACGACTTCACGGTGATGATCGACACCGGAATCATGAACGGGGCGGACGTCGTGGCAGCCGTCGCGCTCGGCGCCGACTTCACGCTGATCGGGCGGGCATACCTGTACGGGCTGATGGCGGGCGGGCGCCAGGGTGTCGACCGCACGATCACGATCCTGCGCACGGAGATCGAGCGCACGATGCGTCTGCTCGGAGTCTCGTCGCTGGCAGAACTCGAGCCCGGTCACGTCACGCAGTTGCAGCGCCTGATCCCGGTCGCGAAGTAGCCCCGGTCATCATCCGTGTCACAGAAGTGGCGGGTGTCGGGCTACCGCACCCGCCTCTTTTGTGACACGCGCCGCGGTCGTGTCTCAGAAGCCGAGGGTCGGATGCTGTCAAACCCGCAGGTTCTGTGACATACCCATCCCGGCTACAGCGAAGGAAGCAGCTCGTCGAGTTTGTCGGCGGTGTCCTGCCAGCCTTCGACCGCGATCGAGCGCACGCCGAGTGCGAGCACCGGGTAGTCGTTGCCGCCCTCATCCAGGCGGTCGCCGTAGAACAGCATGTCGCTGAGCGCGATGGCGGTGTGCTCGGTCAGTGCGGTCATGCCGTAGGCCTTGTCGATGCCCGAGCGGGTGATGTCGATCGAGGTTGAACCGCCGGCGCGGACTTCCAACTCGGGCACGCGGGCGGCGACAGCATCCCGCAGTGCGAGGCGCTTCTCGCCGGTCGGATCCCACGCGTGCTTCGCGTCTCCGGGGGCTTTCTGCCCGAGCGCCGAGAAGGTGATCTGCGAACCGCGATCCTCGAGGATATCTCCCCACGGGTTCTCTTCCCACAGCCCCAGCCGCTCGGCCTCTTCACGCAGCGCGAGCAGGGCAGCGCTCTTCTCCTCATCGGAGAGATCGTGGGCGTAGACGGTTGCGAACTCGGTGCCGTTGTGGCGTAGATAGCGCGTGCCGCAGGTGGGCAGCAGGTGCAGGCGGCTGAGTGCCGCAGCATCCGTTTCTCCGAGCTGGTTGATCACCTGCGTGCGGAACTGCTCCTCGTTGCCGCCAGAGATGATGGCCACCTCGACGCGGCTGAGCAATGAGCGCAACTGCGCAGCGATGCGCGGGTCGATCGGGCTCTTGGAAGCGGCAAGCGTGTCATCGAGATCGAAGGCGACGAGACGAGGCGTGGTCATAACTCTCCAGATGATATGGGGAAGGCCGCCCCGGAGGGCGGCCTTCCTGCAACTGGTCGGGGTGACAGGATTTGAACCTGCGGCCTCTTCGTCCCGAACGAAGCGCGCTACCAAGCTGCGCCACACCCCGTTGCAACCGTTTGAGTCTACAGGGAAAACCGCTGCACACCGAATCCGGGGCGGCATCCCGGTTACGCGGGCGTGTCCATCGCCGTGAGCGTGAGCAGCGTCGCCTCAGGTCGGCACGCGAAGCGAACCGGCGCATAGATCGAGTGCCCGCATCCGGCGCTGACGTTCAGCGGGATGGTGCGTCCGCCATGGTTCCAGGTGCTCAGACCCTTGGCCTGCTTCAGCGGGATGTCGCAGTTGGCTACGAGTGTTCCGAAACCGGGAAGACAGACCTGTCCGCCGTGGGTGTGCCCGCCGAAGATGGCGTCAGCGCCGACGTCGGTGAAGCGGTTGAGCACACGCTGGTAGGGGGCGTGTGTGACGCCGAGTAGGGGGATGCTGGCATCCCGGGCGCCGAGCGATTCTATGGTGGCCGGCACCGAATCGAGGTCATCCCAGTCCCGGTGTGCGTCGTTGACGCCGAACAGGTCGATGGTGAGGCCTGCAACGTCCAGGCGGGCGGCCGCATTGTTCAGCGTGGACCAGCCGAGTTCCTCGATGAGGTAGGAATCCAGTGCGGCGGTATCGAGCATCTCGGGGTCAAGGTGGCGCTCGGACGGTCCCAAGAAATAGCGCAGCGGGTTGCGGGGGGTGGGCCCGAGTACGTCGTTGGAGCCGTGTACGAATACTCCCGGAACGCCAGCGAAGGCATCGAAGGCGCGACGGATGCCCTGCAGTCCGTCGCGGTGTCCGAGATTGTCGCCGGTGTTGATCACCAGATCGGGTTCGAGCTCTGCCAGAGAGGCGAGCCAATCCTGCTTGCGGCGCTGCCACGGGGCCATGTGTGCATCGGAGATATGCAGAATGCGCAGCGGCCGCGATCCGGCAGGCAAGGCCTGAGCGGATGCCTCGCGCACCGTGAACAGGTACCGTTCGATGCCGATGCCCCACACCGCGCACGCGGCGCCCACAGCCCCCACCGCGCCGAGCGCGATGAGGGCAGGATGAGCGGAGCGCGAGGCCGCGGTCAGCAACGGATCGTCACGGTTGTCGACTTGGTCGCAGCGCTACCCGCTGAGGGGTTCGTGCTCTGTACTTCAGCGTCTTCCTTCGAGCAGGAGCCGTGCGGTGCGACGTTGCCGAAGCCAGCGGCGTTCAACGTGTTGATCGCGTCGCCGAGCTCCTGGCCGGTGACGTCGGGTACCGTCGATCCTTGACCGTTGCTCGGGGAGATCGTCACCGTCGCGCCACCGGGAGCCTTGCCGGCACCCGGATCCTGCGCGGCCACGAGACCCTCGGCGATGTCGCTGTCGATGGGGGCGCCATCCTGCACGGTGAAGCCTGCCTGCTGCAGAGTGCGTCGGGCGTCTTCCATCGTCAGACCGACGACACTGGGCAGGTCGGTGAGGACGACGCGGCTCAGGTTACGGTCCGGCGCCGGGAACCGGTCTCCGCCGCCAAGCAGCTGGTTGGCGGCGTACTGCATGTCGCGAGCGATGTAGTAGCGGGCGTCCGTCATCGCGCCCTTCTGGGACAGCCACCGGATGCTCGCGAAGATGCCCTTTGTCGGATCATCCGGATCAGGAACAGTGTTCCACCGGCCGACCCAGACTGCCGTGGTGGCCTTGGTGCTGGACTCGATCATCATCGTCGAATAGTCCTGGTGCGTACCGGTCTTGCCGATCAACGGGGTGCCATCGCCGGGATTGCCCCTCGCGCCGGTTCCGCCGTTCATCACACTGGCGAGTGCGTAGGCTGCGGTGGCGGCAACTTCAGGCGTGATGACCTGCTTGCAGGAGGAAGCGGGCACCTCCATCTCGGTGCCGTCCTGGCGGACGACACGGTCGATCGCGCGCGGCTCGCAATACACGCCCTTGTTGGCGACAGTGGCATAGGCGCCGGCCATGTCTAGCGGTGAGATGAACTTCGACCCGAGTACGTCGTAGGCCAAGTTTTCTTTCGTGGTCTTGTCTCCGTTGGCGAGTTGGACGCCCATCCGATCGGCCACGGCATTGATATCGCAGATGTCGAGTTTGGATGCCATCGCGAAGAAGCCTGAGTTCAGCGAGTTCCGGGTAAACGTCATCGGCGTGCCGGTGTAGCCGGCCTGGCCGTTGAAGTTTCCGATCTCCTTGGTATTGAAAGGGGCCAAGCCTGGGCCGCATGAGGCGGTCATCTGCATCACGCGGTTGTTGCCGTTGAGGGACTCGTTGACCGAGTGCCCCTTCTCGAGCCAGTCGAGCAGCGTGAAGAGTTTGTAGGTCGAGCCGACGGGGAAGCCGCGGGATCCACCGTGATCCTCGTCTGAAGCGAAGACCAGAGAAGTGTACGCCTGGTCGCCGTCGTCGGTCTCGCGGAAGAGCGTGTTCTGCGTCATGGCAAGAACGCGGCCGGTGCCTGGTTCTACGGTCACTCCGGCAGCACCCAGATACTGGTTGTCAAGATTGGCACCCACGTAGGTGCGCATCGAGTCGATCGCCGGCTGCTGCACGCGCATGTCGAGCGAGGTGTAGATCTCCAGGCCGTCGCGGAACAGTGCCTTCCTGCGAGCCTGCTGGGCTTTTGCAGGGTCCTCATCGTCGCCGAACATCGGGTTCTCGAGCACCATTGTCTTCGCGTACTGGCAGAAGTAGGCGTTGTCCTGCGCAGCCGCACAGCCCTGAATCGGATCAGAGGGCACCGGAGTGATCGGAGAAGCGTCAGCCTCATCGAACTGGGCCTGGGTGATCTTGCCGAGTTCGAGCATGCGTCCGAGCACATAGTTGCGGCGATCCAACGCGGTCGCGTAGCCATCGGCCGCGGAGTTATGCGCGACGCCGTCATTGTCGGTCCACGAGCCCTCAGGCTTATCGATGCGGTAGGTGTTCGGATTCTGCACGATGCCAGCCAGAGTCGCCGCCTGTGCGAGTGTGAGGTTGGCGGCCGTGGTGCTGAAGTAGCGGTTCGCGGCGGCTTCGATGCCGTAGACGGTTCCGCCGAAGCTGGAGATGTTCAGGTAGCCGAGCAGGATGTCGTTCTTCGAGTAGTCCTTCTCGATCTGGATCGCATAGCGCATCTCCTGCAGCTTGCGCTCGATCCCGTCGCTGCCGACCGCGTTCGCGGCATCCCACCAGCACTGCTCGATCGCTTCGGCGTATTTCTGCTGGGCTTCCTCGCCGTCTCCGGGGAGAACACCCTGCTCGCACTGTTGGATGAGCACGTTCTTGACGTACTGCTGGCTGATCGTCGACGCACCGCGCGACGAGGTGCCGTTGAGGTTGTCGATGAGCGCCTTCGCCGTGGCGCCGATGTTGACGCCGCCGTGCGTGTAGAAGTCTTTGTCCTCGCTGGAGAGGATCGCGTCGTACATGACCGGGGCGACCTGATCGAATTCGACCTGGGTGCGGTTCTGGTCGTAGAAGGTGGCCATTACGAACGGCTGCCCGTCCAGGCCGGTGCCGTACAGCTTGCCCGGCTCCATCGGAGCATCGGGCTTCAGGTACGACGGCAGCTTGTCGAACAGGTCGAGTGCTTGCGATCCGGCGGCACCCGCGACGGCCAGAGCAGGGGTGACTGTCGCTGTCACGAGCACTCCGGCGACAGCCGCGAGCCCGACCAGGCCGAGAAGGCCGCCGAGCACGCCTTTCGCCGTACGATTCTTCTGAGGCATACGCTAGATCGTAGGGGATTTCCCTGAATACAACCTTTGACGCGCGGTTCTGCCGAGCGTCTCTGACGTGCAGGAGTGCCATGACCACGTGGGAGTATCTGACCACCCCGCTGCTGATTCACAACACCGCGGCGATCCTCAACAACTGGGGCAAGCAGGGCTGGGAGCTCGTGCAGGTCATCACCGGACCGGAAGGCGGCCTCGTCGCCTACCTCAAGCGCCCGGTCGCCGGTGACGACTCGAACACCGCCGGTCTCGCCGCCGCAGAGCAGGCCGCTCGCCGCTTCGAGGGCGACGGCGCATGAGCGTCGCTGCGCGTCTGAACGAGCTCGGCATCGAGTTGCCCGAGGTGGCAGCGCCCGTGGCCGCCTACGTGCCCGCAGTGGTGCACGCAGGCCTCGTCTACACGTCCGGACAGTTGCCGTTCGCTTCGGGAACGCTGCCGGCATTCGGCAAGGTCGGCGCAGATGTGACGGCTGAGGATGCCCAGGGCTACGCCCGCACGTGCGCCCTCAACGCGTTGGCGGCCGCTGCCGCAGCTGTCGGCGGAGTGGACAAGATCGGCGGAGTTCTGCGCGTGGGCGGCTTCGTCGCATCCGATCCGTCATTCACCGGCCAACCGGCGGTGATCAACGGCGCCAGCGAGGTGCTCGGCGAGATCTTCGGCGATGCCGGGATGCACGCCCGCGCCGCCGTCGGCGTCTCGGTGCTGCCGCTGGACAGCCCGGTCGAGGTCGAGGTCATCTTCATCCTCGCCTGACCTGTGGCGCGCAAAGCAGCCTCCCCATCACCTGATGGGGAGGCTGTTCGCGTTTCCGCCTACTGGGGGTCAGCGGCAACTCTCCGCCGCAGCAGCGGGGCACCGAGGAATGCGGCGAGACCCACGATGAGGAGTCCGGCTCCCGTGAGCAGCGTTGCGGTCGGCTCGACGCCGGTCGCCGCAAGCGAACCCTGCTGTTGTGGATGTGAGGTGGAGTTCTGCTGGACGGTGACACTTGAGATCAGCGTGACCCCGGCATCGGCAACATCCAGGATGAGGTGGTGGTCGCCATCTTGTACTGCGGCCAGATCGAAGCTGCCGGTCACCGTGCCGCTATCCCAGTGCACAGTGCCCAGAGCGATCGGCGTCGAGCGCATGTTGCCGATGATGCTCGAGCGCGCTTCGTTCATCTTTTTGACGAAGTTTGTCATCAAGTCGAACTCTTCGTTGCGCTTGCCCGTGAGCGCCTGCAACCTCAGCATGTCCATTTGCTGGCTGTTCGCCGTCGCATCGATCATGGTGCGCAGCGACTGGAGCAGCGATGCTGCGTCCGACGCGCGGTCCTCCGTGGAAGCGGAGAGGAAAGGATGATCGACGCCGGCGGCCTTCACTTCGTCAACGGATGCGGCGTAAGTCGTGTCGGAAGGTGAGGCGAGGTACACGGACACGGCGGATACCGCGGCGTTCAACAATCCGATCTCAGTGTTGCGCGCCTGAATCCCGGTGAGCTGTGCCGCGAGATCAGCATCGAGTGCGGAGGCGCGGGATGACTGGACGGCCATTAGTGCGGCCTCGAGACTCATTGCTGCCACCGGCGTCTGAATCAAGGCGATACCAGGGGCGGTCACCAGCGTGGCTGAACCCATGGCGGACAGCCCCGGCTGCAATGCAGGTGCAGGCGTCCACGCCAGGCCGAGCAACTGGCCTGCTGCATTGGTGACTGGGACGGGCTGGTTGCTGCGAGCGGCCGATAGCAGTTGGCTTAACTGGGCGTTGGTAATGCGGCCGATGGCTGCTCCGAGGTCCGTGGTGTTGCCCAGCGTTATCGGGGGGACGGGCGTCGGTGCGGGCGGGGTGATCGGGGACGTCGTCGGTGTCGGAGTGGAAGTGGGCAGGGGAGTCGGTTCCGTGGTGGGTTGCGGGGTCGGTTCCGTGGTGGGTTGCGGGGTCGGCTCGGTCGTGGGTTCCGGTGTCGGCTCGGTCGTGGGTTCCGGCGTCGGTTCCGTGGTGGGTTCCGGGGTCGGCTCGGTCGTGGGTTCCGGTGTCGGTTCCGTGGTGGGTTCCGGCTCCGGTGTCGGCACTGTACCGTTCGAGACGATCGCGAACCTGCGCTCAATCGTTAGCGCTGCCGGGCTCCTCTCAGCGGACGGAAGCGCGAACGGCTCGTTCGCAGCGGTTTGCGTGTCGTCGAGGTCGTACCCGGTCGGCGGTAGGAATCGCACGCTGTAGTCCGGGGAATCGCTCGTGGGTAGTGCGCCGGATGCGAACGAGCCGTCGGCGGCGATCGGCACCTGCTGTACGAGCGTGCCCGCGCTCGCGATGAGGATGCTGGCTCCACTGAGGTCGGCTACGGGCTCACCATCCGCTGTCGCGACGACGGATCCGGAAACAGCACCGAACGTGCCCCACAGCATGACCTCGACGGGAGCATCTCTGCTCATCGGGAACTCGGTGCGCGTCGAGGTCGTCTCGAGGTCGCCGATGGCGCCCGGCCACTCGGCATCCACTACATAGCTCGACTCGGCGCCGGTCACCTCGAGTTGGAGGGTGCCACCGGCTCCCGTGGTTCCGGAGGCGATCACCGTATCGTCGCCGTAGGGGCTGCGGATCGCGATCTCGACGCCGGCGAGGGATGCGGCATCCATCCCATCGGTGATATTCGTGGTGACGTCAACGGTGTGTGTCGACGACTCCTCGGCGTGAGCGACCAGCGGCACGGACATCAGCGTCAGACCGATCACCGTGGCGATTGCGCCGCTGGTTCGGGTGAGCGTGAAGGCCCTCGTGGGGACGGGGCGATTATGAATCGGGCGACGCATGGGGTGCCTTTCAGCCGGGGCTATCTCGACAAGTATGGACTAAGTCCAAACTTACACACAAGCCAAACCTTGACTGAGTATTGTGGTGAGAGACGTTGCGGAGGAGCGAACATGGCTGAGGGGCTTCGCGAGCGCAAAATGCGTGCCGCCCGGCGTTCGATGGAGCGCGCGGCGGTGGATCTCGCGTATGAAGAAGGGGTGCAGGCGGTCACTGTCGACCGCGTGTGCGAAGCCGCGATGGTCTCTCGCAGTACGTTCTTCAACTATTTTTCCTCGCTTGACCAGGCGATCTTCGGCTCGGCGTTGGAGTACGATCCTGCGCTCACCGATCGCATCCTCACGCAGCACGCACATGATCTTGTGGTCGCGGCTAGCCTGATCGTGATGGCGTCGGTGCGGGGGCAGGCTGGCGATGACCTCACGCGCCGCCGGTTCGCGCTGTTCGTGCGTGAACCGGGCGTTACCAGCACGGTCTCCTGGGGGAGCGGGGTGAGCCGCGACCGACTTGTTGATGTGCTCGCCGCGTGGCTCGATGCGCATCCGGAGTATGCGCGTCTGGACGACGCCAATCATGTCGCCGAAGCAAGGGTGACGGTCGGCCTGGCGATCGCGCTCGGAGACGAAGTGCAGCGTCACGCGCGCGAGGTGGACGGGGAATTCCCGATCGATCTCGAGCTGATTCAGGTCGTACGCGCTCAGATGGCTGCGATAAGCATCCAGGCAGGGTGACCGGGCTACTTCACCTGCGCCGAGATAATGCTCATCACCGCGGTGTCGGCGAGCGTCGTCGTATCGCCGACCTCACGGCCTTCGGCGACATCGCGCAGCAGGCGCCGCATGATCTTGCCCGAGCGGGTCTTGGGCAGCTCTCCCACGATGTACACATCACGAGGACGGGCGATCGCTCCGATCTGTTCGCCGACCCACTGACGCAGTTGCGTGGCGAGGCCCGCGGGGTCATGCGCCGACAGGTAGCTCTCTTTGAGGATCACGAAGGCGACGACCGCCTGCCCGGTGGTCTCATCGGATGCCCCGACCACAGCAGCCTCCGCCGTTGCCTCGTGTGCCACCAGGGACGACTCGATCTCGGCAGTGGAGAGCCGGTGCCCGGAGACGTTCATCACGTCGTCCACTCGGCCGAGTAGCCACAGATCCCCGTCTTCATCGAGGCGGGCGCCGTCGCCGGCGAAGTAGTACCCCTGCTTTTCGAACTTGTCCCAGTACGTCTCCTTGTAGCGCTCCGGGTCGCCCCAGATGCCGCGCAGCATCGCCGGCCATGGTTCGGTGATCACGAGCAGCCCGCCGTCGCCAGCGCTGGCTGCTTCTCCAGACTCATCCACGACACCGAGCGAGATGCCCGGGATAGGAACCTGCGCCGAGCCCGGCTTCGCCGCGGTGATGCCGGGCAGGGGCGAAACCATGATCGCGCCGGTCTCGGTCTGCCACCAGGTGTCGACGATCGGAACGCGGTTCGCGCCGATGACTTCGCGGTACCACATCCAGGCCTCAGGGTTGATCGGTTCGCCCACCGACCCGAGCAGTCGGATCGACGACAGATCGAACTTCTCCGGGATGCTGCGTCCGGTCTTCATGAACGAGCGGATCGCCGTGGGGGCGGTGTAGAAGATCGAGACCTTGTACTTTTCGATCAGCTCCCACCAGCGGCCGGGATGCGGGGCATCCGGGGTTCCCTCATAAAGAACCTGGGTCGCACCATTGGCCAGCGGGCCGTAGGTGACGTAGCTGTGGCCCGTGACCCAACCGATGTCAGCCGTGCACCAGAACACGTCGGTCTCGGGCTTCAGGTCGAAGACGTTCCGGTGCGTGTACGCCGCCTGGGTCAAATATCCCCCCGAGGTGTGCAGGATGCCCTTGGGGTTTCCGGTCGTGCCCGAGGTGTACAGGATGAACAGCGGGTTCTCGGCGGGGAACGGCTGGGCTTCGTGCTCGCCGGAGGCGACGGGGACCTCTTCATGCCACCAGTGGTCGCGCCCCTCGATCCAATCGACGTCGTTATTGCCGCGCTTGACGACCAGCACATGCTCGACGGTCTGCTGCTCACCGTCGCCGCGGTCGCTGAGCGCCTGATCGACGGCGGGCTTGAGTGCGGAGACGCGGCCCTTGCGATAGCCGCCGTCAGCGGTGATGACGACCTTCGCGCCGGCATCGTCGATGCGCGAGCGCAGGCTGTCGGCGCTGAATCCGCCGAAGACGACCGAGTGGATCGCGCCGAGGCGCGCGACAGCGAGCATGGATGCGACGGCTTCGGGAATCATCGGCAGGTAGATGGCGACACGATCCCCGGCACCCACGCCATAGCCGGCGAGCACGTTGGCGACACGCTTGACCTCATCGGTGAGGTCGGCGTAGGTGATGCGGCGGGAGTCGCCCGGCTCGCCCTCCCACAGGAGCGCGACACGGTCGCCGTTGCCTTCTTCGACGTGACGGTCGAGGCAGTTATATGCGACGTTGAGTTCGCCGTCGTCGAACCACTTCGCGAACGGCGGGTTAGACCAGTCCAGAACGCGGGTGAAGGGCTTGTGCCAGTGCAGCAGCTCGCGGGCCTGATCTCCCCAGAAGGCCTCACGGTCGCCGGTTGCTCGTTCGTAGATCTCCGGCTGTGCGACGGCAGCGGCGGCGAATTCGTCCGAGGGTGGAAATTGCCGGGTCTCGTCGAGGAGATGGTCGATCTGGCTGCTCATGGCACGCGCTCCTTTGCGGCGGGACAGGTCGCGCGAAACGCACGACCGGGACAGGGTGAATCTAGTCTGCGCCTGATTCTGCCAATACTGCCGAAAGTTGGTAGTACTCAGGCTTTTGCGACCACAGCCTGGTTGCGTACACTCGACGACAGCCGAATTCTGATTCTGGCCTTGGCGTGCCCGCTTCCCCCAAGCATCGGTGCGCCAGTGGGCGGCACCTCATTCCCCCCGTGAGGTGCCGCCCTCCTCTGTTTACGCCTGCCAGCACACGTGCGATTGCAGTCGTTGTGCACAATCGACGGATGCTGCGAGTTGCTCACAGGGATGGGGTTCTGGCCCTCCGTGCGGATGCTGCGCGGCATAGTTTCGGGGCATGCCACAGCCGTTCATCATTCAGCCGCGCACCGGGATGCGGACCGCTGGCGCCGCAGCGGTCATTCCGGCCGATCTGGATGCCGCCTTCGGCCCGCTCGCCGAGCACTGCGCTGATCCGCGCGTCACCGACATCTTCGTCAACGGTGGCGACGGGCTTTTCGTCGATCGCGGCGGCGGCGCCGAGCGCGTCGGAGCGTGGGCAGCATCCGAGCGCGAGGTCCGGGATCTTGCGGTCGCGCTGATCGGCGCGGGTGGGCGTCACCTGGACGATCAGTCCCCGTGCGTCGATGTGCGACTGGCCTCCGGCATCCGTGTGCACGCTGTGCTGGCGCCGGTTTCAACCTCGGGCACGGCGCTGTCGGTGCGCATCCCACGGGTCAGGGCGGCAGATCTCGATGCGCTGGCCGAGCTCGGCGCGTTCGATTCCCGTCAGCGGGTCTGGCTGGAGCAGCTCGTGATCGAGCGGGCGAACATTCTGCTCACCGGAGGCACCGGCACCGGCAAGACGACGCTGCTGGCTGCACTTCTGCACGCGGTTCCCGCATCGGAGCGGATCGTGACGATCGAGGATGTTGCTGAGCTTCGGCCGCAGCATCCGCACCACGTCGCGCTGGAAGCGCGGCAAGCGAACCTGGAGGGCGCCGGATCCATCACCCTTGCTCGTCTGGTGCGCGAGTCGCTGCGGATGCGCCCTGATCGGCTCGTCGTCGGCGAGTGCCGCGGCGAGGAGGTGCGCGAGCTGCTGTCGGCCTTGAACACCGGTCACGACGGCGGTGCCGGAACTCTGCACGCCAGCGGCCTCGTCGATGTTCCCGCCCGGCTCGAGGCGCTGGGCGCGCTTGCCGGGCTCGATGCGACGGCGCTTGCTCGGCAGGCGGTGAGCGCTTTCACCGTGGTGATCCATCTGGCCCGTGGCACGGACGGTGTGCGAAGGATCGCCCAGGCGGGGCGGATGATGCTGCGCGCTGATCGGCTGGACATCGAGGAGGTGCAGCCATGGTGAAACTGCTTTCGCGCCCGAGCGCACCGACCGATGACAGCGCCGAGGCCGCCGCCGTCTCGGTGCGCACGCTCGCGGTGCTGCTGCAGGCGGGGGCTGTGCCCTTGACCGCTTGGCGGCACCTCTCGGACGCCGGTGATGCGCATGCCGAACGCGTGGTCGAACGCTGCGATGACGGCATGCCGCTGGTCGCGGCGATCGAGGCCGATGGCGGCGCGTGGAGTGATGTCGCGGCCGCATGGGATATCGCCACGACAGTCGGGGCGCCGCTCGCCGACGTGCTCAGGTCGCTCGCTGAGACGATGCAGGATGCTGCGGCCGCCGCTGACGACGTGCGCATCGCCCTCGCAGAACCTGCCGGAACCGCCCGGCTGCTGCTGTGGATGCCGCTTGCCGGGCTTCTGCTGGGAGTCGCACTGGGATTCGACACTGTGGGTGTCGTCATCGGCAACCCGATCGGAACGGCATGTCTGGTTGCCGGGCTCGTGCTCGTGCTCTGCGCACGAATGTGGACGCGGCGTCTACTTCGCCGTGCGCAACCGGACCCGGGGACTCCGGGGATGCACGCAGAGCTCGTCGCTGTCGCCCTGTCGGGTGGAACCTCCATTGAGCGTTCGCTGCGCCTGGTCGAAGACAGCCCGGCGCGGGATCGCTTCAGCGCCGCTCGTACCGGGGGAGTGCTGGAGCTGTCGCGGGCAGCCGGTGTCCCCGCCGGTGAACTGCTGCGCGCGGCCGCCGCGCAGGAGCGTCACGATGCGCGCATCCGCGGCCGCGTCCGTGCGGCCAAACTCTCCTCGCAGCTTCTCATCCCTCTGGGCGTGTGCACGCTGCCGGCCTTTCTGCTGCTGGGCGTCGCGCCGCTCATGCTCGCCGTACTCACCTCAACCCCGCTGCCGATCTGACAGCGCCACTGAAGAAAGAAGGAAAAAATGAACACCATTCCCACTCTCACCAGACAGCGCGCCGCCGCGCTGTTCACCGACGAAAGCGGTGCGGCAACGGCAGAGTATGCCGTGACCACGATGGCGGCGGTCGCGTTCGCCGGGCTGCTGGTGGTCATCATGCGCTCGGATGAGGTGCGCGGCATCCTCACCGATCTCGTGCGCCGGGCGTTGACCGTGTCGTAGGCCGATGCATACGAACACCGGCAGCGACGATCGCGGATCCGTCGCCGCAGAACTCGCCCTCGCCCTGCCTGCAGTGGTGCTTGCACTTCTGCTCGGGGCGGGCGCGCTGGGCGCGGCGGCGCAGCAGGTCATACTGCAGGATTCCGTTGCTGATGCGGCGCGGTTGCTCGGTCGCGGCGAGAGCGCCGAGGCCGCGCACGCCGTCGTGGCAGCCGCCGTCAGCGGAGCGCAGGTGACGAGCGGGCCGCAGGGCGATCTGTCCTGTGTCAGCGCACGCATCGACGTGTCGATCGGCTCGGTCATCAGCATTCCGCTGACAGCATCGAGTTGTGCGCTCAGCGGAGGTCTGTGATGGCAGGATCCGCACTGGCTGCCGGAGTGCTGGCCGTCGCGGCGTCCCTTTCTCTCGGGCTCGCGGCGGTCGGCGGCGCCGCGGTGATCGCACAGCGCGCGGCCGGGGCAGCCGACGCCGCAGCCCTGGCTGCAGCGGACACCGTATCCGGGGCGATCATCACCGATGAGGACCCCTGTGCGCTCGCCGCACGGGTAGCCGCGGCATCCGGAGCGACCCTCACCTCATGTGCGATCTCCGGCCCGGTGGCAACAGTTGAGGTTCAAGCGGCGTACGCTGGTCTAGCTGCCGTCTCCCGGGCCCGCGCTGGGCCACCCGAGGGATTCTGACGGCAATGATTCAGGACTCCGATCACGGCTCTGCTGTGAACGCGCCACGAAAGCGGTGTGTATGGTGTGCTTCGAAGAAAGGACGCACCCTTGGCTGAAGGCAAAAAGCTCGTCATCGTCGAGTCTCCGACGAAGATGCGGTCGATTCAGGGGTATCTCGGCGACGATTACGAGGTACTCAGCTCTGTCGGCCATATTCGCGACCTCGCTGATAAGAAAGACATCCCCGCCGCCGACAAGGCCGCCTACGGGAAGTACTCGATCGACATCGACAACGGCTTCGATCCTTACTATGTGGTCTCCGATCGGAAGACCAAGACGGTCGCCGAACTCAAGCGCGCGCTGAAGCATGCCGACGAAGTCCTGCTCGCAACTGATGAGGACCGCGAGGGCGAGGCCATCGCGTGGCACCTGCTGGAGACGCTGAAGCCGAAGGTCCCCGTCAAACGCATGGTGTTCCACGAGATCACCAAGGACGCGATCCAGGCAGCTGTCGGCAACACCCGTGAGCTCGACCTCGCGCTCGTCGACGCTCAGGAGACCCGTCGCATCCTTGACCGCCTGTACGGCTGGGATGTCTCGCCTGTGCTCTGGTACAAGGTGAAGACCGGTCTGTCGGCAGGACGCGTGCAGTCCGCCGCCACCCGCATGATCGTCGAGCGGGAACGCGAGCGCATGGCGTTCGTCTCGGCCGAATACTGGGACGTCGACGCATCCGCCTCCGCCACCGGTACCGCCTTCAAGGTGCGCCTGGTGCGTGTCGACGGCGGCCAGCTCGCCCGCGGCACCGACTTCGATGACGCCGGAAAGCTGAAGAAGGCCGTCGTCGTCCTCGACGAAACCCGCGCCACCGCCCTCGCGCATGCCGTTGACGCCGCAGGCGCCGGCACCGTGACCAAGGTCGAGGCCAAGCCGGGAACGCGCAGCCCATACGCGCCGTTCACCACCTCCACGCTGCAGCAGGAAGCCGGCCGCAAGCTCTCGATGAGCGCGAAGCAGGCGATGAGCGTCGCACAACGTCTGTACGAAAAGGGTTTTATCACCTATATGCGTACCGACTCCGTCGCGCTGAGCACCCAGGCGGTGCAGGCGGCACGGAGCCAGGCTGTCTCGCTTTACGGTGACAAGGCCGTGCCGCTGAAGCCGCGGATGTACAAGTCCAAGAGCAAGAACGCGCAGGAGGCGCACGAGGCGATCCGTCCCTCGGGCGAAACCTTCCGCACTCCGGCATCCGTTTCCGGTGAACTCGACCGCGAAGAGCAGCGCGTCTACGACCTGATCTGGAAGCGCACCGTCGCCAGCCAGATGGCCGATGCGAAGTACGAGACCACTACGGTCACGCTGTCCGTCGATGCAGCAGGTCAGAAGGCCGAGTTCACGGCTTCCGGAACCGTGTACACGTTCAAGGGCTTCCTTGAGGCGTACGAAGAGGGGCGCGACGAGAAGCGCAGCGACTCCGACGCCGCCACCAACCAGTCCCTGCCTGCCGTCGCCGTCGGTGACGAGCTGGCCGTATCGGATGCTGAGGCGAAGGGCCACAAGACCAACCCGAAGCCCCGCTTCACTGAGGCATCGTTGGTGAAGGCGCTCGAAGAGTATGGCATCGGTCGCCCGTCGACGTTCGCCAGCATCATCGGCACCGTCATCGACCGCGGCTACGCCACCAAGCGCGGCCAGGCACTCGTGCCGACCTGGATGGCGTTCAGCGTCGTGCGTCTGCTGGAGGAGCACTTCGCAGACCTCATCGACTATGACTTCACCGCGTCGCTCGAAGATGACCTGGATGCGATTGCCCGCGGCGAGCAGAAGCGCGTTGAATGGCTGAAGTCGTTCTACTTCGGATCCGATGCGCATGTGGGCCTTCGCCACGTTGTCGACAACCTCGGAGAGATCGACGCACGCGCGCTGAACTCGACCAAGATCACTGACACCGCAACACTCCGCTTCGGCAAGTACGGGCCCTACCTGGAGGTCATCGACCCGGCCAAGCCCGACGAGCGCGGCCGTATCGTCAACGTTCCCGAAGAGCTCGCTCCGGATGAGCTGACCGCGGCCAAGGCGCAGGAGCTCATCGACGCGCCTGTGGCCGGAGACCGCGTTCTCGGCGAGAACCCGGAGAACGGGCGGATCATCGTCGTCAAGGATGGCCGTTACGGCCCCTACGTGCAGGAGAACCTGCCCGAGGAAGACGTCGCCGTCGACGAAACGACCGGTGAAGTCGTGGATGCTCCGAAGAAGAAGAAGACCGCGAAGAAGGATGCGCCCAAGCCGCGCACCGGATCGCTGTTCCGATCGATGTCGGTGGACACCGTCGACCTCGACACCGCGCTGCAGCTGCTGAGCCTGCCGCGCATCGTCGGCACGGACCCGGAATCTGGCGACGAGATCACCGCCCAGAACGGCCGTTACGGTCCGTACCTGAAGAAGGGCACCGACTCGCGCTCTCTCGAGGGCGAGCAGCAGATCTTCGACGTCACTCTGGAACAGGCACTCGCGATCTACGCCCAGCCGAAGTATGGGGCGGGGTCCCGCCGGGCATCCAGCGCGCTCGCCGAGTTCGAGGCTGACCCGGTCAGTGGCAAGCCGATCCGCATCCGGGATGGTCGCTTCGGCGCCTATGTCACCGATGGTGAGACGAATGTGACGATTCCGCGCGGTCAGAAGCCGGAAGACATCACCTTCGAGATCGCCGTGCAGATGCTCGCCGACAAGCGTGCCAAGGGTCCGGTCGCCAAGCGCGGTGCGAAGAAGGCGCCGGCGAAGAAGGCCGCTGCCAAGAAGCCGGCCGCGAAGAAGGCCCCTGCAAAGAAGGCTCCTGCGAAGAAGGCTCCTGCGAAGACGGACGAGGAGAAGGCGGCAGCACGCTCGGCGGCAGCCAAGAAGGCCGCGGCAACGCGCGCGGCGAACGCCGCGGCGAAGGCTGCGAAGCAGAAGGCGGACTCGTGACCCCACGACGGGGAACCTGGATCACCTTGGAAGGTGGCGATGGCTCGGGAAAGACAACCCAGGCTCAGCTGCTCGAGGCCACGCTGACGGATGCCGGGCACACCGTGCTGCGCACGCGCGAGCCTGGTGGCAGCGAGGTCGGTGAGCTCATCCGCAATATCGTGCTGCACCACCGTGGCGACATCGCCCCGCGGGCGGAGGCGCTGCTGTACGCGGCCGACCGCGCCCACCACATCGCGACGGTCGTGAAGCCGGCGCTGGCGCGCGGCGAGATCGTGCTTCAGGATCGCTACCTCGACTCCTCCGTCGCCTATCAGGGCGCTGGTCGCGTGCTCGACGCCGATCAGGTGCGTGAACTTTCCCTGTGGGCTGCAGAGGGAGCGCTGCCGGATCTGACCGTCCTGCTGGATCTTGATCCGGCGATCGCGCGGGAGCGGCTGAACGCGGACGAAAAGCCCTTCGACCGCCTCGAAGCGGAGAAGACCGAATTCCACACCCGTGTGCGTGCCGGATTCCTCGCGCTGGCGGAAGCGGAACCGGAGAGATTCCTCGTACTGGATGCCGCGACACCCGCAGACTCGCTCGCCGCGCACATCGCCGAACGCGTCAACGCACTGATCTGATCGCGACTGGCGCTGTCGTGACGGCAGGTTCTGATCTGACCGGCAGGCTCTGTCGCAGGCTCAAGTTAGGCTGAGAATATGACCGCGACCCTTGCCCCGTTCCCCTGGACGGACGTCTCGGGGCAAGATGACGCGGTCGAAACTCTGCGGGCCGCGGCATCCGATCCTGGCGCGCTCTCGCACGCCTGGTTGATCACCGGCCCGCCTGGATCAGGCCGCTCCACGCTGGCCTATGCCTTCGCGGCTGCCCTCATCGCCAGCGGACCAGACGATGAGCACACCATGCGTCAGGTGCTCGCCGGTACGCATCCCGATGTCACGGCGCTGCGCACAGACAAAGTCATCATCACGATCAAAGAGGCCCGCGCGCTCGTGGAGCGTTCGTACTTCGCGCCGTCGGCGGGCCGCTACCGGGTCATCGTCGTCGAGGATGCCGACCGGATGGTCGAGCGCACCTCCAACGTGCTGCTGAAAGCGCTGGAAGAGCCCCCGGAGCGGACCGTGTGGATCCTGTGCGCGCCGAGCGAGGCCGATCTGCTGCCGACGATTCGCTCGCGGGTGCGTCCACTGCGTCTGCGGGAGCTCGATGTCAGCGACGTCGCCAGCCTGATTGTGCAGCGCACGGGTGCCGATGAGGCCACGGCGGAGCAGGCGGCTCGGCACGCGCAACGACACATCGGCATGGCGCAGCGGCTGGCGACGGATGATGCAGCCCGTCGCCGCCGCGATCTGACGCTGCGCTCGGTGCTGGCCGTGCGCGGCGTGGGAAGCGCTGTTGAGACTGCCGGTGAGATCATCCAGGCGGCAACAGATGACGCCAAATCACTCACGGTAGAGCGTGATTCTGCCGAACGCACCTCACTGCTGCGCACAGTCGGAATCGCCGAGGGGCAGGCGGTCCCTCCAGCGCTGCGTGCGCAGATCTCGGCGCTCGAAGACGATCAGAAGAAGCGGGCCACCCGGAGCCTCCGCGATGGAATCGATCGCGTGCTCACAGATCTGCAGTCGATGTTCCGCGATGTGGTGATGCTGCAGTTTGGGCGTGCCGACGATCTCATAAACCGTGAGTTACATGATGATCTGAGCGCTTTGGCTACCGCTTGGCCGGTCGAACGTACGCTGGTCGTTCTCGACCATCTCGCTGAGACGCGGGAATCGCTGGAGCGTAACGTCGCGCCGACTCTCGCACTGGAAAGTTTGCTCGTGACTGTCGCGAGCGGAAGGAAACCGTGAGCACTCGACAGACAACCTCTCGTCTACGCCGTTTCTCCGTGATGACGGCCGGGCTCGTCGCCGCTTCTGTGGCGCTGAGCGGATGCCTGTACGCGGTGATCCCCGAGGGTGTCGCACCGCGACCATCCCAGACGAAGAGCCCCGATACCGCTGGCGTGGCGGCGGAATTGCTGCCGTTCTACGAACAGGAACCCCAGTGGGAACCGTGCGATGACGGCGGCCCCGGATTCGACTGCACCGTGATCGATGCGCCGCTCGACTGGGAGAACCCCGATGCGGGCGAGATCGAATTGTCGATCGTGCGCCACCAGGCCGTCAATTCTCCGATGGGGTCACTTCTCACGAACCCGGGCGGCCCCGGCGGCAGTGGGCGGTCCTTCATCCTGAACAGCCTGGACTACGCGGTCGGCAGCGAGCTGATCGAGAACTACGACGTGATCGGTTTCGACCCGCGCGGCGTGGGCGAGTCCACCGCAGTAACCTGCTTCGACGCCGCAGCGATGGACGCCTACCTCTACGACATCCCGGCGGCCGATCGCGGCAGCGACGAGTGGGAGGCAGAACTCACCGAACGCGACAAGGAGTTCGCTGCTGCGTGCGAGGCCAATAGCGACGGCATCCTGCCGTTCATCACGACGATCAACTCCGCCCGTGACATGGACCTGATCCGTGCAGTGCTCGGGGATGAGCAGCTGAACTACATCGGTTTCTCGTATGGGACGTTCCTCGGTGCGACCTACGCGAACCTGTACCCCGACAAGGCCGGCCGTCTCGTGCTCGATGGCGCGGTTGATCCCTCTGTCTCCGGGCTCGAGGTGGGTACCACCCAGGCCCTCGGATTCGAATCGGCGCTGCGCGCGTACATGCAGGACTGCCTTGATTCGGGTTCCTGTCCGTTCAACGGCACGGTCGATGAGGCGATGGATGATCTCGGTGCGCTTTTGGCCAGCGTCGACCGCCGACCGCTGCGCAATGGCGATGGGCGCATGCTCGGTGCCGATTCGCTCATGACGGCGATCATCGTCACGCTGTACTCGGAGGAGAACTGGGTGGTGCTCACCCAGGCGCTGGACGGTGTCCTGCAGGGCGATGCCTATGTCGCGTTCTACCTCGCCGACCAGTACAACGGGCGTCAAGACGGCGTCTACATCGACAACTCCTCCGAGGCGTTCACCGCCTACAACTGCATGGACTATCCGCTCGAGGACGACCAGGCTGCTGAAGACGCCGCGATGAAGAAGATCGAAGCACAGGCGCCGACTGTCGCGCCGTACTGGAGCGGCCCGGACACCTGCGCCGTGTGGCCCCATGACCCCACCGGTACGCGGAATGAAATCCATGCCGCAGGTGCAGGACCGATCGTCGTGATCGGCACGACGAACGATCCGGCGACGCCGTACGCGTGGTCGGTTTCGTTGGCCGATCAGCTGGAAGAGGGCGTGCTGGTCACTCGCGTGGGTGAAGGCCACACCGGCTACAACAAGGGCAACATCTGCGTTGATCAGGCCGTGGTGGGCTTCTTCCTCGACGATGTTGTGCCCGAGGACGGGCTGGAGTGCGATTGATTCGCGGTGATGGCATGAACAGGGTAATATCGTTCATCGTGCCGCTTTCGTAGCGCACGCCGCCTTAGCTCAGTCGGTAGAGCATCTCACTCGTAATGAGAAGGTCGTCAGTTCGATTCTGACAGGCGGCTCCACGGGCCCCGTGATGCGAACAGCATCACGGGGCCGTTTCGTTCCGGAACCGCGTACGCTCGAATCATGACCAGGGCACTTCTCATCGTCGACGTGCAGAACGACTTCACCGAGGGCGGCGCGCTCGCCGTCGCTGGCGGGGATGCCGTGGCATCCGGTGTCGCCGCTTTTCTGACCAGTAAGGCGGGGGACTACGACGTGATCGTGGCGTCACGCGACTGGCACGATGCCACCGGTGACAACGGCGGGCACTTCGCCGAGAATCCGGACTTCATCGACACCTGGCCGGTGCACTGCGTCGCCGGCACCGACGGCGCTGAATACGACCCGCTGCTCGTCACCGATGCGGTTACGCACCACGTCCGCAAGGGCCAGGGTGTGCCGGCGTACTCGATGTTTGAGGGCGTCACCGATGACGGCAGTGCCGTTGCTGCTGTGCTGGCCGAGCGCGGTGTGCTCAGCGCCGACATCGTCGGTATCGCTACGGATCACTGCGTGCGGGCATCCGCCCTTGACGCCATCGCGCACGGTGTGCACGTTCGTGTGCTGACCGATCTAGTCGCCGGAGTGGGTGCTGATAGCAGCGCGGCGGCGCTGGCAGAGCTCGCCCACGCAGGAGCCGAACTGCTGCCGAGTTCCGACGCGTGAGCGGGAGCGTGCTGCTGCTGCGGGCGGTGAATGTCAGCGGCCGAAATCTCATCCCGATGGCGCGGCTGCGTGAGGTGCTGGCATCCGAAACCGACCTCACGGGAGTGTCCACCTACATCGCCAGCGGCAATATCATCTGTGACGAACCAGTGGATGCTGCGGCCGCGTGCGCGCTCGTTCGCGAAGTCATCGCCAGGGAGTTCGACGTCGATACCGCGGTCATCACCCGCACGCATGCAGCGCTGACCGCGTCGCTTGCCGCGCACCCGTTCGCGGAGCGTGAGGAGAAATTCGTGCACGCGATGTTCCTGGAGGCGGCCCCGGCCGCGGGCGCTGTGACGGCGTTGGAGGAACGGCTGGTGCCCGGCGAGGAGATCGCGCTCGTCGGGTCCGACCTGTGGATCGCGTACTCTCCGGGCGGCGTGGCAGCGACGAAGCTGACCACGGCGGTGTTCGATCGTGCGTTGGGCGTGGCGGGGACGGCGCGGAACCTGCGCACCGTCCGTAAGCTCGCCGAGCTGACGGCATGACCGCGTACCCGGCTACGATCGCGGCGACCGTTGAACATGAGCTGGTGATCAAGAAGTCCCGGTTCATTACGCATGTCGCTCCCGTCGCGTCGCCGGAGGAGGCGGATGCTGTCATCGCCGCGGTGAAGAAGCGCGCGTGGGATGCTCGGCACAACTGTGCAGCACAGGTGACCGGCGTGCTCGGCGACAGAGCCCGGTCGTCGGATGATGGTGAGCCGTCGGGGACGGCGGGCGTGCCGATGCTCGAGGTGCTCAGGCGGCGCGAGCTGACGGATATCGTCGCGGTGGTGACGCGCTACTTCGGCGGCATCAAGCTGGGCGCCGGCGGGCTGGTGCGCGCGTACTCGTCGGCCGTATCCGAAGCGTTGGATCTGGCGACGATTGTGGACCGGCACGTGCTGGCCGCGGTGACCGTCGCTGTTGAGCATGCGGATGCCGGGCGCTTCGACAACCTCTTGCGTGAGTGGGTCCAGGCGCACGGTGCCGTGCTCGGCGATCCGGTCTATGCAGCAGAGGCGACGTTCGAGGTATGGGCGCCGCCGGCCGAGCTGGCGCTGCTGGCGGCGCACGTTGCGGAAGCCTCCGGTGGAGCTGTCGCCGCCGAGCGAACTGGAATCGAGCGTCTGGTGGGGGTGCCGCGAATACGCGGATGATTGCGTCCGGGCGAGCGATCAGGCGGTCTGGGCTTGGTCCATGCGCATGCGCGCCAGCGCCGGTGATCGCTTCCGGGACGTTTGGACTCGCTCAGAGGATGGATGCCGAGAAGGGGCGGCCGGGCACAGTGAGGCGTGCTAGCCACACGCGATTCAGTCAGCGGGCGGGGCGCCGGATGCGGATGCTGCCATCGCTGCGGACCGCCAGTTGCTCCCCATCCGCTCGTACGTCACGATCGCGTGGCAATTCCGACACCGGACATCGCACAGGTCGATTTCGTTACGAACTATACGAAGGCTGAAGCCATCGCGGGCCAGCTTCATCACTCCGTCGCGCTTGTTGGTGCCCGGACGATGGTCAAAATCGAGGACTCGCAAGTCGGAAGCGCCGCAGTCGACGCATGGGTGGGACATGAGGTAGTCAGTGACGAGCGCGATATTCGTGGCGCGTTGAGCATTGTTGCGCGCACGGATCACAGCAATGTGGTGCTCGCGATTGCGCTGATAGTACTGGCGAGAGGACGCTCGGTTGCAGTCCCGACAGACTTCCTGACGTCCGTCGGCGCGTGAGGCTTTTCGATTGAAGTCGGTCAACGGTTTGACCTTCTGACAGGTGCCGCAGTTCTTCATAGCGGCACTTTAACGCCGAGGTCAGACGTTATATGCGGTGGGCCCCACGGGGCTCGAACCCGTGACCCGCGGATTAACATACCACTTCGACTTTCGCCGCCGCCCACTGGGCGTTCGTGGTCTGGACTGTCCCTTCACCTTAGCTTTCGCTTTAGGTGCCACCCGTCCAGTCTCTACACCTTCCGAACTTGCGTCCGGCTTGGCTCGGGATTGCCAACTGATTTCTCAGGAAGGGTTCCCCGACTTTGAGTGGTGTCATCCCCGGAGTTTCCCCCGAGGCGCTCCTATTTTGTTGAAGTCCGATGCTCTGCCAACTGAGCTAGAGGCCCGCGTATCTCAGTCTAGCGGCACTTCTCGCCTGTCCGTTTCACGGGAGCTCGGAAGGTTCAGCCTTGGGTACGCTGAACATGCCTGCGGCGACGTACGACGCATATGTGCGGGCGTCGATGTCTGGTGCACCGGCGCCCGCACTGCGTCCAAATGCCGAGAACCCCACTCGGCACGTTCCGGACTATTCGGCCGGAGGCATCAGAACCGAGTCGATCAGGTACACGGTCGCGTTGGCGGTCTGGACGCCGCCGCAGATCACGTTTGCATCGTTGACCATCCACGCATCTCCGCTGCCGGTGACCTCGACGTCCGTACCCTGCACGGTGGTGTGCATACCCGCGATATCGGCCGGCTCGATCTGGCCGGGAACCACGTGGTAGGTCAGGATCGATGACAGTGTGGCCGAGTCAGTCTTCAAGCCCTCGATGGTGGCGGGGTCGATCATCGCGAACGCGTCATCCACCGGGGCAAACACGGTGAACTCATCGCCATTGAGCGTGTCGACGAGGTTGACATCGGGGTTGAGCTGACCGCTTACGGCTGCGACCAGCGTCGTCAGCATCGGGTTGTTGGATGCGGCGACCGCAACCGGGTCCTGCGACATTCCCTGGATCGAACCGTCGCCGTCTGGCACAGCCTCGGCGTACGCCTCACAGCCGGGACCGACGAGGTTCGCCGCCGGATCCATGCTCTCGTCGGGCATCGCCTCGGGTGTCTCAGCCGTCGTCTCAGACGTCTCAGGTGCGGTGGACTCGGCCGAATCATCAGTCGTGTCTGAACTCATCGAACAACCCGACAGCACGAGAACGCTGGCGAAGCCGAGCGACAGAGCTGCGGTGATCTTCTTCTTGGTGCTGAACATGTCTACCTCCGGGAATCGGAGCCACGGACTTCCCGTGGCGTTGATGATTCTTCGGAGCCCCTTCCGCATTGGATGGGAACTTTCTTGAAAAACTTCTGAGCCAATCCGTTCGGCCGCTCAATCCGAAGTACCCGCAACGGAAGGCGAGGAAATGGACCTCATCATCATCGGGCTGCTCGGCGGCCTCATCACGGGGATCTCGCCGTGCATCCTGCCGGTGCTGCCGGTCATCTTCCTCACGGGAGGCGCGCAGTCGGCGCGCTTCGACGGTGAGACAACACCGGCACGACGCAGTCGTCCTTACCTGGTCATTGCCGGACTCGTTCTGAGCTTCAGCCTGGTCACTCTGGTCGGATCCCTCATCCTCGGCCTTCTCAACCTCCCGCAGGACATCATCCGATGGGTGGGGATCGTCGTCCTCGCGCTGCTCGGCGTCGGGCTTCTTGTGCCGAAGTTCGAGCGGCTGCTGGAAAAGCCCTTCCAACGTCTTCAGTCTCGAAAGGAAGTGAAGAACCAGGGGAGCGGCTTTGGTGTCGGGCTCGCGCTCGGCGCGGTCTTCGTTCCCTGCGCTGGTCCGGTGCTCGCGGCGATCATCGTGGCAGGCGCCACCGGTCAGATCGGCATCGGCACCGTGGCGCTCACACTCTCCTTCTCCATCGGTGTGGCCATTCCGCTCCTCGTTTTCGCGCTCGCCGGGCGTGGCGTGGTCGAGCGCATCCGCGCCTTCCGCACGAGAGAGCGCGGACTGCGCATCGCCGCCGGTATCGCGATGATCGCGCTCGCTGTCGGGCTCGTCTTCAACGTGCCGCAGATGCTGCAGCGGCTGGTTCCGGACTACACGGCCGGGATCCAAAAAGACCTGGCGGACAAGCAGGCCGATGCGCTCGACCTCGGCGGCCTCGTCACCGACGAAAACCGCGAACTCGACAACTGCACCAACGGAGCCGAAGAGCTCGAGTCCTGCGGGACGGCACCATCGATTCGCGGCATCGAGGAGTGGCTGAACACCACCGGCGGTGAAGGGATCGACCTGGATGATCTGCGCGGGCAGGTCGTGCTGATCGATTTCTGGGCGTACTCGTGCATTAACTGCCAGCGCTCCCTCCCACACGTCGTTGCCTGGAACAAAGCATATGAAGACGCCGGTCTACAGGTCATCGGCATCCATTCCCCCGAGTACGCGTTCGAGAAGGATGCGGCCAATGTGGCTGCCGGTATCGAGGAGCACGGCATCGACTACCCCGTGGCGCTCGACAACAACCTGTCCACCTGGACGAACTATCGCAACCGCTACTGGCCCGCGCACTACCTCATCGACGCCGAAGGCGTCGTCCGGCACATTTCGTTCGGCGAGGGCAACTACGCCGCCACCGAGAGCATGATCCGCGAGCTGCTCGAAAACGCCGATCCCGACGTCCAACTGCCGGTGCCGACCGAGATCGCGGACGAGACACCTGAACTCGGATCAACCACGCCCGAGACATTCCTCGGCTCGTCCAAGGACGTCAACTACGGCGGTGGCGACGCGTACCGTGCGGGAACCTCCACCTTCGCCTTCCCGGACGAACAGCCCGATGATTCCTTCGCGCTCAACGGTGAATGGGAGATCGCGACGCAGTACGCGACACCGACCGCTGAGGGAGCAAGCATCCGCCTGATGTATCGAGCATCCGAGATCAGGATCGTACTGGCGGGCGAGGGAGACGTGGTCGTGACCGCGCAAGACGGGAAGTCGCGCACGATCACTGTCGACGGCACACCGAAGTCGTATGAGCTGCTGAAGGCCGACGCGGGGGAGACGGGAGAGCTGACCGTCGAGATTCCGATCGGCGTCCAAGCCTATTCGTTCACCTTCGGTTAAGACCTGACGAGATGCGGCCCTGATCGGCGCGTGGTTCGTAGGAGAGGAGGAGATGCGGCATGCTTATCGAAATGGTTATCGACGGCGTGGAGATGCCGGAGGACGGCACAGCGGGAGACCCCGTTGCCGAACTCCTCCTCCGCGTAGCCGACGGGGACCAGCGGGCGTTTGCTGAACTCTATGATCTGCTTTCGTCGCGAGTTTTCGGGCTCATCCTGCGCGTGCTCGTCAATCGCTCACAGAGCGAAGAAGTGCTTCAGGAGGTCTTCCTGGAGATCTGGCAATCCGCGGGGCGGTTCGCTCCGAACAAAGGACAGGGACGAACCTGGGTCCTCACGATCGCTCACCGTCGCGCTGTGGATCGCGTCCGTTCGTCGCAATCGAGCACCGACCGAGACATCCGGGTCGGGATCCGCGACGTGGTTGTGGCTCACGACAGCGTTGCCGAGCAGGTCGAACTGAGCATCGATGGCGACCGCGTGGTGGCAGCGCTGGGAACGCTGCCGGAACCCCAGCGTGAAGCGCTCGTGCTGTCGTATTTCGGCGGTTACAGTCAAAGCGAGATCGCGGTCCTGACGCAGGCGCCGCTGGGAACGATCAAGACGAGGATGAGAGACGGACTCTCACGTCTGCGAAGTGTGATGGGGGTGACCGCATGAACGAGAGGGAATTCGCCGAGCTCGCTGCAGGCCACGCCCTTGATGCGCTGTCCGATGCCGACCAGCGGCGTTTCATCGATGCGCTCGAGTCTCATCCGGAGTGGGCTGCGATCGCCGCGGACGATGCCGAGACAGCAAATCTGATGGCGGATGCTGTGTCCGCTATCGAACCGCCTGCCAGTATTCGCGAGGCACTGCTCGCCCAAATCGCGAAGGGGCAGACGCAGGGACCAGTGCCCGGCCCCACGCTGCCATCTGGCCCCGCCCCGGCAACCGATGCCGAACCCGCGCATGCGCGCGCGCCTCGACGCTGGAGCCGTGGGCTGTTCGCGCTCGCCGCCTCGGTGGTACTGATCGTCGGTCTCGGAGTCGGCGCGGCCGTTCTGATTCCGCAACTGATGCGCCCAGCATCCGTCATCGCATTGGAGCAGATCGAAGCGGCGCCGGATGCCCAACAGGCCAGCGTCGAGCTGGACTCCGGGCTGCAGGCGACCGCGCACTGGGCCGAGTCAGAAGGAAACGCGGTTCTCGTCGCTGAGGGCTTGGACATACTCGATGATGAACAGACGTACCAGTTGTGGTTCGTACGCGGCGAGCAGCCGGTGCCTGCCGGACTGTTCGAGACGGATGGCGGAAACGCGACAGCACTGCTCGATGGGCCGATGCGCGCCGGTGATGTGATCGCCGTCACCGTGGAGCCAGCGGGTGGTTCTCCCACGGGGCTTCCGACAACGGATCCCATCATCGTGATCCCCACCGCCTGAGCGCGAGTAGCCTGGAGGGATGCCTGAGCAGTTTCACCGTCCTATCCGGCGACCCTCCACGGCGTTCGACAATCTTGTCGGATCGTCGGGGTCGGTCGAGGCTCGACGAGTCGCTCATGCCACGGCATCCGCACTCGTGCAGCGCGCCCGCGACGACGAGAGCGGAGAAAGCGCCCGGCGCCTGATCGAGTTCACCAGCGAGTTCGGTATTGACGACATCGCGGAACTCTGGGCGGACGCACCGGCCGTGTCGCTGCCCGGCGCACTCTGGCGGCTGTATCTGCTGCAACTCTCGATTCACAACGATTCGCAGACCGCCGCGCTGCTGTATGAGCGCGGTCGCGTTGAATTGCGATCGGTGGATGCTGTTATTGCCGGCGCTCCGGCACCCGCGAGCCCGGAGGAGCTTGTCACGCTGATCGACACGATTCTGCGAGGCGTGTTCCAGGGGGACTTCGCGGTCGCGCTCGAACGGGCCGCGGCGTTTTGCCGTGTGCAGGTCTCCGGGGCGACGCACGTCGCCGACGACTACGAGGCGACGGAAGCCGAGCGGGCCACGCGGCTGACTGCCAGGGCGCGGCGGCTGCACACCTTCGCGAACGATCTGAGCGCCGCGGCAGGCCTGTGGCGTGTCGGTTCACTGAACTGACACGGCTGGGCCCTGGGGCCTGAGCCGGTGCGCGGCCGAACTGGTGCGGAGCCGAACTGACGCTGGGAATGAGAAGACCGGGCCGCAAAAACGCCTCTCGGCGGAAGGCCGCTCGTAGCGGCAGAATTTGGAGCCCGGGGTTATGCGGCCCGGCCATTCAATTGTAACGCCCCGGAACCGAAGGTATTCCCGCTGGGGCCTCTGCCGTAGAGTCGGGTCATGGCACAGCGCTTCGCCCTGATCATCGATCCTGTGGACGCCTCCGAGGAGCGTGCCGACTACGCGGATACATTCACGATCGTCGATGCCGCAGCCCCGGCCCTGAGTGTCGGAGAGCTGAGTACGCAGCGCGGTGACGGCGTTTTCGAGTCGATCGGAGTCATCGACGGGCACGCGCAAGAAGTGCTGCCGCATCTGGAGCGACTGGCCAACTCCGCGCGGATCTGCGACCTCCCCGTGCCCCATGCAGAGCAGTGGCGCCAAGCAGTGGCGGTGGCTGCTGCCCAGTGCCCGCCGGGCGAGGCCGTGATCAAACTGATCCTCAGTCGCGGGGTCGAGCACGGACCCACGCCGACGGCGTGGGTGACGGCTGCGCCGGCAGCCGATTTCGCGGCCGTGCGCGAAGTGGGAGTGCGCGTGGTGACGCTGGAGCGTGGCTACGACCTCGATGTGGCAGAGCGCGCACCCTGGCTGTTGCTGGGGGCAAAGACGCTGTCGTACGCGGTCAACATGGCAGCGCTGCGCGAAGCGCGCAGACGCGGGGCGGATGATGCGGTGTTCGTGTCGACGGACGGTTTCGTGCTCGAAGCTCCCACCGCGTCGCTGATCCTGCGGTTCGGTGGCCGCTTCTTGACGCCGGCGCCGGCGGGTGGCATCCTGCACGGCACCACACAGCTGAGCGTTTACGAATTCTTCGTCCGACGCGGCTTCGAAACGGGGTACGACCGGATTCCGGCATCCGATCTCGCACAGGCGGATGCCGCGTGGCTGGTGTCGAGTGTGAGGCTGGCCGTACCGATCACGGCCATCGACGGCACCGCGCTGTCCGTCGACACCGAATTCACCGCTGAGATGAACCGATATTTGCTGTCTGCTCGAGACTGACAGCGGCCCGCGTTCGAGGCAGGATGGAGATATGTCTGCCAGTACTTACGAATCACGACCATGGCTTGCGGCATACGCGGATGGCGTTCCCGCTGAGATAGGCGTGCCCGCACAGACGCTTCCGGAGATGATCGATGCGAGCGTCAAGGCGTTCGGGCGGCGGCCTGCGCTCGAGTTCTTCGGTGCCGTCACGAGCTACCGGGATCTGGGGGAGCAGATCCAACGAGCTGCAGAAGGCCTGCGGCGCCTGGGCGTGAAGCCGGGGGACCGCGTCGCGTTGGTTCTGCCGAACTGTCCGCAGCACGTCGTCGCCTTCTATGCGGCGCTCCGGCTGGGCGCAATCGTCATCGAACACAACCCGCTCTACACCGCCCGTGAACTGCGTCACCAGTTCGAGGACCACGGCGCCCGCGTCGCGATCGTCTGGGACAAGAGCGTCGACACGCTCGCCGACTTTCCCGCGGATCTCAAGCTCGAGCGCATCATCAGCGTCGACATCACCACTGCACTCCCGTTCGCAAAGCGGCTGGCTCTGCGTCTGCCGTTGAGGAAAGCTCGCGAATCGCGCAACAAGCTGACCGGAACGCCCCAGGCGAGGGGGACGCTCACCTGGAAGAAACTGCTCGACAATCGTCGGATCTCGCGGCGCACTGCCGGTCCCCGGCTTGAGGACGTCGCCCTGCTCCAGTACACGAGTGGCACGACCGGTGACCCGAAGGGCGCGATCCTCACACACTCGAATCTGCGCGCGAATGCCATGCAGGGCCGCGCCTGGGTGCCAGGACTCGTCGACGGTGAGGAGACGTTCTATGGCGTACTGCCGCTGTTCCACGCGTACGGGATGACGTTGTGTCTCACCTTCGCTATGAGCATCGGCGCGAAGCTCGTGCTGTTCCCCACCTTTGATCTCGACCTGGTGACGGATGCTGCGCGCACGAGTCCGCCGACCTTCCTGCCTGCGGTGCCACCGATCTACGACCAGCTCGCCCGTGCTGCATCCCGCGGCTCCATCGACCTCTCGACGGTGCGATTCGCGATCTCCGGCGCCATGAGCCTGCCCGTCGAGACGGTCCGGCGCTGGGAGGAAGCCACCGGAGGTCTTCTCGTCGAGGGGTATGGCATGACGGAGGCCTCACCGGTGGCGCTCGGCAACCCGATGGGTCCCACTCGACGGCCCGGCACCGTGGGCGTGCCCTTCCCGAGCACGGAGATTCGTGTCGTCGATCCGAGTGATCCCGCTGTTGATCTGGCGTTCGGTGAACGAGGCGAACTCCTCATCCGCGGGCCGCAGGTGTTCCAAGGTTATTGGCGGCGCCCTGGCGACACGGCAGCGGTGCTGCTCGCTGACGGATGGCTGCGAACGGGCGACATCGCTGAGGTCTCTGCAGACGGTTTCGTGACGATCGTCGATCGGCTCAAGGAGCTCATCATCACCGGCGGCTTCAACGTATCGCCCACCGAAGTCGAGCAGGCTCTCGAGGCACATCCAGACGTCGTCTCCGCAGCCGTCGTTGGAGTCCCGCGATCGAACGGCAGTGAAGACGTCGTGGCGGCCGTGGTGCTTCGTGAGGGAGCGGTCCTCGATGCAGGGGCGCTGCGGGACTTCTGCCGCACCCGACTCGCGTCCTACAAGGTGCCCCGGCGAATCACCGCTGTCGATGATCTGCCTCGGTCACTCATCGGCAAGGTGCTGCGGCGTCAGGTTCGAGACCGGATGCTCTCGGCATAGCCCGACCCGCCCCCGACCCGACGGTCTCGCCGCAGGGCTGATCCGCGGGTGCCGAATCCCAGACGCCTCCGGTCGGCCTCGGCGTGTCGGCGGGGGATCGGCGCCTGACACGCCGCGTGTGCAACGGCGCGTCTGGGATTCGGCGCACCGTATGCCGATCACCCTCGGAGATGAGCGCCCGCCTGCACCTTCGCGATGATCGCCGCAGCCACCGTCGGCCAGTCATGCACGATCAAGGCGTAGTCGAACCGCAGGGTCTCATAGCCGAGCGCAGCAGCCTTCGCGTCGCGCACAAGGTCTTTATGGCGACGCGAGGTTCGCGCGGCCGTGGCCGATGGATCATCGTCGTGGTTCTCCTTTCCGTCTGCCTCCACGATCAGTCGATCGCCGATGACGAAATCCACTTCGCCGACTCCTTCGATGGACACCTGCGTGCGCACCGATATCCCGAGAAGATGCAGGCGGAGCCTGATCAGAGACTCGAGACCGCTGTCGGCATCTGCGCGCGCGAAGCCGAGCATCCAACGCAGCTCACTCGGAAGGCGCGCACTCAGCCAGGTCATACCGCTCGGCGGGATCAGCGACTTGCGCAGAGCCGACTCCAGCGCGGCGAAGAAAGTCTCGTCGTCTGCGCACACCGCGATCTGCAGAAGCACATTCGCAACAGGAGGAAGATCCCCAGGCACGGCATCGCCGTCGTCCCAGTGCCAGATGAGTGATTCATCACACCCATCGCCAAAGCATGGATGACGTTGCCCCGCGTGACCGATCCACACGTGGCGCGGCGACGAGACAGCAGCGCACGGCTCTCGCTCGTCGAGGATCCACAAACCGTGCATCCGTCCGGCGACCAGGCAGGACGGTGTACCGCCGTGCCATGCGGCATGCAGAAGCTCCTCCGAGGTGTCATGAGCCGCATACAGTCCTTGCCGGATGCGAATGATCTCGCCGGCGGCGCGAGCCCGGGAGATCTCCCGTTTCGTCACGCCGTGAGCACGCAGTTCGTGTGTGCGGACGATCGGGCCGTAGACAGCGAGGGCAGCGGATGCAAGGACGAAGGACATCGTCCGAGCATCCGCTCGTCAGGTCACAGCCGAACCCTCAGAACCCACGATTCGTGGAAAACTCGGCCGTTCCTAAAGATGTGCAGAACGTGTCGGCGGTGCCGAATCGCAGACGGTTGCGTGCTTGTGCGGCGTGTCGCGGGTCCGACGGAGCGCGGCACGCCGAGGCGAACCCGAGGCCTCTGGGATTCGGGACAGGGGCGGGAACCGACCGACGAACCGGCGGGAACCGACCGACTACCCGAACCGGCCGGAGACGTAGTCCTCAGTGGCCTGCACGGTCGGGGTGGTGAAGATCGAGGTGGTGTCGCCGTACTCGATGAGCTTGCCGGGCTTGCCGGTACCGGCGATGTTGAAGAACGCGGTCTTGTCCGAGACGCGGGACGCCTGCTGCATGTTGTGCGTGACGATGACGACGGTGTACTGGTTCTTCAGCTCGCCGATCAGTTCCTCGATCGCATAGGTCGAGATCGGGTCCAGAGCCGAGCACGGCTCGTCCATGAGGATGACCTCGGGCTCAACCGCGATCGCACGGGCGATGCACAGACGCTGCTGCTGGCCGCCGGACAGGCCGGAACCGGGGCGGTCGAGCCGGTCCTTGACCTCATTCCAGAGGTTCGCGCCGGTCAGCGCACTTTCGACCAGTGCGTCCTGATCGCTCTTCGACATCCGGGTGTTGTTCAGCTTCACGCCGGCCAGCACGTTCTCCTTGATCGACATCGTCGGGAACGGGTTCGGGCGCTGGAACACCATGCCCACCTGGCGGCGTACGAGCACCGGGTCGACGCCAGGACCATACAGGTCCTTGCCATCGAGCAGCACTTCACCCTGCACGCGAGCGCCCGGGATGACTTCGTGCATGCGGTTCAGGGTGCGCAGGAACGTGGACTTGCCGCAACCGGACGGCCCGATGAACGCTGTGACACTGCGCGGCTGGATCTCGAGAGAGACGCCCTCCACGGCGAGGAAGTCGCCGTAGTAGACGTTGAGGTCATTGACTTCGATGCTCTTGGACACGTGTGGTTTCCTTACGAACGGATCGGGTGCGGCTCAGCGGCCGGATGTCTTCGGGGCGAACCACTTCGCGATCAGGCGCGCGAGCAGGTTCAGGACCATGACGATCAGGATCAGGGTGAGAGCAGAAGCCCATGCTCGGTCGAGAGCAGCATCCGGGTTCGTGCCCTGGTTCATGTACTGGTTGTAGGCGAACACAGGCAGAGTCATCATCTGCCCGTTGAAGATGTTCGTATTCATGCTCATCGTGAATCCGGCGGTCAGCAGCAGCGGTGCGGTCTCACCGATCACGCGAGCGATGGCGAGGGTGATCGAGGTCATGATGCCCGCGATCGAGGTGGGCAGCACCACCTTGAGGATCGTCAGCCACTTCGGCACACCGAGCGCGTAGGCGGCCTCGCGCAGCTCGTTCGGAACGATCTTCAGCAGTTCTTCGCTACCTCGAACGACCACCGGGGTCATGAGAACTGCCAGCGACAGTGCACCCATGATGCCCATCGAGATGCCGGGCCGGAAGATCAATGAGAAGACCGCGTAGATAAACAGACCGGCGACGATCGAGGGGATTCCGGTCATCACATCGACGAAGAACGTGATGCCCTTCGCGAGCTTTCCGCGGCCGTACTCGACCAGGTAGATCGACGTCATCAGCCCGATGGGCACCGAGATCACGGCGGCGGTGAGCGTGATCAGCAGCGTGCCCCAGATAGCGTGCACGATGCCGCCGCCGTCACCGACGACATTGCGCATCGAGAAGGAGAAGAACTCGGCGTCGAAGCGGTTGAGGCCGTTGGAGACCACGGTCCACAGTAGTGAGACCAGGGGCATCAGGGCGATCAGGAATGCTGTTGCCACGAGTGCCGTCATCAGCCGGTCGACCGCCTTGCGGCGGCTTTCCACGATCATCGACAGCACCGTGATCAGCACCATGTAGATCAGGATGCCGATGATCGATGCGCCCACGATGTTGAAGTCGGCGAGATCCTCACCGATGCTCGTAACGCCGAACACAGCGAACGAGATGACCCACGAAAGCAACAGCAGTGCCCAGGGTGCCCACTTCGGGAGCCTGCCCGATGTGAGCGAGACGTTGGGGGCGCTGGCGGGTGAGACGTCGGGCTCGACGGTGGTGGTCATATCAGTTCGCTCCCGAGAACTCGGCGCGGCGGGCGACGATCCAGCGTGCCAGCGCATTGACCGCGAAGGTCACGACGAAGAGGATGAGGCCGGTTGCGACCAGTGTGTTGACGCCGGTGCCGTGCGCTTCCGGAAAGGCGAGGGCGATGTTCGCGGGGATCGGCGTCGGGTTGGTGGCGGTGATCACCAGGAAGCTGATGACGGCGGACGGTGAGAGCACCATCGTCACGGCCATCGTCTCGCCGAGTGCGCGGCCGAGAGCGAGCATCGCGGCCGAGACCATGCCGCCGCGAGCGAATGGCAGCACAGCCATCCGCACCATCTCCCAGCGCGTTGCGCCGAGCGCGAGCGCCGCCTCTTCGTGGAGGGTGGGCGTCTGCAGGAAGACTTCACGGCAGATCGCGGTCATGATCGGGATGCACATCACAGCGAGCACGAGAGCTGCCGTCAGGATGGTCTTTCCGGTCGAGGAGACCTGGCCTTGGAAGAACGGGATCCAGCTCGCGTTCTCGCTCAGCCACGCATAGATCGGCTGGAGCATCGGGGCGAGAACGAGGCCGCCCCACAGGCCGAAGACGACCGAGGGGACCGCGGCGAGCAGATCGATGATGTAGCCCAGGAGCGAGGCGAGCTTGCGGGGTGCGTAGTGGGAGATGAACAGCGCGATGCCGATGGAGATCGGAGCTGCGATGACCAGCGCCATGAATGCGGCCCAGAGCGTGCCGAAGACCAGCGGCCAGACGTATGTCCAGAACGACTCGCCCTTGAGGATGTGGTTATCGCTGGTATCGGCCTGAAACGCGGGGATGCTCTGGATGATGAGGAACGTCGCAACAGCGGCCAGGACGATGAGGATGATGACCCCGGCGCCCAGCGCGGTTCCGGAGAATACCCGGTCGCCGAGGCGCTGCTTGGCTTTGATCGTGGCCGGCGGATCGGTGCGCGCGGTCTTTACCTGCTCGGTCGTGCTCATGGTCTCCCTGTTTCGGGCGGAGGAGTCGGAGTGAATCGTAGCGTGCTCGTCGATGCCCCCGCACCCTAGTCTGGGTGCGAGGGCATCGACGTCAGCTGTATGCCATCAGGGCGTTATCAGCCGACCTGGATGAGGTCGATCGCAGCAAGGACCTTGTCGCGCAGGCCGTCCGAGATGGGGGCGTTGCCGGCGTTGTCTGCGGCGGCATCCTGGCCCTCGGGGCTGGCGATGTAGGTGAAGTACGACTTGACGAGCTCAGCGACGTTCGCGTCCTCGTACTGCTCGCAGCCGATCAGGTAGCTGACCAGGGCGATCGGGTAAGCGCCGTCGGCTGCAGCAGCAGGGTCAACAGCGAACGCAAGGTCGCCGGCCCCGCGGCCCTCTTCGAGCTCTGCGCCCTCGACGAGCTGCGATGCGGCCTCCGCCGAGTACGCGATGTACTCGCCGTTGACGCCGACGTGTACCTGGCCGAGGTCGCCGACCTGGGAAGCGTCAGCAAAGCCGATCGCACCGTTGCCGGCCGTGATGGCCTGAACGACGCCGGAGGTGCCCTGTGCGGCCTCGCCACCCTCGATCGGCCACTCGTCGGAGACCTCGTAGGTCCAGATGTCGGGAGCGGTCGCCGCGAGGTAGTTGGTGAAGGTCTCCTGCGTGCCCGAAGGGTCGGAACGGTGAACCGGCGAGATGGCCAGGTCGGGGAGCGTGGCGTCGGGGTTGAGCGTCGCGATCGCGGAGTCGTTCCAGTTGGTGATGGTGCCGCCGAAGATGCTCGCGATGGTGGCGGCATCCAGGTTCAGCGTGTCGACGCCCTCGAGGTTGAACGCGACGGCGACCGGCGAGATGTAGACGGGGATTTCGACGATGTCGTCCGTGGTGCAGGCGCCGAATCCGCCGGCGGCGATCTCCTCGGCGTTGAACGCACGGTCGGAGCCGATGAAGCTGCTGCCACCCTCGAGGAAGTTCTCGCGGCCGGTGCCCGAGCCAGTGGGCTCGTAGTTGACGGTGACCTCAACGTTGGCGGTCTGGAACGCGGCGACCCAGGCTTCCTGGGCTGCTGCCTGCGAGGAGGCGCCAGTGGCGTCGATGGTGCCGGAGAGTGCGGTTGCGCCGGTCTCGGCGGGTGCATCGGATGATTCGCCTGCAGGGGCTTCGTTCGCGGCGCAGCCGGCGAGAGCGAGAGCGGCCACGGCGCCGACGGCGCCGATTCGTGCGATTCGGGAGATCTTCACTGTGGATCCTTCGATCGTGGATGGTTGGGCCCGGTGCAGGGCACACAGTGACGCTAAGTGCGACAGTTAACGAGACTCTCCCGCGGAGGTAAACAGAAGGTGAACGACTGGCGAAGCGTCAGACTTTCGGGACGTGCGTCTCGATCGAGATGATCCCCGAGCCGGGGTTGGTCGCCGACAGATGTGCGACCGAGAAAGCCGCCACTTCGAGCGCGGAAGCGCTGCCCAGGTACGACCCCGGCATGGTGCCGGTGGCCAGGGCGAGTTCGCTGAAGATGTCGGGGAGTACCGGGCCATGACTGCACAGCACCGCAGGTTTTCCGGCGCGCACGCGTTTGCCGATCACCATCCGTGTGTCCGAACGCCCCTCTTCCCAGGCATCCTGGCTGATGAGCTCGGTCTGTACGGGCTTGCGATCGAGCGCCTTCGCCAGCGGCGTGATCGTCTGCACGCACCGGACGGCGTCACTGGTGATGATCTTGCGGACCCCGAAAGCGAGGAGCGGTGCGACGATGGCGGCGGCCTGCTTCTTGCCGCGCTCGGTCAGCACCCGCGAAGCATCCGACATCTCCCAATCGGAGCGTCCGACAGCTTTCGCGTGACGCAGCGCGATGATCGGAAAGGTGCGCAGGATGCCGTCATCGACGAGTTTTTCGAACCCATCCAGGATTTCCAGATCCACGGGGTAGCTCAGGCACTTTCGGGCCTTCTTCACACTCACCCATTCCAGACCCGAGATCTCGTGGTTCGGGACGAAGGCCGAGTTGCGGATGGCCTCCTCGGTGGCCTCAGCAGCCCAGTAGTGCACGACTTTCTGCCGCTTGGGTCGCATGAAGTACCTGCTCACCCCGACGGGGACGCCGAGGGCGACGCGGATGCCGGTCTCCTCGAAGACCTCGCGCACCGCCGTCTGGGCGAGCATCTCGCCGGGATCGACCTTCCCCTTGGGAAGGGTCACATCCCGATACTTCGTGCGGTGGATGAGCAGCACGCGGAGTTTGCCGTCCACCAGCCGCCAGACCACGGCGCCTGCCGCGTACACAGCCTTGTCGTCTTGCACGATCTCGGTCGCTCCCTCAGCCGATCGCAACGTCATCGAACCGAACGCGGACGCCGACGGCGTCGAACCTGGTTCATGGTCTTGTCCTGCAGGTCGACCAGCGGGTTGCCCTCGGCGTCGACGGCGTGCCGCTCCCACGTGCCCTCGGCTCCGAGATGCCACGAACTGGTGCCGTCATCCATTGCCAGATCGAAGAAGGTGAGCAGTTCCTTGATGTGGGCGGGATCGGTCACGCGCACCAGCGCCTCAACTCGTCGATCGAGGTTGCGGTGCATCATGTCGGCGCTGCCGATGTGCACCTGCGGGTCGCCACCGTTCTCGAACGCGAAGATTCGCGAGTGCTCGAGATATCTGCCCAGGATGCTGCGCACGGTGATGTTGTCACTGGTTCCGGGCAGATCGACCTTGATGCTGCAGATGCCGCGCACCCAGATGTCGACTTTCACCCCGGCCTGGCTGGCGCGGTAGAGCGCGTCGATGATCTCTTCGTCGACGAGCGAGTTCACCTTGATGCGGATGTGCGCCGGGCGACCCTCGAGGGCATTCGTGCGCTCGTTGTTGATTTGGCGCAGCAGTCCCTTGCGCAGGTGCAGCGGGGCGACGAGCAGGCGCTTGAACTTCTTCTCGATCGCGTAGCCGCTGAGCTCATTGAACAGTCTGGTGAGATCCTTGCCGACCTGTGCGTCGGCGGTGAACAGGCCGAAGTCCTCATAGACGCGGCTGGTCTTCGGATTGTAGTTTCCGGTGCCGACGTGCGAGTAGTGGCGCAGTTTGCCCTCTTCCTCACGGATGACGAGGGCGAGCTTGCAGTGCGTCTTCAGCCCCACAAGGCCGTAGACGACGTGGACGCCGGCCTTTTCAAGCTTGCGGGCCCAGACGATGTTGTTGGCCTCATCGAAGCGAGCCTTCACCTCGACGAGCGCGAGCACAGACTTTCCTGCCTCTGCCGCATCGATGAGCGCCTGCACGACGGGGCTGTCACCGGAGGTGCGGTACAGAGTCTGCTTGATGGCGAGGACATGTGGGTCGCGAGCTGCCTGCTCGAGGAATGCCTGCACGCTGGTGGCGAAGGACTCGTAGGGGTGATGCACGAGCACATCCGCCTTGCCGATCGCGGCGAAGATATCGGCGCGGGTGGCGGAACCAGCCGGCTGGAACGCCACCGCCGTCGTCGGCAGATGTGGCGGGTACCGCAGATCAGGGCGGTCGACCCTGGACAGTGAGAACAGTCCGCGGAGGTCAAGCGGGCCGGGAAGTCGGTAGACCTCCTGCTCGGTGATGTCGAGCTCTTTGATGAGCAGATCCAGGGTGAGATCATCCATGTCATCGTTGATCTCGAGACGGATCGGCGGCCCGAAGCGGCGACGCAGCAGCTCAGCTTCGAGCGCCTGGATGAGGTTCTCGCTCTCATCCTCCTCGATCTCGACATCCTCGTTCCGGGTGAGTCGGAACGCGTGATGATCGAGTACTTCCATGCCGGGGAACAGATCGCCCAGGTGATTGGCGATCAGCTCTTCCAGACGCAGGAACCGCTTGATCTCGCCCGTGCCCGGAACCTCGACGAACCGCGGCAGCATCGGCGGTACCTTCAGACGCGCGAATTCCTGCCGGCCGGTGCGGGCATTGCGAATGCGAATGGCGAGGTTCAACGACAGTCCCGAAATGTACGGGAAGGGGTGCGCCGGATCCACGGCGAGCGGCATGAGAACGGGAAAGACCTGCAGCTGGAAGTACTCGGTCAGAGCTTCGCGCTCCGAGTCGACGAGTTCGTCCCACTCGGTGATCTCGATTCCGGCATCCGCGAGCGCCGGGCGCACCAGATCGATCCACGCGGCGGCATGGCGCAGCTGCAGCGCATGGGCGTCGCGGGAGATGTCTGCGAGAACGTCAGAGGGGGAGCGGCCGACATTGGAGGGCACCGCGAGGCCGGTGACGATACGGCGTTTGAGCCCGGCGACGCGCACCATGAAGAACTCATCGAGGTTGCTCGCGAAGATCGCCAGGAAGTTCGATCGTTCCAGCTCGGGAAGGCTCGTATCCTCCGCCAGTTCGAGCACGCGCTGGTTGAACGCGAGCCAGCTGATCTCTCGGTCGTGGAAGCGGTGGTCGGGTAACTGGGAGTCCGGAGATTCGATGGCGTCGAAGTCATCGTCCTCGGCGTCACCCAGGCCGGCGTCTGCGAGAGCTGGATCGATCATGCTGTATATCTTGGCATCGAGACGTGGCTTAGGTGTGAACGAATCCGGTGTCTTACCGCGACGTGGCGGTCAGTTGGTCTTCGTCGTACACATTGAAGCGGTAGCCGACGTTGCGCACAGTGCCGATGATCTGCTCCTGGTCGCCGAGTTTGGCGCGCAGGCGCCGGACGTGCACGTCGACCGTGCGGGTACCGCCGAAGTAGTCGTATCCCCATACCTCGCTGAGTAGCTGCTCACGAGTGAAGACCCGTGCGGGGTGCGTTGCCAGGAAGTGCAGCAGCTGAAACTCCTTGTATGTCAGATCCAGCGGTTTGCCGCGGAGCTTCGCCGCGTACGACTGCTCGTCGATCGTGATGCCGGATGCCTGCACCCGACTTGATTCAGCCGTCACCGTGCTGCGGGCCAGAGCGAGCCTGATGCGCGCATCGATCTCGGCGGGACCGGCACCGGTGAGCAGGACGTCATCAATGCCCCAGTCCCCGGAGACAGCGCTCAGCCCACCCTCGGTGACCACGAGCAGCAGCGGCGCATCCTGGCCCGTTGTGCGCAGGAGCTTGCACAGCGATTTCGCTCCCACCAGGTCATTGCGGGCATCCACGATCACGACGTCACTGTCCGGAGCGGTCACCAGCTGCGCGGGTTCTGCCGGGATCTGGCGCACCTGATGGCCGAGCAGCTCCAGGGCGGGCAGAGCGTGCTCCGCAGGAGGAGCCGACGACAGAATCAGGATCAGGGCCACGCACTTTCCTCTCGGACGACGTGTGCGACGCCCAGTACGGCAGTCAATACCGTGCGCCAATAATACCGACCGAGCTTGCGCCTTCGCACGCAGAGAAGAGCAATGCGCGTCGAATGCGTAACAATGGACTCATGTCGGAACCCGCTCTCGCGCCACGCAGCCCGCTCAGCGGTGTGCTCATCGTCTGGGCTATCGCACTTGCCGCTGCCATCGCCATCGGCATCTTCGTGCCGGAGATCTGGCGGGTGCAATGGTTGCTCGTCGCCTTCGGCGGCTCGATTCTGCTGTCATTCGCCGTGCAGCTCTGGTACGGCCAGGCGAAGGGCTTCATCTTCCGGCTCGCGGTGAGTGTGACCGGTGCGCTGCTGCTTCTGGGTGTGGTGTCCGCAGGCTTCGCGCTCGCCGCCCTCGTGCCTGCGTAACACAGCTTCGTCTTCATCCGTGGCAGCGGGGGTAGAGTGGGGCTATGGATCTCGTCGCTCTTGAACTCTTCTTCATCGGTCTGCTGGGCCTTGCGAGTCTCGCGATCGTCTTCGTCGCAGGCGTCGTGCTACGCAACCTCTTCCGCGGCCAGCGCTGACCGAGGATTCCGTGCTCGAGCTTCCCGCTGATCTTCCAGCAGACCTCGCCCCGCTGAGCTGGCTCATCGGGGTCTGGGAGGGCACCGGAGTCATCGAGTACACCGCGGGCGACCACCGATTCCAGGGCGAGTTCACCCATCGGGTGAGTTTCAGCCATGACGGAGTCGGGTACCTGAACTATGCGGCCACCGCTTCGATGAACACCGACGGCGCTGAAGCCGCGGTCCCACTCGTCGCCGAGAGCGGATTCTGGCGTCTGGCGCGTCCGGCGACCACGGCGGATGCCGGTCCCGCACTGCTGCCACCGAGCGCCGCCGCAGCCGTGCGCACGGTTCACGACGTCGAGGAGCTGCGTCTGGAATCCGGCGGATTCCCGTTGGAAGTGTCGATCGCGCACTCCGATGGCACTCTCGAGCTCTATCTCGGCGAGGCCAACGGCCCGCGCATCGACATTGGCACCGATGCGGTCATCCGTGGTGCCGGTGGCAAGGCCTATAACGCCGCCAGCCGCATGTACGGCCTGGTCGAGGGGCATCTGCTCTGGGCCTGGGACATCGCGGCGCTCGGCGCTGAGATGAGTTCGCACGCTTCGGCACGTCTGGCGCGGGTATGAGCGCCGCTGCGTTGACCACGGCGTTTGCCGGGCTTGCTGGTGCGGTCGAATCCGGCGGCGTCATCATGCACTTCGGCGACCCGATGCGCGAGCAGCGCCGGCTGGTCAGCGGTTCGGCCGTCGCACCGCTCGGCGATCGCACCGTGATCGAGGTCGCGGGTGAGGACCGGCTCAGCTGGTTGGATTCCATCACCACACAGTCGGTTGCGCGCCTTGCACCCGGTGACAGCACGGAGCTGCTGGTGCTCGACCCGCAGGGCCGAGTCGAGCACGCCGCCGGCGTTCTCGAGGATGGCACGTCCGTGTGGTTGATCGCGGATGCTGGGGATGCTGAGCCGCTGGCGGCCTGGCTGGGACGCATGGTGTTCCGCTCGCGCGTGACCGTGACGCTGCGTCCGGAACTCGGTCTGCTGGGCTTCTTCGGCGGCGGCGACGCCGAGAGCGCATTGCGTGAGATCGCCCTGGCGCCGAACGGCCTATCGCTGCTGTGGAGCGACCCGTGGACGGCGGTGCAGGCTGGCGGTCACCAGTATGCGAACGTGACGTCGCACCCGGCCGCCGAGTACAACTGGCACGTCGCGATCGTTGATGGGGATGCTGCGGCATCCGTCGCGCAACGCGCAGCAGACATCGGCGTCGCAGGGATCTTGGCCGCCGAGGCCCTGCGCATCGCCGCATGGCGCCCGCGCTGGGTGAGCGAGGTCGATGAGCGCTCACTCCCGCACGAATCGGATTGGATCCGCAGCGCCGTGCACATGAACAAGGGCTGCTACCGCGGGCAGGAGACGGTCGCGAAGGTGCACAACCTCGGGCATCCGCCACGTCGCCTCGCAGCACTGCAGTTGGATGGCAGCGATGACGTGCTGCCCGAGCCCGGGGCATCCGTTCTTGCAGACGGCAAGGAGGTCGGCCAGATCACCTCGGCCGCCCGCCATTACGAGGACGGCCCGATCGCGCTGGCGATCCTGTCGCGTCGTGCGCCGGCCGGAGATCTCGTTGTGCACTCCGATGGCACCGACATCGCTGCCGCGCAGCAGGTCATCGTTCCCGCAGACGCCGGAGCGACCGCTGATGTGCCGCGATTGACGCGACTGTCCCGCCGCCCTGAGGGCCAGGACCCGCGTAAGGCATAGCCCCCGCCGCGATAGCGTTGTCGGATGCTCGATGATGTGAAGACCCGGACGAGATGGGAAGACCTCCCCGCAGGCCTGCGAGCCGAGAGCGAGCGCATCCTCTGCGCACCGATCAGCTCGGCGACCAGCCAGGCGGGCGGATTCTCTCCGGGGAGCGCTGATCGTCTGGTCGCGGCGAACGGACGCCGAGCGTTTGTCAAGGCGATCCAGCGCGACCACAACCCCGGCGCATTCGAACTGCACGCGCGCGAGCTCGTCGTGATGGCGGCTCTTCCGGCAACCGTCGACGCGCCACGCCTGCTGGGATCCTGGCGTGATGATGACACGATCGGCCTCATCATCGAAGACATCGACGGACGTCATCCGGGTGAGCCCGCTGACGGGCGCGACCTCGTCGCCATCCTTGACGCCTTTGCCACGCTGCCGGTCGTCACCGGCACTGCACTGGAAGCCCTCCCTCGAGCCGCGGACGAGTTCGTCTCGGAGCGCGACAGCTGGAAGGCTTTGGCGGCAGACAGCGCGGGTGCTGATCTGCCGAACTGGGTCGTCGCATCGTTCGACAGGCTGGCTGACGCGGCATCCGGAGTGTGCGAGGCGGTCGATGGCGAGCATCTGCTGCATCTCGACGTGCGCGCCGACAACGTGATCATCGATCCGAGTGGACGGGCGTGGCTCATTGACTGGCCGTGGGCTGCTGTGGGCGCCCGCTGGGTGGACGGCGTCCCCTATCTGCTCGACGCGCGTCTGCGCGGTGAGCCGATCGATGCCGAGGAACTGCTGCGCACGCATCCGCTCTTCGCCGAGACCACCGACGCCCAGGTTGATGCGATGCTCGCCGGCATCGTCGGCCGCTGGTTCGATCAGGCCCGTCTGCCTGCGCCGCCGAGCATGCCGACGCTGCGTGCATTCCAGCGCAGCGAGGCACTCGCCGGTGTCGCCTGGCTCACCGAGCGCTGGGGCTGACAGGCGGTAAGTTCTCGCGGGTGGCCGGGCATCTCGGCCAGCTCAATGAGCGGCGGGTGCCACGGCACTCCACGGCACGGTGAGCTCGCCCAGGCGCCAACGGGTACGGTCGCCCAGTACCGGCCAGCCCTGATCCTTCAGAGCCTTCACCGCGGCCAGGAAACGCTGGGTCGAACCGAACGTCGACAGCGCGGCCGCCCGTTCCCACTCGCGATCCAGATCGACCAGCAGGTCATGGATGCGCTCACCGGGGATGTTGCGATGAATCAGCGCTTTCGGGAGCCGCTCCGCGACGATCCCGGGATGCTCCAGCTCAGCCAGCCGCAGTGAGATCGTGAATCGTACCGGGGTGCCCGTGGGCGAGACATCGGCCCAGCTGGAGATCCGGCCGATCTCATCGCAGGTGCCCTCGAACAGCATCCCGTCGGGGGCTAGACGTGCGGTCATCGAACGCCACGCTTGTGCGACGTCCGACTCGTCGTACTGGCGCAGCACGTTCATCGCCCTGATCGCCGCGGGGCGGCGTCCGGCGGCAAGCGGCACCTCGAAGCCGCCGCGCGCGAACGAGACACGCAGATCGGGGGCGAACGTGGTCCGTCCGGCGCGGACGTCCTCGAGCTGGCGGCGCGCGGTGGCCACCCGCTCGGGATCGAGTTCGAAACCGATGACCTCGGCGTCGGGTCGCACCTTCGCCAGTCGGGTGGCCAGTTCGAACGCCGTCACGCCGCTGGCGCCGTAGCCCAGGTCGATGACGAGCGGGTCGCTGGCCCGTCGGAAAGCGTCGGATGCCGCGATCCAGCGGTCGTTGCGGCGGAGTCGGTTGGTCCCCGTCGTTCCCCTGGTGGGGTGTCCGAGAGGAGATGACGCCATACGACCATTCTGGCATCGGCAGCGAGGGTGCTCGATAGACTGGAGGCATGACTGCGACGCGCACCCTCATCCTGCTCCGCCACGGCCAGAGCGAGTGGAACGAACTGAACCTCTTCACCGGCTGGGTGGATGTCCGCCTCACCGAAAAGGGAAAGAACGAGGCGCGCCGCGGCGGTGAGCTCCTCGCCGAATCCGGCCTGCTGCCCGATGTGCTGCACACCTCGCTGCTCAGCCGCGCCATCCAGACGGCGAACATCGCGCTGGACGCCGCTGACCGGCTGTGGATCCCGCTGACCCGCTCCTGGCGCCTCAACGAGCGTCACTACGGTGCGCTGCAGGGCAAGGACAAGGCACAGACGCTGGAGGAGTTCGGCCCGGAGCAGTTCCAGCTGTGGCGTCGCTCCTTCGATGTGCCGCCGCCCCTGCTCGACGACGCCAGCGAGTTCAGCCAGGTGAACGACCCGCGCTACGCCGACATCGACGGCGAGGTGCCCCGCACCGAGTCGCTCAAGATCGTCATCGACCGGATGCTGCCCTACTGGGAGAGCTCGATCGTTCCTGACCTCGAGGCGGGCAAGACTGTGCTCGTCGTGGCGCACGGCAACTCGCTGCGCGGGCTTGTCAAGCACCTCGATGGCATCAGTGACGAGGACATCGCCGAGCTGAACATCCCCACCGGCATCCCGCTGGTCTACGAACTCGACGAGAACAACGTCCCCACCGGTCCTGGCCGTTACCTCGACCCCGAAGCCGCCGCTGCCGGTGCCGCTGCTGTGGCTTCGCAGGGTAAGAAGTAACCCACCGTTCTACGCCGAAACCCCGGATTCCTTCGTGAGGAACCCGGGGTTTCGGCTATCGTGCGGGGAAGATCAGGCGAGGCCACTGCTTCCGGTGTCCTCGGACGCGATCTCGGCCGCGGCGAGGGCGATGTCTTCCTCGTCGACGGCCCAGTCGCCGGTGGCAAGGTAAACGACCTTCTTCGCGATGGCGACGGCGTGGTCGGCGAAGCGCTCGTGGTAACGGCTGGCGAGGGTGGCGTCGACTGTTGCGCCGGCCTCACCCTTCCAATTGTCGCTGAGCACCTTTTCGAACACGCGAGCGTGGAGCTCATCGACCTCATCATCGGCATTGCGGATGTCGTCGGCCAGACGTAGATCCTGCGTACGCAGCAGCTCTGACAGGGTGCGCGCGACCTCGACGTCCTTCTCGCCCATCTTCGTGAAGGTGCTCTTGAGCCCCTTGGGGATGGCACGCTCAGGGAAGCGCAGGCGGGCGAGCTGGGCGATGTGCTCAGACATATCGCCCATGCGCTCCAGGGAGGCGCTGACGCGCAGCGCGAACACGACGATGCGCAGGTCGCGGGCGACCGGCTGCTGGCGGGCGAGGATCTCGATCGCCAACTCATCGAGCTTGACTGCGAGCTCATCGATCATCGGGTCGTCGGCGATCACCTCTTCTGCGAGCGAGACATCGCTGGTGGCAAAGGCGCGGGTGGCCTTATCGATGGAGACCGTGACGAGGTCGGCGATCTCCACGAGACGGGACTGCAGATCCTCAAGGGACTGGTGGAAGACTTCGCGCATGTGCGGCGCAACCTTTCATTCGGAACTCGGGCGGGTCCGGCGGCCGTGGAAAGACGTGCAACGGCCCTCAGTGATTGTCTTCGTTGAAGGTTAACGAATGGTGCCCGATAGGTGAATACTAGTTCTCCGTTCGTTGATCTGCCGCGGAAACCCGCCGAAGCGGAGGTGAATGGCGCCTACGCTGTAAGTATGACCACCCCGCAGATTGCGCTGCTCGCACTCGCTGTGGGCCTCGCCATCGGTGTGGGCCTGTCGGTGCTGATCGTGTGGGCGTATCGCGTCCGCGCCAGAGTGGCTCAGGAAGCCTCAGGGGATGTTCCCCATGGTGCAGCCGAGGTGCTGGAGAGTATGGATGATGCCGCCTGCATCATCGACGCTTCCGGACTCGTCCTCGGCAGCTCTCAGGCCGCCGCACGGTTCGGCATCGACGTCGGAGCGACCCTCGACAACCTGGAGCTGCGACAGTTGGTGCGAACGGTGCGCACCACCGGTGCAACCGATACCGAGACGATGCGCATCACGCGGCCTGGTGTCAGCCTGGATCCGCGCCTGGTGTCTGCACGGGCGAGCGCTCTCGGGTCACGCTTGACCCTCCTCATCATCCGGGACGTCACCGAGCAGGAGCGACTGGATCAGGTGCGCCGCGACTTCGTCGCCAACACCAGTCATGAGCTGAAGACTCCGGTGGGTGCGGTGAGTCTGCTCGCCGAGGCCATCGAATCGGCAGCCGATGATCCCGCGCAGGTGCGCATTTTCGCCTCGCGTATCTCAGCCGAAGCGGCCCGTCTCGGCCAGCTCACCGGGCGCATCATGAGCCTGTCGCGATTGCAGGCGGCTGATGGGATTACCGACTTCAGCCCGGTTGCCCTCGATGAGGTCATCACCTCATCGATCGAGGCGCACATCGTGCAGGCAGATTCGGCCGGGGTAGAACTTCTGCGCGGGGGTGACCGCGGCGCTTACGTCCGCGGTGACGCGCAGATCCTCATCGAGGCGGTGAGTAATCTCATAGCGAACGCCATCGTGTACTCGCCCAAGGAATCACGCGTGGGCATCGGTGTGCGCGTCGAGGGCGACGTGGTCGAGATCGCCGTCTCGGACCAGGGAATCGGAATCACCGAGTCCGACCGGGAGCGCATCTTCGAGCGGTTCTACCGCGCGGATGAAGCCCGCTCGCGCCGGACCGGCGGAACGGGGCTCGGCCTGTCGATCGTGAAGCACGCCACCCAGCGACACGGCGGTGAAGTGCGGCTGTGGTCCCGCCCCGGTCGCGGTTCTACGTTCACGATGGCGCTGCCGCGCGTCGAAGCCCCGGCACTCGGGGACACCGACGACCGCAATACCAAGAAGAAGCGCGTACGCAAGGCGGCCAAGCAGGCCGTACCCGTGCGCGTCCGAAACGGAGAGACTGCATGACCCGCATCCTGATCGTCGAGGACGAACCCGATCTCGCCGACCCGCTCGCCTACCTGTTGCGCCGAGAGGGATACGAGGTGGACATCGCCGAAGACGGACCCGGAGCACTTGCCGCGTTCGGAGAGCGAGGCGCCGACGTAGTCCTGCTCGACCTCATGCTTCCCGGGATGCCCGGCACCGAAGTGTGCCGTCAGATCCGGTCCACATCTGCGGTGCCGATCATCATGCTCACCGCGAAGGATTCCGAAGTGGATATCGTCGTCGGGCTGGAGCTCGGAGCCGATGACTACATCACCAAGCCGTATTCCTCGCGGGAGCTACTTGCGCGCATGCGTGCAGTGCTGCGCCGGGCGGTGCAGGCGGACAGCGACGTCGACGAACGGGTTCTCGAGGGCGGCCGTGTCGCTTTGGACATCGACCGGCACACGGTCACCGTCGCAGGCGAGGAGATCAATATGCCGCTGAAGGAGTTCGAGCTGCTCGAGCTCCTCATGCGCAACTCCGGACGTGTGCTCACGCGCGGTCAGCTGATCGATCGGGTGTGGGGCAGCGACTACTTCGGCGACACGAAGACGCTTGACGTGCACATCAAGCGCATCCGCTCGCGCATCGAAGAGAGTCCGAGTGAGCCGGTCATGCTCGTGACCGTTCGCGGACTGGGCTACCGCTTCGAAGGCTGAGCCGAACGCAGAAGAGGCCGGCACCCATCGGGTGTCGGCCTCTTCTGTGTTCAGCAGGAGCGGATCAGTCCTCCTGCGGAACCAAGTCTGCGTAGTAAGGCGTGGTGCCGTCGAGGACGGGAACCTCAGCGGTAGCGCCGGTGGCGTCACCGGACTGGAAGTACATCTCGACCGTGGCGCCGGGCTTCGTGTCGAGGCCGTCGATGCGCAGCGGGTCGGCGTTCGCGCCCAGGCTCACAGTGTCGCCGGCTTCGACGCGGACCGACAGCGGCTCGAGGCCTTCGATCTCGACCGTGAGAGTCGCGTTGTCTTCGGTGTCGTTGACGATCGCTGCGATGAGGTTTCCGGTGGATCCGTCGTCGGTGGCGATGACCATCGCGTTGCGGATCTGCAGCGGACCATCGGAGTCAGGAACGCCGACACCGTCAGACACGTTGTACGGATCGATAGATGTCGCCTGCGGCGTGATGAAGGTGCATCCCGTCGCGCCGAGAAGAACAAGGGCGCTGAGGGCGGCTGACACTACAAGGCGCGTTTTCACGAGTCCTCCTGAAGACTTTGGGATATCCGTATCCATTGTATGGGTATCGGAGAGGTAGCTCGGGAACCGTGCGGGGGCAAACCTTAGCGCATGTCGCCTGTGGTATTCTGGAGGTTGCCGAAAGGACACGATTTTATGCTTTTTGAGGTTGGCGAAACTGTCGTCTATCCGCACCATGGGGCTGCGACGATCATCGAGGTCAAGGATCGCGTCATTAAGGGCGAGACGAAGAAGTATTTGAAGCTCAACGTCACCCAGGGTGACTTGATCATCGAGGTACCCGCCGAGAACGTCGATTTGGTCGGCGTTCGCGATGTCATCGGCCAGGAGGGGCTCGACCAGGTGTTCGAGGTACTTCGTGCGCCGTTCACGGAAGAGCCGACCAACTGGTCTCGCCGATACAAGGCGAACCTTGAGAAGCTCGCCTCTGGCGATGTGATCAAGGTCAGCGAGGTCGTCCGCGACCTGTGGCGCCGCGATCAGGACCGCGGCCTGTCCGCTGGTGAGAAGCGCATGCTTGCGAAGGCGCGTCAGATTCTTATCTCCGAGCTTGCGCTCGCTGAGAAGTGCGACGAAGACAAGGCCGGCGTCATTCTTGACGAGGTTCTTGCCTCCTAAGTAGCAGCGTCGCGAGAAACATCCTGCGGCATGAGAAACATCGTTCTTCGACGTTTCTCATGCCGCAGTTCCTTTCTCGGGCGGCTGTCGGGCGGCTCTCGGGCGGCGGTAGCCTGGGGTGGTGACTCTCCTTCCTGTGCCAACGACCGCGATCATCGTGGTCGCAGCTGGTTCTGGTTCGCGGCTGGGTGCCGGCGCGCCCAAAGCGTTCGTCGGCATCGATGAGCGATCCGTTCTGCGCCACGCGCTCGACGGCGTGTTTGCCGCGGGCCCCGCGCAGGTGATCGTCGTCGCGCCCGCCGAGCGCGCCGGTGATGCCGAGACCGTACTGATCGAGGCCGCCGGCGACCGGCGAGACCTCGGCCGGGTCGTCGTCGGCGGCGAGACCCGCCAGCAATCGGTCGCTGCTGGTCTCCGTGCGCTGTGGGGCGACATCACCACCGTGCTCGTGCACGATGCGGCACGGGCGCTGACCCCGTCATCGCAGATCGACGCTGTCGCGCAAGCGGTCACAGACGCCTCGGGCGTCATCCCGGTACTTGCCGTGATCGACACCATCAAACGAGTGGATGCTGCGAGCATCGTGGCTGCGGTGGACCGCTCTGAGCTCGCCGCGGCGCAGACCCCGCAGGGTTTTCCGCGCGAGCTGCTGGCCGGCGCATACGCTGCTGCGCTCGCATCCGGTGCCGAGTACACCGACGATGCGGCGCTGTTCGCTGCTGCCGGGCACCCGGTGCGGCACGTCCCCGGGTCGCCGCTGGCATTCAAGATCACCACGCCGGACGATCTGGACCGCGCGCGGCACCTGCTTGGCGGCACACCCGATTCCTTCAGCGCGGTGCCGACGATTCCCCGCGTGGGCATCGGCACCGACGTGCATGCCTTCGGCGGCGAAGGCGATCTGTGGCTAGCCGGCCTTCAGTGGCCGGGGGAGCAGGCGCTGTCCGGGCACTCCGACGGTGACGCCGTCGCTCACGCGATCGTTGACGCCCTGCTCGGAGCTGCCGGGCTCGGCGACATCGGACAGCACTTCGGCACCGCGCATCCGGAGTACGCCGGAGCACACGGTGACGTGTTCCTCGCGCGCACCCGCGAGATCCTTGCTGAAGAGGGATATGCGATCGGCAACGTTTCCGTGCAGTTCCAGGCGAATCGGCCGCGGTTCAGCGCTCGGCGGGCAGAAGCCGAGGCCGTGCTGTCTGCCGCGTTGGGGGGCGTGCCGGTTTCCGTTTCGGCGACGACGACCGACGGACTCGGGTTCACCGGTCGCGGCGAAGGCATCGCGGCAACAGCAATCGCCTCGGTTCATCCGATCCGATAGGTAATTGCTCAGCGGCGCCCCGGTACGCTAGAGCAGTGACTTTCCGCCTTTACGACACCCGCGCTCAGCAGCTGCGCGACTTCGTGCCTCTCGACCCCGAGAACATCACGATGTACGTCTGCGGACCCACGGTGCAGTCGGGGCCACACATCGGGCATGTCCGCGCAGCACTGAGTTTTGACATTCTTCGTCGCTGGCTCGTGCGCAAGTACGGCCGGGTCACCTTCGTGCGCAACGTCACCGACATCGACGACAAAGTGCTCGTCAATGCAACGGATGCTGAACCGTGGTGGGCGCTGGCGTACCGGATGGAGCAGGAGTTCACGGCGGCCTATGCCGGTATCGGCATTCTTGCGCCGACGTACGAGCCTCGGGCAACAGCATCCATTCCGCAGATGCAGGAACTCATCACGACGCTCATCGAGCGAGGCCACGCCTACCCGGCGCCGGATGGCTCCGGTGACGTCTACTTCGATGTGCGCTCATGGAGTGACTACGGTGCACTGACGCATCAAACGATCGATGCCATGGAAGCCGCCGAAGACGCGGACCCGCGCGGCAAGCGCAACCCGCAGGACTTCGCCCTGTGGAAGGGCTCGAAGCCCGGCGAGCCTACTGATGCGACCTGGCAGTCGCCCTGGGGAGCCGGCCGCCCGGGCTGGCACATCGAGTGCTCGGCCATGGCGAAGCGCTACCTCGGATCCGCCTTCGACATCCACGGCGGCGGTCTCGACCTGCGCTTCCCGCATCACGAGAACGAACTGGCGCAGTCGACTGCCGCCGGCGAAGAATTCGCGAGCTACTGGCTGCACAATGGGCTGGTCACCGTCGGTGGTCAGAAGATGTCGAAGTCGCTGGGGAACTTCACCCTCGCAGCTGACGTGCTCGCTGAGCATGACCCGCTCGTGATCCGGTACGCCCTCGCCGCCGCGCACTACCGGTCGAGCCTTGATCTGACGGCTTCGTCGTACGCCGAGGCAGAAGCTGCCCTCGGACGCATCCAGATGTTCCGTCAGCGCGTGCTTCGGGCAGCGGATGCCGATCCTGCCGTGTTGGTTCCCGGGACGCTTCCGGAGGCTTTCGCCATGGCGATGGACGATGATCTCGGCGTGCCGCAGGCGCTTGCCGCTGTGCACGAGACAGTACGGGCCGGAAATTCGGCGCTGGATGCTGGTGACACCGCTGCAGCCGTTCAGGCAGCTGCAGCGCTCGCCGCAATGCTCGAGGTGCTCGGATTCGACGGTGCAATCGAAGCCGCCGCAGGAGGAGCCGAGGCATCCGCTCTCGACGCCCTCGTGCAGGCGATGATCACACAACGGGCTCAGGCACGAGCCGACAAAGACTGGGCGGCGGCGGATCGCATTCGAGACGCGATCGCGGCCGCAGGAATCACGCTGGAGGACACTCCGGCCGGAACTCATTGGAGTATTGATGGCTAAGCCACCTCGCCCCGGAGCGGGCAACAGCAAGAAGAAGGGTGCTCCCAAGGGCACCGGCGGACTCGGGCGCAAGTCGCTTGAAGGACGTGGACCGACGCCGAAGGCCGAGGACCGCGCCTGGCACGTCGCCGGCAAGCGCAAGGCGGCCAATGAGCGTTTTGCAGCGGCCGGCGGCAAGGCTCGTCCCGCAGCGGGTGCTGCACGGGGCGGACGCCCGGCATCGGGAAGTAACCCGAACCGCTCATCCAAGGCGAAGTCCGGCGATGACACCGAGAATGTGACCGGTCGTAACTCGGTCCTCGAGGCTCTGCGGGCGAAGATCCCGGCGACGGCGTTCTACATCGCCCAGCGCGTCGAGATGGATGACCGTGTCAAGGAGATGCTGTCGATCGCCACGAACCGCGGTATCCCCGTGATGGAGGTCACCCGTCAGGAGCTTGACCGGATGGCCGGCTTCGACGGCGTGCACCAGGGTGTCGCCATCAAGGTGCCGCCGTACGAATACGCGCACCCGCAGGATCTGCTCGAGAAGGTCATCGACCGGGGGGAGCTCCCGCTGTTCGTCGCGCTGGATGGCATCACCGACCCGCGCAACCTCGGAGCGATCATCCGCTCCACGGCTGCCTTCGGCGGCCATGGCATCATCCTGCCGCAGCGCCGCTCCGCCGGAGTGAACTCGGCGGCTTGGAAGACGAGTGCAGGGGCTGCAGCACGCCTCCCCGTCGCCATGGCGACGAATCTCACCACGCAACTGAAGGAATTCAAGAAGCAGGGCGTTTTCGTCATCGGACTGGACGGTGGCGGCGACGTCTCGTTGCCGGCGCTCCAGCTTGCTGATCGCCCGGTGGTCATCGTCGTCGGCTCAGAGGGCAAGGGACTGTCGCGGCTCGTCACCGAGAACTGCGATCAGATCATCTCAATCCCGATCTCGGCTGCCACCGAGTCGCTGAACGCCGGTATCGCCGCATCGGTGGCGCTGTACCAGGTCGCCACTGCGCGAGCGCAGCAGACCGCGGAATAAACCTTCGACGGCGGATGCTGTCCATGAAGCATCCGCTCAGAAGGAGAACACATGGCCCGCATCGCTGTCATCGGAGGAACCGGCTACGCCGGATCGAACATCGTCGCTGAGGCGGTGTCGCGCGGTCATTCGGTCATCTCGGTGGCGCGTTCGGCCCCGGCTGAGCGCGTGGAGGGCGCGACATATCTCGAGGGCACGATCCTTGATGTGCCGACGCTCATGACGCAGATCGGTGAGGTCGATGTGGTCGTCCAGGCGCTTTCGCCGCGCGGGGACATGGTCGGTAAAGTTCGTCAGGCAACCGCTGAGCTGTTCGCGGCGCTGCCGGACAGCGTACGGCTCGGTGTGGTCGGCGGAGCGGGCGGAAGCCTGGTGGCGCCCGGTGGTGCACGCGTCATCGACTCGGGCTTCCCCGAAGAATTCAAGGCGGAGGCCTTCGAGGCGATTGGCGTGCTCGAGGATCTTCAAGCGGATGCCAGCGGCAAGGACTGGTTCTTCGTGCACCCCGCCGGCGGCTTCGGCGTCTGGAATCCCGGGGAGCGCACCGGGACTTACCGCGACGGCGGCCCGGTGCTCGTGACCGATGAGGCGGGGGAGTCCTGCATCTCTGGCCGCGACCTCGGGGGGGCATTCGTCGACGAGATCGAAAACCCGAAGCACCACCGCGAGAACTTCGCCGTCGGGTACTGAAAACCGCGTTCGAGTGGGTAGCTGTGGCTCGATTTTCTGCGAATCTCGAGCCACAGCTGCCCACTCGCAATGAACGGGAGGGGGCCTAGACCGGGGGCTTAGACCAGGTCCCGCCAGTCGACCTCATCATCATCGGGCAGCAGCATGGTGCCGGTGACGACGGGGAGTGACATTGTCTCGGTCGGCGGGCCCATGATCGTCGCCTCGTCGCGGCGGTGCCGCAGCACCTCGTTGATGTACGAGGTCAGCACCTCAGCGAGCGGAACCGAACGGCCGCTCGCCTGCGAGAGATACCAGCGGTGCTCCAGCACCTGGTGGAATACCTCGGCAGGCTCGAGCTTCGCACGCAGATCGTAGGGGATGGCTCGGACCACGGGCTCGAACACACGCGTGAGCCATTCGTGGGCGAACATCTCCTCATCGACCCACTCCTTCTTCGAGCGTGCGCGGAATTCGTCCAGGTCGTTCAGTAGACGACGCGCCTGGTTCTCCTCGACATCGAGACCGGTGAGACGGATGAGGCGGCGCTGATGGTGCCCGGCATCCACCACCTTCGGCTGGATCTCGACCACCGTGCCGTCTGCCGTCGTCAACATCGACATCTCGTCGATATCGAAGCCCAGGGCGTTGAGGCGCTCGACCCGCTCGGTGATACGCCAGGTCTCGTTAGCGGAGAACGACTCCTCGGCGGTGAGGGCGGCCCACAGCGAGTGATACGACGACACGATGCCATCGGCGATGGCGACAGCATCCACACCATGCTCGAGCCGCCCACCGGCGGCAAGGTCCATGATCTCGCCGGCGATGTTGGTACGCGCAAGGTCGAGATCGTACAGGCGCTGGCCCTCGGTGAGGCCTTCCTCATGCAGTTCGCCGGTCTCCGCATCCACGAGGTAAGCGGCGAAGGCTCCGGCGTCGCGGCGGAAGAGCGTATTGGACAGCGACACATCGCCCCAGTAGAAGCCGACGTTGTGCAGCCGCACCAGCAGCAGCGCGAGCGCATCCACCAATCGGGTGGCAGTGTCGGGCCGCAGCACGCGAGTGAACAGCGCGCGGTACGGCATGGAGAAGCGCAGGTGCGCGGTGACGAGGGCAGCCGGAAGCGGATCGCCCGCGGCATCCGATCGACCGGCGATCACGGCGACACGGTCGACACACGGCACGTCCAGGCGGGCGAGGTTGCCGAGCATGTCGTACTCGCGCTGTGCCATCTGCGCGGTGGTCTCCTTGATCGCCACGACCCGACCGGACAGATCAGCGAAGCGCACAAGATGACGCGACAGGCCCTTGGGGAGCGAGACGATCCGCTCGGAGGGCCATTTGGCGAGCGTTGTCGACCAGGGCAGCGCGAGCAACTCGGGGTTGATCTTGCTGGCGGTGATGCGCAGTGCGTCCTGCATGGTTCTCCCGGAGAAACGACGCGGCGCGGGCGACCCGAAGGTAGCCCGCGCCGCGTGTGTAACGAACTTACGAGGCCGAGATGACCGGCTTGTCGTTCAGGCGCAGACCAGACTCGAGGTCGAATGCGTGCACGTGACCGGCGGTTGCCGCGAGCGTGACCGTCTCGCCAGCGTTCGGGTGGTTACGTCCGTCGACGCGAGCGACGAGGTCGGCACGCTTGCCGTTGACGTCTGCGTGACCGTAGAGGTAGCCGTCAGCGCCGAGCTCCTCGACGAGGTCGATCGTGACCGAGAGGCCCTTGCCGTCGGCGGGGCCGACGACGATGTCCTCGGGGCGGACACCGACCGTGACCTGGCTGCCGTTCGCACGGCCGACGGTGTCGCGGTCGAGCGGAACAACCTCGGTACCGAACCGCACGCCACCCTCGGCGAGGTCGGCGGGGAACAGGTTCATCGCCGGCGAACCGATGAAGCCGGCGACGAAGAGGTTCTCGGGCTTCTCGTACAGGTCGCGAGGCGTGCCGACCTGCTGCAGCAGACCATCCTTGAGCACCGCGATGCGGTCGCCCATGGTGAGAGCCTCGGTCTGGTCGTGGGTGACGTAGACCGTGGTGACGCCGAGGCGGCGCTGGAGCGAAGCGATCTGCGTACGGGTCTGCACGCGCAGCTTGGCGTCAAGGTTCGACAGCGGCTCGTCCATGAGGAACACCTGCGGCTGGCGGACGATCGCACGGCCCATGGCGACACGCTGACGCTGACCACCGGAGAGCGCCTTCGGCTTGCGGGTCAGGTACTCTTCGAGGTCGAGGAGCTTGGCTGCTTCCAGAACGCGGGAGGCGCGCTCTTCCTTGCCGATGCCGGCGATCTTGAGCGCGAAGCCCATGTTCTCGGCGACGGTCATGTGCGGGTACAGCGCGTAGTTCTGGAAGACCATGGCGATGTCACGGTCCTTCGGCGGCACGTCGGTGACGTCGCGGTCGCCGATGAGGATGCGGCCGTCGTTGACCTCTTCGAGGCCGGCGAGCATACGCAGCGAGGTGGACTTACCGCAGCCGGAAGGGCCGACGAGGACGAGGAATTCGCCGTCTGCAACCTCAAGGTTGAGCTTGTCAACTGCCGGGCGGGTGCCGCCGGGGTACAGTCGCGTGGCGTCATCGAAAGTTACGGATGCCATTGTTTTCTCCTTCACCGGCAGGTACGTGCCGGACGATCCGTTGTGATGGATGCGGTGGAAATGCCCACCGTGGCCCGTCATCGGGCCGAACTCAGTATGTCACGGATAGGCGTACCTGGGTGTTTCCCAGCCTGGCTGGTTAACATCGAAGACGGTCCTGCTTAGAGAAGCGGGCGTCGGGGATCCCGTCCCCACCAGACTTTCAAGAGGAACGATGTCGAGCGACGAAACGCCGAATGTCCCTACCCCTCGCAATTCTCGTGAGGCGGTTCGGGAGAAGGCTCAGCAGGTGCATGCCCAGCAGTCGAGGGCTCGCATCATGCGACGGATCATCATCGGTGCGGTCGCGATCGTCGCCGTCGGTGCCATCGGCACGGCGGTGACCATGGCCGTCACTTCGACGATCTCGAAGCCGACGATGAGCCCCAAGGGTATGACGAGCGACGGCATCGTCGTGCAGAACGTCATCGAGTCGGCGACCGAGCCTGTGCCTGGTGACCCGTCGGCCGAGCCCACGGAACAGGCCACGCCGGAGCCGAGTGCTTCGCTGGCCGCGGTTGATGTGCACATCTACGTCGACTATCTGTCTCCCGGGTCCGGCGAGTTCGAGCGCGCCAATGCCCGGCAGCTTGCTGGATGGATCAACGAGGGTGTCGCCACGGTGACGTATCACCCGGTGTCGATGCTCACCGCCAGCTCGAACGGCACGAAGTATTCGCTGCGCTCAGCGGCAGCGGCGGCCTGCGTTGCTACGCACTCCAGCGCGCAGTTCTACGCTTTCAACCACGAGTTGCTCATCGATCAGCCTGAGGTCGACAGCAACGGTTCAACCGATGTCGAGCTCGCCGATCTGGCAGTCGCCGTGGGTGCGGACAACCCGAAGGCTGTGCGCAACTGCATCGAAGATGCGGACTACGTCTCCTGGGCAAAGGAAGCGACGTCTCGTGCGTTGGCAGGACCCCTCGCCGGGTCTGACGACCTGGTGCTCACCAGCGCCCCGATGGTCGTCGTCAACGGCGAAGCGTACGTCGGTTCGCTGAAGGATCCGGCCGAGTTCTCGCAGTTCATGATCACGGTCGCAGCCGATTCGGATGCGACGCCGACACCTTCGCCGTCGACCACGGAAGAACCAATCGAGACACCGGCTGCGGAAGAGACTCCGGCCAAGTAATCTCGATCACCGACTGGATCTGGATCGATCAGTCGAGGTGGCGCAGATAGCGCTCGGGTGAATCGAGGAACCCGCGCCAGGTTCGCACCAGGTCGAGGTCGTCGTACTCTGAGCGGCGCATTCCCCAGTCGCCGAGCTCGTAGCAGTCTGCACCGGGAAATGCTGCGAGGATCGGCGAGTGCGTGGACAGGATGACTTGCGAGCCACGAGCGACGAAGTCACGCAACTGCCCGATCAATGCGAGGCATCCGGAGACGGAGAGCGCGGATTCGGGCTCGTCCAGCATCCACAGGCCCGTGATGTGCTCGCGTTCGGCGACAAGGTCTAGGAACGACTCTCCGTGACTGCGGGCATGCAAGCGATCGCCACCGAACCCGACTTCTTGGAGGTAGGTGTAGAAACCGTGCATGCTCTCCGCGCGCAGGAAGAAGCCCTTCTTCGGTGCTCCGCCGGCGCGGACCAGCTGCAAGTGCTCGCTGAGATTCGATTCAGTCGACCGGGTGGTGTGCATGGCGCCCGTCGAGCCGCCCTCAGGATTCAATCCGTAGGCGATGGCGATGGCTTCGACCAGCGTCGATTTGCCGCTGCCGTTCTCGCCGGTCAGAACCGTGACCGGGCCGAGGTCCCACCCCTTCTGCAGCACCTGCCTCACCGGAGGCAACGTCGCTGGCCATTCGTCTTGAGGGGCCGGTGCGAGAGGGTGCATCTCGACGCGGCGGATCGGTAGTCGCTGAATCACATCTCCAGTGTGCAGTGCGTCTCAGACATCGCGCGGTCAACTGTTGAGGTTTGGTGTCATAGAATTTGTAGTGCGGGATCGTTTCCGGTGCCGCATGCCGACTTAGCTCAGCTGGTAGAGCACCTGTCTTGTAAACAGGATGTCGCGAGTTCGAACCTCGCAGTCGGCTCCATGTAAACACCTGGTCCAATGGTTTATCAGCATCGTGTGCTGTTGCTCTGCCCCCAGCGGGTGAGGAACCCTGCTACCGTGAGCCACAGTTTGCCATCGCACGTCCGTGTCCTGGTGGCCTCGTGATTGGAACTGGATCAAGATGCCGCGCAACACAGTCACTTCCCTGTCCACAGTCATCGTCACTGGAATTGCCGCACTGCTCCTTGCCGGTTGTGGTTCACCGGCCAGCAATGAACCGGCATCGTCGGGCGCCGGCGCACAGTTAGACACCACCACCGCAAGCGACGAGAACGAAGCGGGTGCGTCCACCGCAAGCGACGAGGACGAAGCGGGAGCATCCAGCGCTCAGGGCGAAGCCGTACTGAGCTACGGCGACACTTCGTATTCCGCTCAGCTGGAGTTCTGCTCACTCAGCGGAACCGAGGACGCCCTGTTTCACGGCATGGCATACGACGATGCAGGAGAGCAAGTCGGGTATCTGAATGGCGACTTCGGTGCACTCACCGACCTCCCGCACGGCGAAGCACGCATCGACTTCGGGGCGACGGCCAAGTTGCAGAGCACCGATGAATTCGTCGCGATGGGGACCGTCGCAGGTCATATCGTGGTCGCTGACTTCAGCGACACCGACCTGATCGTCGTGGGCGGAGCGTGGGATCAGGCTGGCACGCAGCTTCCCACCGCAACGCTGAAGGTCACCTGCTGAGTCAGCTGCCGGTACCGGGCTTGCGCCCACGCCGCGGACGGTTGTGCCAGGCTTCGATCGCCTCGGGTGTGAGATCGTCGCGGTCCCACAAATAGCCGGAGACATTGCCGATCGGATCGATGAACGCATCGCTCGCCGCGGATGCTTCACCGGAATCGCGTCGGCGCATCGTCTGGCGCAACGACACCGGCGTCACGCCCATGAGCGCTGCGACTTCGTCGATGGTGGCATAGCGGGCAGCGAATCGCGGTTCGACGGTGCCGTCGCGCAGAGCGCGCGGACGCGGCTTCTCATCGGTCATGTCTCATCCTCCAGAGCCCCACGCTAGCCGACGGGTGCGTGGGCGCGGCTAGCATGGCCGCATGGATGTCGGGATCACACGGCTCAATGTGCCGGGCACGTTCAACTTCCGCGAGGTTGCTCCTGGGGTGCTGAAGCCGGGAGTGCTGTACCGCTCGGATGCGCTTCACCGTCTCACCCGCGTCGGACGAAGCACGCTGCGGGAGTTCGGCATCCGGCAGGTCATCGACCTGCGCTCAGGGTTCGACCGGCGAATCGGTGGGCGCGATCGTCTGCGCGGCACTGGCGTGGATTATCTCTCCGTTCCTATGGATGGTGCGCCGCCGAATGTCGACCCGAAGACGGTGACGCTGCGCGAGGTCTACGAAGTCGTGCTCGCCCGGCACCAGAACGATTTCGGCCGAGTGCTGCGCACCATCGCCGCGGCTGACGGCGCGACCCTCGTGCACTGCACAGCCGGCAAGGATCGCACCGGTCTGGTCGCCGCCCTCGCCCTGACGGCGATCGGGATCGATCGAGACGTGATCCTCGCCGATTATGCCGCGACAGCGGCGAATCTTTCGGGGGAGTGGACAGAGCGGATGCTGCGAAAGATACGACGCTTTCGCGTCCCGGTGACGGATCAGCTCGTCGAGGTTCTCGCTGGTTCACCGCCGACGCTGCTCAGCGGGGTGCTGGAGTGGATCGACAGCGAGTTCGGCAGTGTGCTCGGGTACCTCGACGAGGCCGGTGTCGATGCTGGCGTGCGCGAGCAGTTGAAGCGCGCGCTGCTGCCCGCGGCCTGAGGCTCCCGCCTTCAGAACAGCCGGTCCGCTGCGCCCTTGTCGCTCTTACGTGGAGTGACCGTCACCCGCTCATCGAGGGATGCCGCTGCGAGGAGTGCCTCATCGATGATCTCGCGACCGCCGTCGGCGTGCAGCCAGTCGTGCGCGAACGCGGTCGGGATGAGTACGGGCATCCGGTCGTGCACTTCGGAAAGATGATCGGCGGCCGGACGCATCACGATCGAATAGCAGGTGAATTCTTCACCATCGGCGGTGCGGCCGGGCTGCGTGACGGCGGCCACCCCGAACAAGGCGTCATTGTCGAGGGCGAACTCTTGCCAGATGCGGTCGGGCTTGTGCATCTCGAACCAGCTGCTCATCGGCACGATTCCGCGGCCTTTCAACCCGCCGGGCCGCTCTTGCAGCCGTTCGGATCGCGTGTTGATGGACGGGAACTTCGCCGGTTCACCGCGGACAAGATACCCCCACCAAGATGCTTCCCACGCTGCGTCCCCATCGCGCGGCACGACCAGCGGATTCAAATTGCGCAGATTCTTGCCGGTCGGACGCACCGTCTCACCGGCGTTGCGCTCAGCCCAGACGCGCAGACCGTCGAGGATGTCGGCGTCGGCCTCGGCCAGCAGCTCAGCGTCGGTGAACCGCGGATCCAACCCATAACTCGCGCACATGCGGCAAGAGTAGTCCCGCCCACGGACATTCGCTGGGACTCGGGTAGTGTGCTCGGGTGACTGAGACGCGGGCGATACCTGCCCCCATTGCCCTGGCCGGTGCAGCTTCCATCGGTGCGATGACCGCGATTCAGGCCCGGGTGAACGGTGTGCTGGGTGCGCGGATTGATGATGGGATCATCGCCGGTCTCATCTCGTTCGGCGTCGGACTCGTCGTCCTCATCGTCATTACCGCGACAGCGCCGAGCTCCCGGGCGAGCGTCGCGCGGCTGTGGCGAGGCGTCCGCTCGCGTTCGATTCCGGTATGGATGCTACTGGGCGGCGCCTGCGGCGCACTCACCGTCTCAACACAGGGCGTGACAGCCGGTGTCCTCGGCGTCTCGCTGTTCACCGTCGGAGTCGTCGCCGGGCAGACCATGAACGGTCTGGTGTTGGATCGTATCGGCTTCGGACCATCCGGAGTGGTCGCCGTCACCCCGGGACGGGTGCTTGGCGGCGCGCTGGCGTTGGTCGCCGTCGGCATCTCGCTCAGCGGAGACGTGCTGGCCCGCACGCCGCTGTGGCTGCTTCTGCTGCCTCTTGCCGCCGGCATCGGTATCGCGTGGCAGGTGGCGACGAACGGACGCCTCGCACGGCAGATCCAGTCTCCGATGACGGCAACCCTGATGAGCTTCATCACCGGAACCCTGGTGCTGTGCGTGGCCGCGGGGATCAGCATTCTGGTGCGCGGGATGCCGGCCGCTCTGCCCAGCGAACCGTGGCTGTACGTCGGCGGGTTGCTCGGGTTCGTGTACATCCTGCTGGGAGCTGTGATCGTCGCGCACACCGGTGTGCTGCTGCTCGGTCTCGGAGCCGTCCTCGGTCAGCTCGTCACCTCGGTCGTGATCGACCTGCTCTGGCCGACCACCGCGGGGCCGGCGTTATGGCAGCTGGTGACGATGGTTCTGGTTGCGGTGGCATCCGTCGTGGTCGCCGTGCCGTGGCGCAGAAAACGGTGAGCGTTGTTTCTCGCGCTTCGCCGCTCAATGACCGGAGGTTGAAGCGGGGCGGGGCATCTCGGTGAGGAGCGCCGACGCGTCGACGCTCTTGCGGCGCCCCGGAGACTTGCCCGCGGGCTTGCCGCCGACGTACAGCCAGCCCAGCAGCTGTTCGTTCTTCTTCAATCCGTGAACCTTCGCGACCGGCTTCGAACGCGTGTGTCCGCCAGTGCGCCAGATGACGCCCCACCCGGCTTCATCCAGCAGCAGGCTGAGAGTATGCGCGACTCCTGAAGCGACTGCTTCCTGTTCCCAGTGCGGCACCTTGTCGCTCTTGCGGAAGCTTGCCACGACCGCAATCAGCAACGACGCCCGCAGTGGTTTGGTTGACGGTTTCGTGTCGCCCTGCGCTTTCGCGATCGCTGCGCCCAGCGCCAACCGGTCGTCACCGCGCAGCTCGATCAGCCGCCACGGCTGCAACGCGGAATGATCAGCGACGCGCCCTGCTGCGGCAACCAGCGCCAGCAACTCTTGCCTGGTCGGCGCATCATCGGTGACCTTCGACCAAGACTGACGCGCCAGCGCCGCCTCGAGTGCGCTCACGCCGGGGGAGCTTCGGGAGAAAAGTTCAGTGCCAGCGAGTTCATGCAGTAACGGTCGCCGGTGGGCGTGCCGAATCCGTCCGGGAACACATGCCCGAGGTGCGAGCCGCAGGCGGCGCAGCGTACTTCGGTGCGCTGCATGCCCAGCGTGTTGTCTTCGATCAGCTGCACGGCATCCGGGCGGATCGATTCGTAGAAGCTCGGCCACCCGCATCCGGAATCGAACTTCGTACCGCTCTTGAACAGTTCCGCATCACAAGCGCCGCAGGTGTACAGCCCGGAGCGCTCCTCATCGAGCAGCTCGCCGGTCCACGCGCGCTCGGTCGCGGCTTTGCGCAATACCGAGAACTCCTCATCGCCGAGCTGCTCGCGCCACTCGGCATCCGTCTTCTTCACGCTGTAGTCCATCAGTCCTCCTGGTTCCTCTCCATTGTCCCCCTCACGAGGCCGATCGGGGCCGCTCCGGCACGCGAGAATGGACAGATGACGGATGCTGTGCGCGAACGCTACGACCGCTTCGCCCGTGACGAAGCGCCGGGCCGCTCCGCGCTGTACGAGCAGTGGGCGGCAGGGGTCGCCGGCGACGCCGAGGTTCAAGCAGTGCTCGCGCGCATCCCGGAGACGCACCGGCAACCGCCGTTGGTATTCGCCGTGACCCGGATGCTCGGGGTGAAACTCGACGGATTCGACCAGTGGCGGGAGTTTCTGCTCACGCACGCCGACGAGGTCGTCGCCGAATGCGCCGCGCGACGGGTGCAGACCAACGAACCACTGCGCCTGGGGCCGCTGTTGCCCGTGCTCTCCGAGATCGCGGGGCCGATCGCGCTGTTGGAGATCGGGGCATCCGCCGGTCTCTGCCTGTACCCCGATCGCTACTCGTATCGTTTCCTCGATGCCGCCGGACACCTACAGGCAGCGCTCGACCCTGCAGACGGGGCCTCCGAGGTCATCCTCACCAGTCAGGTGCGCGGACGCATGCCAGCGATGCGGATGCCGCAGATCGTCTGGCGGGCCGGAATCGACCTCGATCCGCTCGACGCGCGAGAGGAACGCGACCGCGCCTGGTTGCAGGCTCTCGTCTGGCCGGGCGAAACCGGACGTCAGGAGCGCATCGTCGCAGCTCTCGACATCGTGGCAGCGGATCCGCCCCTGCTGGTGGCGGGGGATGCCGGCGACGAGGTCGCTGCGCTCGCCGCATCCGCACCTGCCGAAGCGACGCTGGTGATCACCACGCCGGGCGTGCTTGTACACATCCCGAGGCAGGCGCGGCACGCGCTGATCGCTCAGCTGCAGCAGCTTCCGGCCCGGTGGATCACGATCGATGCCCCGGCGCTGCACGACGCCTGGCATCCGGCCGTCGACGCCGACGACTGGCCGGGATTCGTCGTCGCGCTGGACGGGCAGGTGCGCGGCGCAGCCGACCCATTGGGGCGCTGGTGGGAGTGGCGTGCCGCGTTCGGGGCGTGCCGCGCCTAGCCTGGACGCATGCTCGGAGACCTCACCGATCGCGATCGTGCGATCCTCGCGCTGGAGTCGGCGTGGCCGCGGCACGGCGGAGCGAAGGAAGAAGCGATCCGCGCAAAGCTCGGCATGAGCCCGGCACGCTACTACCAATTGCTCGGACGCCTGATCGATACCGAGCAGGCACTCGATCATGACCCGCTGCTCGTGCGGCGTTTGCGTCGGCTGCGCGAGAAAAAAGCAGACCAGCGGGTGTCGCGAATGCGTGGATTCGCCGGCTGAAGCGTCACCGAACGGCATTGAGAGTGGATTCCAAGGCCGTGCCCGATAACATCGACGAGTGACTCAGCTCGTCAAAGATCGCTTCGATGATGTTCCCCGTTCCTCTGGACGCGTAGGAGCTCATCGCGCCGAAGCCCCCGGAATGAACGGCTGGGTCGTGCTGCTGTGGTCGCTCGTTGCCGCCCTCGTGATCATCGTGGTCGGCATCTTCGTCGCCCTCGTGATGATGGGCCGCATCGCGCTGTTCCCGGACGCGGATACTCCCGGACCGTCCGCGCCCGAGGTGCAGGGTGTCGTTGATACGACGTATTCGGTGATCGTGCTCAATGCCACATCGGAGGAGGGCCTCGATGTGCAGCTGCGTGACACGCTGCTCAACGCGGGTTGGACCGCCGACGGCGTGACTACCGGACTGGCCGAATCTCCGGAGTTCGCGGACACGACGATTTACTACGCATCGACTGCGGATGAGCTCGCTGCAATCGGCCTGGCCGATCTCATCGGCGGGGCTCAGGTCGAGCAGAGCGATTTTTACGCGGACCCGAATGACCCGGAGCAGAAGCAACTCGTTGTCGTCATCGGCCTCGACCGTACGGCCGCCGCTCCCGAGTCTGCGGAGACTCCCGCAGAATAGACGTCCCGTGGCTTGCACTCGATGGGGTCGAGTGCCAGAATGGGCGTTAGCACTCTCGCACTGTGAGTGCTAACCAGAACGTCTACGTCCAGGAGGGACGACAAAACTCATGGCAAAGATCATCGCTTTCGATGAGGAGGCCCGTCGCGGTCTCGAGCGCGGCCTGAACATCCTCGCCGACGCTGTCAAGGTGACCCTCGGCCCGCGCGGTCGCAACGTTGTTCTCGAGAAGAAGTGGGGCGCCCCCACGATCACGAACGACGGTGTGTCGATCGCCAAGGAGATCGAGCTGGACGACCCGTACGAGAAGATCGGCGCGGAGCTCGTCAAGGAGGTCGCCAAGAAGACCGACGACGTCGCAGGTGACGGAACCACCACCGCGACCGTCCTCGCTCAGGCACTTGTCCGCGAAGGCCTGCGCAACGTCGCAGCCGGTGCAGACCCGATCTCGCTCAAGCGCGGCATCGAGAAGGCTGTTGCGGCGATCACCGCGGAGCTGCTCGCCAGCGCCAAGGAGATCGACTCCAAGGAGCAGATCGCGGCTACCGCTTCGATCTCTGCTGCTGACACCGAGATCGGCGAACTCATCGCCGAGGCCATCGACAAGGTCGGCAAGGAAGGTGTCGTCACCGTTGAGGAGTCGCAGACCTTCGGCACCGAGCTTGAGCTCACCGAGGGCATGCGCTTCGACAAGGGCTACCTGAACCCGTACTTCGTGACGGATGCAGACCGCCAGGAAGCCGTGTTCGAGGAGCCGTACATCCTCATCGCGAACTCGAAGATCTCGAACATCAAGGATCTTCTCCCGATCGTCGACAAGGTGATCCAGGACGGCAAGGAGCTCGTCATCATCGCTGAGGACGTCGAGGGTGAAGCCCTCGCGACTCTGGTGCTGAACAAGATCCGCGGCATCTTCAAGTCGGCTGCCGTCAAGGCTCCCGGCTTCGGCGACCGTCGCAAGGCTCAGCTGCAGGACATCGCGATCCTCACGGGTGGACAGGTCATCACCGAAGAGGTCGGCCTCAAGCTCGAGAACACCACGCTCGACCTCTTGGGTCGTGCCCGCAAGGTCATCATCACCAAGGACGAGACCACCATCGTTGAGGGTGCTGGCGAGACCGAGCAGATCGAGGGTCGCGTGACCCAGATCCGCCGCGAGATCGAGAACACCGACAGCGACTACGACCGTGAGAAGCTCCAGGAGCGTCTTGCGAAGCTTGCTGGTGGCGTTGCGGTCATCAAGGCCGGAGCAGCAACCGAGGTCGAGCTCAAGGAGCGCAAGCACCGCATCGAGGACGCCGTTCGTAACGCGAAGGCAGCCGTCGAAGAGGGCATCGTCCCCGGTGGTGGCGTCGCGCTTATCCAGGCCGGCACCAAGGCGCTCGACACTCTCGAGCTCACCGGTGACGAGGCAACGGGCGCGAACATCGTGCGCGTGGCCATCTCGGCTCCGCTCAAGCAGATCGCGCTCAACGCCGGTCTCGAGCCCGGTGTCGTGTCGCACAAGGTCTCCGAGCTGCCCAGCGGTCACGGCCTCAACGCCGCAACCGGTGAGTACGTGGAGATGTTCGCCGCTGGCATCATCGACCCCGCCAAGGTGACGCGCTCGGCGCTGCAGAACGCAGCCTCGATCGCCGGCCTCTTCCTCACCACTGAGGTCGTTGTCGCTGACAAGCCCGAGAAGGCCGCCGCTCCTGCTGGCGACCCGACGGGTGGCATGGACTTCTAAGTCCACACGCACAGACAGAAGCGCCCCGGCCTCGGCCGGGGCGCTTCTGCGTTGCNCACCACCCAAAAAGCAGCCCCGCCTTGTTTCTTCCCTCCCCGCTTCTGCGTTGCGTCGAAGGGTCAGCGGAACAGGCTTGCCGAGTACTGATCGGCATCGGAGTACTGCGTTGCCGCAGAGCCCAGTGCCACGCCAATCGAATCCAGCACCTGCTCGACGTGCATCTGCGCGGCACTCCACTGATCGCTACATCCTTGGAACGCGACCGATGCTGCGCCGGTCCAGGACGACTGCAACTGGGTGAGCTGCGCTTTCAATGCGAGCGACTCGCTGCGCAGTCGCTCCATCGTGGCTCGTGCTGCCGCGTTGGCGGCAAAGACGGCCTCAGTGTCAACGGTGTATACGGACATGGGAACTCCTCTCGTCGGAGCTCATACGCTACGAGAGCGCGGGACTGCGCAGGAGCGCGGAACCCGTGTTCGGTGGATGACCGCCGAGATCCCGCAGCTGTGCAGAAAGAGTCCCTGCTGCCCGGCTCAGAGCTGGTCGAGGTCCAAGCGCTCCAGCGGTTGCGTGTCTGCCAGTAGGTGCTCCGGCGTCGCCTGCGCCGAAGCGAGCGGGAACGTCACGGTGAAGGTAGCGCCGCCCTGGGGTGTCTCGTCGACGCGCACGCTGCCGTGCAGCGCCGCCACGATCGACGACACGATCGCCAAGCCGAGGCCCGAGCCGCCGGTCTCCCTGGCGCGGGAGGTATCGGCGCGCCAGAAGCGCTCGAAGATCTGTTCGCGGATCTGCGGGGGGATGCCCTCACCATGATCGACGATCGCGATGCTTGCAGTACCAGCTAAACGATCCGAATCGACGACGAGCTCAATCGGGCTATCTTCTGCCGAGAACCGGCGCGCGTTGCCCAGGAGATTCGCGATGACCTGACGGATCTTGTTCTCTTCGCCCAAAACGATCGGCGGTGTCCGCACCGGGATGTCTTCGGCTTCCGTGAAGTCGATCTCGGGCATCGCCGGCCCGGAGTTGCGAGGCTTCCGGCGCAGTCGAGCGAGCGCGCTGGCCCGGGCTCGGGCTGCCGGAGTGCTGCTCGTCTGCGGGGAGGAGGGGGGGATGCGGATCGGCGTGGTGGCGACAGCATCCAGAGTCTTGTCGATGACGGTGATCGTCCGTCGCGGGGCGGCAGCACGCAGGTCGAGGGCTGCGTCGCGGGCCACCGGCCGCAGATCCAGCGCCACGATCTGCAGTTCGGGTTCTTCGTCCAGGCGCGCGAGGGCGAGCAGATCCTCGACGAGCACGCCCATCCGGATCGCCTCCTTCTCGATGCGCTCCATCGCCCGAGCAGTGTCCTCGTCGCCGCGAATCGCTCCCATGCGGTACAGCTCGGCGTAGCCGCGCACGCTCACCAGCGGAGTGCGCAGCTCATGACTGGCGTCGCCGATGAAACGGCGCATATGGCGCACGGTGCGGTCACGCTGGGCGATGGACTGATCAATGCGCTCGAGCATCGTATTGATCGCGAAGTTGAGCCGGCCGACCTCGGTGGACGGCTCCAGATCGGTAAGGCGCTGGCTGAAGTCGCCAGAGGCGATCAGCATTGCGGTGGACTCCACCTGCCCCAGCCGGCGGAACGTCAACGTGACGAGGCCGCGGATCAGGAGCGCGGCGATCAGCGTCGTGACGAGCGCGACGGTGGTGTAAACGGCGAAGTACTGCCCGATGATGGCATCCGCTTCTGCCAGTGGCAAAGCCACATATTGCACGTACAGCGTGGAGCCGGGGCCGCCGCGCCCGGCGACGGATGCGCGGAACACGCTGCCGTCCGCGCTCTCCAGCGTGATGATCTCGCCCTCGAGCGCGTATGCCTGCTCCAGCGTGAAGGTCTCGGGAAACAGTGGTTGTGCTTCGGGGTCAGACAGGCGGGGCGCCTGTGCCAGCTGTGTGCCGTCGGCTGCGTAGACGGCGAAGACGTAATCGGACGAACGTGGTGCGGTCTCGGCGTCACTCACCTGCAGCTCTCCGCCGACAGACTGAAGGTGGAACCACCGGCTGGTCAGATCGCTGGTCACCAGAGACGGCAGTTGCGTCTCGATGTTGTGGACCAGCGAATTGCGCAACAGCGGCACGGTGCCGATGCCGGCAACCAGCAATCCGAGCGCAAGGACAGCAACGGTGACGCCGGTGACCTTCGCGCGGAGGCTGATGCGCCGCCACCATCCGGTGATCGCGTCAGGCTGAGTGCCCATGCGGGTTCTCCTCGCGGACTACTTGCCCACCTTCAGCATGTAGCCGAAGCCGCGCTTGGTCTGGATAACAGATTCTTCGGTGAGCGGATCGATCTTGCGGCGCAGATAAGAGATGTAGCTTTCAACGATGCCGGCATCGCCGTTGAAGTCGTACTCCCACACGTGGTCGAGGATCTGAGCCTTCGACAGCACGCGGTTCGGGTTCAGCATGAGGTAGCGCAACAGCTTGAACTCGGTGGGGCTCAGCTCGATCGGCTCCTTGCCGACGAAGACATCGTGGGTGTCCTGATCCATTGACAGCTCACCCGCACGAATGATCGACTCCTCATCTGCCTGCATGGTGCGGCGCAGAATCGCCTGTGCACGGGCGACGATCTCATCGAGCGCGAAGGGCTTGGTGACGTAGTCGTCGCCGCCGGCGTTCAACCCTTCGATCTTGTCCTGCGTATCGTCCTTCGCGGTGAGGAACAGGATCGGTGCGGTGAATCCTGCTCCGCGCAGGCGCTTGGTCACGCTGAACCCGTTCATATCCGGGAGCATGACATCGAGGATGATGAGGTCCGGCTCCTCTTCGAGGACAGCCGAGATCGTCGCCGCACCGTTTGCCACCGTCCTCACCTGGAATCCGGCGAAGCTTAAGCCCGTGGACAGCAGGTCGCGGATGTTCGGCTCGTCGTCGACCACCAGAATGCGCGCATCAGTCATGACCCCATTATGGTGACTTCAGTGATGTAGTGGCTGGTTATCTTGCGGAGCGCCCGATTTGTCATCCCCAGCTTCGTGCACACAGACGGCGATCTGCACGCGATTAGCCGCCGGAAGCTTGTCCATAATCCGGCCCACATGGGTCTTCACGGTCGCGAGGCTGAGGAACAGCTCACGAGCGATCTCGGCGTTGCTCAGACCGCGTGCGACCGCGCCTGCGACCTCCCGTTCACGGGTGGTGAGTGCACTGAGCCGGGCGTTTGCGAGTCGGCGTCGATCGGCGACCCGACTGTCGGTGGCGGCGACGACCAGCTGGCGAGTGACTGAAGGGGAGAGCATCATCCGATCGTCTGCGACCTGATGCAACGCCGCGATCAGCTCCGCCGGCGGTGTGTCCTTGAGCAGGAAGCCCATCGCACCGCTCTCCAGTGCACTGAGCACTTCGGCGTCGGCGTCGAATGTCGTCAGCATGACGATGCGCGCTTCGGGTCGCTCGGCGAGGATGCGTGCTGTCGCGCGGATGCCGTCGAGCCGAGGCATCCGGATGTCCATCAGCACCACATCGGGTCGCAGCCGAAGCGTCGCCTCGATCGCTGCTTCGCCGTCGGCTGCTTCACCGGCGATACGGATACCATCGCTGCCATCCAGCAGCAGGCGAAGGCCCGTGCGCACGAGCTGTTCGTCATCGACGAGCAGGACGCTCAACTCGGCCATGGCAGTACCACCTCGACTCGAAAGCATCCGTCCGTGTCGTCGATGATGAGCTCGCCGCCGGCCAGACGGACGCGTTCCGCGACGCCGGTGAGTCCGAAACCGGGCGGGGCGACGGGCGCGCCCACATGGTTCTGAGCGGACAGACGCACACCGGTGACGGCATCCGAGGTCAGCTGGAGGAAGACGCGCTCGCCAGGAGCGTGCTTGCGAGCATTGGTGAGCATCTCCTGCACGATCCGGAACAGGTGACGGCCGAGCTCTGCCGGCACGGCGTCGGTCTCCAGCGCACTGATCACGATCGGGCTTCCTGCCGCGCGCGCATCGGCGATCAGCGTATGGATATCGGCAGCAACCGGCTGCGGAGTGCGCTCCGTGTCACCCGGAACTTCGTCGTGAAGAACCCCGAGCACATCACGCAGCTCCTCCAGCGCCCGGTGGGAGTTCTCGCGGATCACCCCGGCCGCCTCCGCAGACTGCTGTGGAGAAAGATCCCGGCGATACTCGAGCGCACCGGCGTGCACGGCGATGAGCGACAATCGGTGTCCCAGCACATCGTGCATCTCGCGAGCGATACGCGATCGCTCTTGGGTGCGCGCCTGCTGTACCTGCGCCGTGTGCGCGGCGTCGGCCGCCTCATCCAGCTGCCGTCGTGCGCCGATCAGAAGGCCGAGCAGGACCAATGCACCCGTGAGAATTCCACCGATGATGAGCACCAGCCACCACGGTGTGCCGTCATCGAACGGGTGCACTGTGATGTCGATGCAGTTCACCGCGGTGTACAGCGTCGCGGCGACGATGATTTCCGACGGACGCCTGCGGGCGGAGACGAATACGAGGAGGGCAGCGGCAGCGCCAGCACCCAGCCAGGAGAACGCGGTCAACGCGATTCCCACTGCGGGAATGACCCGCGGGGCACGGCGGCGGAATGCGTACAGGCCGAGCACGACGATGCCGAGGGCCACATCGATCAGCATGCGGGCGCCGATCGCCGCCAGTTCCTGGCCGTTCGGATCGACGGGTTCCAATTCGATTCCGTAGCCGCCGACGAAGACCAGCATTCCGATGAATGCAGCGCAGGCCCAGCGCCAGAAGCCGCTCCACCAGCGCCCGCGTGCAGAAGACGAACGAGAGGTCACGTATTAAGACTAGGGGGCTGGTGCGAGGCGACGTATCGACCGAAAGGATGACCGATGGCGGTCACCGCCCGCTCTTTCGGTCGATGCGGATGCCGCAGTGGTGGGACGAAGATCGACACATGAACCCTGGTTGTTCGTCGCTCTGATGGTGCCGTTGATCCTGATGCTGCCTGCACTCGTCACGGTTACGACATCTGGGGCGGGCTCAGCGTCGGAGTCTTCGCCATCGTCGCAGCGTGGCTGACCTGGCGCACCGGAGGTCTTGAAGCCGCGATCGCGATGCACATCGTGAACAACGGACTGATCTTCGTATTCGGCTCCTTCTCGCTCGTCGACGCGAACGCGACAGAGGGAGCCCCCGCTGACCTCATCGCATCCGTGATTACGATGATCGTGTATGCGCTTCTTGCTGATCGCTGGGCGCGCGTGCGAAGGCTCGCCCGCACTGCGCCGGCTGCGATGGCGGAGTAGCCTGACGGCATGATCGAGGAGGAGACGGGCGGTGACTCCGCCTGCTGGCTCGCACAGGTGTGCCCGGAGTGCGGGGCGATGCTGGACGATCGCGTCAGCCCGTGCTGGCGCTGCGGTACAGCGCCGGCGTCAGCCGACGATACGGAGTGACCGGCTAAGCCGCTTCTAGCGCGTCGGCGTCGAGGATCGTGTAGCTGTAGCCCTGCTCGGCAAGGAAGCGCTGGCGATTCTGCGCGTAATCCTGGTCGACGGTGTCGCGGGCGATGAGCGTGTAGAAGCTCGCGGTGTGACCGGACTGCTTCGGGCGCAGCAGACGTCCGAGACGCTGAGCCTCTTCCTGGCGGGAGCCGAACGATCCCGAGACCTGGATCGCGACCGAGGCCTCAGGCAGATCGATCGAGAAGTTCGCGACCTTGGATACCACCAACAGTGAGATCTCGCCCGTACGGAACTGCTGGTACAGCTTCTCGCGGTCATCGACCGGGGTCGCCCCGGTGATCTGCGGGGCGTTCAGCGCATCAGAGAGCGTGTCGAGCTGGTCGAGATACTGGCCGATCACGAGAATGCGCTCGCCGGGGTGCTTGGCGATCAGCTCGCGAACCGCGTCGATCTTCGCCGGCGCAGAGGCTGCGAGCCGGTAGCGATCCTCATCCGTTGCGGCCGCGTACTCCATCCGGTCATCCGGCGGAAGATCCACCCGCACTTCGTAGCAGGCAGCCGGGGAGATGAATCCCTGCGCTTCAATCTGCTTCCATGGTGCGTCAAAACGCTTCGGTCCGATCAGACTGAAGACATCGCCTTCGCGACCGTCTTCTCGTACGAGCGTGGCGGTGAGCCCGATGCGGCGGCGGGCCTGCAGATCGGCGGTGAGCTTGAACACCGGAGCCGGGAGCAGATGCACCTCGTCGTAGATGATGAGGCCCCAGTCCAGCTCGTCGAGAAGTGACAGGTGCGCGTACTGCCCCTTCCGCTTCGCCGTGAGGATCTGATACGTGGCGATCGTGACCGGCTTGACCTCTTTGACCTGCCCGGAGTACTCGCCGATCTCCTCGGGCGTGAGAGACGTGCGCTTGAGGAGCTCATCGCGCCACTGGCGTGCCGAAACGGTGTTCGTGACCAGGATTAGCGTGGTCGTCTTGGTCGTCGCCATCGCTCCCGCACCGACGATGGTCTTACCCGCTCCACAGGGGAGCACAACGACGCCGGAGCCGTCCTTGGCGAAGGCATCCACAGCATCCTGCTGGTAGGGACGAATCTGCCAGCCGTCCTCGGCGAGCTCGATCTCATGCGGGGTGCCCGGCGTGTAACCGGCGAGATCCTCAGCCGGCCAGCCGATCTTGAGCAGCTCCTGCTTGATCTGACCGCGCGCCCAGGCGTCCACGATGAAGGTGTCCGGGGTCGGGTGGCCGATCAGAAGCGGCTGGATGCGCTTGTTGCCAGCCACCTGCGTGAGCACGGCCGGATCCGTCGATCGCAGCAGGAGAGTACCCTCGTCGTCGCGCTCGATCACGAGACGTCCGTACCGGTTCACCGTCTCGCGGAGGTCGACGGCCACGGATGGCGGTACGGGGAAGCGCGACCAGCGCTCCAGCGTCTCCATCATCTCTTCTGCGGTGTGGCCGGCTGCCCGCGCATTCCACAGTCCCAGACGAGTGATCCGGTAGGTGTGGATGTGCTCGGGAGCGCGCTCCAGCTCGGCGAAGATCGCCAGCTCGTGGCGGGCGCTCTCGGCGTCTGCGTGCGCGACTTCGAGCAGGACGGTGCGATCGCTCTGGACGATCAGTGGGCCATCAGACATAGCAGGCCAGTCTACCGCGCTGCGGTGTCACGAGGCCGTGTCTGCGGCGACGACGCGCGCTGAGCGGATGCTTTTGACCGGAAGTGTGCGTTCGACATCTGCTGCCCGGTCGCGTCCGCGCAGACGCCCGCCACCCAGGCCATTCGCCTCCAGCTGCATTTCGCGGATGGAGCCGTCCGGCATCATGATCTCGATCAGCAGCAGGGCCTTGGCGCGCACTGCCGCTTCCAGCTCGCGGTCAAGCCAAGCGGCATCAGCGTCCGGCCCCTGCTGGGCGCGTAGCCGGGTGATCAGCGCAGCATACGTCTCTGGAGTGGCATCCGCTCGCGGCGGAGCAGGGTTACGTTCCACAATCTGCGGCAGTCCGTCCGACCCGACGATCGTCGTCGGGTATCGAGCATCCGTCAGAGCCCAGTAGACCGTGTCGCGGCTGACGCGAGAGCTCAGGCCCTCGGCATCCCGAGTCAGTCCGATCGGCCGTAGTGCCTGGTCAACGCCCAGGGCGTCGAGCATCGTCGCATCCGAGCTGACGACGCGGGTGCGGCCGGTGTCATCATCCGTGAAGACGCGAACCAAGCCATGACGCTGCGCGGTCTGGGTAACGAGATACTCGAGCGGCTGCGGGATGCCGGTCAGCGACAGCGCGTCGAGGAACTCAAGGATCGACGATGTCGTCTCACCGGCAGCGATCGCACGCGAGATCGATTCGACGGTGAATCGGTACGAGGATGCCTGTGCTGCCGACTCGCGCGTGGCAATGCCGCGCAGTCGAACATCCAGGGCAGGGACGAGTGGGCCGGGAGCGATCGCTGAGAGATCGTTCTGCAAGAAGATGCGGTCGACTTCGTCGGGCAGCATCGCCTGCAGCGCCGTCGCATCCGCGCTCTCGCCATCGCGCAGCGGAAGCACCCACGCCGGCTCGCTGCCGTCATCAGCGATCAGGCCGAGCAGGTGCGCGCGTCGGCGAAGCTGGGTGCTGCGGTCGTTCCACGACGAATCCCAGGGATGCTGGTGAGGCCACGTCGGCACCGGCAGCCACCCGCCGGACGGAGTGCGAAGGCCACGGGGAAGAGTGACACGGAATGATTCGGCCAGTTGTGCCCACCGTTCGGATGCCGCCAGCACCAGCCAGCTCTCGCCCTCGGCTGTCAGTCGCACCTGACGAGCATCCGTGGTGACGAGACCGGCAACACCGGCGATCGTGATGAGGTCGTCGGCCGTTTCGCTGGGCATCCCGGCCTCGGCCATGCGCCGTTTTTCGCCCGCGGCAAGATTCCCATTGGTCAGCAGTGCCAGCGGCGCCTCCCTGGCGAGCAGCAGCACGTCGGCGAGGGCTGCGACGCTGGTGAACGCCCGCTCTGCCGCATGAGCTTGCGCGTCGGCGGACGAGAGGGTGGGCCGGATCGTTTGCGGTGATTGCTGCGGCTCAGGACGTGCGGAGACGGCCTCGGCGACCGGCGGCGGCGGGGTACCGTCATCGCGCAACAGCGCCAGAGCGAGCAGCGCTTCAGTCTGATCACCGGCATCGTGCCCATCCACCGCACGACGAAGTGCCGTCGCTTCGGGGAGAGTCAGCTGCGTCAGTATTCGATCGATGGATGCTGCATCCAGCAGTGCTTCAGCAGCATCGAAGAAGTCGAGCCAGTCGACCTCAGCACGCACGCCACGCGCGCGCAAAAGTGCGGCGAGTTGCGCATCGGGCGCAGCAGCCAGCCATACAGCAAGCGGGCGTGCGTGCGTGCTCATGGTCAGGAGCGCTTGGCGGCGCGTCCCTTCCGTATAAAGCTCATGATCAGCAGCGCGATGATCAGCACGAATGCGATCGGCAGCCCGTACAGCGGAACCGCGGCGACCAGTGGCCAAGCGCCCGCATTGAAGGCGTGCTGATCGAGTCCTGCGGCGCTGCCGATGATGATGGCGAAGAAGCAGATGACGGAGAGCGCAGCCAGTGTCAGCGCCGTGTAAGCGAGGATGCGATCGACCCTGCGGACGGGAACCTCTGATCCAGAATTCTGCGTGCTCATCCCTCTCAGCCTAGCCCCTGGAACAGCGGTAAGCTGATCGGTGGTCGCGCATGTGCACGGCTGCTTCAGTACCATCACACAGCGAGGTTCTTCCATGCCCACCGGCAAGGTCAGGTTCTACGACGACGAAAAGGGATTCGGCTTCATCGCCAGCGATGACGGTCAGGATGTCTTTCTGCACGCATCCGCCCTGCCCACAGACGCCACAGTGAAGGCAGGTGCCCGCGTAGAGTTCGGCGTCGCCGACGGCAAACGCGGTCTGCAGGCGCTTTCGGTGCGGATTCTCGAGGCTCCGGTCTCGCTGGCAAAGGCGAAGCGTAAGCCCGCTGATGACATGGCCATCATCGTCGAGGATCTGGTGAAGCTCCTCGATGGGATCGGCAGCGACCTGCGCCGTGGGCGCTATCCAGCGAACGGTCAGAGCCGCAAGATCGCGGCAGTTCTGCGTAAGGTCGCTGATGACCTCGACGCCTGAGCCGGATGCTCGCCTGATCGGCGCGCACGATGTCGCGCTCGCGGCGTTGCACGAGATCACCCCTGCCTCGACTGTCGGTCCGCCCGCGGGCTACCTGCTTGAGGATGACGGATCGGTGTCGTTGCGTTTCGAGAACCGTCTGTCCGGTTACCCGGGGTGGTACTGGACTGTCACGCTCGCCCGCGTTGAGGATGCTGAGCCCACCGTGCTCGAGTTGGAGCTGCTGCCCAACGACGGTGCGCTGCTGGCCCCGGAATGGGTGCCGTGGGCCGAGCGCCTCGCCGAGTATCGCGCACACCAGGTAGAGCTCGCCGAGCAGGCTGCGGCTGAGGCCGCGGAGGCCGGGACAGTCGAAGCATCCGATGACGACGGCGACGATCTCGACGGCGACGATCTCGACGATGACGATCTCGACGACGACGATCTCGACGACGACGATGACGACGATCTCGACGACGACGACGACGACGACGACGACGATGACGTGACGGAGTCGCGCGTGCTGCACGCCGGTGACCTCGACGGCGTCGACATCGACGAGCTCGACGATTCAGTAACCCACGCGGACGTATCGGAGTCCGACGAAGAGGAGTAGTCCTCCGTCGGACCGTCCTGCTTACGCCCCGAGGTTCGCGAGGACGTAGTCGATCGAACGCGTCAGCTGGCGCACGTCATCCGGCTCGATCGAGACGAAGGTCGCGACGCGCAGCTGGTTGCGGCCGAGCTTGCGGTACGGCTCGGTGTCGACGATGCCGTTCGCGCGCAGAGTCTTAGCAATGGCCGCCGCGTCGATGCTCTCGTCGAAGTCGATGGTGACGACAACGGGGGAGCGGTGCTCCGGGCGCGTTACGAAAGGCGTCGCCACAGCCGATGCCTCTGCCCACTCGTACAGCGCCTGCGACGACTCAGCCGTGCGTGCGCCGGCCCAGGCGAGACCGCCGTTGTCGTTGATCCACTTCAGCTGGGAATCCAGCAGGTGCAGTGTCGTGAGGGCGGGCGTGTTCAGCGTCTGATTCAACCGCGAGTTGTCGACGGCGTTCTTCAGGCTCAGGAACTCGGGGATGTAACGGTCGGATGCCGCGATCCGCTCGATCCGCTCGATTGCAGCAGGTGACACCGCGGCGAACCAGATGCCTCCGTCGGATCCGAGGTTCTTCTGCGGAGCGAAGTAGTAGACATCGGCCTGGGCGAGGTCGAAGTCGATGCCGCCGGCGGCGCTGGTTGCATCGATCACGGTCAGCGCGCCATCGGCGGCTACGCGCTCGACGGGGGCTGCGACGCCGGTCGAGGTCTCGTTGTGCGGCCAGGCGTACACATCGATGCCGTCGGCCGCTTCGGGAGCGATGAGCGAGCCAGGCTCGGCGCTTCGCACGTCAGGTGCCTGCAGCCACGGGGCAGCTGCAGCCTTGGCGAATTTGCCTCCGAACTCACCGAAGGTGAGGTTCTGGCTGCGACGCTCGATGAGGCCGAAGGCGGCAGCATCCCAGAACGCCGTCGATCCGCCATTGCCGATCAGGATCTCGTAGCCATCAGGAAGACGGAACAGGCTGGCGAACTGTTCGCGGACGCTGCCGACAAGGTTCTTCACCGGTGCCTGACGGTGAGATGTGCCCAGGATGCTCGCACCGGAGGTGACGAGCGCCTCAAGCTGCGCTGGGCGCACCTTGGACGGGCCGCAGCCGAAGCGGCCATCAACGGGCAGAAGGTCACGGGGAATCTCGATCGCCATGGGTCGATTCTAGGGCCGTGTCGGACCGATGACCTTCACTGTGACTCGACGCCGATATCCGGCCGGGAATGTAGGCTTACCTAAGAAGACCCGGAGGGCCAGATGGCAGACTTGATCGACACCACGGAGATGTATCTCCGCACCATCCTCGAACTCGAGGAGGAGAACATTGTTCCCCTGCGCGCGCGCATCTCCGAACGACTCGGTCATTCCGGTCCGACGGTGTCGCAGACCATCGGGCGCATGGAACGTGACGGGCTCGTCATCGTGTCCGACGATCGCACGCTCCAACTGACCGAGGCCGGTCGGCGCAAGGCCGTCAACGTCATGCGCAAGCACCGCCTTGCGGAGCGGCTGCTGTCCGATGTGATCGGGCTCGACTGGGCCTATGTTCATGACGAGGCCTGCCGCTGGGAGCACGTGATGAGCGAACAGGTCGAGCGGCGCCTCATCGAACTGCTCGGACACCCGACCGAGTCGCCGTACGGCAATCCGATCCCCGGACTCGATCAGCTCGGCGGCGCGCCTGCGCGAGTGTTTGACGAAGGCGTGATCGGGCTGGTCGCAAAGCTCAATGCTGCGGGTGAGTCGACCGAGGGAACAGTTCGTCGTCTCGCCGAGCCTGCCCAGGTTGATCCCGAGCTGCTCGAGCAGTTGCGCGACGCAGGAGTCGTGCCTGGCGCTCATGGAAACTACCGTTATAACGAGGGCTATGTGCTCATCGAGATGGACGGCAATGAAGAGAGCCTGGAGTTGCCGGTTGAACTGGCTTCACACATCTTCCTCGTGGGCGAACCGGCCTGACGGGGGATTGTCAGGTTCCCAGGGTGACAGAATCGTTATCATCCGGTAACCTCGGACAGGTCGCCAAAGAAGAAGCCCGTTGGCGGCAGAACCGAGAAGATTGCCTCACCGGCTCGTCATCTTCTCGGACAGATCGCACCAAGTGCCCCGAGCAAGTGCCACGAGAAGCAGAGTGCCGACGAGCCAGCGCAACCCGAGCGTCGAGGCGCAGGAGGATCACCTTTTGGCCCTAGATATCGAAACCACTACGAACACGACTGAGAAGGCCGCCAAGCGACCCCGCACTGTGGTCACCCGCGACGCGGCTCGCAAGATGGTTAAGCCGATGCGATCGATGGCGATCTTCGGAGCAGTAGGTGTTCTGGTTGCCGGCATCGCTCTTCCCTCATTCGCTGCCTCATCGACTCCCTCTGCGGATGCTCCGGCAACTCTGCAGCAGGTTGCATTCGATGACGCTCAGTCGTTGGTTGTCGCATCCGAGGCGACGGCGTCGCCGCTGGATCGCGGTACATACGCGGCGACGACTCCTGAGGAGATCGAGAAGAAGAAGGCTGAAGAGGCCGCTGCTGCACGGGCCGCAGCTGCCGCTGCCGCTGCATCCGTCGCTTCACCGGGCGTCAGTATCAACACGGGAAACTACGAACTGGTCTCACCCGGTTCTGGCGAAGTTCGCTATCCGCTTCCGCAGGGCTCGTACAACGTCAGTCGCACCGTCGGCGGTGCGCACCAGGGCGCCGACATGCTCGCACCACAGGGCACCCCGATCTACGCCACCGCGGCCGGAACGGTTCGCGCATCCGCGGAGAGCATCGGTGGCTACGGTGTCGCCGTCATGATCGATCACGTCATCGGTGGTCAGGTCGCCTCGAGCGTTTACGGTCACATGGTCTACGGTTCGCGTCAGGTCCAGGTCGGTCAGTATGTCGCAGCCGGTCAGCTCATCGGCTTCGTCGGCAGCACCGGTCGTTCCACCGCGAACCACCTGCACTTCGAAGTGCGCGTCAACGGTGGGCTGATGGAGCCGATCGCGTGGCTGCGCGCTAACGCCGGCTGATCCTCTCTGCTGTTCGGGCACGACACGCGCCGAATTGTTCACCTGCTGTTTCGTCATCTGTCGGCACGATGGGTTAGCCTGTACCCGTCGTCGCACGGATGGGAGAAAGCCGATGGAACGAATACCGAGCATCCGCACCATGGATGCACTCGGTCGTTACGTTCTTCGGCATTGCCCGCAGGGATGCACTGAGCTTGTCGTGTGCGAAAGGCGCTGTCTGTAAAGACGGCGCCTTTTTTGGTTCCTGCGTACTTTCCTCTGTCGTCCATGTGGCGTCGTGTGAGTCGAGAGTGCCGGGAAGCCGTCCCGGCGGATCGAGAGGATGACAATGCGCACACTTGTTCTTAACGCCGGGTATGAACCGCTTGCGGTGGTCTCCTTCAAACGAGCGCTGGTGCTTGTGATGAATGAGAAAGCCACTGTCGTCGAGCGGGTCGAAGACGATCCCGTCTGGGCTGCCCAGGGCGCCTATGATCGACCGGCCGTCATCATCCTCTCCCGCTATGTGCGCATTCCGATGAGCCGGCGCGCTCCGGTGACCAGGCGCGGTGTTCTGCGACGGGACAACCATCGATGCGGTTACTGCGGGGGCGCGGCATCCACGATCGATCACGTGCTTCCACGTTCTCGCGGCGGGGCGGATTCATGGGAGAACCTCGTCGCCTGCTGCCTGCGCTGCAACAACGTCAAAAGCAATCGCACCCCGCAGGAGATGCACTGGCAACTGCGGTTCAATCCGCGTCCGCCGCGGGGGACAGCGTGGACTGTCCGCGGCACCGAGCGCAGTGACCCATGCTGGGAGCCGTATTTGGCTTTGGCGGCGTAGGGCGCGAGGAACAGCGCTGGCGCGAATGGTTAGACTGGTCTGGTCAGCCTCTGTAGCTCAATGGAAGAGCAGTTCCGTCCTAAGGAAAGGGTTGGGGGTTCGAGTCCCTCCAGGGGCACAATCTTCACAGACTCTAGAAGCCCCCGTGATCCTTGCCCGAGTAGCGTTCATTTCAGGGGAACACTCGAGTACAACAGCTCTCGCCCTGCGATCACTGTCGACGATGAGACCTTGGCACACGTCAAAATTGTGATCGGAACGAAGCTACGTCGTCACGAGAGCTTCATGATGACATGGCTGCGAGACGAGAATGGTCCTGCCGGTCGTCTCACGATCTGGATGCATCCGAGCATCCCTCTGGTCCTTGCGTTCGACGAACCGAACAAGCCCGTGATCGACGCGAAGAGGGTCGAGCACATAATGGAGATCCTCAACGCTCACGGAGAACTTGTCCTCGACTAACTCGGCTGGGTCAGGAATCGGAAGACTCCGGCTCCACCTGAGGGCGTCCGATGATCCCGATGCCGACGGCCTCGTGGCTTGGCTCGGGTTCGGTCCGCTCTGGCGCCTTGGGCTCCTCGCCGGGCTCTTTCTCCGTGCTCGGCTCCTGGAGGTCTTCTGTGGAGGGCATCTCCTCTTCGTCGGGAGTGTCCGGCTCATCCGGGCGGTCTGCGGTGGGCTGATCTGAGTTGCTCATATTCTCTCCTCTGGGTATCCGTCAACCCTCGCGCACCCGGCGCCCGGGTCGAACCGGGTTGACAAACGAGAATCGATGACCGAGTTCGTTACGGCGAGAGCGCGTGGAGTGTCAAGGGAGTAAGCGAAACGGATCCGGACTGCCATCCTGATAACAAAAGGAGAGCCTGTCATGCCGTTGAATCGCTCCGAAAAACCAGGGTCACCCGCGCAGATCGAACGCCGCTCATGGAAGCTCGCTGTCCGGCGTACCTTTCGTGCCTTCGGTACAGACGAGTGTCCTGACGTCGCCGCGAGTCTGACGTTCTACGCAGTGCTCGCCCTGGTGCCGGCTGCGATGGTCGCGTTCTCCGTGGTGAGCCTGCTCGGGCGTGGGGAGGAAACAGCCCGAATAATCAGCGCGGTTGCGCAATCCCTGGTTCCGGATGCCTCGACGGAAGCGATCCGCGACGTGATCGGTCAGATCGCTGATGCGCGTCTGTCGGGCATCGTGCTCGTGCTCGGCCTCGCACTGACGTTGTGGGCTGTCGCGCGCTACGTTGCAGCGCTGGGGCGGGGCATGAATCGCATCTACGGGGTCGCTGAGGGGCGCACAGCCGCGAAGTTGAAAATCGGGCAGCTCCTGATCGCACTGGTGATCATCGTCTGTGTTGCAGCCATTGCCGCGCTTCTGGCCGTGTCCGGCGGTATCGCGGAAGCGATCGGTGGTGCGATCGGTCTGGGCGAAACGGCGCTGTTCGTCTGGCGTATCGTGCGCTGGCCGCTTCTGGCCATCGTCGTCGTTTTCGTGCTGGCTTTCCTGTACTACTTCGCACCGAACGTACGGCCGGCGCGGTTCCGGTGGATGAGTCTCGGCGCCGCCATTGCGCTTGTGGCTCTCGTGCTGGCGTCGCTCGGCTTCCGCCTCTACGTATCGACCATCGCCGAGTACGATCGCATCTACGGTGCCTTCGCCGGTGTCATCATCATCGCGCTCTGGCTGTGGATCGCCAATATGGCCCTGCTTCTGGGTGCGGAGTTCGATGCGGAAGTGGAGCGCGTGCGACAGTTGCAAGCGGGCATCCACGCCGAGACGCAGGTGCAGGTACCGCTCAGAGACGCGACGCGGATCGCGAAGAGCGTTCGCCGAGATCGAAAAGAGGCAGCCGCGGCGCGCGACATTCGCCGATGAGGACACGGTGACCCGGAGAGGCTAGATTCAATGGTGACGCACGACCCCGCACGGTCGGCAGTTCAGCTGCGCGTGATGAAAGGCCAGGACGCTCATGGGAAGTCTTTATTACGGTGACTCGAATGAACCCATCAATATCGAAGATCGTGCGCTCGCGCACCTGAAGATCGTCGTGGCCACCAAGCTGCGTCGCAGCGAGAGCTTCACTCTCTCGTGGCGTCACCCCGAAGGGGAAGTAAGTGGTCGTAGCACGATCTGGCTACACCCTTCGATTCCACTCCGGTTCGTGTTCGACTCCGTCGAGCCGTCGGACATCAGTCGGAAATGGGTGGAGGACTTGGCGAATTCTGCTCACTCCACGGGTGGCATCACGCTCATCGATGAGCACATCGAAGCAACAACTACGGCTTAGGCGGTCGAGGTCCGACTCCCGGGGCGTCATTCATTCGCGACGCGTCGGGGATCTCGGCTTCATCATCCGGATCGATGCGCACCCTGTCCGCTGAGCCGGAATCGGCACCGGCCCGACCGGCCGGGACCTGCCCGGTCTCTGTGTGCTCTGCCGCATCTTCGGATTCTTCCACGGGTGCCTGCTCGACGCCAGGAGGGCGCATACCCTGGTCTTCGATGCCGCTCACAGGTCACCTTCTTCTGTCGGTGCGCCAGATGCCATTCGATCTGCTGCGGCGCTGTCAACCTGGGCGGGATCGATGTCAGGATCGACGACGCGTTCGCCATCGTGCTCGATTGTCGCCATGTCGTCGACACCGGGTTCGGCTACGCCTTCGTCAGTGATGCGATCGTCATCGGGTAGGGGCAGAGGGGGGAAGGGAGGGTTGGACATGAGAGTTCCTTTCGCTGGTGTCCGCGACCTTACGTCCACCGAACAGCGTTCACGACCCTCTTGACTGATCCCCGATGCCGGACTAGGCCGCCACGTCTTCTACGATGAACAGGTGAGCCCACTGGACGCCCTTGCAGCCGTCGGCGAGGTGCTGTCTTGGATCGGTCTCGGCGCCGGCATCCCGCTCCTCATCGTCGCTGGCATGATCGCGCTCGCCGAAGGGCGCTGGGAACCGGTCGACATCGCCGTCATCGAACGTGATGGGGAAGCGATCGCCCGCTGGTTTGCCGGAGGCGACTTCCGCGAACGCCCCCTCACCCAGCGCGAGAACGTCGCCGACGGATGGCACGAGGGATTCGTCAGTGTGCGAAGCCCCGGTCATGTGCGGATGACCGCACCGATGCTGCGCCGGCTCTTGGCAACCCTCGGCATCGTTTTCGCCGGCGTGGGGATCATCGGGCTCGTCGTGTCGATGATCCCCGCCTTCACCTGAGCTCAGCGCTTGCCGCGGCCCAGCTTCGACGGCCACCAGATCGAGCGGCCGATGTCGTAGGAGAGCGCGGGCACCAGCAGCGATCGCACGACGAAGGTGTCCAGCAGCACACCGAAGGCGACGATGAATGCCAGTTGCACCAGGAACAGGATCGGAATCACCGACAGTGCGGCGAAGGTCGCAGCCAACACGAGGCCCGCTGAGGTGATCACGCCGCCGGTGACCGAGAGTCCGCGCAGCACCCCCTCGCGGGTGCCGTGCTTGATAGATTCCTCACGAACGCGCGTCATCAGGAAGATGTTGTAATCGATGCCGAGCGCCACGAGGAACACGAATCCGTACAGCGGCACGGCCGGGTCAGCACCCGGGAAGTCGAAGACACCGTTGAACACCAGTGCTGACACGCCCATCGCTGTACCGAACGAAAGCACCGTGGTCAGGATCAGCAGCACGGGTGCGAGCACCGAGCGCAGCAGCAGCATCAGGATGACGAGGATGACGACGAGCACGATCGGAATGATCAGGTTGCGGTCGTGGATTGAGGCATCATTCGTATCGACAGAGGTCGCCGTCACGCCGCCCACGAGGGCATCGAGGTCAGCCAGCTCGCCGCGCAGTTCGCGAACCGTCTCAGCAGCAGCATCGGAATCGGCGGCGTCGGTCAGCGTGCCCTGCAACATCACATCACCATCGACCACCGTCGGCTCGGGGGCAGGCGATCCCGGAGGGCCGAACGCCGTGATGCCATCAGCATCCACGCTCGCAGTACCACTGGGCGAGTCTGCGGCAGACACAGCGACGGAGTCGATGCCGCTGTTGGCTAGGAGAACATCGGCAGCGTCCTGCAGTGAGTCCTCGGCCACAACGACGTACACGGGGCTTCCGGATCCGCCGGGGAAGTGCTCGCCGAGCGCCACCTGACCATCGCGCGCCTCAGAAGCGCCCAGCACCAGGTCCGACTGCGGGATGCCCGACGCATTGAACTGAGTGAACCCTGCCGCACCCGCGACGAGCACGAGGGTCGTCACGATCCAGATCAGGCGCGGGCGGCGCTGGATGCCGCGCGCCAACCACGCCCACAGGCCCTTCGTCGCCACGCCGGTCTCAGCCGCGACAACATCCGGCTCGAACGCCGGGCGCCGGGGCCAGAACACCGCGCGACCGAACGTGAACAGCAATGCCGGCAGCAAAGTGAGGGCTGAGAGCATGGCGAACAGAATGCCGATCGCGGCCACCGGGCCCAGTGTGCTGTTCGATTTCAGATCGCTCAGGAGCAGGCACAGCAGCCCGGCGATCACTGTTCCACCGGATGCCGCGATCGGCTCCAGCGATGCCTTCCACGCAGCCATCGTTGCAACGCCCTTGTCCTGGGTGCTGCGCAGCTCTTCTCGGAACCGGGCGACGAACAGGAGCGCATAGTCCGTCGCCGCGCCGATGACAAGGATGAACAGAATTCCCTGGGTCTGCCCGCTCAGCAGCAGAATCTCCCATTTGGCCAGCCACCAGACAACCAGCAGCGCGACGCACAGGGCGAACAGGCTCGTCGATAGGACGACCACGGGAAGCAGGAACGACCGGTATACGAGGATGAGGATGACGAGCACGGCGAGCAGCGCGACACCCAGCAGCAGGCCGTCGATTCCGGCGAAGCCGGCGACTAGGTCGGCGGAGAATCCTGCAGGACCGGTCACATAGACGACGACCCCATCGGGCGCCTGGCTGCGAAGCTCGTCTCCGAGCGCCGCGACCGCATCGCCGAGGTCGGCGTCGCTGGAGATCGGGACGAATGCCTGAACTGCACGGCCATCTTCGGAGGGGATGGCGGGGGAGACCTCAGCGGCCACGCCCTCGATGTCGGGCGCCGCGGCGACAGCATCCGCAATCGCGGTGAGCTGATTCTCGTCGAGTTCACCGTCACCGACGAAGACGACGATCGCGGGGATCGCGTCTGAGTCGTTGAACTCGCCGAGGAGGTTCTGCACCTGGGTTGCATCCGCCGATGACGGCAGATAACTCGTCTGATCGTTCGATGACACCTCGCCCACCTTGCCGAACAGCGGCCCGCCCAGCCCCGCTCCGGCAAGCCAGGCGATGATCAGCATGGCGGGCAGGAGCACGCGCAGCCAGGAGCGCCGCCGCACACGTCGTCGCGGGGTGTCGCTTCGGAGAGAATCCGGAGAAGTCATGGAGAAGCCCTTCAGCAAGATGGCGCAAGCGGCGGAACGGCCACGTCATCGATTTCGTTAGCCAAGCAAGTAATAACGCTAGCATCTAATCATCATGTGTAGAGTGATGCAAAATGCCGGCGCACGGTTCGCGGCCGGAGGATGCAGGTGAAGATGATCTCCCCGGGGCCCGACGCCGCACACCTGGAGACGTCACCGCCGATCTATGACGTCGATGCGAGTGATCCGAGCGGAACTCTTGTGGATCGTTCGGGGATGGCGGCTGAAGAGGTCGCTCAAGTCACACGTGTCATGGCTGCGCTGGGTGCGCTGCGCGAAGCGGAGCAGCGCCTGTCCGAAGCGTCTCGTCGCTACATGAAGCTGAACGAGACCGACATGCGCGCTCTGCACTTCTTGATCGTGTGCAGCAACCGTGGCACAATCGCCACGCCGGGGGCTATCGCCCAGCACCTGAACATTTCCAGCGCGTCTACGACGAAGTTGCTCGACCGGCTCGAGAAGGGGGTGCACATCGTGCGATCACCGCACCCGACCGACCGTCGAGCGCTGGCCATCACGATTACCCCCGAAACGTATGAGGCGGCAATGGAGACGGTCGGGCGCCAGCAGGCAAAGCGGTTCTATTCCGGGGCACGGCTGAATTCCGATGAGCGAGAAGTGGTGATTCGCTTTCTCGAAGATATGACTCGCGAAATTGCGATCACAGACGAACTGTGGGCTCGCGAGGAATGATCAGTGCGCTGCGCGGTACGCCTCAGCCAACGTTGCAGGAATACGGCCACGCTCCGAAACGGCGTGCCCATTAGCACGTGCCCATTCCCGGATCAGGGCGCTTTCCGGCGAGCTCGTCGCGCGCTTGCGGGTCGTCCCACGCGAGGCGGATGCTGATGAGCGTCGCGCCGCAGAGACATAAGGTGCCATTGCTTCGCGGAATTCCTCAGCATTCGCTGATGTGAGATCAATCTCATAAGCGGTGCCATTGAGGGAGAAAAGCACGGTCTCACCCTCGCCGATTCCGAGTACCGTTCCATCGATGTCGTCAACCAACTGGTGCACAATACGTCGAGCCATTTCGCCAGCTTACGTGTAAACAATTCACTTGTCACTGATGAGGCAATTGTCGAGGACAATCGGTGCGCGGTAAACAGCGTGGTTACGGCAGCAGCCCGGCGCGGCGTGCTCGAGTAACGGCGGAGTGCCTGGTGGAGGCATCCAATTTCGACATCGCTGTGCTCAGATAGGCCTTTACCGTGCCCGCCCGCAATCCGAGTTGCGCGGCGATCTCGGCGTTCGTGCATCCCAACGCCGCGCAGGCGAGCACATCGGTCTCGCGTGGAGACAGGTGAACCGTGGGGATCGCGCCGGTCGTCGCAGGCGCCTGCTCACCGGCGACCGCGAGGAGCTGATTCTCGAGCCGGGAAAGACGCTCGCGCAGCGCCGGTTCATCGACTTCTCCGGCGATGCTGCGCAGTTCGGCAAAACTTTCGCGCAGCTGTTCTCGATCGGAGGTGGTGAAGGCTGACGTCGACAGGTTCATCGACTCCACGCGTCGGTCCACCTCGTCGCGGATTCGCAGTTCGGATGCCACGGAATCAGCGATTGTCATCGCCGGTGCGGTGGTGACACCGCCGATCGGCGATTCGCTCCATGCCCCGGCGTAGAGGACCCCGCGTGAGCGACCGTTGACAATGATCGGAAGCGCCAGCAGTGTTCGCAATCCTTCGCCGAGCACGAAACCGTCGTAATCGTGGGTGATGTGCAGCGACGCTCCGTAGTCGTTGGTCATTCGCGGTCGCAACTCGGTCATTGCCCGTCCGCCGAGGCCGCGTTCGGGACGCACCTTCAGGCCTTCCAGGCTGTGCGTGCGGTTTCCGACGATGCTGGTCACCGAGACGATGCCGTCTTCGATCAGGCCACCGAACGCGACCGGGAACCGGGTGCGCGCAGAGAGCTCTCGCACTGCTTGAGCGACGAGGTCGGTATCGGGATCGAGTGTGATCGTGGTGTTCATCGACTGCCTGCTTTCGGGAGACATCGCTGTTCCCCGTTTCGTAGCGTCGACCCTACCATTCGCCGGGTATCGCCTCACTGCTTCTCGAGATCAAGCAGGTAGCGCTTGTGTTCGGGATGAGCACCGTACTGCCCCGGCGTGCCATCAGAGCGCACGACCCGGTGCACCGGAACGAGGACGGAGAAGGGCGTCAATCGACACGCCGTTCCGACTGCGCGGGCGGCACCGGGGCTGCCGGCGAGGGCGGCGACTTCGCCGTAGCTCATCGTCTCGCCCCATTCGATTGTGTTGATCGTCTGCAGGGCAGACAGGTGGAAACCGTTCACCAGGCGCCAATCGAGCCGTACAAGCTCATCAAAGCGCACGGGGGAGCCGGCGAAGTAGTCATCGAGCAGATGAGCGAGTTCGTCGGCCGCACCCGGATCTGCCACGGGCACACTGCGAAGGCGCGCGGAGATGCTCTCCAGCAGCCAGGGAACGGAAGGGTCTGCTGATTCTGAGAGGTCGAAGCGCACGATCCCCTCGTCGGAGAAGACCACCAGCGCATCGCCGAAGGGCGTGGGTGCGAAGTCGTAGCGGAATGTCATCACCCCATCCTGACGTGCAGACCGAACTTTTGAGGTGCTGATCGCGCGGATGGGGGAGAACCTGGGAAAGGGCATGATCGGTGGAGAAAAAGTGGCTCAATCCGAGGAAACCCGCCGGGGATACAGGGATCGCGCACCTGCGGAGCTTAGTGTGTTCTATGTGTGGCGACGTGAAGATAAGGCTGCGGATGCCGCGATGACGCTTGATGGTCAGCATGATGACCACACCGCCATCGCGCTCGCTCACGTTGCCGACGCCGAACGCACTCGGCTTCGCGCCGAGGCCGCTGACCTTGGTGGCCCCTCACCCCTGATCACGTACCGCGACACCGTCGAGGGTGGGATCGATATCTCCAAGGCTCATCCGGGGAGCCTGCCGCAGTTCATCACCGGAAAATCGACGCTGCTGTCCAACCTCTTCCGTGACGAGGTCGGGCTGCGAACTGCGCGATTGGCTGCGGAGCGGATCACCGCGAAGCACACGGAATTGCGCACCGTGCGCGGCGTCGACGCCGTGCATCTGGCCGTGGGGCTGGCCGGGTGGCGCATCGGCGGAGCCGACTTCGCCGCTCCCGTGCTGCTGCGTCCGCTTGCGATCCGGCGGCACCATGCTGATTTCGAGCTGAAGCTGCAGGGATCCTTCACCGTCAACCCGGAACTGGTGAGCGTTGCGCGCGAGCACTTCGGGATCACCATCGACGCGGAGGCACTGGCTGCCCTCGCCTACGACAGTGGCATCTTCAAACCGCAGCCGGTCATCGATCATCTGCGCGCAGCCACCCAATCGATCGATACCTTCACGGTGCTGCCGCGCCTGGTCGTATCGACCTTCGCCGACATTGCCTCATCGATGTCGCGCGACAGCACTAGCCTCGATCACCAATTACTGAACGCCCTCGCCGGGCACGTCGACGATCGTGAGCAGGTCACCGCTGCCCGTCCCGCGCCGCGAAGCACCAGCCCGGATGAGCGCGCACCAGCATCCGACACGCTCCTGCTCGATGCCGACGCCGAGCAGGAGTCGGTGTTGGCACGCATCACCGCGGGCCACTCGCTCGTCGTCTCGACCCTTCCGGGAACCGGCGGAACGCAGACCGTCATCAACGCCCTGGGTGAACTGGTGCGGGCCGGCAAGCGTGTGCTCGTCGTGTCTGCTCGGCGCTCCACGCTCGATGGTGTGCGCCACCGATTGGCGGGAATCGGTTTGGACAGCCTCGCGGTCTCGCCCGCCAGCATCCGTCGTGATCTCGTCCGCGCGATCGGGCGCAACGAGAAGGCGACCGCTCCCAAAGTCAGCGATGTCGATGATGCACTCGTGCGCCTTCGGGCCGTGCTGCTCGATTACCGTAAGGCGCTGACGGCGCCGATCGCCGGACTTGAAGCATCCGTGCTGGATGCCACCCGAAACCTCACGCGCCTGGCCCTGCTGCCGGTGCCGCCGTCGACGACTGCGCGACTGAGCACTGAGACGCTGCGCCGGCTGTCGGGAGACCGCAGTGACGCCGCCGCCGCGCTCGTGCAGGCCGCGCGCCTCGGTGAATTCCGTTTCGGACCGGATGATTCGCCCTGGTACGGCGTCAGCTTCACGAGTACCGAGTCAGCACGCGCCGCACACGAGCTTGCCGGTCGGCTGCACGCGTCAAGCGTTCCAGCACTGCTGGAGCGAGGTTTCGAGCTCATCTCGCAGACGCGCATGCGTCCGTTCACCACGATTGACGAGCTGGGGGAGTATCTGAGCCTTCTGGAGGGCATCCGGGACTCGCTCGACCGCTTCAGCCCGACTGTTTTCGAACGCCCGCTGGGCGAGCTGATTCAGGCGCATGGCTCCCGCCGCGATGCCCCGAAGCTGTCCGGAGCGAACCGCCGACGCCTGCGTCGCCTCGCCCGAGAGTATGTACGGCCCGGCGTGCACATCCCGGAAATGCACGAGGCGCTGTTGCGCATCCAGCAGCAGCGCACCCAGTGGCAGCATTACGTCGATGCCGGTGCTGCGCCCGAAATTCCGCTCGGACTGTCTGACGTGCTCGGATCCTGGCGGCGGGTGAGTGCCGAGCTCGCAGAGCTCGACGCTGCACTCGGACGGCGCGAGCCGCTGGCCACCCTCCCGATCGAACGGGTTCAGCGCACGCTTGCCGGGCTCGCTGCCCGCTCGGATGTGTTCGACAACCTGGTCGAGCGTGCGACCATCCGCGACAAGCTCGCAACGCTGGGACTCGAGCCGCTGCTGGCAGAACTCTCGGTGCGCCACGTGTCTGAAGAACAGGTCGCCGAAGAGCTGGAGTTCGCCTGGTGGCAATCGCTGCTGGAGCGTGCACTGCAAGACAACCGGGCACTGCTCGGAGCGAACACCGCAGTCGTCGATCGACTCGAACGAGACTTCCGCCTCGTAGACGAAGCACATGCGGCGATGGGTGGGCCCCTGCTCGCGTGGCAGCTCGCCAACCAGTGGCGCATCGCCATTGTCGATGAGCCCACTGAGTCGCAGAACCTCCGTCGTGCGCTGACGCAGGGCACCCCGTCGACAGCGGAGATCGTGTCGGCGGCGTCGACCCTGATGAGCGTGCTCGCACCGGCCTGGCTCTCCTCGCCGTACCAGGTGCCGGAGATCCCCGACTCTGTGGAGTTCGACACCGTGCTGCTGGCCGACGCTGCCGCCATCAACCTGGCTGAGGCCGCCCCCGCGATTCGCCGGGCACGCCAGGTCGTCGCGTTCGGCGACCCGGTGACGCAGCGCCCGACGCCGTTCACGATGGCGGTGGACCCCGATACCGAATGGGAAGCGGAGGTGCCGTTCGACGAGGTCAGTGTGTTCGAGCGCCTCGCCGAACTACTCCCGGTGATGACGTTGACGCGCAGTTACCGCGCTGGCGGAGAAGACCTTGCCGAACTGATCAACGACGCCTTCTACGGCGGCGAGATCGTCTCACTGCCCTGGGCCGGCTCATACCTCGGTCGGGGCAGCCTCACAGTCGACTACGTCGAGGGCGGAGTCGGAGCACCCGACCCGATCTCTGGGGCCGTGGAGAGCCCGAACGCTGAGGTGTCGCGCGTCGTCACGCTGGTGGTCGAGCATGCAGTGCACCGTCCGACCGAGTCGCTCATGGTGATCACCGCCAGCGCGAAGCACGCCGAGCGCATCCGTGCAGCGGTGACGTCGGCGTTCGCCGGCCGCTCCGATGTTGCCGATTTCGTCGGACGCTACACGGCAGAGCCGTTCGCGGTACTCACGCTCGAGGAGTCAGTGGCAGAGAGCCGCGATCGTGTGATCTTCTCGTTGGGGTATGGACTCACCAAGCACGGCCGCGTGCTCAGCGATTTCGGAGACCTGTCCACACCGGACGGTGAGCGGCTGCTGACAGTCAGCATGACCAGGGCCCGGCGCTCGATGGTTCTGGTGTCGTCCATTCGCCCGTCGGCATTCGATGACGGACGCCTCATGCACGGGGCATCCACGCTGATGTCGATTCTTGGTGGACTGGCCTCACGCAGCCGCGAATCACGGTTGGAAGACCTCGCCGACCCGCTGACGCTGGCGCTTGCCCGCGAACTGCGGCGCCTCGGGGCATTCGTCGATGTCGACTATCGCGGCCTGCTGCCGTTGGTGGCGCAGTACAACGGCAAGGCCGTTGTGATCGAGAGTGACCCCGAGACGCTGGGTGACTCGCTGCGTGAGACCCTGCGACTGCGCCCGCACGTGCTGCGCCGACTCGGCTGGCACTACGTACGCGTGCACGCCTTTGATCTGTACAGCGACCCGGTCACCGCGGCATCCCGAATCGCAGCTGTGCTCGGCATCGCGGCGGATGCTGCGAAGGTCGAAACCGACACGCAGCCGATCAACCTCCCCGATCTCGATGGGTGAGCACAACCCTGAGGAGAGTCCGCGTCAGCGGATCGTCCGGGTGACGGGAAGCCGTCGTGCGCGACTGACGGCAGTGGCCGGCACCGACACCTCTCCGGACGTGGTCACGCATAAAGCGCCGGCCAAAGAGAAGATCACCGGGCGCGGTCCTAATGATGACCGGATGCTCGGCGACGTTCCGCCGCACTACTGAAGGTCCCCCACGATACGGAAGGGCCCCCACCTCCCGAAGGAGATGAGGGCCTGACGCTGTGGTCCTGCGTTCAGCGGATGCTGTCCTTGCGGAGAAGATCACGGATCTCGATGAGCAGGTCCTGCTCGGTCGGCAGGGTGTCCTCCTCGACCGCAGGGTTTCGCGCGGCCTTGCGTTCGTTGTACTTGTTCATCGGCACAACGAAAACGAAGTAGACGACGAGCGCGACAGCGAGGAAGCTGATGATCGCGCTGATGAGGTCTCCCAGCGGGAAGGTCACCTGCTGGCCGTAGATTCCGGTGAGTGTCGGGCCGATGTTGCCGGACGCGTCGGGCTGGTAGAACAGGGCGACGATCGGGTTGATGATGCTCGACACCACCGCGTTGACAATGGCTGTGAACGCGCCGCCGATAACGACCGCGACGGCAAGGTCGATGACATTGCCCTTGGTGATGAATTCTTTGAATCCCTGAAACATGGGAACCCCCATCTATCGATGCTGCCTCAGGCTGAGGCAGGAGCCGACGCAGGCGCCGGAGTGGAACTCGTCGGCGACTCCGATTTCGATGATGCCGAACCATTCGGCTTTGCACCAGAGCCACTCCGGGAATCCGTCCGATAGAAACCGGAACCGTTGAACGTCACCCCGATCGACCCGTACTGCTTGCGCAGGGCGCCGCCGCATTCAGGGCAGATGGTGAGGGCATCGTCGGAAAAGCTCTGGACGGCGTCGAAAGCGTGGCTGCACGCGGTGCAGGCGTAGGCGTAGGTAGGCATGTTCGTTTCAGGTGGTTCAGTGTCGCGCTGGCGACAGGGTGAGGATGCGGGAAGGAGTCACGATGCCGTCAACCGGCTGATCGTGCATCTCCCGCGGGAGGGAGTCGAGTATCTCGGAATCATAGATCACGGCATACACCGGAGGGCATTTCTCCATGGACCCGATGGTCTTGTCGAAATAACCGCGTCCCCAACCGAGCCGTGTGCCGGTGGAGTCGATCGCTGCGGCGGGGATGATCATGAGGTCGACGTCGTTGACAGCGATCGGACCGAGCACTTCACCCTGCGGCTCGGGCAAACCGAACAGGCCCTCGGCGACCTGTGTCGAGTCGTCTGCCACGGCCCAATCCAGCAATCCGTCGGCGCGTGTGATGGGGAGAAGTACCCGCATGCCGCGCTTGACAGCGGCGGTGACGAAGTCCCGGGTTCCCGGCTCCGTGGTCGTGGACAGGAAGCATGAGATCGACTGCGCATTGCGCGTGTTCACAAGGATGTCGAGCTGTTCGGCGATGCCGGATGCCGCGGCTTCGCGCTGCGAGTCAGAAAGCAGCTGCCGGCGCTCGCGCAATTCTGCACGCAGTGCCCGCTTTTGCTGTTCGATGTCTGTCGACATGTTTCGAGTCTACGTGTCGGGCATGGTGCGCCTCGCCGCTAAGCTGGCCAAATGGGAAAACAGTCAATGAAGGCAGTCATTCCGGCGGCGGGTCTCGGCACGCGATTCCTGCCTGCCACCAAGGCCATGCCGAAGGAGATGCTCCCGGTAGTCGACAAGCCGGCCATCCAGTACGTGGTGGAAGAAGCAGCGGCCGCGGGCATCGATGACATCCTCGTCATCATCGGACGCAACAAGAACGCCATCTCCGACCACTTCGACTCTGTCCCGGAGCTCGAGGTCAGGCTCACGGAGAAGGGCGACCTCGATCGCCTGAAGCACGTTATGAAGTCCAGTGACCTCGCTGACATTCACTACCTTCGCCAGGGCGAGCCGAAGGGGCTGGGGCACGCAGTGCTGCGCGCCAAGACCCACGTCGGTGACAGTCCGTTCGTGGTCATGCTCGGCGATGACCTTATTGATGAGCGCGACGAGCTGATCACGACGATGATGGCGGAGCACGAGCGCACCGGCGCAGCAGTGGTCGCTTTGATGGAGGTCGATCCCGACCACATCCACATGTACGGCGCGGCCGCTGCCCAGCCCACCGATTCGGATGATGTCGTTCGTGTCACCGGACTGGTGGAGAAGCCGTCCAAAGAAGAAGCTCCCTCTAACCTGGCCGTGATCGGTCGCTACGTGCTGCCGGCATCCGTGTTCCCGATTCTCGAGCGCACGAAGCCCGGCAAGGGTGGCGAGATCCAGCTGACGGATGCTCTGCAGGAGCTGGCCGCAGACGAGAACGGCCCCGGTGTTGTGGGTGTGGTCTTCCGCGGACGCCGCTATGACACCGGAGACCGCGTCGACTACATCAAGGCGATCGTTCAGCTCGCTGCTGACCGTGAAGACCTCGGACCAGACCTTCGTCCGTGGTTGAAGGCGTTCGGCGAACGCCTGTAGGCGTTCAGTCTCGAGGGTCGGATGGATCTGTTGCCGGGGCGTCGTCACGGGCCGATCGAGTTGCGGCTCGTCCGCACGCGTGATGCACGTGTGCTGCAACGCGAGTTGCTGCAGAACCGCACTTGGTTGCAGCAGTGGGAAGCGACGATTCCCAACGGTGTCGCGTCGTTCGATATGCGCTTCGGGATCAGGCGACTGCTGCAGCAGTACCGCGACGGTGCCGGGTATCCCTTCGTCATGGAATACGACGGTGAGATCGCCGGGCAACTGAATGTCTGGGGCGTCGCCCGGGGTTCGCTGTGCTCGGCGACCATCGGCTACTGGGTGAGTGAGCGTTTCGCCGGTCGCGGCATCACCCCGACAGCGGTGGCCCTGGCGACGGATGCGTGCTTCAACGAGTTCGGGCTGCATCGGATGGAGATCTGCATTCGCCCGGAGAACATCGCGAGTCTGCGGGTGGTGCAGAAACTCGGATTCCGGTACGAGGGATTGCGGCGTCGGTACATTCACATCGACGGCGATTGGCGTGACCACTACGCCTTCGCGTTGACTCGCGAAGATGTGCCCCAGGGTGTCCTGCGTCGTTGGATCAGTGGCGAAGCGCCGCAGGAAGCTGCCAGCATTCCGCCGTCTGATCGTCTTTCGATCTGAGTTTTCTGAAATCCCGGGAACGACACGCGACGCCGGTGAGGCGAAGGCCGGTCACGGTCGCATACCGTTGTCCCTATGAACGGGCCAGTACTGAGCGGGGGCGTCATCGTCCTTGTGTCGGTGTTGCTCTGGATGCTGTACCTTTTGCCCTCCTGGCGCGGCAGGTACCAGTACAACTCGTCAGAAAGAAACGCGGTGCGACTGAATCAGGCACTGCGTGTGCTGGCGGAGACGAGTGAGACACCCGGCGAGGTGCACCTCGAACTCAACGCCCGCACTGCGCTCGCCCAGCAGAAGCTGGCAAGACGGCTGCAGTCCGAGAAAGAAGCTGGAGAGCTCGTGCGTCTGCGCGCCGAGCTTGCTGCCGCTCGAGCGGATCCCATTGTTCGTCAGGCTCGTGCCCGCCGCACAGTGCGGATGACGGCGACCGTGCTGCTGCTGGCCGGTCTTGTGCTGGCAGGGCTCGGAATCTGGCAGGTCGTCACCGGCGGCGCGCAGCTGATGATCTGGCTCGGTGGAGCACTCGCTCTGGTGGCCGCGGTCACACTGCAGAAGATGACAGCTGTGGCACGTCGCATCGATCGCCTTCCGGTGCGCAGCGTCGCCACCGACACTGCACCGCGCGTCTCGCCGCCGCTGCATGACCAAGGGCGTGCAACGTGGACGCCACGGCCGCTGCCTGCGCCGATGGCCTCGGTGAGCGGTTCGCTCACCCATACCGCGCGGGCCGAGATCGAAGCCACCCAGGAGCTGCGTCGTGCCGAACGCGTCGCGCGCCTGCGTGAGCGCGCCGAGCAGATGGGGCCGCCGGCACCGGTTGCTCTTCCTGCCGCCCAAGCCTCGCCATACGCGCAGATGGGTTTTGTGGATGACGCGGAGATCGAAGAACACGTGCGCCAGTTGCTCACCCGCCGCGCTGTCGGGTGATCGCGCCCTCGTCGCTGTCCCTGTTTCCGGCGTGATAATCTAGCTGAGGTTCTTGGGCCTATGGCGCAGTTGGTAGCGCGCCTCGTTCGCATCGAGGAGGTCAGGGGTTCGAATCCCCTTAGGTCCACACTGTGTTGAGACAGTAAGAAGAAGCCCCGCCGACAGGCGGGGCTTCTTCGCTTTCCGGTGTCAGTGCGGCCGACCGGCATCCTGAATGATCTGCTCGACGACCTGGGCATCGAAGTGGAAGACTTCGTCATCGGGCGTCAGACGTTCGAGGAACGGCACTACTCGGACGCGTGCGCCATCGATCTCGACCAACGCGCCGCCGAAGGCATCGATCGCCGACTCCTCGGCAGCGTCGGCGAAAGTGCGGGAGACGTTCGCCACCCCTGCGGTGACGACTACGGGAACGCCGTCGACGAATTCGACGATTGGCGCGTGGTAGTGGCCGGAGAGGCTGACGCGCACATCCGTGTCGCGCGTGATGTCGATGAGGGACTGGGCGTCTTCCTCGTCGAGCGCGAGAGCCTGCAGCAGGTCAGTGTGCGCACGAACCGGCGGATGATGGATCACCACGACTGTGCCGTGCTGGGCGGGCGTGGACAGGGCGTCGCGCAGGAACTGCTGCTGGGGGGCATCCACCCGCCCGTAGCCTGCGCCCGGCACCGAACTGTCCAACACGATCACACGCCATCCACTGCTCTCGGCGGTTGAAGCCACCGGACGATCGAGGTCGATGCCTGCGAGCTCCTGCTCACCGGCATCCGGCTGTCCGCCACCGAGGACCGCACGAAACGTGTCCCGACGATCATGGTTTCCCATCGCGAATACGAGGCGCGCACCTCGCGCCAGAGCCCAGGGGAGCACCGCATCGTGAACCTGCCGGTACGACTCTTCGGAGCCGTCGTCGCTCACGTCTCCCGAGATGACCACGAGATCGAACAGCAGATGACCTACGTGCGACAAAGCCCGCTGCAGATGTTCACGGGTGTCAACCACGCCGTAGTGGCGGCCGCCGTCGCCGGCGAAATGGGTGTCGCTGAGATGCAGGATGCGCAGACTGCTCATGGCGACACTCTGCCAGAAGTGCGCCAGTCAGCCCAGCAGCAGTGTTGCGATGAGCAGTACCGGCACACAGCCGACCGTGGTGATGAACACCGTGTCGCGGGATATCGGCTCGGCGATATCGTAGCGCTGTGAATAGTTGAAGACGTTCTGCGCGGTGGGAAGAGCTGCGAGCACGACGATGATGAGCACCTCGTGGGTCGACAGGCCGAACAGGAACTGTGCGACCACCCAGGCGATCAGTGGCATCACCAGCAGCTTCAGAGTGCTGGCCAGCAGCACATCACGGCGGTGGCCTGCGGTGCCCAGAACCTTCTGCCCGTGCAAGGAGATGCCGTAGCTGATCAGCAGTACGGGAACGCAGGCGTTGGCCAGGAGTGTTGCCGGTTCCATCACGATCGGCGGCAGATCGATACCGATCACGGAGACGAGAGTTCCCAGCACGGAGCCGAGGATGATCGGATTCGTCACCGTGCGCACGACGGTGCGGATGGGGGAGGTTCGACCACCCGTGATGGTGTCGAGAATGGTCAGCGAGATCGGTGTGAAAACCAGGAGCTGCATGAGGATCACCGGCGCGGGATAGGCAGCGCTTCCGAGCAGGTAGAGCGAGAGGGGAATGCCGATGTTGTTCGAGTTGACCTGGCCCGCAGCCAGGGCGCCGATCAGCGTCTCGCCGACGTTCCGCTTCCAAACGAGCCTAGCGACGAGCGTGTGCAGAGCGATCACAGCAACGGCCGCGACCGCGGACGCCGGCAGCAGCGCGGAGAAGAGCATGGATGCGTCGGCTTGAGAGAGCACCGTGAACAGCAGGAACGGCGACAGGACGAAGAACGTCAGCCGGCTGAGCACGTGACGTGCGTGCGGGCCGAGCAGATCGATGCGGCCGAGGATGTACCCGACGGCGATCGCGACTGCGACAACGGCGAAGCCGGTGAGTGTATCGAGCACGTTCTGAGCGTAGTGGCTCCGAGTGAGCGCGCCGGTTTCGCGAGCACGTTTTTTCCTTCTCATCGGGAAATTTGACTTACCTGCAGGACTGGCTATGGTCAGTGGTGACACCCGCCCAACCGCCCGAAAGGGGAAGCGAGTCCCGATGGCTGGAAAGACGCCCACTACACGAGCAGGAAAGAAGGCAGCCAAGCTGTCGCCGAAGGAGAAGCGCGCGGCCAAGCGCGAAAAGCAGGAGCCGGAGAGCTTCCTCAAGCCCCGCAAGGGTGCGGCCGGCTGATCTACGGAGAGATCCGGCTCCTCGGAGGGGGTCGCGGGCGAGTACGCCTGCGGCTCCCTCCGCATTTTGTCAGCGCAGTGCGATCTGTGCGCGCGCCAGCATGCGCGCCGCTGCAGCACTGTCTCAGTTCTGCGACAGATCAGTGGCGCAGTCTCCGCTGGAGATCTGCCGCCGTCTGGATGACCGCGCTTGCCGCATCGGATTCTGCGGGACCGGTATCGCTCGCCCATGTGACCGCGACGGCGGCCAGCGGCCATCCTGATGCGTCTTGCACCGCAACACCCACCGAGCGCATGCCCTCCGTCACTTCGCTGTCCTCCGACGCGAAACCGGCGGCGCGGATGCTGCGCAGCAATTCACGAAGCGCCCGGGGCGTCGAGGGGCCACGGTCGGTGCGGGTGGAGAACACTCCGGCGTTCGGATACAGCGCCCGTACTTGCTCACGGGGAAGGGCCGCAAGCATCGCACGTCCGGTCGCCGTCAGATGCGCTGGCAGCCGCACACCCACATCGGAGACCAGTGCCGGACGCCGGGGGGCACGCTCTTCGACGATGTAGACGACATCGCTGCCGCTCAACACGGCCAGGTGCGTACTCTGTCCCAGCCGGTCGGCGAGCGCCGCGACCAGAGGTCGACCGAGCCGGGCCAGTGGCTGCTGGCGGGCGAATCCGCCGGCGAGCTCGGATGCCGCGATGCCCAGCGCCCATCGTCGTTCCTCGCGCAGGTGCAGCACGAACCCGTGCGCGGCGAGCGTATTGAGCAGGTGGTGCACAGTCGACCGGGGAAGGGCAAGCTCGCGAGCGATCGCGGATGCCGCGACGGACGCGGGGCGCCCGGCCAGATACCGCAGAATGCGCAGGGTCTGGTCGGCAGCAGGAACCTGCGTGCCGCTCCTATTGTCTGGTATCACAGACAAAGGATGTCACGCGCCCCTGTTCGTCGCCACTGCCAGGGTGTGGAATCAAGACATGGCAGAGTTCCCCCACACCCACGCGGACGGCGCCGTGCGCGTCGGCGCCGACGTCCTGAGCCCGGCCGACGTCGTGGCGATCGCTCGCTACGGTGCGCAGATCGTGCTCGATGACGCCGCACTCGACCAGATCGCCGAGACCCGCGGCATCGTCGACGCGCTCGCGGCAGACCCGGATCCGCACTACGGAGTGTCCACCGGCTTCGGTGCGCTCGCGACGACGTTCATCGCGCCGGAGCGCCGGCACCAGCTGCAGGCCAGTCTCATCCGCTCACACGCTGCCGGAACGGGGGCCGAGGTTGAGGCCGAGGTCGTGCGGGCCCTGCAGCTGCTGCGGCTGCAGACCCTGGCATCCGGTCGCACCGGCGTACGTCCCGTCGTCGCTGAAACCTACGCCGCCATGCTGAACGCAGGTGTCACCCCTGTCGTCAGGGAATACGGCTCGCTGGGCTGTTCTGGCGATCTCGCACCGCTGGCGCACATTGCACTGGCAGCGATGGGCGAGGGGAACGTGCGCGTTGATGACACCCTCCAGCCCGCATCAGAGGCGCTCGCGACCGCAGAAATCGAACCGCTCGTCCTCGTGGAGAAGGAGGGGCTCGCCCTCATCAACGGCACGGACGGCATGCTCGGGATGCTGCTGCTCGCCCTGCACGACCTCGAAACCCTCGTCACCACCGCAGACCTGGCGGCGGCGATGTCGATCGAGAGCCAATTGGGCACGGATGCCGTGTTCGCCGCTGATCTGATGGCGCTGCGCCCGCAGGTCGGGCAGGCACAATCGGCGGTGAACCTGCGTATGTTTCTGGCGAACTCGCCCATTCTCGCCAGCCACAGGGGCCCGGAAGACGGCCGAGTGCAGGACGCGTACTCGCTGCGCTGCTCACCCCAGGTACACGGGGTGATGCGCGACACGATGGCACACGCCGCCACCATCGCCTCGCGGGAACTGGCGAGCGTGATCGACAACCCCGTCATCACCGTGGACGGACGCATCGAATCGAATGGCAACTTCCACGGGGCTCCGGTCGCGGCCGTACTCGACTTCCTGGCGATCTCGGTGGCCGATGTCGCCAGTGTCTCCGAGCGCCGTACCGACCGCGCGCTGGATCCCGCCCGCAACCGCGGCCTGCCGCCGTTCCTCGCACATGAGGTCGGCGTGGACTCCGGGCTCATGATCGCGCAGTATGCCGCAGCGGGGATCGTCTCTGAGCTGAAGCGCCTGGCCGCTCCAGCATCCGTCGATTCGATACCGTCATCCGCGATGCAAGAGGACCACGTCTCGATGGGATGGTCTGCGGCCCGTAAGCTCCGTCGAGCGATCGACGGGCTGACACGGGTGATCGCGATCGAGGTGCTCACGGGCGCTCGCGCTCTCGACCTTCGTGCGCCGCTTTCGTCTGGAGCCGCCACCGGAGCCGTCCGCGACCTCGTCCGCACAGTCGTCGAGGGCCCAGGCCCTGATCGCTTCCTCTCACCCGAGATAGAAGCGGTCACTGAGCTCGTCCGATCGGGCGCCGTTGCCCGCACCGCGAAGGAGAACGCCGATGTCTGACAAAACCCCGCTGTCTCATAGGGGCATCCATGCCGCTCGTGGCAACGAACGCACCGCTCAGAGCTGGGGTGCGGAGGCTGCCAAGCGCATGCTGATGAACAACCTCGACCCGGACGTCGCCGAGCACCCCGAAGAACTCGTCGTCTACGGCGGTACGGGCCGAGCGGCGCGCAGTTGGGAAGCGTATGACGCGATCATCCGCACGCTCGATGAGCTCGAGCCCGATGAGACCCTGCTGGTGCAGTCGGGAAAGCCAGTCGGAGTCTTCCGCACGCACGAATGGGCGCCGCGCGTACTGATCGCGAACTCGAACCTCGTGGGCGACTGGGCGACGTGGCCGGAGTTCCGCCGACTCGAGGCGCTCGGGCTGACCATGTACGGACAGATGACCGCGGGGTCGTGGATCTACATCGGCACACAGGGCATTCTGCAGGGCACCTACGAGACATTTGCGGCGGTGGCGCGATCGCTGGGTCGGGACTCACTGGCGGGGACCTTGACGCTCACCGCCGGTGCCGGCGGGATGGGCGGCGCTCAGCCGCTGGCCGTCACGATGAACGGGGGAGCGGTGCTCATCGTCGATGTCGACGAGACGCGCCTCGCCCGTCGTGTCGAGCGTCGCTACCTCGACGAGTACACCGTCGACCTCGATCACGCTGTCGCGCGTGCGCTTGCGGCAAAGGATGCCGGTGAGGCGCTCTCGATCGGGGTCGTCGGTAACGCGGCCGAGGTCTTCCCGGAACTGCTGCGTCGTGGCATCCCGATCGATATCGTCACCGACCAGACCAGTGCGCATGATCCGCTTGCCTACCTTCCGGTGGGGATGCCGGTGGCGGAGTGGAAGGCCGAGGCGGAGCGCGATCCTGAGGAGTTCACACGCCGCGCGCGCGAGTCGATGGCAGCGCACGTTGCAGCGATGGTGGGATTCCAGGATGCCGGGGCGGCCGTGTTCGACTACGGCAACTCGATTCGGCGAGAGGCTGAACTCGGCGGGTTCGAGCGGGCCTTCGCATTCCCCGGATTCGTGCCGGCGTACATCCGTCCGCTGTTCGCCGAGGGCAAGGGGCCGTTCCGATGGGTGGCGCTGTCGGGGGACCCGGCCGATATCGCCGCAACCGACCGTGCGGTGCGAGAGCTGTTCCCCGAGGATGCGGCGCTGCACCGCTGGCTGGATCAGGCGGCGGAGAAAGTGCAGTTCGAGGGCCTTCCGGCGCGGATCTGCTGGCTCGGGTACAAGGAACGGCACCTCGCGGGGCTGAAGTTCAATGAGATGGTGGCGTCCGGCGAACTGAAGGCACCGATCGTCATCGGTCGCGACCACCTGGATGCCGGTTCCGTTGCCTCGCCGTACCGGGAGACAGAAGCCATGGCTGACGGTTCGGATGCGATTGCGGACTGGCCGATGCTGAATGCACTGCTGAACACGGCATCCGGCGCGTCATGGGTCTCGCTGCACCATGGCGGAGGCGTCGGAATCGGGCGGAGCATTCATGCCGGGCAGGTATGTGTCGCCGACGGCACTGCGCTCGCCGCAGAGAAGCTCGAGCGCGTACTCACCAACGACCCGGGAACGGGTGTGATGCGCCACGCCGATGCCGGATACGAACGTGCCCGCGAGGTTGCCCGCACTCGCGGCCTAAAGCTCCCGATGCCATGACCCCCCACCCCCCACACCCCCACCCCACCCCACCCCACCCCGTGCGAGTGGGCGCTCGTGGCTCGGTTTCGCGGGATTTTCGAGCCACCAACGCCCACTCGACGACTGATAAGAGGTAGATGATGCGCACCTTGATCTCGAACATTGGGGAGCTGGTGACGAACGCCGACGCGGGGATTCTGCGTGACGCGGCGGTGCTCATCGAGGACGGGCGCATCGCATGGGTCGGGCCAGCAGCATCCGCCCCCACCACTCATGGGCAGGAAATGGAGGTGGTGGATGCTGGGGGACGCGCGATCATTCCGGGATTCGTCGACAGCCACAGTCACATCGTGTTCGCCGGCGATCGCGCTGCCGAGTTCGCGGCGCGGATGGCGGGGGAGAAGTATTCCGCCGGCGGCATCCGATCCACCGTTGCCGCCACGCGCGCGGCCAGCGACGATGCGCTGCGCGCGCGGCTGCGGGGATTCATTGATGAGATGCGTGCACAGGGCACCACCACCGTCGAGATCAAAAGCGGCTACGGGCTCGACGTCGACACCGAAGAGCGGCTGGTGCGCCTTGCCGCGAAGGTCACCGACGAGGTGACATTCCTCGGCGCGCATGTGGTTCCTTCCGAGTACGCCGATCGGCCGGATGACTACGTCGACCTCGTCGTCGGGCCGATGCTGGATGCCTGTGCCCCCTACGCGAAATGGATCGACGTGTTCTGCGAGACGGGTGCTTTCACCGTTGCTCAGTCCCGCCGCGTGCTCGAAGCCGGAATAGCTCGTGGCCTGATGCCGCGGGTGCACGCCAGCCAGCTCGGACCGGGCGGCGGAGTACGCCTTGCAGTCGAACTCGGCGCAGCATCCATCGATCACGGCACGTATCTGACCGATGAGGACGTCGCGGCGCTGGCTGGTTCCGACACGGTGCTGACGCTGTTGCCCGGTGTGGAATTCTCGACCCGTCAGCCGTATCCCGACGCCCGGCGCCTCATTGATGCCGGCGTCACCGTCGCGATCGCGTGCGACACGAACCCCGGCTCGAGCTTCACCTCATCGATGCCGCTGTGCATCGCCCTCGCTGTGCGTGAGATGGGGATGACACCGATGGAGGCGCTCTGGGCGGCAACCGAGGGAGGCGCCCGGGCGCTGCGCCGGGATGACATCGGCATCATCGTCCCCGGTGCCCGTGCCGACCTGGTGCTGCTTGATGCTCCGAGTCATGTGCACCTCTCGTACCGACCCGGTGTCCCGCTGGTCCGGACCGTGTGGAAGGACGGTGCGCGGGTCTTCGACCGTTCATAACTCCTGAAGAACGACGCCAGCAAGGGGGAAAACCGGCCGAGATTCGACATCTCTGGCCATTCTTCAGGAGTTGTGCACGCAGAAGGTGTGCACGCAGGAGTTGTGCACGCAGAAGGTGTGCACGCAGAAGGTGCGAACGCAGAAGGTGTGCACGCAGAAGTGGCGAACGCTACACCGCGCGCCGCGCGGCGAGACCTGCCAACAGCTCCAGCACGCACAGAGCGGCGAGACGCACGGTCCGAGCATCGGCGGCATCGGCGGTCGCGTCGACCTCAGCGATGTCGGCGCTGACCACACGATGATCGACAGTGACTGCCCGGCTGAGCGCTCGCAGCTCCCACGCGGCCAGGCCGCCCGGGACACTCGCCGGGCAGCCGGGGGCGACAGAGCGGTCGCAGACATCCACATCGATATCGAGATGGATGCGTGACCGAGAGTCCGCTCCAGCGATAGACAATGCCTCCTCGACGACGGCATCGATGCCGCGACGCCGCACCTCGTCAACAGTGATGACCCGGATGCCCCAGGCCTCAGCCCTGCGCGCGTATGCTGCCGAGTTCGCGAAATCGGCGATGCCGATCTGCACGATCCGCGTCGGATCGATGCGAGAGCCGTCCGGTGCATCCTCGATGAGGCGGCGCACCGGTGACCCATTGGAGACGCCGTCGCGCAGATCGAAGTGCGCGTCGAATGTGATGAGGCCGTCGGCCCCAGCGCCCTGCGCGACCGGATAGGTCAACGAGTTATCGCCGCCGAGTGCGATGACGAAAGCCGGCGCCAACTCCTGCATGCGGGCGATGACCGAGGCGATGCCGCTGTCGCCGTCCGGCTCATCGATGTCGCCGGCATCGGCGATCCGCAATGCGGCGTTCAGATCCACGGCGGGCGGTCCCATGAGCGTTGCGCTGTACCGTCGCAGCGCTTCACGGATCGCGCCGGGCGTGGCATGCGCGCCGGTGGGGGACAGCGATGTCCGCCAGGTGGGAACGCCCAGGAGCACAGCGTCTGCCGCACCGTCGAAGGAGGGCCAGCCGCCGGCCCGGGGCCAGAGCGCGTCGTAGGAAAGTGCCATGTCAGACTCCTGGAATCACAGCGTGGGCGATGGTGAAGATCGCCAGCCCCGCGAGGGCTCCGACGACCGTGCCGTTCAACCGGATGTACTGCAGGTCCCGGCCGACCATGAGCTCGATCTTCTCCGTCGTCTCGGCCGGATCCCAGCGCTCGACGGTGTCGGTGATGATCGAGGCGATGTCGTGCCGGTACCGGTCAACGAGGAACACTGCGGCGTCGGAGACCCAGGTATCCACGCGCTTCTGCAGCGCAGCATCCGTCGTCAGCCGCTCGCCAACCTCCTGCACGGCCTGCGCCGCGCGTGCACGCAGACCGCTCGCCGGATCCGCGAGAGACTTCAGCAAGCCTGCCTTCGCGGTGTTCCAGGCATCCGCTGCCAGCGCACCCACGCGGGGGCTGTCGAACAGCGATGCCTTCGCATTCTCCAACTTCGCGCGGGTGGCGGGATCGGTCTGCAGGTTGTCGGCGAGGCGACCGAGATAGCCGTCGATCGCCAGGCGGGCCGGATGCTGCGGGTCTGCCTGCACAGCATGAACGAACTTGACGGCCTCGTGATAAACCGTGTCGTCGACGAAGCGGTGCGCGAGGCGCGGCACCCACGATGGCAGCCGCCGCGAGACGAGGCCGGTGAATGATTCGGCGTTGGAATCCAGCCATGTCGAGATGCTGTCTGCCGCGAGGTCTACGGCGCCATGGTGGGCATCTGCTTCGACGATCTTCTCGAGCCAGGCGCCGACGGGTGGGCCCCATTCCGGATCGACCAGATGCTCGCGGGCAAGGTCGGTGATGAGGTCGCGGACGTCATCGTCGCTGAGCGCGTTGAGGACGGCAGTCGCGATCGTCGCACCTTCGGCTGCGACCCGCTCAGCGTGCGCCTCCTCGCGCAGCCACTCTCCGGCGCGCCGGGCGATGGCTGTGCTGGCGAGCTTCGTGCGCACCACATCAGCGGCGAGGAAGTTCGTCTCCACGAACTCGCCCAGGGTGCGCCCGATCTCGTCCTTGCGGTTCGGAATGATCGCGGTGTGCGGAATCGGCAGGCCCAGCGGTTTCCGAAACAGCGCCGTGACGGCGAACCAGTCGGCGAGGGCACCGACCATGCCGCCTTCGGCTGCGGCACGGACATATCCCAACCATGGATGCCGGCTCTGCAGCCAGAACGCGATTACGAACACGACCGCCATGAACACCAGCGCGCCGACCGCGATCGCCTTCATTCGGCGCAGCGCCCGCAGGCGCTCCTGGTCGGCAGGAGAGAGGAGGGCCATCGGAGTGCGCGGCATGGTTGTCATCCTCGCACGCGCTCGGCCGCTGAGTCCTTCGGCAGGCCCGCAAGTGCCTGTCGAAGGGTACCCTCAAGAGGTGATCGAAGACATCAAGAAGCGCGCTCTGCACCGCACCAGCATCCTCGAAGGGCAGCTGCGCGGAGTCGCCAGGATGATCGAAAGCGAGGAGTACTGCATGGATATCATCACGCAGTCCCGCGCAATCCAGAAGTCACTGGAATCCCTCAACCGTCTCCTGCTCGAGAATCATCTGCGCACCCACGTGACGCATATGTTCGAGGAGGGCGGCGATGAGCGTGAGCAGGCCGTCGGTGAGCTGTTGAAGGCGTTCGACTTCGAGCGGAAGTAGCTCAGGGAACGGTAGGCGGGCCCAACAGGGCACTCGCTGCGGTGGAGTGCGCCGACTCCGGGTCGGACGGATGGAACATGCCGGCCAACACGTCGCGGTAGAGGCGGGAGAGCTCGTTCGATGAGAAGTATGACCCGCCGCCCGCGGTCAGGATCGCTTCATCGACCACGCTCTTCGCCATCGTCACAGCGCGGTGCTTGACGCCCGACAACAGGGTGAACCAGCGGGCGCCGTGGTCTGCCTGTTCGTCGACGTCGCGAGAAAGGGCAGTGATCTGCGGCGGGAGAGCGTCGTAGGCGAGGCTCATCTCGGCGATGCGCCAGCGGATGTCGGGATCCTGGCTGTAGGTCAGCCCGGTCTTCTTCGACGTGCGCTTCTGCACGGTGGCGACAGCAAGATCCAACGCGCGCCGGGCGATGCCGGTGTAGACCGACGCGAGCAGCAGTTCGAACACGCTGAAGATCCCGAAGATGATCGGGTCGGGGCCGGGCCCCGGATCGATGCGGCGAACCACGTGCTCCGGGCGGGCGAGCGCGCCATCGAGGACTGTGGTTCTGCTCTGCGTGCCGCGCATGCCCAGGGTGTCCCAGTCATCTTTGGTGGTGACCGCATCGGTGCGGTCGATGAACGCGAACACGAGCTTCGGAGCATCCGGTGACGTCGTATCGAGGCCGTGCAGACCGAGCTTCGTCCACACGGGCGCGAGTGAGGTGAAGATCTTGGTGCCGGTGAAGGCGAAGCCGCCGTCCGGCTGCGGCGCGGCGTCGGTGTCACTGCCGAACAGCACCAGGTCGTTTCCCCCCTCGCTGATCCCGAAGGCGAACACCTCGCCGCGGGCTGCTCCGTCCTGGACGAACTCCATCCCGGTGATGCTGCGGTCGCTGAAAACCTTCGCGACGCCGGTCCAGACGAGGTGCATGTTGATGGCCAGCGCGGTGGCCGGCGATGCGGTCGCGAGTCGCTGCTGCAGAACTGCCGCCTGCTCGAGACCGAGCCCTGCGCCGCCGCGCTCGGTGGGGACGAGGATCTTCAGATACCCGGCATCGCGAAGCTCCTCGAGGTCCTGTTCCGGAAAGGTGTTGTGGCGGTCGTGGATCGGCGCCCGCTCACGGATGCGCTCGAGCAGATCGTCGGGCAGGTGGGTTGCGGGATCGAAGGTCACTTCGACTCCCGTCGGTCGCTCAGTACGTGTCATGCGAGTGCCTCCAGAATCTGGTGGATGGTGTCGTCGGGCTTGTCGCGGTGCGGGGAGTGCCCCGCGCCGGTGACAACCGACATCGAGATCTTCGCGTTGGCGGTGAGTACCGATTCGGCGGTGGCACCGGTGAACAGACTGTAGATCTTCGGGTCGGCGCCGATGATGTGCGTGGGGATCGTCAGGCGCGCAGCATCCGCCCGCACATCCCAGGGCGTGTTCTGTGCACTGGTCTGCTCAACCGCCCAGCGGCTCGCCCGGTTGACGGCGTCGACTTTGAGTTCGATCTCCTGCGGATGCCAGTGCGGATGCTCCTCTTGCACGACCTCGGTGCGGTTGTCTGCGAACGCCCGCTCCTGGCTGCGCCGGATGATGGTCTCGTCACGGCCTTCAACGAGGATGGCCGGGTCGATGAGGATGAGCCTGTTCGTCCACGAGGGATCGGATGCTGCCGCAACTGTGCTGGATGCGCCGCCGAGTGAGTGTCCGATCACGGCATCCCAGGCACCGCCTCGACCGGGCAGGGCGGCACCGAGGTCAGCAGCGTAGGCGGGGATCGTGTAGTCCAGAGCTCGTGGAGCGTCGCCGTGACCGCGAAGATCGACAGCGACGGCATGCCAACCGGCATCGGCGAGCGCTGCGCCCAACCGCCACATGAGCGCGGCAGACGAGCCGAGTCCGTGCACGAGAAGCGCCTCGTGGGCGGCATCCGATGATCCCCACGAGATTCGGGGCAGCTGAACGGGGGCGGGCATATCTTCAGCCTATGGGCGGCATGTCTGCGGCGATGGTGAGCACGCGTTCCGCGGCGACATGGCCGGCCTGGAGACATTCGGCGAGAGGGAGTGCCTCCATGGTTGCGGCGAGGAAGCCTGCGGCGAATGCATCGCCCGCGCCGACGGGCTCGACCACGTCGACCGTCGGTGCCGCCACGAAAACGGGATCGGCGTCGCCGTCGAACGCGGTGGCTCCGATGTCGCCGTCTTTTACGATGAGCACAGCGCAGCCCGGGAGGTAAGCGCGGATCTCAGCGGCAGTTGCCGTTCCCCAGATGCGCTCGGCCTCATCGCGGCCGACGAAGGTGATGTCGGCGGCATTGGCCAGGCGTGCGAGGGTGGCGGCGGCATCCTCCATCGACCACAGTGCGCGGCGATCGTTCACGTCGAACGAGACGCGTGCCCCAGCGGCACGTGCGTCGATGAACAGCTGATCGACCATCTGGCGGCAGGTCTCGGAGAGCGCTGGCGTGATGCCGGTGGTGTGCACGAACCGGACGCCGGCGAGCTGCTCTGCCGACAGGAATCCGGGCATCATTGCGGATGCTGCCGAGCCGCGGCGATAGTAGTAGACAGCGGAGCCCTCGGCGCCGGGGTCTTTGAACATGACGCCGGTCGGGGCATCCGGATCGTTCTCGGTCCACAGATCGACGCCGCGTCGTTCCAGTTCCGAGCCGATGCGCGCGCCGAGCGGATCAGCGCCGAGCCGGGAGGCCCACGCCGCTCGCCGTCCGGCCGCGACGAGTCCCGCTGCGACGTTCGACTCCGCTCCGGCGAGGCCGATACTCGCCTCGTGGGCGTGGGAGAGCGCAGCATCCACCGGTGTGATCAGCGCCATCGTCTCGCCGACGCAGACGATCTCGGGAAGGGGAGAGGAATTCATGAGGATACGACCGCCACAGGCTCGGTGTCAGGAATGGGACTGGGATCGCGGTGGCGCAGATCAGGAAGTGCGCGGACGAACACCACCGAGACGATGAGACCGACGATAGCGAACAGTGCGGCGGCGAGATAGGCGCCTGTTGCGCCTCCCGTGCCGTCTACGAGGAAACCGGCGATCGCCGATCCTGCGGCGGCGCCGATGAGCTGTCCGGTGCCGGCCCAGCCGAACGCCTCGGCAGTCTCGCTGAATTTGACGCTTGCCGTGGTGATGGCGAACATCACGGCGAACGCCGGGGCGACGCCGAGGCCCGCGAGGAACAGCGCGCCTCCGAGCCAGTAAACATTGAGCATCACCATAGTCAAGCCGAGGCCGACGGCGACGATGATCAGTCGCCGGGCCATCGCCCAGGGGCCGATCGGGATGTGACCGAACGACAGGCCACCGGCGAGGCTTCCCGCGGCAAACACCGCCAGCACCAGGCCGGCGTTGAGATTGCCGTGATCGAACGTGGCGACGACGCCCACCTCGACCGCGGAGCACGCGCCGACGACGAGGAATCCGAGGACGGTCGCCAATGCCACCGGTGGGCGCAGCAGCACGCGACCGAATGCGCGGCGACTGCGCGGGATGCGTACCCGTCCGACTTCCGGTGAAGAGATGAACCAGCCGCAGCCCAGCACGAGGATGATTGCCACCAGCATGAGCCCGGTGGTCGTGCCGATCTGGGTGGAGACCAGCGTGATGACGACCGGGGCGATGATCCAGATGATCTCCTGCAGAGAGGCATCGAGTGAGAACAGCGGCGTCAGCTGGGATGAGTTGACGAGCTTGGGGTAGATCGTGCGCACTGCGGACTGGACCGGCGGGGTGGACAGGCCGGCGATCAGGCCGCAGACCATGTATCCGGGCAGGCTCAGCGGCAGCAGTCCCAGGGCCAGCACGGCGAGGGTGCATACGGCGGCGGTGAGGGTGAGCACGCGGCGCATGCCCCACACGCCCATCCACCGGCTGGTGACGGGCCCGGCTGCTGCCTGGCCGACTGAGGTCGCAGCAAGTACCAGGCCGGCTGCGCCGTACGATCCAGTCTGCTGTTCGACGTGCAGCAGGATCGCCAGCGATGTCATTCCGCTGGGGAAGCGCGCCGTCAGCTGAGCAATGATCATGCGCCCCACGCCAGGGGTGCGAAGAAGGTCCCGATATCCCGCCACGAGGCAACGATACTCGCGGCCGATGAACACCCTCGAGCGCGACTCGGAACAACACGCCGCGACACGCCGGAGAGGACTTTTCCACAGAACATTGAATGTCTGAACCCGCTCGTAGGGTGCCCCCTGTGGATGGATCCGGGACCGGGGCCCGGGAGCCGCGAGATCATGCGCTTCGCGGGGCTGAAAAATAGATGGCGATCTGTGGATGAAACGGTGGACAACCTGTGTTGTACCAGTGGAGAGCGGTGGAAAACTACACGGATGTAACTACTAGACCTTGTGGTCGCTCTCAATGTCCGTACCTATATGTAGTATTGAAGTCCCGGCGGGGGTCTGCCGGAAAACCTAGATTTGAGGGGAAAGAAATGTCGATCACGGTCTACACCAAGCCGTCTTGCGTTCAGTGCAATGCGACCTATCGCGCGCTGGATGCACAGGGCCTCGAGTACGAGATTCACGACCTCTCTGAAGATGCTGCGGCGCTCGAGCAGGTCAAGGCTTTGGGCTACATGCAGGCACCTGTCGTCGTCACGGACGAGGACCACTGGTCGGGCTTCCGTCCCGACAAGATCAGCGAGCTCGCTTCTCGCTTGGCGTAAGCCCTTCTGGTCGCGAGCAGGGCCACAGAACAAGCTCAGGATCGAAAGAAACGGGGTGAGTCATGACAGTCGTCGCAACGGCTGCGCCACTCCTTGTCTATTTCTCCAGCGTGTCCGGCAACACTGCCCGGTTCGTCGAGAAGCTTGGTCTGCGAGCGGAGCGCATTCCGCTGTATCGCAACGAAGATCCCCTGCTCATCGATGAACCGTTCGTCCTTGTCACGCCCACGTATGGCGGGGGACAGGGACGCGACGTGGAAAAGGGCGCAGTGCCCAAACAAGTGATCCGATTCCTCAACGACGAGCGAAACCGGCGTCACATTCGCGGAGTGATCGCCGCGGGAAATACCAACTTTGGCGATGCATTCTGCCTCGCTGGAGAGATCATCAGCCGCAAGTGCCAGGTGCCGCACTTGTATCGGCTCGAAGTATTCGGCACACAGGATGATGTTGATCGCGTGAGCGACGGATTGGAGCGATGGTGGGCATTGCAATCGACGAGCATGCAGAGCGTGCAGTGACGAACGACCAGGTGGCGTTCAAGGCCAACCCTGCTTTCGAGGGTCTTGACTATCACTCGCTCAACGCGATGCTGAACCTGTACGACGCGAACGGCAAGATTCAGTTCGACGCCGACAAGCGGGCTGCGCAGGAGTACTTCCTGCAGCACGTGAACCAGAACACGGTGTTCTTCCACTCGCTCAAGGAGCGCCTGGACTATCTCGTTGAGAAGGAGTACTACGAGGGTGCTCTCATCGAGAAGTACTCGATGGAGTTCATCCAGAAGCTCAACGACTTCGCCTATGGGAAGAAGTTCCGTTTCGAGACCTTCCTGGGTGCCTTTAAGTACTACACGAGCTACACGCTGAAGACCTTCGACGGCAAGCGCTACCTTGAGCGTTTCGAAGACCGCGTCGTGATGACCGCTCTCGGCCTTGCCGACGGCGATGAGCAGGTCGCACTCGACCTCGTCGAAGAGATCATCTCCGGCCGCTTCCAGCCGGCGACTCCGACGTTCCTGAACTCGGGCAAGGCGCAGCGCGGCGAGCTCGTCAGCTGCTTCTTGCTGCGCATCGAAGACAACATGGAGTCGATCTCTCGAGGCATCAACTCGTCGTTGCAGCTGTCCAAGCGCGGCGGCGGCGTGGCGCTGCTCCTGTCGAACATCCGCGAGGCCGGTGCGCCGATCAAGCAGATCGAGAACCAGTCCTCGGGCATCATCCCCGTCATGAAGCTTCTCGAAGACAGCTTCAGCTACGCCAACCAGCTCGGCGCCCGTCAGGGGGCAGGTGCCGTCTACCTCAACGCGCATCACCCCGACATCATGCGCTTCCTCGACACCAAGCGTGAGAACGCTGACGAGAAGATTCGCATCAAGACGCTGTCTCTGGGCGTTGTCGTTCCCGACATCACGTTCGAGCTCGCCAAGAACGGCGAGGACATGTACCTGTTCTCACCGTACGACGTCGAGAAGGTCTACGGCGTGCCGTTCGGCGACATCTCGGTCACCGAGAAGTACCGCGAGATGGTCAACGACCCGCGTATCAAGAAGACGAAGATCAACGCGCGCGAGTTCTTCCAGACCATCGCCGAGATCCAGTTCGAATCGGGCTACCCGTACATCATGTTCGAGGACACGGTGAACGACGCGAACCCGATCAAGGGCCGCATCAACATGTCGAACCTGTGCAGTGAGATCCTGCAGGTGAACACGCCGACCACGTACAACGAGGACCTCTCGTACGACCAGATCGGCAAGGACATCTCGTGCAACCTCGGCTCGATGAACATCGCGCTGGCGATGGATGCCGGTGACCTGGGCAAGACGGTCGAGACGGCAATTCGCGGCCTGACCGCGGTGAGTAACCAGAGCCACATCTCCTCGGTGCGCTCCATCGAAGACGGCAACGACCGCTCGCACGCCATCGGCCTCGGCCAGATGAACCTGCACGGTTACCTGGCTCGCGAGCACGTGCACTACGGCTCCGAAGAGGGCATCGACTTCACGAACATCTACTTCTACACGGTGCTGTTCCACGCGCTGCGCGCGTCGAACCTGCTCGCGAAGGAGCGCGGTGTGGCCTTTGACGGGTTCGAAGACTCGACATACGCGTCGGGTGAGTTCTTCGACAAGTACACCGAGCGTGCCTGGGTGCCTGAGACCGAGAAGGTCAAGGAGCTCTTTGCAGGCCAGCACATCCCGACGCAGGAAGACTGGGCTGGGCTGAAGGATTCCATCCAGAAGCACGGTATCTACAACCAGAACCTGCAGGCTGTTCCGCCGACCGGCTCGATCTCGTACATCAACAACTCGACGTCGTCGATCCACCCGATCGCATCCAAGGTCGAGATCCGCAAGGAAGGCAAGCTCGGACGCGTCTACTACCCGGCGCCGTTCATGACGAACGACAACCTGGAGTACTACCAGGACGCCTATGAGATCGGCTACGAGAAGGTCATCGACACCTACGCCGCCGCCACTCAGCACGTCGACCAGGGTCTTTCGCTGACCCTGTTCTTCAAGGACACCGCCACCACGCGCGACATCAACAAGGCGCAGATCTACGCATGGCGCAAGGGCATCAAGACGATCTACTACATCCGTCTTCGCCAGATGGCGCTCGAGGGTACGAACATGGACGAGTGCGTCAGCTGCATGTTGTGATGCTTCTGACCAGGTATTTTTCTGAGATTGAGAGATAGACGATGACCCCCTCACCGAAGCTCGCGCTGGTCGACCACGTGCAGGCGATCAACTGGAACCGTATCGAGGACGACAAGGACCTCGAGGTCTGGAACCGCCTGGTGAACAACTTCTGGCTGCCCGAAAAGGTGCCGCTGTCGAACGACATCCAGTCGTGGAACACGCTGACACCCGAGGAACAGCTGATGACGATGCGCGTCTTCACCGGACTGACCCTGCTCGATACGATCCAGGGCACGGTCGGCGCGGTATCGCTGATCCCGGATGCGATTACCCCGCATGAGGAAGCCGTTTACACCAACATCGCATTCATGGAGTCGGTGCACGCGAAGAGCTACTCGTCGATCTTCTCGACGCTGTGCTCGACGAAGGAGATCGACGAGGCATTCCGTTGGTCGGTGGAGAATCAGAACCTTCAGAAGAAGGCTCAGATCATCACCGACTACTACCGGGGCGATGACCCGCTCAAGCGCAAGATCGCCTCGACGCTTCTCGAGTCGTTCCTGTTCTACTCGGGTTTCTACCTGCCGATCTATTGGTCTTCCAAGGCGAAGCTGACGAACACGGCCGACCTCATCCGCCTCATCATCCGCGACGAGGCTGTGCACGGGTACTACATCGGCTACAAGTATCAGAAGGGCCTCGAGAAGGAGACGCAGGAGCGTCGCGACGAGTTGAAGGATTACACCTTCAACCTGCTCTACGAGCTCTACGAGAACGAGGTGCAGTACACACAGGATCTCTATGACGGCGTCGGCTTGACCGAGGACGTGAAGAAGTTCCTGAACTACAACGCCAATAAGGCTCTGATGAATCTCGGCTATGAGGCAATGTTCCCCTCCGAGGTGACGAACGTAAACCCGGCGATCCTGTCGGCGCTGTCTCCGAACTCGGATGAGAACCACGACTTTTTCAGCGGGTCGGGTTCGTCGTACGTCATCGGCAAGGCCGAGGCGACTGAGGATGATGACTGGGACTTCTAGAAGTTTCTTGAAGAGCCCCGGCTGAAAAGCCTGGTCAGAGGCCCGGATCCGCGAAATCTCGCGGGTTCGGGCCTTTTCAGATTCTGTGGGTGAAAGTGCCGGATGATGTTTGCCGTCGTTGCCGCCAGGTTGGCGAGTTCACGCGTACTCCACGCGACATTCGACTCCTCAGATCCATTTACTGCGTTTGAAGACGAGGTAGAGCATGACGGCGAGTGCGAGCATCAGCCCCAGAGCGAAGAGATACCCGAGCCCCCAGCTCAGTTCGGGCATGATCTCAAAGTTCATGCCATAGACCCCACCGATCAAGGATGGTGCGAAGAGAATCGCGGCCCACCCGGAGATCCTCTTCATGTCTTCGTTCTGCCGCTGGTTCACCAACGTCGCATTCACACTCAGGATCTGTGTGAGCGCATCTCGAAGCATCGCCGCCTTCGCGGCTGCTTGCGTGAGATCATCGGCTACCGCATCCAAGCGCATGAGCAACTCTTGTGAGATTGCCTGCTTATCCGTACCCGATCGCAGCATGTCGACGGCATCCGTCATCGAGGTGATTGCCTGTTGAATCTCTATTACTTCCCGGCTCAGCCGATAGATGCGCTCGGCAACGGAGATATCGCCGCTGAATACCTGTCGTTCGATCTCTTCTTTATCGTGCGCAATGCCGCGAAGGACCGGTCCGTACCCGTTGACGATCGTGTCGAGGAGCATATAAACGACTGCGATCGGCCCCATTCTGAGCAGCGTCTGGTCGGCGAGCAAGGCACGTTCCCGATCGCCGAAGTCGACGTTGTCCTCGTCAACGGTGGCGGTCGCTGGGGCGCTGATCCACCGGTCATCCTGACAGATCACTGCAACCGCACCCGGACGCAAGAGGACGTGAAACTCCCCGAAGTCCACTTCCTCGGTCTTGTCAACATATCTCGCTGCCCGCGCGACGAGGAAGAGTGTTTCGCCGTAGCGCTCGAGCTTGGGTCGTTGTCCCGCATTGATGAGATCCTCGATCAGCACCGGGTGAAGATCCCACGCTTCTGCGAGTTCGTTGACCTGATCAGCGCGGGGATTCGCGTACAGGAACATCGCCATATGACCTGAGTTGTCACGAGCGAACGCGGTGGCCTCTGCCACCGTCACACCCTCGGGAACGGGCGCGGGAAGACCGTCCACGACATATCTGGCCAGTTTGCCGCTCAGATAGGCGGTGTCAGAGCTCTGTTCAACTGGCTGACGATGAAAAAGTCCTCCGAACCCGAAGTCATTCGGCCACACTCTTCGCACGGGTGCCCCCCTCAAGACGTGAATTCTCTGCGGCGCTCCGTTGCCCGCAGGTCGTCCGGCGCGTCACGCTGAGCCTATCCGAGCGCGGCGGGTGCGGTGGGCGAGCTCGGCACGGTAACCTCGGTGCAAGCGCAGAGGGAGTGAGCATGCAAGGTTCCACAGTGGAGGCCTCGCCCGCAGCGGCAGGTCGAAGGCGCATCGTCGGCCTCGCTCTGAAGCTGCTCGTCGGTCTGGTGATCATCGCCGCGCCCGTGCTGATCGCCTCGAACTGGGTGCCCGGCATCAGCGAGGTCGCGTTCTACGGGGTTCTCGCAGCGTCCTTCGGCTGGATCAGCGGTGGTCCACGGGGTGGGGCAGCGATCGTGGCCTCCCTGGCGGTGCTCGGCGTGGTCTCGGTCCTGCTGCACGGACAGACATGGGCGCTCGCCCTGATCTTGCTACTGCTGGGGCTGGCATATGGCGTCGCGGCCAGTCGAGGCGTTGGCAAAATCGTGCTGCAGCTGCCGATACTCACGCCCTATTTCATGCTCAAACCTCCGGCGCTCTTCAACAATCCCGCCGTCATCGATGCCACGTACATTATCGGCGTGATCGTCGTCATGATCGCCGTCGGGTTCTGGACGATTCTGGTTCTGCACCTGGCCGTAGGCAAGCGCGCTCTGAAGCCGTTGGAAGCGCACAATCTCCGTATTCCACTGATCTACGGTGCGATTCTCGGACTGTTCTCTGCGGCGGTGATGATTATCGGGACCACCACCGATGTCAAGACGCATTGGGTCTGGATCACACTCACGCTTTACGTGCTCGCTGATCCGCAGCAGCTCTATTCGCGCGCGAAGACGTGGGGCCGGGTGCTGGGCACACTCGCCGGGTTCGTGGTGGTCTCGCTGATTTCGCTTCTCGGTGTACCCGATGGGGTGCTGATCTACCTGGCGATACCGGCGCTCTGGCTGTGCTTGTTGTACATGCTCCTGAAGAAGCCGTACTGGCAATACGCCTTCTTCCTCACAATCACCGTCGTACTTATGGACACGTCGGACGTAAGCACCTTGTTGCTCGATGCGGAACGGTTCGGTTTCACCATCGTGGGCGCCGGACTCTCCGTGGTTGCCGCGCTGCTGGTGAACTTCCTCGGATATGGCCGCGCCGGTCTCAGATCCTCGGAACGCCAGTGAGATGACACGCTCAGCTGAAGCCGCGCAGCAGAGAGGACCGCTGGATCGAGTGCTGCTGGCGATCGCCAAACGCACGTCGGGCGTGCGGTTCGTGCGCCGTCCCGCCACCGCTGACGCGCCGGCATTCGACCTCGCCTATGTCCGCACCGGGCCGGTCGGACAGCGGCCGCCCGCGGTCGTGATCCCGGGCGGACCGGGGCTGGGATCGGTCTTGCCCTATCGGGCACTGCGTAGCCTGGCATCCCGGCGGGGGCTCGACCTGATCATGGTGGAGCACCGCGGGATAGGGCTGTCACGGAAAGACGTGTCCGGAAGAGACCTCCCTCGCTCGAGCATGCAGATTACTGACGTGCTCGGTGATATCGCGGCAGTTCTCGATCACGAAAAGGTTCAACAGGCGCACATCGTCGGATCGTCATACGGCAGCTACCTCGCCTCGAGCTTCGGAGTCGCGTACCCTGATCGCGTCGCAGGGATGCTTCTTGACTCAGCTCTCCAGTCCGCAGGTGACATCGACATCGAACGAGCCGCCGTACGCGGGGTGCTGTGGGATGCGCACGGCGAATCAGCGCGTCTCGTTCGGCGCCTTGCCGAGGCCGGGATCAGTCAGCGCATACTGCTGGACGTAGCGCGTGCCGCATATGAGCTGGGCGGAGACGCGCTCTTGATCCCGTTGCTTCGTCATCGGCTGCGCTGGCAGCGCAGCTGGGCATGGCGGATGCTGGAGTCATACGCCACGCGGGATTCTTCGCTCATCCGCTTCCCCGGTATCTACGAGTTCGATCTTGCCGGAACGATCGGCTTTCGCGAACTTGGTTATGGGGGACAGAGCGACGGGCTGCCGCTCGATCCGGCGCTGACATACGCCCCGCTCGCTTCGCAGTTCCCTGCGTTCGAGAGGGAGCCGTTCGACCTGATCACCGGCGTGCAACGCTTCGACTGGCCGCTGGTGGTGTTGACCGGTTCCCGGGACCTGCGCACACCCCCCGCGATCGCAGCGCGTGTAGTGGTGGCGGCACCCCAGACGATCACCGTGCCGATCGAGAACGGGCACAGCGCGCTGGACACCCATCCCGTTGCACTCTTGAACGCGCTCGACTGGCTTGTCCGTGGCAAACAGAATGGATTGCCTGGAATCGTTGCACAACTGGACCGCTTGCCTCGCAAGGGCATTGCAGCACGCGCACCCGGTGTGCTCGCGGCGGTGATTGGCGGCAAGAACTAGGCGCACAGGCCAACGGGTTACCGTAACCGTTGGCCTGTGCTTTCGCGAGCGTCAGACGCGCTGCGCGTGTACGTTCATCAGTGCCGCGGCGTCTTCGTCGGTCATGCCAGCGATCGGCTCACCGTTCCACACGATGTCCGCGCCCATCGCCTTGAGCAGTTCCTCACGATGTCCGTCGGCGAGCTTGGCGCCGTGGACGAGCGCAGCCGGTCCCCACATCATTGCGAGGGAGTCGTGCCATCCGTGCCCGATGTCGTGCACGTGCAGCAGGTCGTGCAGCGAAGTCTTCAGGTGCTTGACCGGTTCCGCGAACGAGTCGGCGAACACCGCGAGACGGACCTGGCGCTCCACGCCCGGGTGAACGAGAATGGGCTCGTCGACCTCGCCGCTGAATGCCTTCAGGAACTCTGCGGTCTCAAGAAGAATCACGCCGTTCGTCGGACGCGGGTTGCACTCGATCGCGTAGAGCTCGCCATGGTGGTTGACGAAGTCGAATGAGAGCTGGCCGGTGAAGGTCGGGTCGAGCTCGTCAACGAGTTTCTGCGTGTACTCGAGCGTCTTCGTGCTGTCTTCGGCCAGGAACGCGATGCCTGTGCTGTGCGCCCACTGTTCCGGCGCACTGTACGTGCACTGCGCGGTGACCCGACCGTTCACGATCACGCTGTACGTGCAGATCATGGGCCCGTCTGTGAACGGCTGGACCAGCCAGGGCTGCTCGGGGGTCGGGTGGCAGTCTTCGACGGCCATTTTCCCCGCGAGGGGGCCGGTGTTCGTCAGCAGTCCCACACCGCCTCGCGAGTAGACGGCGCGCGCGAAGAACTGGGGGAAGCGGGCGATCGCCTCGTGGAGCTCTTCCTCATCGGAGACGACGACTGTTTCGGGAATGGGCACTCCCGCCCGCTCCACGAGGCGCTGGAAACTGCCCTTGTCGTGAAGCTGCGCGAGCGCACTGAAGCTGCCGGTGAAGAGGCGGACGCCTTCGGAGAGGTCCGCGACCCGGGCTGCGAGGTAGAAGGCTTCCTCGAAGGTGGGAATGATCGTGTCGATCTGGTGCGCGGCGACGATCCGGTTCACATCCGCGATGAACTGATCAGTCTCGAACCGTGGTGACGCCGTCACCTCGTGTGCGGCGAGGAACCGGGAGTGGCTTCCCATCGCGCCTGCGAAAGTGTCAGCGGCGACAACATAATTGCCGGCGCTGCCGAGCTTTCGGATGAGATCTAAGGCGAACGTATTACGTGAACTGGTGACCAGGATGCGCATTGAGCGTCCTCTCAAAGGGGCAGCATGAACATTTCACGCTGAGACTATCGGATCGGCGAGCCGCCGACGTACACGCCCGGCCGACGCGATATCCCTTGGTCGTTCGGCACTGCTATGGTGACCGGTAACTGAGGTTGCACAGGGGGGTGAAACGAGAAGCGGCGCGTATTGTCGCCCATTTTCCATGCGGGTGCAGCGAACCGGATCAGGCTTCGTTGCGGCTGCCGAGTAGTCGAACGAGTCCGTTTCTGAGGCGGATGCCGATCGCGCTGATCCGCACCAAGTGCGGACGACTGTATTTCCATCTTTCACATCCGAGAGGACGATCCATGTCAGAACGTTTCCGTATCGCGTCCGAGCAGAGCTCCGATGCAGCGCTTGAGCTTGCCCCAGTTTTCACCCGCCCGGGCGAAGCCTCGACGCTTCCGAAGTTCAAGATGCCCGAAGGCATGATGGCTTCGGACACCGCATACCAGATCGTGCACGACACCGCCATGCTCGACGGCAACTCCAGGCTCAACCTCGCCACGTTCGTCTCCACCTGGATGGATGAGAACGCGCAGAAGCTGCACCTCGAAGCTGCCGATAAGAACATGATCGACAAGGACGAATACCCCGCAACTGCGGAGATCGAAGACCGCTGCTGGAGGATTCTCGCCGACCTGTGGAGCGTGCCGGACGCAGACGACACCATCGGTACCTCCACGATCGGTTCCTCTGAGGCCTGCATGCTCGGCGGTCTCGCGCTGAAGCGTCTGTGGCAGGAGAGTCGCAAGGCGGAAGGCAAGTCAACGGAGAAGCCGAACCTCGTGCTCTCGTCCGGTGTGCAGGTCGTGTGGGAGAAGTTCTGCAACTACTGGGATGTCGAGGCTCGTTACGTTCCGGTGAGCGAGGAGCACCTCGTGCTGGACGGCTTCGAGCTGGAGAAGTATGTCGATGAGAACACCATCGGTGTCGTCGCCATCCTCGGTCAGACCTACACGGGGCTTTATGAGCCGGTCAAGGAGATCGCTGCGAAGCTCGATGAGATTCAAGCGAACACGGGCGTCGACGTGAAGATCCACGTGGACGGTGCCTCCGGTGCAATGATCGCACCGTTCTGCCAGCCGGACCTTGAGTGGGACTTCCGGATCGACCGCGTCAACTCGATCAGCACTTCGGGTCACAAGTACGGTCTCGTCTACCCGGGCGTCGGTTGGGTTGTCTGGCGAAACAAGGCGGTCTGCCCGGAGAGCCTCATCTTCCACGTCAGCTACCTCGGCGGCGACATGCCGACGCTCGCGTTGAACTTCTCGCGCCCCGGCTCGCAGGTGCTGCTCCAGTACTACCAGTTCCTGCGTTTGGGCCGCGAGGGCTACACGGCGATCCAGCAGGGCTCGATCGACGTGGCGACCTACTTGTCGTCAGAGATCGCCAAGATGGAGAACTTCGAACTCGTCAGCAAGGGGGACACCATCCCCGTGTTCGCATGGCGGCTCACTGCGGAAGACCGCAACTGGGACCTGTATGACCTCGCCGATCGACTCCGCATGCGTGGTTGGCTCGTCCCCGCGTACCCGATGCCGGACAACATGAGCGACATGATCGTGCAGCGCATCGTCGTGCGTTCCGACCTGAGCAAGGATCTTGCGGGCACGTTGCTCACCGCGATCAAGGAAGAGGTCTCGTACCTGGAGGGTCTGTCCACGCCGCTCCCGCGTGAAGCGAAGAAGCAGAGCTTCGCGCACTGACCGTTGAGGTGGGTGCCGCTGAATGGCGGCACCCACCACCGAACTCAGCCGACTGTAACCGAACGGAATCCGCGATGACATCGAAGCCGAGCGCCGACCTCCGCGCGCCCTTTCTCACGCCGAGTCTCACAAAGCAGAGCGTGTACTTCATTATTGGAGGCTCGCTGTTCGCTCTCGGATCGGCGGCCTCGATCTGGGGATTCGGTGACGTCGCATTCACCAACTGGGTCTGTTTCATCGGCGCGTGGTTCTTCACCACAGCCGGACTTTTCCAGCTGGTTCTCAGTGGTGACGCGACGGTCCGCGTCCATAAAGGTCAGGCGAAAGCGTTCCGTGCCGAGTGGTTGGCTGCGGCGACGCAGAGTTTCGGCACGATCCTTTTCAATGTGAGTACGACGACGGCACTCACCGCGAAATCCGTCGCCGTGGAGAAGCACTTCGTGTGGAATCCCGATGCCGGTGGCTCGGCAGCCTTCCTCATCAGCGCTTTCTTCGTCTATATAGCCTTTTATCGCGAGCAAGACACGCTGTGGGGCCTGACCAAGCCCGCCTGGTGGGCAGCCCACGTCAACATGGCGGGATGCATCGCGTTCGGCGTCTCCGCGATCGGCGCCTTCGTGACGGACGACGGCGGCAGTAAAGACGCGAACGTCGCCAACTGGGGCACGTTCATCGGCGCGCTCTGCTTTGTCGGAGCTTCCGTCATCGCGCTGCCGAAGATGCCCTGGAACACCGTGCGATTCGATTCTGCGACGGTGCCGCTCAAGAAGCCGGCGAAGCGATGAAAGTTCGGCTCGTTCTCTCCGCATCCGTTGGAGGATGCTGAGCACCTATTCTCATCGGATCACCTCGATACCGGTGTAACGCACTCCAGGAGTGCATGCAAAGAAAGGGAACCAACCCAATGTGCACACGAGTACTCTGGCCCGACGCAAACGGCGCGGTAATCGTCGGCCGAAACATGGATTTCCACATGGATTTGCTTACCAACCTGTGGAAAATGCCCCGCGGTATCGAACGCAAGGATGGCGCTAACGGCAAGCTCACATGGAAGGCGAAGTACGGCAGCGTCATCGCGACGGCGTTCGACCTGATCGCTACTGATGGCATGAACGAAGAGGGCCTCGCAGGACACATCCTGTGGCTCGCGGAGTCGAATTACGGCAAGCCCGAGGACTCTGATGTTCAGCTCAGCCAGTCGATCTGGCTGCAGTACTACCTCGACAACTTCGCCACGGTCGCCGAAGCCGTTGAATGGACGAAGAGCAGCGATGTACGCATCGCGCAGCTGTTCGATCCGACTGGACATCTCGTCCCGACGTTGCACCTGGCGATCAACGATGCCACCGGTGACTCCGCGATCATCGAGTACACCCAGGGGTCGGCGACGGTTTACCACAACCGTGACTACAAGGTCATGACAAACTCTCCGACCTTCGACAAGCAGCTCGAGCTGGTCAAGGAGATCGATGGCCTCGGCGGCGACAAGCCGCTTCCCGGGTCGACGCTTGCGTCGGACCGCTTCGCTCGTGCCTCCTATTACATCGAGCACCAGGTGCAGCCGAAGACCGAGCTGCAGGCGATGGCGGCGATGTTCAGCATCATCCGCAATGCTGCGCAGCCGTTCCGGACTCCGGAGCCCGGGAAACCGGATGCATCGCAGACGATCTGGCAGGTTGTCGCGGATATGACTAACAAGCGCTACGCATTCGAATCGACGACGCGCCCCAACATCGTGTGGCTCGACTTCGAGAAGATGAGCTTCAACGAGGGAACGGAGATCCTCAAGCTGGATCTGATCGGAAAGCTCTCGCTCGAAGGCGGTCTCGCGGGGGACTGCAGCCACAAGTTCGAGGCAGTCGACGACCTCGGTCTCGGCCTTGTGGACACCGGGCGTGAGGCGCTTGAGTTCGTCGCGCGCAAGCAGGATGAGTTCGCTCAGCTTGCCAAGGGCTTCAAGGCTCTGAAGTTGGCGAAGGCCAGCTGACGCTCTCTGCCAGCGAGCATACGAAGAGAGGGGGGCCGGTCCGAGAAGGGCCGGTCCCCTTTCGTGTTCACAGGCTGATGAGCGGCCGCAGGGGTTCCGTGGTCACCGTTCGGGAAGGTCGCTGGGCGCGTCTGCGTCGTCAGCATCTCGCGTCTGGGAGACGTCCGCATCAGAAGCCTCTTCGAGCTTTTCGGCCTGGGCAAGCTTGAAGACGCCGATCGTGGCGACGATACCTGCACCGCCGATCGCGAGCAGCGACCAGACAGATGCGCCCGCAGCCTCGTGCAAGATGACGATTCCGATGAACACTGAGATCGCAGGGTCGATCACCGTTGTGCCGGCGACGACCACATCCGACGGATTGCACGTGTACGCCGTCTGGACGAAGTAGATCGAGAGAGCCGAGGCCACACCGATGCCGAGCACGCACGCGAGGGTCAGGATGCCTTCGGAGTCAAGCGTGAACGGATGCCCGGCGAACAGTCCCTGCACGCGCAGGAGCACCGTTTTGCCGAGCGCTGCGACGAACGCCGAGAAGAGCCCGCCGAAGAGGACGTAGACGATGGGGGCGAGCTTCGATCTGCCGCGGCTGAGCAGCCAGGCGGCGGCCGCGAGGACGAGACCGGTGCAGAGCGCGACCAGCACCCCGATGAGCTCCGCGTCCGTGATCGCCTTCTGCTTGCTCACCTGCGCTGCGATGATCACGTATGCGATGACGCCGACCAAACACAGCAGAATCGATCGGTAGATCCCGCGAGTGGGCATCTTGCCGGACATCTTCGCGCCGAGGAAGACCGCGAATACGAGAGCCAGCACGCCGACGGGCTGCACGAGCATCAGGGGAGCGAAGGCGAGGCTGGCCACCTGCAGCAGTATTGCGATCCCGTAGAACGCGGTGCCCAGCAACCAGATCGGCGTCTTGACCATCGTGATGAAGAGCTTGCCGTCGCCTTTGCTTGCGGTGGCGACCGCGATGCCCCTGGCCTGCCAGAGGTTTCCGAACGACAACGCTGCGGCGGAAAGCACGGCAAGGCTGATGCCGAGGATGTGCATTGTGGTGTGTGACAACGGAGGGCCTCTCACTGCCGGGCGGTCGCAATCGGGCCTCAGTCTATCCACCGGGCACGCGCAACACCGACCAGGCCGGCATCTCGCACATTTCTGAGGGGTGCGCATCGCGGCGCTCGCCTGCCGCTAGGGTAGGGCACATCGGAGCTATGGATTGACCGTCGGAGGCGTCGCGTCCGACGGTGTAGGACTGATCAGGTGTCGTGAGGGGCGAACGAATGCGCAATGTCTGGCGGGTTCTGAAACGGGATATCAAACGGCTCGTTCGTGTGCCGCTGGCACTTGTGATCATCGGTGGTGCCCTCATCACGCCCGCGTTGTATGCATGGTTCAACATCACGGCGTTCTGGAACCCGTTCGACAACACGAAGAACTTGAGCATCGCGGTCGTCAACCTCGATGCTGGGGCATCCAACTCGCTCACGGGCGAGGTGAATGTCGGCGATCAGCTCGTCGCAAAGCTCAAAGACAACGACGATCTCGGCTGGCATTTCCTCTCAGAGGACGCCGGCATGGAATCCGTGCGCAGCGGCGAGAGCTTTGCCATGTTCGTCGTTCCAGAGAACTTCTCGAAGGATCTGCTGAGCATCACTTCGGGGGATTTCACCAAACCCAAGTTGCTCTACTACGTCAACGAGAAAGAGAACGGAGTCACGCCGGAGATCACGGACACCGGGGCAACAACGTTGCAGACGCAGATCACTGACTCGTTCACCCAACAGGTCGCGGATGCTGTCGCGACGGCGATCCAGAAGGGTGGCGTCGCAGCCGAAGATGACCTGCTGGCCGCCGAGGCCCAAGTCGTCAGCGACTTGCAGCGAGTAGCGGAGGCCATTGGGCAGACTCGTGCCAGCCTGAGCGTGCTCGACGGTGATATCACCGATGCACGGGCGGGATTGCAAAGCAGCGAAGTGGTCTTGGGCGACATCGACGTTGCCCTCGCAGATGCTCAGACGACGCTCACCGACGTCAGCGCACTCGCGGAACGCGCCCAGACGGAGTTGCTTCAACTCGCCGGAGAGGCGACGACTGGTCATGTGATCGGCTCCGCAGAAGTGGGCGAGGCAGCCTCAGGTGCTTTGGGTGCCGTCGGACGCGTGAGCGCGGCGAGCAGTGCGCTCTTAGCGGCGGTGGACGCGCAGCGTGTCATTCTGGGGGAGTCGTCGGTTCTGCTGGGAGGCCTTGACCACCAGCTCGAGCAGACATCGAGCGCGCTGAGCAGTCTCGATGGCAACCTCGCTGCAGTGGAAGCGGATATGGGCGTCGCGGTCTCTGATCTGCAGACGCTGGGAGGGGTGGCCCTCTTCCAAGATCTTGAGGCCCTCACTCATCTGAATGCCGAGCAGATTGCTGAGTTCATGGCGACGCCCGTGCAAGTGGATCAGCACACCATCTTCCCGACCCCGGCATACGGATCACTGATGGGAGCTCTGTTCATCAACCTGTCGCTGTGGATCGGCGCTTTCGTGCTCGTCGTGATCTTGAAGCTTGATGTTGACGATGAAGATATCGCCGACGTCACGGAACGTCAGAAGTACCTCGGTCGCTGGTCATTGTTCGCGTGCATCGCTGTGATGCAGGCGATCGTCCTCAGCATTGGCAACCTGATAATCGGGGTGCAACACGTCAACGTGTTCGCATTCGTCGTCACGCCGATACTGATCGGACTGGCCTATCTCAGCGTCATCTACGCCCTGTCTGTGACATTCGGGTACGTCGGCAAGGGGCTCGCTGTCGTTCTCGTGATCATGCAGATCCCTGGAGCTTCTGGAATCTATCCGATCCAGCTCATGCCGGAGTTCTTCCAATCGCTGTACCCCTTCTTCCCTTTCACATACGGGATCGACGCAATGCGTGAGGTGATCAGCGGTTTCGCTGGGTTCGCTTATTGGCGCTACCTCGGGATGCTGGCAATTTTCGTTGTACTGTCCTTCTTCCTCGGGCTGGTGCTTCGACGACACGTCGCCAACGTCACGCGGCTGTTCACGAGCCAGGTCCGCGAAACGGAGCTGTTCACCAGCGAGGACGGTGCTCCTACCGGCCGCGGCTACCGGCTCAATCACGTGCTGCGTGCCCTGGCCAATCGCGCCAGATACAAGGAGAGCCTCAAGAAACGTGCCCTGCCGTTCGCGCGGTCATACCGAGGGTTCCGTAGCGGGATCGTCGTCGTTGGGCTGATCGGTGTGTTGGTGCTGGCCGTGTGCGCAATAGTCTTCCCGAGCACGAAGATCGAATTCGTGGGTCTGTGGATTCTGTGGCTCATCATAGTTTTCGTCGCGTTGGTCGCACTGGAGTACATCCGCTACAGCCTGCGCCTTTCCGCGGAGGTGGGGGACATGCCCGAAGAGAAATTGCGTGAAGAGCTGGCGGAACTGGAGTCCAAGCGATGAGGGGAATCGTGCAGCAGTTCCGATCGGACCTGCGTCGCGTGACAAGCAATGTGATGGCGGTCATTGTGTTGTGCGGACTCGTTGTCATTCCCTCCGCGTTCACCTGGTTCAACGTGATCGGCAGCTGGGAGCCTTTCGACAACACCAAGAACCTCAAGGTCGCTGTGGCGAGCGTGGACAAGGGCTACACCAGCCCGCTGATCCCGATCCACCTGAACATCGCGAGCTTGGTCGAGTCAGCGCTTCGTGCGAACGACCAGCTCGACTGGGTCATCACAACCAAGGAAGATGCGATCGCCGGCACAGAGTCCGGTGAGTACTACGCCGCGATGGTGTTGCCGGAAGACTTCAGCGAGCGCATGCTCACCTTCTATACGGCCGGTTCCCAGCAGACCAAGATCAATTACTACACCAACGACAAATCGAATCCGTTGGCACCCCTCATCACCAGCGAAGGCGCCGACGACCTTTCTGCGAAGATCAACTCCGAGTTCATGAACGAGCTCAGCGACATCGCTTTGAGCCTCGTTTCGTCGATCGCGAAGAACCTGGGCAGTAGTGACTCTCACGCAACATTCGTTCGCATCGAGGCGCACATCAGCGACGTGGCAGCGCAGCTGCGTGCAGCATCGGGCACTGCCACGATGTTCACGGGGATCCTCCAAGCGAGCATCCCGCTGGTCAGTAGTAGCTCCAGCCTGTTCGGAGCCGTCGAATCCGAGTTCTCTACCGCGACGGGAAAGATCCAGGAAGGTCTCGCCGCCGCGCAGGATGCGGATGCTGCGGTCATTCACGCGTCCGATGTGCTGACTGCGGCCTTCGAAGCCAGCTCGGCTCAGCTCGGCCGTTTCTCCGGAGAAGTCGATCGAGTGTTCTCTGGCCTCGATTCCGATGCCGCGTCCAGCGTCGAGCTGATCGGGGTGATGGTCACCGACATTGGCGACCTCATCGATCGGCATGTGCAGCTGCGAGAGCGACTCATCAACGACGTAGCGCCGACGCTGTCCGACGAAGAGCGCCCCGCGCTCGATGCCGTCGTGGCAGATCTTGACGCTGCGATCGCCGGGGAGCAGGCTCTGCAATCTCGCCTTCAGGAGACGGCGGACGGCGTGGCTCAGGGCAACAACGATGTGCAGGGGTTCCGTGCCGATATCGATGGACGGATCGTGGCTGCGCAGGCTTCACTCGATAACGCCGGGGCCGTGTTCACGAACAACCTCAAGCCAACGCTTGATGAGCTCGCAACAACACTCAACGCGGTCAGTATCGGGCTCGGGGGCATCGCCGGCAGCGTCGCGGGCCTCGGCAACACAGCAAACGGCGTCACCAGCATGCTCGACAATGCCGTAGCGCAGAATGGCGAACTCGCCACAACCTTGGGTGATACCGCAGTGGAGGTTGAGCGGGTCGCTGGCCTGCTGTCCACAGCAGTCGACTCCGGCGACTTCGGTGAGATCAGCAAGATCATCGGCTCGAACCCGGCAGTGCTGGCCACCGCGCTGTCCCAGCCCATCGGACTCGATCGGATTCCGCTGTTCCCGGTGGTGAGCTTCGGGGCCGGGATGGCACCGCTGTACTCGACCCTTGCGCTCTGGGTCGGTGCTTTGCTGATGTGCGTGACCTTGCGCGTCGACCCGCCCGCACGGCCCTTCGACGGCGGGCCCGAGCTGAAGCTTCATCAGCGGTTCCTCGGTCGCTACGGTCTTTTCGCGCTGCTCGGGTTGGCTCAGAGCACCCTGGTGTTCCTCGGGAACATTCTGATCGTTGGGCTGCAACCCGTGCATCCGTTCTTGTTCCTCCTGCTCGGCTGGGTGACCTCGCTCGTCTTCACCTTCGTCATCTATACGCTCGTGGTGTCGTTCAGCGATGCAGGAAAGGCGCTAGCCGTCTTTCTGCTGGTCATCCAAGTCGCAGGTGCCGGAGGTGCGTATCCGCTCGTCCTGCTACCGCAATGGTTCCAGAACATCAGTCCGTTCCTGCCGGCCACGCATGCCATCGACGCCTTCCGGGCCGCGCTTGCCGGCATCTACCACGCGGACTACTGGATCTCACTGGGTCTGCTGCTCGCGTTCATCCTGCCGATGCTGCTTCTGGGCTTGGCGCTGCGCAAGCCGCTCATCGGCGTCAACGCGAAGATGGAGGGCATGCTGAAGTCGACGAAACTCATGTGAGATCGAAGTCGTCACCATCCACGACCGGGAGGATAGTTCTGAACCTTCGTCGAACGCGCCTGCAACGTGCGCTGTCTGTCCTTAAGAAGGAAGACTCCGCGCCACCGACCAGTGCGCATGACGCGCAGCTGGTCGACATGCTCGGCATGCTCGGACGTATGCTGCTGGCCGGGTCGCAGCCCACCAATGAGGTGGCAGCATCGCTTCGCTCATTGGCCGGCACTTATGGAAATTCTGAACTGCGCATCATCACCCTTCCTACCCTCGTGTTGATCGAGGATCCGCTGGCCGTGCCGGCGAACACATCGGTGTTCGACGCCGATCAGCCCGCGTTGCGCCTCGACCAGGTCGATGCAATCGAACGCCTCATGCACCGGGCGGCCGAAACCCAACTCGCGCCAGCGGCCGTGTCGGAACAGGTAGCGCAGATCATCAGAACTCCGCCACGATTCGGTTTCTGGGCATCCTTGAGCGGTCACGTCCTGCTGACCGTCGGATTCGGCCTCGTGTTGAGCCCCACGCTGCCGGCGTTGCCCATATATGCGGCGCTCGGGCTGCTCGTCGGGCTGCTCGTGCTGCTGGGTTCACGGGTGCGCACGCTCGCGCTCGTGCTCCCGGTCGTGGCTGCTTTCATCGCAACGGCGATCGCCGGACTGATCGCTCCTGAGCTGGCGAGTCAGAGCATGCTCAGCCTCGTCACGCCTGCCATCGCCAGCATGCTTCCGGGGCTGACCCTCACGATCGCCACTGTCGAACTCACGAATGGTCAGATCATCGCCGGCGCGAGCCGTCTGCTCTACGGTTTCGCGACTCTCTCGCTGCTGGCCTTCGGGCTCTACATGGGCATTGTCGTCACGGGCATCGCGACCCCGCACACTGCCACGGGAGATCGTCTCGGTGCCTGGGCTCCGTGGGTGGGCATCGTGTTCGTGGCGGTTGGCTACTATCTCTATTCCGTTGCGCCCAAAGGCTCCCTGATCTGGATTCTGTTCGCATTGAGCGTTGCTTACGCCGGACAGCTGCTCGGACACCTGCTCCTCGGCGCAACGCTGTCCGGGCTCGTGGGGGCTCTCATCGCGGTGCCTGCCATCTATCTCGCCTCGCATATTCCTCGCGCTCCGCAACCCGCGGTGATGCTCACGTGCGCCTATTGGATGATGGTGCCCGGCACTCTGGGCTTCATCGGTCTGACCGAGACAGTGGTGGGAACTGCCGGTGGCGGAAACGCCCTACTGCAGACCATCGGCGGTATCTTCGCGATTGCGATCGGCATGGTCATCGGCACGGGTATCAGCCGCGACACCGGTGCTGTCGCACGCGCGTGGCATGGCGGTCGCATACGCTGAGCGGCGGTACCAGCGGTGCTGCCAGGGCGAGCCCTGTGCCCGTCAGCGAGAAGCCTTCTCTAATGCGGCCGCGATTTCTCCGAATCCGCGAGACTGAGCGTGCTCGAGAGGCGTGACACCGTTCTTGTCTGCGATGGTGACATCTGCGCCAGCGTCGATGAGCGTGGCGACGATGTCCTGGTAACGCGTGGAGCCGTCTCCGAAGATGACTGTTTCCAGGAGCGCCGTCCAGCCGAGGTTGTTCACATGGTCCAGGTCCACGCCTGTGCTCACGACCCGTTTGATGTAATCTGCGTGCCCGCGTTCGCCAGCCGGGATCGGGGAGAGTCCTCCGAACCGATTGGGAATCGACATGTCCGGATCCGCGGGAAGAAGGGCTTCGAGCATCGCGACGCTGCCTGTTACCCCTGTGACGAGCCAAGGGGTGTCGTGCTGATGATCGAGGGCATCAACGTCGGCGCCGAGGGCGACGAGCAGACGAGCAACCTCGACGTGATCATGAGCGGATGCCAGGAGAAGGGGAGTCTGTTCGAGATCATTTCGTGTCTCCAGATTTGCTCCGGCGCGCAGCGCGAGCGCTGCCGCATCAGCATCGCCTGCCTGCGCAGCCGTGAGAAGCCGCTGGTCGGCTTCACCGTCACCGGTCGTGGCAGTGTCGTCGGCAGCAGCAGCGCGCAGCAACTCGGACTGAGGCGTCAGAGAGTGCTCTTCGGCGAGCTGCGCCGGGCTCATCCCGTCGCGTTCAGATGGAATAGTCACGTCGGCTCCTCCTGCCACGAGCACGCGCACGGTTTCTACGTAGGCTTCGACTTGTTCGGGCTTCGCGAAGACCAGCGCCTCGTGCAGCGCCACCCAACCGAGATTGTTGACATGGTCAGTGTCGATCCCCGCCTGTATCAAGCGTCCCACGACGTCGGCATGACCCCGCTCGCTCGCTCTGATGAGGCCGGTGCCGTTCCAGGAATCAAGGCTTGCGACGTCGGCTCCGTTCTGGAGAGTGAGCTCCAGCAGCGGAAGGTACCCCTCGCTCGTGGCGATCAGGTACGCGCTCTGAGTGGTTGAATCCTTGGCATTGACATCGGCGCCCGCTGCGATGAGCTGCGCGGATGTTTCGAGATCGTTGGCCCAGGCGGCCTGAATCAGGTTCATGTTCAGCTCCTCCTGTTCGAGAGCCTCTGCGGACGCCTCCGGAGCGGGTGTCGTGCTTGTGCTCGGCGTCTGCTCTGTCGCGGCACAGCCTGCAAGAAGGATAGCCGTAGACAGAGCGGTGGCAGCGAGGAAGATCGATCGCGGTCTCATGATGGTGGCCTTTCGGAGAGGTGGGCAGGCGGGTCAGGCTTGGTTGCTCGGGCGCATCCGGCGGGTTACGTAGATTGCGACACCGCCGACCAGCGCGACCAATCCTGCAGCGAGTGCAACGATCGGGCCCGCATTGCCCGTCGCGGCCAGCCCTTCGTCGTCTGTCCCGGCTTCGCTGTCATCCGGGGCGGTGGCTGCGGGCTCGGCGTGCTCGGTGGGAGTGTGGATGATGTCGTAGTAGACCTCGGGGTTGGCCTCGTCGGGGATGACGCGGTAGGTGAACTCTTCGGGGGTGAGTTCGGTGATTGGCACTGCGCGCTCGAAGAGCACGTCGCCGTTGGTGTCCTTCGCGATGAGGACACGCTCTGAGCCGTCGGCCGATACGGTCCAGTCACCCTGCATCTTCGGGGTGTCGTCCAGGTTGTACATCGTGAACGTGCCGTCGGTGTTGTAGTAGGCCCAGCCGACGAAGTTGGCGACGTTTTCGTCTGTCAGCGGGACGTTGTTTCCGTCCTGGTCCACAGTGCTTGTGGTCTCCCACGGTGTGCCTGCCAGTACATCTGACGGCGTGGCAACCGCAGCAGAAATACTTGAGACGGGGGCGGCCGTGGTTTCAGCGGCGAATGCGCTTGCGGTCGGGGCGAGGCTGATAGCTACAGCGGTGACCACCGACGCGGTGATCATGGTGCGGCGTGTCGGCACGATGCGATTCTTCGTCAAGTCTTCTTCTCCCTGAAGTGAGTGTGAAACTCCGACTCAAGTAGTCGAAGCGAACACATTCCACGTTAGGAATTCGAGAAAACCGGCACATCAATCGATCAGTTGAACCTGCCTGATAGGAACCTGAATGCTTCAGATTCGGATGAACCCGCGTTTGACCGCGATGGCAATCGCTGCCTGACGATTATCCGCGCCAAGTTTGGTGAAGGCGTGATGCAGGTGAGTCTTGATCGTCGCCTCGCTGACGTGCAGCGCTCGCGCCAGGTCACGGTTGGAGAGTCCGTCGGCAGCCAAGGTGAGAACCTCGAGCTCGCGCAGCGTGAGCGCGCCCGGTCGATCAATGCGTTCGAGAGCCTGTGCGCTGATCGCGCCGTGCGGGCGACTCTTTCTATCCGCGGCCGCGCGGATCGCTTGAAACAGTTCCGCGGGTCTGCTGTCCTTGACGAGGTAACCCGCAGCCCCGGCATCCAGCGCTCGCACGATATCTGCGTCGGAGTCGTAGGCCGTGAACACCAGCACGCTCGTGGTCGGGCTCGCCCGGCGGATCTCGCGGATCGCTTCGATTCCGTCTGGGACATCGTCGCCGAGGTCGAGATCGACGAGCGCGACATCGATTCCCTGAGCTGCCGCGGTTGCCTCCGCAGCAGAGCCCACATCGGCGACGACCTCGAAATCGTTCTGAGTGTCCAGCAATGACCTCACGCCGTGCCGCAGGACAGGGTGGTCATCCAGCAGCAGAATCCGGATCATGATCTGCTCTCTTCCTGCGCGGCATCCGGCACGATCGCGGACACGGTCGTTCCTTCGCCCGCGTATGACTCGACGGTCAGCATTCCGCCCAGGTTCTCGACGCGCCACGTCATCGCTCGAATGCCGAAGCCACCGGAACCGGAATCGATCATCGTCGAGTCGTGTGCAGCGGCGGCGAGCCCGATCCCGTCATCGGCCACGTCCACACCGATCTCTGAGTCGAAGAAGGTGAGGGTGACGCGTGTCCACGTTGCCTGAGCGTGCTTGTGAGCGTTGACCAGAGCTTCCTGAACGACGCGCTGGAGTGCGTGAGAAATCGTATCGGAGACCGCGCGCTCGTCCCCGACGACGACGAACTCTGCGCCCGCGGCCCGTGCCTGCGCCTGAAGTGCGATAGCGAGGGAGACGCCGCTCTCCCGCGGGTCAGCGAGCCCGTGAAGAAGCTGCCGTGTTTGCACGAGGCCGTCGCGCAGCGCTTCACGCGCTTTCCCGACCGCAGTGGATTGCTCACCACGCAGGTCATCTGATTCGAGCATGAGAAGAGCCGTCGCTGTTCGCTGCACCACCGTGTCGTGCAGTTCGCTGGCCACGCGTTCACGTTCCGCCAGCGCTCCGGCATCTCGCTCAGAACGTGCAAGTTGTTCACGTGTATCGACCAGTTCCGCGATGAGCGTTCGTTGCGCGTCCAGCGCACGATCGAGCGCGGTGTAAGCGTAGGTGAGCACGACGCCGCCGAAGAACGGACCCAGTACCAACCCGAGGTCGTCCCCATTCGACATGAGGAAGAGCCCCACGCTCACGGCCACGACGATGGCAGCGGAGATGATGATCGCGAGGCGGCCGCGAATCACTCTGTGCACCGCGAAGAAGAGCGCGAAACCGCACCATCCGAAGGACGGAGCGAGCACGGCGAGAGGTAGCCAGAAGCCCGTAGCGATGAGGAGTCCTATCGCCTGTCTAGATCCGACCGTGTCCAGTCCCGCAGCGTGCGCAGCAGAATCGAGGCTGCGGCGGCCGATCACCGCGATCGCGTAGCTCACACCCGCTCCGATCGCGAGGATAAGCGCGGCAAAGCCGACGCCCTCAAGCGGATGCCTGCTGAAATACCGTATCCCGCATACGACGAGCAGGATGGCGAATCCGATATCGACGACGCGATCCATCGCGCTCAAGCGCTGACGGCGCGAAGCTTCCATGAGATCAGACTACGAGACAGCTCTCCTGCACCCCGGCCGGTACGCTGAGCACGTCACGTTCGACAGGAGCACAGGATGCCGCGTACCGTCTCTCGTTGGGCCCTCGCCGTTCTGCTCGCCGCCGCGGGGCTCGGTCACCTGAGCTGGGGGCGGCGCGGTTTCCGCATCACCGTGCCGGACTGGGCGACACGGTTGTCTCACCTGGACAAGGACGCGATCGTGGTCGCATCCGGCGCCGTCGAGGTGATGCTCTCTGTGGCACTTGTCGCGCTTCCGAAGGAGCGCAAACGCATCGGATGGGCGGTCGCCGCTTTCTTCGTCGCTGTGTTCCCGGGGAACGTGCACCAGTGGCGCACCGGTCGATCCGCGCCTCTGCTGGACACTGATCGTCGACGATTCGCACGCTTGCTGCTCCAGCCGGTGCTTGTCGTATGGGCGCTGTGGAGCACCTCCTCGCCGCCGATTCGAGCCCGACGCAGATGCTCGTGATGCGGGGCGTCTGCGACCGTCGCGGCGCCGGGTATCCTGGAGAAGGCAGTCACAACAGGAGGCAATCGTGATCTTCAGCTTTATCGTCTACGTCGTCCTATTCCTCGGCGGAATCATCCTGATGGGTAAGTCCTTCGAGGTCGCTGGCTTCGAGGCGCTTGTCTTCTGCGCGGGCCTCGTGGCGTTCTGCCTGTCGCTTGCCTGGATCATGCGGCAGCCCGGCAGTGCCACGCGTCGCGCCAACAACTGGGATGGCGGTCCCGGCGCTCAGTGAGCGCCGCACGGCGTGAGCGGTCAGGCTACTGAGTAGCTGCGCTCACGCAACAGTTCAGCGATGTGCACGGCGTTCGCCGTCGCAGTAGCGGTCGCTTGTGCGACCTTCTCCGGAACCTCGTCGAGATCCTTGTAGTCCACAGCCTGCATCGCCTCCCCGTTCCAATACACCGATCCCTGTGCTGCCACGGTGAATCCGACGTCGTTCAGCGCCTGGAACAGGACCGCTGCGATGTGATGAGCCCCGTCCTCATTTCCGACGATCCCGGCGATCGCGACCTTGTTGAACATGGTCGGCCGACCTTCTTCGTCGGTTTCGCTGAGTTCGGCGTCGAGCCTTTCCAGCACGCGCTGAGCGACACTGGAGTGCTGTCCGAGCCAGGTCGGGGTGACGAAAACAAGAATGTCTGCGCGCAGGATCTGCTCGCGTAGCGATGGCCACTGGTCTCCCTCGCCCATGTCCGTCTGTACACCGGGGAAGATCAGATGATCTACCGCGCGGATGCTGGCGGGAGAGACGCAGTGCGCAGCAAGCGAGGCGAGGATCTGTCCGCCCAGAACGTCCGAGCTGGAATCGGCGGGCGACGGCTTGAGCGTGCAGTTGATCATCAGCGCGGTCAATTGAGTATCCATGACCGCAGGCTAGCCACCGTTCGTCCCACCCAGGAGGGGGTTTCGCCGCGGGGCAGAACTCGCTAGCGTCGCTCTGATCAGTCTCAGCGCCGCTTTGCGAGCCGCGCTTCGAGGTTCGCCTTGACCGCCGGCCACTCCGGTTCCAGGATCGAGAACTCCACGCTGTCGCGTAGCGCGCCGTTTCGATAACGCGAGATCGCGCGCATCACGCCGTCCTGCTTCGCCCCGAGCCGTTCGATGGCTGCACGCGACTGGAAGTTCACCCATTGTGTTGTGAACCCCGCCCGGAACACGCCGAGCGTCTCGAAGGCATGCGTCAGCAGCAAAAGCTTCGACTCGGCATTGGTGCCGCTGCCGTGCGCGGAAGGACGGTTCCAGGTGTACCCGATGTGCAACCGGGGAACATCCGCCGCCATGTCGTAGTACGTCGTCATCCCGATCACGCGTCCGGCCGCATCAAACGCGGTGAACGGCACCATCTCGCCCTTCTCGGAGAGGCCGAGCCGGCGTTCGATCTCCGCTGCGACGCCGTCCGGCGAGGGGACTGAGGTGTACCAGGCGGTCTGCCAGAGGTCGTCCTCGCGGACGGCATCCACCAGCCCATCGTGATGCGCCCGGTCGAGGGGACGCAGCTCGACCAGCGAGCCGGTCAGCGTGAGCGGTGCAGGGTCGGTGCGAAAAGCCATACCTCATTAAATCAGCGGCTGGTCTGCCATCGCGCCGGACGAGCGCGAGCAACGTCTCGGCCGACTCGCTACCCTAAAGCCATGCCGTTCATTCTCATGATTCTCACCTTCGCGCTAATGGTCGGTGCGTTGATCAGCATCATCACTCGTGATGACTCGCAGGTGAAGTACCTGCCGAAGATGGTGTGGCTGATCATCGTCATCCTGCTGCCGCTGGTCGGCAGCGTTCTCTGGTTCGCCCTCGGGCGCGAGCCCGGCGAGGGCGGTGTCTCACTGCCGAGGATGCCCCAACGCGCACCGCGCACGACGACGCAACCGCCGATCCAGCAGACGTGGACCCAGACATCGGCCGTTCGAACCACTGAACAGCAGATCGAAGACCTCGACCGTGAGATCGAGGAGTGGCGCCTGCGCCAGGAGATCGAGAAGCGCCGCGAGCAGGGCGACGCAGACTAAGCGCGCTCGAAAGACTCCCGCACTGCTGGTTCCATCGTCGGATACGCGAACTCGAACCCGGCCGCGGACAGTTTCTCTGGAAGCACCCACCGGCTCTTGAGAATGAGCTCCGTCTCCGTGCGGATGCCGATGGCACCGAGCTCCAGCATCCATCGCGGCATCGGCGGGCCGAACTTCGCACCGAGAACCCGCCGCACCGTCGCCATGAACGTGGTGTTATCAACGGGGAAGGGGGCGGCAGCATTCACCGGACCATCGATTCCCGGATGCTGCTCGACGAAGTCGATGATGCGGGCGATGTCGTCGATGTGCACCCAGCTGAACCGCTGCGCGCCGCGTTTAGCTCCGGGAAAATGACCCGTCCCCGCCGCGCGTCGAGACTTCGAAACCGGCCACCAGCCGTCGTGCTGTGCACCACCGAGCCCGATCCGTGCCAGGTTCTTCAGCGGTCCGAGCACACCGCCGTGCCCGAGCACGATGGTGCTGCGCAGGGCAACCCGACGCGTCTGCGGCAGGTCATCGGCGAACAGCGCCCGCTCCCATGCCTGGGCGACCTCGACCGAGAATCCGGTGCCGATCTCTCCATCTGCTTCGGTCATCGGGCGGTCTTCGGCATGCCGGTAGATCGTCGCGGTGGATGAATTCACCCACAACGCCGGCGGCGCTGACGCCCTGGTGATCGCGGCGCTGAGCGACGCCGTCGTGTCGAGGCGGGAGCGGAAGATTTCAGCCCGATTCTCTGGCGTGTACCGGCAGTTCACGCTTTTTCCGGCAAGCCCGATCACGAGAGTCGCGCCATCGACTGCCTGGTCGATGCCGTTCTGGTCGCCCCAGCGCAGATCCGCACTCGAACGCGAGATCGTGACGACCTCACGCCCCTCTGCCCGGTATTTCTGCTGCAGGTGCTGTCCCATGAACCCGGACGACCCGCCGATCACCACGCGGCCGGTCGCCACTTCGCCTGCGCTCACGGCTTCTCCTCCTCGATGCGATAGCTGAAGTCGCCGGCGTACTCGTAGATGCGGCCCACGATCGGAAGCTCCATCGTGACCAGGACGCGCTGCCGGCCGATCACCTCGTCGAAGCTCTCGGTGAGATCGACGACGGGGGAGAGGAACCGCGGAAGCCTGAGCCGCAGCGATCCCCACCGGATGCCGACCGTGTGGCTGCGCATCCGCAGTGCACCATCGCGCACGTCGACCGCGAAGCTCGCCGCCACGACGCCGGATTCGCCGAGCTCGTCAACGAGTCGTCCATGCGGATTCACCGATACCGCGTCACGCATCGTCCACCCCTGACCGGGGAGGAGAAATTCTCGCTCGCTGACCACGCGGCCGTCGATTAAGCGGTTGGTGACGCGGAAGGGAACGCTCAGCTGCCACCCGGCGTAGATCACACCGCGCTCGTGCAGCGGGCGCAGCAGCGGCCACAGCCACCGTCGCGGTGTGCCGACTCGGCTGAAGGTGCCTTCGCCGATACCGATGTGCCCCTCGGGCAGCGACGAGAAGTATTCACGCAGGTGCGGATGTAGCTGATCCAGGCGATCGCCGAGTATCTCGGCGTAGGGCGATTGCGAGACGTGGCGCACGCTCTGAGCCTATCCGCCGGAGTGCTCAGCGCAGCACACTGGACAGCAGCAGGCTCGTCTGCGAGTTCTGCACGCCCTCGATCGAGCGGATCAGCCCGAGCAACCGGTCGAAGTCACCGAGGGTTTCCATGCGCAGCTGGGCGACCAAATCCCACCCGCCGTTGGTGCTGTGCAGGGCGATGATCTCGGGGATGCCGCGCAGGCGCCGAATGACCGTGTCGGTGGTGCGCCCCTCGACCTCGATGAGCGCAATGGCGTGGATCGTCAGCGGATCGGCTTCATCGCGCACACGCGCTGTGAAGCCGATGATCGTGCCGTTTTCCTGCAGCCGGTCGATGCGGGCCGACACGGTCGCGCGCGAGACATCCAGCATTCGCGCCAGGGCCGCACTGGATGCCCGACCATCCTGGCGCAGTGCCGCCAGCAGCCGGCGGTCGAGGTCATCGAGGTGTTTCATGTACACATCGTAAAGCGATACTGACCAGAATGCGCATGTTCTGATGATCCGCTCGGCAATGTGCGCATTGATCTTGCATATCGCCAACGCGTACCGTGGGGACGGAACAACGACAAAAGGGGAAGATCATGACGCGCTTGGTCGATGTCCGCAACATGAGCCGGTGGATCGCAGATCATGGTCCCCAACGCTGCATCACGGGAATGATCGACTACCTCGACGCGGACTTCCGTCGCTGGGAGCAGTTCGACAAGACGCCCCGTGTTGCCAGCCACACCCCCTTCGGCGTGATCGAGCTGATGCCCACCAGCGATCACGAAACGTACGGCTTCAAATACGTCAACGGGCATCCCTCCAACCCGCAGCGCGGATTCCAGACCGTCACCGCCTTCGGCGTCCTCGCCGACGTGCACAACGGCTATCCGACCTTCCTCGCCGAGATGACCCTGCTCACGGCTCTCCGCACGGCCGCCACCTCAGCCCTCGCCGCCCGCGCTCTGGCTCGCCCGGATTCGCAGGTCATGGCGATGATTGGAACCGGCAGCCAGGCGGAGTTCCAGGCGCTCGCCTTCCGGCAGGCGCTCGGCATCGACACGCTACGGGTCTATGACGTGGATCCGGATGCCATCGCCAAGCTCGCTCGCAATCTGACACCGCTCGGCTTCAGCATCGAGGCCGCCTCATCGGCAGCTGACGCGGCTCGCGGTGCAGACATCATCACGACATGCACGGCCGACAAGCAGCTCGCCACAGTGCTGCACGATGCCGATGTCGCAGCGGGGATGCACGTGAATGCCATTGGCGGAGACTGCCCCGGAAAGACTGAGCTTGACCCGGCGATCCTCGACCGTGCACGCGTGTTCGTCGAGTACACGCCGCAGACCCGCATCGAGGGTGAGATCCAGCACCAGAGCGACGACTTCCCCGTCACCGAGCTGTGGGAAGTGCTGCTCGGCCGTAAGGAAGGGCGCACCTCCGCGGCAGATATCACCCTGTTCGACTCAGTCGGCTTCGCCATCGAAGACTTCTCGGCACTGCGCTACGTGCGTGACCAGGTCGCCGGTACGGACTACGAGAGCGAGATCGATCTCGTCGCAGCACCGGAGGACCCCAAGGATCTGTTCGGCATGCTCGGCGCGTTCTCTCCGGTCGGCTGAGGTGTCGGTCCAGGCGCCCAGTGCGGTCGTCATGGTGCGGCCGCAGCGATTCCTCCCCAACCCGGAGACAGCGGCCGACAACGTGTTTCAGGCGCTGCCGGAAGTTGCCCGCGATGAGGTCGCCCGACTGGCGCACGACGAGGTCACGCGCGCCGCACAGACACTCACCGAGGCGGGCGTGAGAGTTCACCTCTTTGACGACACCGATCCGCAGCGACCGGACAGCGTGTTTCCGAACAACTGGTTCTCCACGCATCCCGGCGGCCACGTCGCACTCTTCCCGATGTATGCGCCGAACCGGCGCACGGAGCGTCGGGCCGACATCGTCGAGATGCTGAAGAGGCAGTACCGGGTGCAGCAGGTGATCGACTACTCCGGGATGGAGCCTGACGGCCTCTTCCTGGAGGGCACCGGCGCGATGGTCATCGATCATGAGTTGCGCATCGTGTACGTGGCCCGCTCCCGGCGCGCCGATCCCGTGCTGCTGGAGAGATTCTGCTCCATGTTCGGTTATGAGCCGATGGTGATGGATGCCGTCGACCAGACCGGCGCACCGATTTATCACACCAACGTGATGATGACGATTGCCACGGACTTCGTGATGGTGGGCCTCGGACTCATTGCCGATCATGCTCGTCGTGAAGAGGTCGTCATGCGCCTGGGCGCACGCGGGCGGCGGGAGATCATCGACCTGACTGCCTCGCAGATCGCATCATTCGCCGGGAATGCGATTGAGCTGCAGGCGGACGGTCGTCGCATCCTCGCGCTCTCGACCCGCGCGCTCGCAGCGTTGCGGGACGATCAGCGCGCTGTCATCGAGCGCAGTTGCGAGATCATCGCCCTGCCGGTGCCGACGATCGAGCTCGCCGGCGGATCAGTGCGCTGCATGATCGCCGGTCTGCACCTCGACGCGCGGGAGCTGGTCCGCTGGCCCTAGAGGGGGAGAGCCTGGGGATCCCCGCCGTCAGCTCGGCAGCCTCCCCGCTGCCTAAGCGCCCTCGCGCAGGCGGACCACCCGCTCGTGGCCGGTCTCTTCAAGCTCGGTGATGTCGTCGCGAGACTTGAGGAAGTCCGAGAACGACCGGTAGCCGAGCGCCTTCTCACTGAACGACGGATCCATGCGGCGCATGTGCGTCTTCACCGCAGAGCTGTGCAGCCACTCATCCGCACCGGCTTTGTCGTGCCCGAGGCGAAGCGCGCGCTCAAGCAGCAGGGTGGCTTCTTCCTGCTCGGTGGTCGGAGTCGGCTCAGTCTCTTCGGCGGGCGCTGCGGGCTCGGCAGGCTTGGTCGCCTTCTTCGTGCGGCCCTTGGACGCGGCCTTGGGCTTCGTCGCGGGGGCTTCGGGCGCGGCATCCGGGGTGGTACGGGGCGCAGCCGGCTCGGCATCCGCAGTTTTCCGCGACGCAACCGGCTCGGTGACCTGCGGTGTCACAGGCTCAGCGGGTGGGGCCGCCTGCTTGGGCACGGGGCGTACGACACCCGGCAGCGAATCATAGGACTCGAATTCGTCGCACGCGGCGGCCAGCGACTTGGCTGTGGATCCTGCGACGCCCACGCCGATCACATAACGTCCGAGGCGCTTGCAGCGCTGTGCGAGAGGAACGTAGTCGCTGTCGCCAGCGACGATGACCACGTGGGTGAGGTCGGGGAGGCGGAACATGTCTTCCACAGCATCCACGGCCAGACGAATGTCGGCACCGTTCTTCGCGTACGCGGCGGCGGGGAACAGCTGCACAAGGTCGACCGCACGAGCGACGAGCTGCGAGCGGTACTCAGCATTCACGTGGGATGACCAGTCGGCGTAGGCGCGAGTGAGCACCAGCGTGCCGAAGGATGCGGCGTAGTCGATGATCGCACCGACCTCGATCATCGCGCCCCGGAGCCGCTCGATGACGTCAGGATCATTCGGGTTCTCGGTGATGCGCTGCCGGTCCTTGCCGTAGGCGTTTCGCCCGTGCACGCGGTCGTACCAAGAGATGACGATGTTGTCGAAGTCGAGGTAGACCGCGACGCGAGGGTCCTGGGGATCAGACATTTGCGTTCCTCTCGCTCGGGTAGCGGACGCCGATTTGGGCGCGGATCTCATCGAGCGTTCCCATGATCGCGACGGACTCCGCGAGGGGGAGCGGCAGCAGGGCACCCGCGGTGTCTCCAGCGGCTACTGCGCCTTCGGCGGCGAAGGCCTGGTACTGCATGCCGCGGCCGTCGATCTCTGACTCGTAGCTCTCGAGAACCGAGCCGTCCGGGCCGATCACACGGAACGAGGTCGGGCAGTACCAGACACGGTCGATCTCGATGCGCGCCTGGGTTCCGACGATCGTGGCGACGTTGGCACCGGCTGCCCGCGAGGAGGAGATGCTGGTTGATACGGCGCCGCCCTCGTGCGTCATGAGCGTTGCGACTTCGGCGTCGGCGCCGGTCTCCACCAGACGAGCGACGGCCTTGATGGAGGTCGGGGCACCGAGGATGTCCCAGATGAACGAGACCGGGTAGATGCCGAGATCCAGCAGTGCGCCGCCGCCGAGCTCCAGCGCGTTGAGGCGGTGAGTCGGGTCGGAGGGGAGCAGCTGCGTGTGATCGGCGGTGACAGCTCGGATCTCTCCCAGCGTGCCCTCGGCGATGATCTCGCGGATGCGCACCATGTGTGGCAGATACCGCGTCCACATCGCTTCCATCGCCAGCAGCCCGCGTTCGGTGGCGATGCGCTGCAGATCCTCTGCTTCGGCGCGGTTCAGTGTGAACGACTTCTCCACGAGCACGTGCTTGCCTGCTTCCAGAGCGAGCTTCGCGCCGGCATGGTGCATCGGGTGCGGGGTGGAGACGTAGATGATGTCAACATCCGGATCGGCGACCAGAGCCTCGTAAGAGGCGTGCGCACGCGGGATCGAGAACTCTGCCGCGAACTTATCGGCCGAAGCCTGCGAACGCGAGCCGACAGCGACCAGATCGAGTCCGGCGGTGCGCAGATCAGAAGCGAACGAATGGGCGATGCCGCCCGTGGCGAGGATTCCCCAGCGAAGACCAGTCATGCTTTCAGCGTAGAGCAGATGTGAGGGCATCCTGCGGGACCAGCGGAAATACCTGTTCGGCGATCCGCTCGAGCTCCTCATCCAGCGGGGAAGCCTGGATCAGCAGCAGCGTGATGCCGGCCTCGGCATATGCGTTGATGCGCTCGGCGACTTGCTCGGCGGTGCCGACCAGATCGGGTCGCAGACCGCGGGTGCCGACGGAGTACTCGCGCCTGCTGACCTCCAGCGAGAGCTGTGAATTCTCACGGAACTGCTCGAACGAGGCGTATCCGGGGGAGGCCGGATCGACCGTAGTGATCCGGTCGAGCTCTCGCCGCGCCTCGGCCTCGGTGTCGCGGACGATGACGTATGCCGGCATCCCGAATTCTGACACCGGCCGGCCATGCAGACGATCGGAGCGGGCATTCATATCGGCGACGTTGTCACGCACTTCGTCGAGTGTGCCGCCGTGCATGACGTAGGCATCGGCGAAGTCGGCGATCACCTCCCGGCCGGCCTCGCTCTCGCCGCCGGCGAAGACCACCGGATGCGTGGACGGCTTCGGCTCGACGATGGTGTCCTCGAACTCATAGTGGTCGCCGGCGAAGCTGAACGGCGTCCGCTCCCACAGCCCGTTGAGCACCTCGACGAACTCTTTCGCCTGGGTGTAGCGCGCATCGTGGGCGGGGAAGTTGCCGCCGAACTGCCGTGCCTCTTCAGCCCACCAGGCCGCGACGACATTGAGAGCGATGCGGCCGGGAGCTACCGTGTCGAGGGTGCTGACGGTCTTGGCGAGCACGGCGGGGAGATGGAAGCCGGGACGGACGGCGGTCATGACGCGCAGATGATCGGTGACGGCGAGGATCGCCGCCGACAGCGACCAAGCCTCCAGGCTGGGTGCGTCGATTCCCTTGCGGTCGTTCAGGTACAGCTCGGGAACGAGGGTGGTGTGGAAGCCGAGCCGATCTGCTTTCACCGACACTTCGCGGATGTAATCCCAGGTCGCAGCCATCCGCCCCTCGTCGGTGACGTTGCGCAGGAAGCCTCCGTAGACGGGTGTCCAGTATCCGAGGTTGATGCCCATGGTGCTCCAGTCGTCAGGCGTACGTGAGTGCGCGGTCGAGGTCGGCGATGATGTCGGCAGGATCTTCCAGACCGGCGCTGAGGCGGATGGTGTTCAGTGAGATGCCGGCGGCTGCCCGCTGCTGCGGATCCAGGTGCGAGTGCGTCATGGATGCCGGATGCGCGACGAGGCTGCGAGCATCGCCGATGTTCGCGACCAGCCGCACGGTCTCGAGGGCATCGATCACCCGGCCGGCGCGGGCTTGTGCCGCGTCGTTCTCGGGGCCGGCGAGATCGAAGGAGAACACGGAGGGAACACCCCGCGGCAGGTAGCGTTCGGCGAGTGGATGCCAACGGTTGTCAGCAAGGCCGGGGTGATGGACGGCCGCGACCTTCGGATGCTTCTGCAGATGCCGCGCGATCGTGAGCGCCGTCGTGCTCTGACGGGACACCCGCAGATCGAGCGTCTCGATGCCCTGCAGGATCTGCCAGGCATTGAACGGCGACAGCGACGGGCCGAGGTCGTGCACATACTTCGACTTCACGAGCGCCGCGAAGGCCAGTCCGATGCCGAAGCGCTCCCACAGGATGAGGTCTCCGAACCGCTTGTACGGCGCGGTGAACTGCGGCCAGCGCTCGGGCTCTGCGCCGAAATTGAAGGTGCCCTGGTCAACGACGACACCGCCGAGCGAAGTGCCGTGGCCGCAGAGGAACTTCGTCGCCGAATGCACAACGAAGTCGGCACCGTGCTCGCCGGGACGGATCAGATACGGCGTGCCAACAGTGTTGTCGACGACGAGGGGGATGCCGGCATCGTGGGCGATATCTGCAACTAGGCGGATGTCGAGCACCTGTGCCACGGGGTTCGCGACGGACTCGGCGAACAGAACACGGGTCTCCGGTCGGATCGCGGTGCGCCAGGCATCCGCATCATCCTGGTCGACGAACGACACCGTGATGCCGAAATCGTCGAGCGTGTCCTGGAGCAGATCGACCGTGCCGCCGTACAACTGGCTGGCGGCGACGATATGCCCACCGCGCGCAGCGAGAGCGAGCAGGGTGACGGCGACGGCGGCCTGCCCGGAGGCGACGGCGACGGCTGATGCGCCGCCCTCCAGCGTCGCCACGCGCTCCTCCAGAACCTGCTGGGTGGGGCTCGCGTTGCGGCTGTACAGATTGCCCGGGGTGCGCAGCGCGAACAGGCCTGCGGCATCCGCGAGCGAGGCGAACTCGTAGGCGGCGGTTTGATAGATGGGAGCGACGGCACTGTTCTGCGGCACGCCGGTGACGTATCCGGCCTGTACCTGCTGGGTCGCGAACGCGGTCATGCGTCGGCGGGTTCGTGTCGGTCTGCTCCCTGAACCTGTCGAAGGGCGCGAAGCACGGGTGTGTGCACGTCTCCGCCGCGCAAGCGCTCGAGCCACAGCACGATGGATGCTGCGACGCTGCGGTGCGAGACGTCGTTCAGTGCGTCGTGCAATCCGTCGATGGTCTCGACCAGCTCCAGATCGGGCACTGCGCTCAGCAGGGAGGCAGTTTCGGTGATCGGGGAAACCCGATCTGCCGAACCGTGGAAGGCGAGCACCGGAACGGCAACGGCGGCCAGGTCAGCGGATGCGGGGACAGGCTCGACGGCGACCGGCGCGGTGCGCGCCTCATCCGTGCCGAGCACGCCGAGGTGCAGCGGGCAGGCCGTGCGTTCCGCGTCGGTCGGCTGGGCGGTGACGGCGTCGCCCTCGGCATCGATCGGGGTCCCGGCGATGATGGCGGCATCGGCTGTGGCGCCCTGCGCGAGCACGCGGAGAACGGATGCAGCGCCGGAATCAGAGCCGACGAGCACGCGCGGTGCATCCACGGTGTCGAGCCACGCGCCTGCGGCATCAGCATCCGCTTCGAAAACGCCGACGGTGTATCCGTCGGCGCTGAGCCGGCGTCCGAATCGCTCGTACACGGCGGCGCGCTCGCCGCGGCCGGTGATAACGGCGAGTGTGCCGCGCACGCGGGCGGCAGGCCAGACGGCGGAGGGAGAGATGTTCGTGCTCATGCGATCCATCCTTGGGTCTGGGACCCCGCGGCGCGCGGGATGTGTCGAACTGTTGCGGTCCCGGTCATAGTGTGAAGCTCTGAAGTGCGGTTCGCAGCTCTTTCCGACGTTCTCGATTCGCGCCAGCTACCGTCAGCGTCGGAGCGGATTCGATGAGCAACTTTGTGTAGGGATGCTGCGGATTTGCGAGGACATCGATGGTGGGTGCATCCTCCACGATCTCGCCCTGGTACAGCACGATCAGCCGATCGGTAACGCCCGCGATGGAGCCGAGGTCGTGTGAGATGAACAGCTGCGCCAACTGCCGTTCAGTACCGGCGAGCCTGAGCAGATCGAGCACCTGGACCCGGCTGGAGGCATCGAGCGCGCTGACCGGCTCGTCAAGAATGAGCAGGTGCGGCGCCAGCACGAGTGCCCGAGCGAGCACGATCCGCTGACGTTGTCCGCCGGAGAGTTCGCTCGGAAGTCGGGCTCCGAGCGCCGGGTCAAGTCCGACGAGTCGGATTGCTTCTGCGACGCGTTCGCGTGATTGCGCGACCGAGATCCCACCACGAATTGCGAGTCCCTCTGCGACAGAGTGATCCACGCTCACGTCGGGGTCGAGGCTGCGCAAAGGATCCTGATAGACGTACTGCACCGTTCCGGATCGCCGAAATGCGCGTAGCGGCCGTCCCCGCAGGCCAGCGAGGTCGTTACCATCCACGGACACCGTGCCGGAGAACACCGTGGTGAGGCCGAGCAGACTGCGAGCAAGAGTGGACTTTCCTGATCCGGTTTCGCCGATCAGGCCGACTCGCTCCTCGGCGCCAATGGTGAGCGAGATGTCACGCAGTACGGCGCGGCCTCGCGTGCGGCCGCCATAGCCGAGCGTGGCGTTCTCAATGCGCACAAGATCAGACATGCGCGACTTCGCGATTCAGGAAGCGATCCAGCCCGTATTCCGCGTGAGCTGTGAGGAGAGAGCGCGTATACGGGTGCGCGGGTGACTGCAGAACATCGGCAGAGGTTCCGGATTCGATGATCCGACCGTGCTGCATGACGTGAATGCGTTCGCACAGGTGGGCGACGACAGGAAGATCGTGCGATACAAACAGCACGGCGAGCCCAGTCGTAGCGCGCAGGTCAGCGATTACATCGAGCACTTCGGCCTGCACCGTGACATCGAGCGCGGTGGTGGGTTCGTCGGCGATGAGTAGTTCCGGAGACTCTGCGATCGCAATCGCCAGAAGCACGCGCTGCAGCATGCCGCCGCTGAGTTCGTGGGGGAGTCGGTGAGCTGTTAGCTCGGGCGTGGACAGGCCGAGGTCTCCGAGAGCCGTGACTGCGCTGGACCAAGCATCGCGCCGACCGCGCCCATTTTTGAGCCGGTGTACCTCTGCGAGCTGTCGTCCGACACTGATCGAGGGATTCAGATAGGAGCCTGGATCCTGGAACACTGCGCCGATGCGCGTGCCACGGATTCGGCGCCACTGCGATGGCGTTGCGGACGCGAGGTCGACGTCATCGAAGACTATTCCGAGAGCAGTGACGTTCAGCGACTCCGGCACGATTCCGAGCACGGCGCGGCAGGACAGCGACTTGCCGCTGCCGGACTCACCGACGATGCCCAGGGCCTCGCCTCGCTCGAGACGGAAGGACACATCATCGACGAGCGCCAGAGCGTCATCGGTTGTGATCGTCAGATGCGAGACCTCGAGCAGTGTCATGCGGATACCTCCTGGGGTGTCGACGATTCAGCTGGTGTAGAAGCGCGGTGAGTCTGGGCGTCGCGCAGCGCATCGGCCAGAGCGTTGAATGCCCAGACGGTAGCGACGATTAATGCAGCCGGGGCGAGGGGACCGAGGGGACGCTGATACAGATACTTCAGGTCGCTCGCAAGCAGGCCACCCCACGTCGGTTCGGGCGGGACGACGCCGATCCCGAGGAAGGTCAGCGAGGCGACGATGACGAGCGCAGCTCCGGTGAGCCCTGCGGCCGTGACGGTGATGGCGGGCAAGACATGACGCCAGACGTGCCTGCGCAGAATCCAGAACGTGGACGCGCCCATCAACTCTGCGGCCTCGACATACTGCGAGTGCGATGCGGTCAACGCGGCCGCGCGCGTCACCCGGAAGAACGCGGGGGAGATGAGAATGCCGACGGCGCACATCGCCTGGGGTACTCCGTTGCCCAACAAAGCCGTCATCGCGATCGCGAACACGAGAAAAGGCAACGTCATGAGTGCGTCCGTCAGCCGGAGCGCGAACCATTCGAATGTGCGAGAGAGGTGAACTGACAGCAGCGCCGGAACGACGCCGAGGACAAGTCCGATCACGACGGCCATCAGCGCAGACAGTACCGAGAGCGGCGAGCCAGTGAGAAGTCGGCTCAGAACATCACGCCCCAATTCGTCGGTGCCCAGCAGATGAGCCAGGCTGGGCCCCTGCAACATCACGGATGTGTCCTGCGCGTACGGATCCTGCGGTGCCAGCAGCGGGCCGAACACGGTGAGCACCGCGATAAGCAAGAGAATCGCCAACGCCAGCTTCGCGCTCGTCGGGCGGATGACAGCGATGAACTTCATATCGCACTCCTTCGCGAAGCAGGCTGGAGAGCCGTCAGCGTAATGTTCACGAGGACGTTGAACAACAGCACCAGAACGATCGCGACGACCAGAGTGCCCTGCACCACAGGAACGTCGCCACGCAGTGCGGAATCGGCCGAGAGTAGACCGAAGCCCGGCATATTGAAGATCGTCTCGGTGACGACTGCACCTCCCAGAAGCGCAGGAATCTTCATTCCCAGCACGGCGACCGCGGGACCGGCCCCGTTGCGAAGTGCGTGGTTGAGCAGGATGCGCCGCGGATGAAGACCCCGCACAGTCGCACCGATGATGTATGGCTGATCCAGCGAATGTACGAGTCCGGTGCGAAGCTGACGGGCAATGTCCGCTGCCGGATCCAGGCTCAGCGCCACTGCGGGCATGATGATCAGCTGAAACCACAGGCCCGGGTTCTGGCCGAACGGAACGTACCCCGAAGATGGCAGCAGGTGCAGCCATACGCTGAATACGACGATCAGGCCGATCGAGACCACGAACGGAGGCAGCGTCGACACCACTGAGGTGACGGCTGTGATCGCACGGTCAATCGGGCGCCCCTGGTTCACCGCTGCGATACCGCCCAGCACTACGCCCGATACGATCCCCAAGACGAGGGCGACCGAGACGATCGAGGCGGTGATGGCCAGACGCTGTCCGATCAGCTCCGAGACGCTGAATCCGTTGTACCAGCTGGCGCCGAGGTCTCCGCTCAGCATCGACCCCATCCACGTGAAGTAGCGCAGCAGCACCGGCTGATCGAGGCCCAGTTCCGCGTTGATTTGCGCGATGCGCTCGGGTGTCGCCTCATCCCCCGACAGCGATGCGGCAGGGCTCAGACCGCTCGCTGCGCCGAGGACGAAGGTGATGAGCGTCGCGAAGATGAACACCGGCACGACTATGAGTGCTGTGCTGCCCAGTAGGCGCGCGAACTTCATCATGACGTCAGGTCTGCGGGTTCAACCGCTGACCTGCACTCCTTCCCAGCGCACCTGTGAGGGAAGCAGATTGAGTTCACTCACGCTGGAGCGAGAGACGAATACCCAGGGATTGCTGTACAAGTAGTTCGTCGGAGACTGCTCGACGCCCACACGCACGGCGTTCCACAGGACCTCCTGGTAATCCGGGGAGTCGATCGGCGTCGCGCGCACAGCATCCAAAGCCGCGAGGAACTCGTCTGAGGAATGCGGACCGCTCAGGTTCATGATGCCGTCAGGGCCGTATGTCGCGAGCAGGTTCGCGACGGGTGACTCGCGCCCAATCGTCCCGTCCAGAGCGAGCTGCGGCGACTTAGCGACGTAAACCTCGTCCTGCCATGTCGTGGAGCCGGTGGGCACCAGACTGATGGTGGAGTCGATGCCGATATCTGCGAGCTGTGACTGTGTGAGCTGTGCGTCCAACTCGCTGCCAGCGTGCGCGGTGATCTCGATCGAGAGGTCACCGTCTTCGTAGCCCGCGTCGCTGAGGATCTGGCGTGCCTTGTCGGGGTCGTAGCCCCAGATTTTCTCAATCTCCGGGTTGAAGGCGATGTACCCCTCCGGGAACGGCTGATGCGTGATCGTGCCGGTGCCGGCGGTGACGGCGTCAACGAAGGCCTGGCGATCGAACGCGTAGCGGAGAGCCGCGACGACGGCCGGGTCATCAAGCGGAGCCTGGTTGAGGTTGAGTGATGCGTCGCTGGCCGCGAGCGTGCCCGCGATGGTCACGGTGAGCCCCGCCTTCTCGGCCTGCTCGATCTGAGTGGCGGGCAGTCGTGCGACATCTACCGACCCGGACTGCACTGCGGATACGACGGTGGCGGCGTCCAATGCTGTCGTGAGCTTGAATCGATCGATGTGGATGTTGTCGGCGTCCCAGTAATCGTCGTTCTTCACGAATGACGCGTGCGATTCCGCGACGAAATCGGTGAGCACGAAGGGGCCGGCGCCGACCGGAGCGGCGGCGAGCTTCTTCGGGTCTTTTGCAGCGGTAGGACTCGCGATGGCGCCGGTGCGGCCGGCGACTAGATACGGGATCTGATAGTCGACCGTGGCGAGGTGCAGAGTGACCTCGGTCTCTGAATCAGCGGTGACGCTCTCAAGATCTGCCAGCTGGTCACGCAGATGCGAGCCTGACTGCTCCTTGCCTCGTTCGAAATGGGCCTTTACCGCTTCGGCATCCAACGCGGTGCCGTCACTGAAGGTCAGATCGTCTCGCAGCGTGAACGTGATCGCGGTCCCGGTGTCGTCATATGCCCAGGATTCGGCGAGGCTCGGTTCGACGTTTCCGTCCTCATTCAACCGGGTGAGCGAGGCGTAGGGGAGCGAGATGGTGTTGATGTCGTTGCCAGTGCGACTTGCCACCGGATCCCAGGAGGTCGGCAGGCCAAACGACCACCGCAGCACCGAATTATCTTCACCCGAGGCAGGACCATCGTCGCCTGCCGAAGCGCACGCCGACATACCCACGGTGAGTGTCACTGCGATAGCTGCTGCGGCGAGGGAGTGCCAGGATCTGGTCACGGTCGATCTTCTTTCTGTGGGGGGCGTGCGGAGTGCGGATGATGGCGGGATGCTCAGGCGATGACGCTGAGCGCGTCGGCCCGGGTGATTTCTGACTGAGCGGATGGCGTTGTGGCATGCCGATTCTCGAGGAAGGGCAGCCCGAGATGCTCGCGCAGGGTCGTCCCGGTGTAGTCCGCGCGGTGAAGGCCACGCTCCTGCAGGATCGGGATCACTTCGTTGACGAACCTGCGGAACTGAGACGGATGCGAGACGTAGACGTTGAAGCCGTCGACGGCGCCAGCTTCGAACCACTCCTGTAGTCGATCGGCAACGGTGGCGGCCGAGCCGACGAACGGCGATGGGCGCAGCGCAGACAGACGCTCGACTACCTGGCGCAGCGTGAACGAGTCCTTTTCGGCGAATCGGACGATCGATTCTGCGTTTGTTCGGAAGCTGCGCTGGGCGAGATGCAACACATCAGGGAACGGGGCATCCAGGTCATACTGCGTGAAGTCATGCCAGCCGAACGGTCGTCCCAGCTCGGCCAGCGTGATGTCGAAAGAGTTGCTCAATTCGTGCTGCGCACGCTCGATCGCTCGGGCGTCATTGTCGGTGTCGCCGACGACGATGCGCGTGCCCGGGAGGATCAGCACGTGATCAGGGTTGCGGCCGGCCGCTGCCGCGCGCCCTTTGACGTCTTCTGCGAAGGCGATGTCGTCAGGGATATTCGAGGCGTGTGTGAAAATTCCGTCGGCGAAGCGTGCGCCGAGATCACGACCGTCATTGCTGTCGCCAGCCTGGAAGATGACCGGCTGGCCCTGCGGGGAACGCTGGATATTGAGGGGACCGGCTACGCGGAAGAACTCGCCGTCATGGTGGAGCTCGTGAACTTTCGTGGGGTCGAGGAACACGCGGCTTTCACGATCACGCGGGAAGGCGTCGTCTTCGTAGCTGTCCCACAGCGCCTGCGAGACTTCGATGTGTTCGGCAGCCCTGCGGTACCGCGTGGGGTAGTCGAAGTGCTCATCGAGGCCGTAGTTGGTGGCGGTGCCGGCATCTCCGGTGGTCACCACGTTCCATCCGGCGCGGCCGCGACTGATCAAGTCGAGTGAGGCGAAGCGGCGGGCAAGGTTGTACGGCGTGTTGTAGGACGTGGTTGCGGTGCCGACGAGTCCGATGCGCTCGGTGGCGACCGCGAGGGCAGAAAGCAGCGTCAGCGGCTCAAGCCGGTTCAGGTAGTGCGGCGGGGAGTGCGGGGTGATGAACTGACTGTCGACGATGAACACCAGGTCGAACTTCGCCTGCTCAGCGAGCTGTGCGTACTCGATGTACCAGTCGATGTCGACGCTGGCGTCTCCGGGGATCTCCGGATCCAGCCAGCGCAGTTGATCACCGGGGCCACCGGTTCCGGTCAGAATCGCTCCGAACTTGATCTGACGCTGGGTGGTGTTCTCGTATGCCATGCCCTGTTCCTCTCATCGCTTTTGACGATTCTGAGGTGTGCGGTGGGCACAAGAGGGGTTCGTGTCACACTGTGTGGCTTCATGACGTCGCGTGACGCCACAACGTTGCTGACGTCAGGGAGATGCTGTGTGGCCGTTCGCGGCGACTGGTGCCGCTGCTCCGCGAAGGTGCTCGCCGGCGAGACGAGGCTCGTGCGGCCGCCTGAGAGCGTGCTGCCCGCCGGTGCCAGTTGTTCTTGCTACGGGCCGCGTACTGTTCGACAGCTCTGCGTGTGCGTCTGGGCCTGCCCGAGATCGCTTTCGTCGTGGCCGACAGTACCCATAGCCCGCGATCAGAACGGTGGGGTGCCGTAGGCCTTCTTGTAGCGCCGCTTCCAGACCTGTCGGACGAAGCCGATGTACATTCCGACAGCGCCGGGAACGACCCAGAAGATCAGCACAATTACGCCGGAGACGGCAGGGGCTGCCCCGCCTCCGTGCCTGGTGAACAGGAACACCGACAGCAGAATCCCCACAACGCAGAATGCGCCGAAAAATAGGATCTCGACGACCGGCTGCTGGAGTCGGGGGACACCGCTGCGTCCGGGAGCATTCATGAACGTGAATGGTTCCGGGGGGACTGATGAGTCGCTGGGATCCCTCAAACTTGGCACTGCCGGAGGCGACGGGCGCGGACGATCACGGCACCAGCGTTATCTTGCCGCGGGCGGAGTGTTCCTCGACCATGCGGTGGGCCACGGCGGCTTCGGCGAGCGGCAGCGTGGCGCCGAGCTCGATCTGGAAGTCTCCGGCCGCGATAAGTTCGATCGCTACACCGACGGCCTCTGCGCGCCAGGCGAGCTCCTGCGCCGTGAGCGGCTCGGGAGAGCCGCCGCTGAAAGCACGGATGCCGAAGCTGGCAGCATCCGGGCCGCGAACGATCGTCGCAATGCGATCGCGGTCAGTAACGAGTTCAAGGGAGGTCTCAATCGCCTCATCGGTGCCGATGCAGTCGAGCGCGACGGTGACGTCGCCATCCACAGCTGCCCGCACGCGGTCCGCGAGACCATCGCCGTATGCAACAGGGATCGCGCCGAGCTCGCGCAGATGCTCGTGGCGAGCCGGGCTTGCAGTGGCGACAACGGTTGCGCCCCAGGCGACAGCAAACTGAATCATGGCCTGTCCCACAGCGCCAGAACCGGCGTGCACGAGCAAGACATCGCCGTCTCCGACATTGAGCGAACGCAGGCACTGATAGGCGGTTCCGATCGGGATGCTGAGACCGGCGCCCTCGGCAGCGGTCACGGCATCCGGAAGCAGATCGAGATTCTCCACCTTCACGACGAGGTGAGTGGCGTACGTGCCCACAGTGCCGCCGATTGCCACACGGTCGCCGACGGCGAATTCGCTCACGCCCTCGCCGAGTGACTCGATCACTCCTGCGCCGTCGAAACCGACGCGGCGCGGCTGGGTGATCGGGGCGCCGGGGCGGGCGCCGCGGCGCAGCTTCGCATCCAGCGGGTTGACGCCCGCTGCCTCGATCCGCACCACGACCTCACCGGGGCCGGCGACAGGATCGGGGATCTCTACGAGCTGAAGGACATCAGGGGTGCCGAGTTCTGTGTACACGATCGCGTGAGCCATGACGCCAGGCTACCGGCAACGAGCAAAGCCCTCACATCCGAAGATGCGAGGGCTTCACAACGGCGCTGAGATCAGCCGACGGGGACGATGAGTCCCTTCCACGTCTCCAGGATGAACTCCTTGGTGCGGTCATCGTTGAGAAGTTCGATGAGAGCCACGATGCGCGGGTCATCCTTGAGCTCGGGACGAGTGGCCAGCACGTTGTAGTACTTGCTGTCGGTGCCCTCGAGGAGGATCGCCTGCTCGTCGGAGAGCCCGGCCGGAATCGCGAACGACGCGGTCACGAAGGCAGCGTCGTTGTCGGGCAGAGCGAGTGCGAGCGAAGCGTTCTCGATCTCGACAAACTTCAGATCCTTGGGGTTGTCGGTGATGTCGGTGATCGTGGTCGCGTTGTCCTTGATCTCGATGATGCCTTCGGCGGCGAGCAGCTCGAGCGCACGACCCTCGTTCGTCGGGTCGTTCGGGATCGCAACCGTGGCGCCCTTTTTGAGCTCGTCAAGGCTGTCGATCTTCTCGCTGTAGAAAGCTGCGGCCGGCAGGTAGATGTCGCCGAGGGAGATCAACTCGTCTCCGGCCTGCGTGTTGTAGGTGTCCAGGAACGTCGAGTTCTGGAACAGGTTGGCATCGATCGAGCCGTCCGACAGCGCCGGGTTCGGCGTGTTGTAGTCGGTGAACTCCTGCCACTCGATCGTGAGCCCCTTCTCCTCGGCGAGGTTCTCGGAGACCCACTTCAGCATGTCGCCGGCCGGGACCGGCAGAGCGCCGACCTTCAGCGTGCCGAGGCCCTCAGAGCCGTCGGCGGCCGGAGTGGAGTCCGATCCGGCACAGGCGGTGAGGCCGAGTGCAAGGGCGCCTGCGGCGGCGATGGCGATGCCGCGAGTGAGAGAGGAGAAAGACATGATGATGCTCCGGGGTGTCAGGGGTGAAAGGAAATCAGGCGCCGACGGCGATGACGTCGGCAGAGTGCGAGGCACGATTGGCGTGATCGAGACGGCGCGCAAGCACGTTGCATGCCCACTGCACCAGCAGCACGATCACGAACAGCACGATCACGACGGCGACGATGTGCACCCAGCTGTAGCGCTGGAAGCCGTAGGTGAGCGCGACGTTTCCGAGCCCGCCGCCGCCGACGACGCCGACCATGGCGGAGAAGTTGATGATTGAGGTGATGGTCGTTGCGATGCCGAGCACGATTGCCGGTCCGGTCTCGGGGAGGATGACGCGCCGCACGAGCTGCCAGCGGGTGGCCCCGAGCGAATCGGCCGCCTCGAGCAGACCCGAATCGACCTCCTTGACGGCGATCTCCACAACGCGCGCGAAGAACGGAATCGCGATGAGCGTGAGCGGGAAGATCGCAGGCCCCGTGCCGATGAACGAGCCGAGCAGGAGTCGGGTCAGCGGAATGAGCGCGATCATCAGAACGATGAACGGCACCGATCGACCCAGGTTCACGATGAACCCCAGCAGCCGGTTGATGATCACACCGGCCGTGGCGGAGCCGAACGGAGTCGCCAGGAAACGACCCTTCTCCGTGCCGACGAGCACGATGCCTAGCGGGAGACCGACGACGATCGTGATGAGGATGGCGACAGCGGTCATCCAGAGCGTTTCGAGCGTGCCCTTGAGCATGACGTCGAACAGATCGGGCCAGAAGTCCGGGGATGTGTAGTCGATCATGCTGCTTTCACCACTTCGACGGCTACGTCGTGCTCGGCGAGGAACGCCTGAGCGCGAGCGAGAACTGCGGGGTCAGCCGGAAGCGCCAGCCGAGTACGACCGGCCTGTGATCCGGCGATGTTCTCGATCGTGGCGCCGAGGATCGACACATCCAAATCCAGAGCGCGTGCGAGGAGCGTGATGGTCGGCCGCTCAGCCTCTTCGCCAGCAAAGGTGAGGTCGATGACCGCGGAGCCCGGCATCTCGGGGACATCGCCGAGTGGGAACAGGTCTCGTGCCAGACGGCTGCCCGGCGTGCGGATGAGATCGATCAGGGCACCCTGCTCGACCACGCGACCGTGCTCGAGGAGCGCTGCGGCATCACAGATCTGCTTCACAACAGCCATCTCATGTGTGATGAGCATGATCGTCAGTCCCAGCTCGCCCGACAGCCGCTTCATCAGAGCGAGGATCTGGCGGGTGGTGTCGGGGTCGAGTGCGCTGGTCGCCTCGTCCGAGAGCAGGACGCTGGGGCGGGATGCCAGGGCGCGGGCGATGCCGACGCGCTGACGCTGTCCGCCGGAGAGCTGCGCCGGGTAGGCACCGGCGCGGGAGGCGAGACCGACCAAGTCGAGCATTTCGAGGGCATCCTTCGTGCGGTCGCCACGTGCACGACCGACCGCTTCCAGCGCGAACTCCACGTTCTGGGCGATCGTACGGTTTCCCACCAGATTGAAGTGCTGGAACACCATGCCGATGCCGTGCCGGGCTGCGCGCAGTTCGTTGCCGGCCAGATGCGAGATCTGCACGCCGTCGACGACGACGCGTCCGGAGTCCGGGCGCTCGAGTGCATTGACGGTGCGCAGCAGCGTCGATTTGCCGGCACCGGACTGGCCGACGACGCCAAAGATCTGACCGCGGGGTATCTCGAGCGAGACATCGTCGAGTGCGCGGGTGCCGCCGAACGACCGGCTGACGTGCTCGATGGTGATCATAGGAATGCCAAGGGCCCCTTTCGGGGAAGAAGAGGAGGTGAGAAATCAATTCTCACCCGATCGCCCGGTTGGCGCTAATCGAGATGACGCCGTGTGACAGGCGCTCAGGCCTCGCGCAACACCTTTGTTATGCGCTGCGGCTGTGCGGTGTCGAGGCGACAAACTCGACGATGGCATCCAGCGTCGGCTGATGGCTTTCCAGATGCGGGAGATGAGCGACGCCGCGGAGCTCGATCAGTTGTGACTGCGGGATGGAAGCCGCGGCATGCCGCGCGTTCTCGCGGACGTGCTTCAGATCGAGGTCGCCGACGAGGAGGAGGGTCGGTACGGAGATCCGACCGAGTTCGGAGAAAGCATCGGGCGTGGCTGTGGGGTCTCCGGGATCAGCAGCAGCGAGCGCACGACCGTTCATCTCCAGGAAGCGTGTGCGCGCGGGCCCTGTGACGCGACCTTCGTGACCGGGCCCGTCCAGCCAGACGTGGGCCTCGAGCCGATTGATCTCATCGAGATCCCCACGCGAGTCGGCCGCATCGATCGCAAGATCAAGTTCGGCGACCACAGGCTCGAGTGCTGGTTCCGGAGCGCCGCTGATGGCGGGTGCGATCAGCACCAACGCTGAGACTCGCTCCGGATGCGCGAGCGCAAGATCGATCGCTGTGCGCCCGCCCATCGAGCAGCCCACGACGATCGCTCTGTTCACGTTCGAGGCATCCAGAACAGCGAGGGTATCGGTGACGGGCGACCACCCGTCGTCTGCGTCGTACGTGGTCTCGCCGTAGCCACGCGCGTCGTACCGGATGCTACGCACGCCCGCGCCGAGGTGCTCGACCAGATGATCCCAGGAACGCAGATCGGTGACGCCCGCATGGATCAGCAGTACCGCGGCGCCGTCAGTATTGCCGCTCGCTTCTGCGGACAACTGGGCAGCTCCTGACGGGACCGTTTGCCGATTCATCTCGCCAGGGTATCTCGCGCGACGTTTCGCTCAGCGTGCCGCGAGCACTTTCTGGATGCGCTGCGGCGAGACCGGCTGTGCGGTACCGAGCCGCTGTGCGAAGACGCTGATGCGGAACTCTTCCAGCAGCCAGCGCGCCTCCTCAAGCGCGGGGGCTGCATCTCGGGGGAGCGGCACCGTCCCCCCAGCATCCTCAAACGCCTTCGCCATACGTTCGTACTCGGTCATGCGGGTGCGATCCTTGCCCGGTTCGCTCTCGAGCGTCTTTAACCGGTCGAGCATGCCGTCAAGATAACGCGGGAAGTGCGCCAATCGCTCGGTGCCTGCCGCCGAGATGAATCCCGGATGCAACAGGCCACTGAGCTGCGTGCGGATATCGTTCAGCGGACCGAGCAGAGCAAGCGAGTTTTGCGACTTGATGCCGCGCTCGACCTCGCGCGACTTCGTGAGAATCTTCGCGACGAGGGAGACGGTCGTGAACAGCTGATCGACGTGCGTCGCGCTCACAGCATCCCGTGCGGCCACGAACTCCGACTCGGTGCGGATGATCGCATCCGATCGCAGCGCGGCGCGTACGACCGCGACTCTGGCATCTTCGATCAGAGCAGCGACCGACGAGTACGGCGATGCTGCCAGCGCGAGCTTCTCCTGCGAGGTGAGATGTCCCTGCACGTACGAGGCAGGAGAGGGAACGCTCAGCAGGATCAGGCGCACCACGCCGTCGCTGGTCGCGGCGTTTGCGGCATCCGCTGTCGACTCGACGCGGATCGACACGGTTTTACCCTGGTCAACGATCGCAGGATAGCCGCGGACGACACCGCCGGCGACCTTCGTGTCGAGCACCTCGGGGAGATCTCCGAAGGTCCACGAGGTGAGGCCGTCCTGCTCGATCGGCCCCCGTGCGGATGCTGCGGCAACAGCGTTTGCGTCGGGCCGGGGTCCTCGACGATTCTGCTCCGGCCGTGCGATCGACCGGGCGACACTCGCGCGGGCGCGATCTGACAGCTGCGACTGAAGGTCGCTGAGATCTCGTGCGGAACCTGCCACCCGGCCGCGTTCATCGACCGCACGGAAGTTCATCCGCAGGTGCCCGGGCACGCGCTCGTCGTCGAAGTCGGAGGCGTTCACCGGCTGATTCGCCAGTGGCTGGATCAGGCGGGCGAGTGCTTCTTTCATGGAGCGTTGCGGCCGTCCGCCGTGCCGCTCCGGCCCCTCTTCCGCAAGCACTTCGCCGAACTTGTCAGCCCAGTCCGCGGCCGGGACCACATGTCGGCGGATCGTCTTGGGCAGTGCTCGAAGAAGGGCCGTGACGAGTTCTGCACGCAGGCCCGGCACCTGCCAGTCAAAGCCGCGATCCTCGATCTGTGCCAGCAGCGCCAACGGCACGACGACGCTGACGCCGTCGTCCGCAGCACCGGGCTCGAAACGGTACGCGAGCCCGAGAACCTGATCGCCCTGCGTCCAGCGGGTCGGGAACTCATTCTGATCGGCGCGCTCATCGTCTTCGATCAGATCGCTCTCGCGCATGACCAGCAGCTTCGGGGTCTGTTGCAGCGATTCGCGCCACCACTTCTCGAACGAGCGCACGTCGAACACATCGGCGGGGACGCGCTCATCGTAGAAGCGGAACACCTCTTCATCGCCGGCGAGGATGTCGCGGCGGCGCTCGCGTTCCTCGAGCTTCTCGAGTCGCTTGCGCAATTCGTGGTTGCTGCGCCAGAACGCGCTGACGCGCTTGTCGAGTCGGCTCGGATCCCACTCTCCCTCGACCAGTGCATGACGCAGGAACATCTCTCGTGATGCGGCCCGGTCGACGCGGGCGAACTGAATGCGCCGACGCGGAACGATCTCGACGCCGAAGAGCGTGACCTTCTCGTAGGCGATGGCCGATCCGGCATCCTTGGACCAGTGCGGTTCCGAGATTGACCGCTTCGCGAGGTCACCGGCCAGAGACTCAGCCCACGCCGGGTCGATCGCGGCGACGGTGCGGGCGAAGGTTCGGGAGGTCTCGACGATCTCGGCGGCCATGACCGCCTGCGGCGCCTTCTTGCGCAGGCCCGAGCCTGGGAAGATCGAGAAGCGGATGCCGCGTGCTCCGCGATATTCGGCGATGCGACGCTTCGGATCTTTCTGGCTCTTCGCCTGCCCCTTGGGGGGTGTCTTGGTGTTGCGCTCATCGAGCGTTCCGATCTGAGACAGCAGCCCGGACAGCAGCGCGCGATGGATCGCGTCGGGGTCAGCCGCCGCATCCTCCTTCGATGACGTCCCCGTTTTCACGAGCGAGCGCAGCTGGCGGTGCACGTCGAACCACTCCCGCACGCGCACATAGTTCAGGTGCTCAGAACGGCACATCCGTCGAAAAGCGCTGGAGCCGAGCTCGCGCTGCTGCTCGCGCAGATGGTTCCACAGGTTCAGGATCGCGAGGAAGTCACTCGTCGGATCCGTGAATCGCGCGTGCATCTTGTCGGCGGAGTCGCGCACATTCTGCGGTGCATCCTGGGACGGCCGTTCGCGTACGTCTTGGATCGTGAGACCGGAGACGATCGCGAGGACAGCAGCGGTGACGTCGGCCCCTGAGCCCGCCGAAGGGGTCTGCGCCTCGAGCAACATTCGTGCGAAGCGGGGGTCGATCGGCATCCGCGAGATCTCACGGCCGATCTTCGTCAGCCGCGGGCTCTCAGGATTCGCTCCCTGAGCCTGTTGAAGGGTCACTGCACCGAGCTCGGTGAGCAGGTCGAAGGCCGCGCGGATTCCGCGGGAATCGGGCGGGGTGAGAAACGGGAAAGCCGTGATGTCGCCGAAGCCGAGTGACAGCATCTGCAGTACGACCGCAGCGAGGGATGTGCGCAGCACTTCGGGTTCGGTGAACTCCGGGCGCTTATCGAAGTCGTCTTCGCTGTAGAGGCGGATCGCGATGCCGTCGCTGGTTCGTCCCGCGCGTCCCGAGCGCTGGTTCGCCGACGCCTGCGAGATCGCTTCGATCGGCAGTCGCTGCACCTTCGAGCGGTTGCTGTAGCGGGAGACGCGTGCCGTTCCCGTGTCGATGACGTATTTGATGCCGGGGACGGTCAGGCTCGTCTCGGCGACGTTCGTAGCCAGAACGACGCGGCGCCGGACACCCGCAACGCGGCTTTTTTCGAAGACGCGGTGCTGCTCAGCGGCGGACAGGCGCCCGTACAGGGGGAGAACCTCCACCGGCGCCGATGCTGACGTGTACGCGGCGCGCACAGCATCCGCGGCATCCCGGATCTCGGCCTCGCCGGGCAGGAACACGAGCACGTCACCGGGCGCTTCACGATCGAGCTCGCGCAGCGCCGCAACGATCGCGGAGACCTCGTCCTCGGCTTCTCCGGCCGCTGTCGCCGCCGCTCCCGATGCATAACTCCTGAACTTCTTGCCAGAACGTGCTGAAGTCGGCCCGGGAGAGGCCCCGGCCGCGGTTTCTTCAGGAGTTGTGCTCGCGTCGGCCGGAGCTCGGTACCGAATCTCGACCGGATAGGTGCGGCCAGACACCTCGATGACAGGAGCCGGGATGCCGGCAGGGGACGCGAAATGCTTCGCGAAGCTCACCGGATCGATCGTCGCCGAGGTGATGATGACCTTGAGATCCGGGCGCTCCGGCAGGATGCGAGTGAGGTAGCCGAGCAGAAAGTCGACGTTGAGGGATCGCTCGTGGGCCTCATCGATGATGATCGTGTCGTATCGGCGCAGGAGCCGGTCCCGGTGGATCTCGTTGAGCAGGATCCCATCGGTCATCAGAGCGATCTTGGTTGTGGCCGACACTTTGTCGGTGAAGCGCACTTTGTATCCGACGCTGGTTCCCAGCTCCACCTGCAGCTCTTCCGCGATGCGCTCGGCGATCGTTCGTGCGGCGAGGCGACGCGGCTGCGTATGCGCGATGTTCTCTCGCCCGAGTTCGAGGCAGATCTTGGGCAGCTGCGTCGTCTTACCCGACCCGGTGGCTCCTGCCACGACCACGACCTGGTGATTGCGGATGGCATCAGCGATCTCATCCCGCGCGGCGCTGACGGGCAGTTCCGAGGGATAGGTGATGACGAAATCGGCAGTAGACATAGCCCTCCATCGTATGACGAGGCCGCCCTGATGTGCGCGCGGGCATTGACATGCAAAGTGGTTTGCAGTACAAAGTTAACCATGACCAGACAGACCCGAGAACGGAGTACGACCATGTCACTCGATGAAGAGCCTCTTGACCCGGCCGAGATGCTGGCGCTGATGAGGGATCAGCAGCGCAGCGTCGCAGGGCAAAAGGGTGCGTTCGTGCCGTTGATCCTGCTGTCGTGGGGCATCGCCTGGCTGTTCGGGTTCGGCGCGCTGTGGCTGATCGATGGCCGTGGTGCCGCGTTCTCGCTGCCGATTGGGGTGGCGATCGGCGCATTCGTCGTGCTTCTGGGCGGGGCAGGAGTCCTGTCGACCGTTCTGGGGATCCGTTCGGGCACGGGCCTGCGCGGCGGCAAGGACTCCGCCTTCGTCGGAATCATCTACGGACAGTCCTGGTGGGTCGGCTGCCTGGCGATCTTCGCGCTCGGCCAGGCGCTCGTGCTTCAGGGTATGCATTCGGATCTGCTGAGGGTCTTCTACCCGTCGGCGTACATCTTCTTCGTCGGCGTCATGTTCGTCTCGGCCGCGGCGATCTGGCGTGCTGTTCCGATGCTGATTCTGGGTGGCTGGTCGATCATCGTCAGTGCTGTGGCGCCGTTCGTCGGCTATCCCGGTCAGTACCTCGTCTACGCGCTGGCCGGCGGTGGGGGATTGCTGATCGTCGCGCTGTGGACGTGGATATGGATGCGGCGAGCACGCAGCCGCATGGCTCCGGGTGCGCGATCATGACCGAACTCGATCCGGTCATCCATGCGGCAGCGCGACTGCGGATCACGGCGGCACTTGCGACGCTGGCAGACGAGGAGAGCATCGCCTTTCCGCGTCTACAGGAGCTGCTGGACATGACGGCAGGCAACCTCTCCACGCATCTGCGCAAGCTTGAGGATGCTGATTACATCGCCGTGGAAAAAACCCACCAGGGGCGGACTCCGGTGACCTACATCGGGCTCACCCGCACCGGTCGACGCGCTTTCGAGGATTACACCGAGGCCCTTCATGCGGTGCTCGGACAACGATGATCGACATTCGGAGTCATCTCGGGCCGGTACCTGTCATCACAGGTCGTAGGCTGAACGCATGACGATTCCCACCATCACTCTCAATGACGGCTTCACGATTCCGCAGCTCGGCTACGGCGTCTTCCTGGTTCCGCAGGAGGAGACCGAGAAAGCTGTCAGCGAAGCGCTCGAGGTCGGCTACCGCCACATCGACACCGCCGCGATCTACGGCAACGAAGAGGGCGTCGGCGCCGCTATCGCAAAGAGCGGTATCGCCCGCGAAGAACTCTTCATCACCACGAAGCTGTGGAACGACCGCCACGATGGCGACGAGCCCGACAAAGCGATCGCCGAGAGCCTGGAGAAGCTCGGCATCGATCAGGTCGACCTGTACCTCGTGCACTGGCCGACGCCTGCGAAGGACAACTTCGTGCACGCATTCGCCAAGCTCGTCGAGCTGCGCGAGCAGGGCCTGACCCGCAGCATCGGCGTCTCGAACTTCCTCGTCCCGCACCTCGAGCGCGTGGTCAAGGAGACCGGCGTCACACCCGCGGTGAACCAGATTGAGCTGCACCCGGCGTACCAGCAGCGCGAGGTCGTCGCGTGGGCTGCTGACCACGGCATCCGCATCGAGGCCTGGGGTCCGCTCGGCCAGGGCAAGTACGACCTGTTCGGCACCCCCGCTGTCGCCGAAGCCGCCACCGCGCACGGCAAGAGCCCTGCGCAGGTCGTGCTGGGCTGGCACCTGCAGAAGGGGAACATCGTGTTCCCGAAGTCGGTGCGCATCGAGCGCCTGCGCGAGAACCTCGATGTGTTCGATTTCACACTGACGGATGCAGAGATCGCAGCGATCGACGCACTCGACCCGCTCGATGGATCCGGCCGCGTCGGCAGCCACCCGAACGAGTTCAACTGAGACGCATAATTGCGTTGGATGACGCCCTGTGTCGCTTCGTGCGCCACAGGGCGTCGTCGTCGCTAGCGTCGTCGCCATGACCACGCCATTCCGCATCGTCGCCGTCTCCGGCTCACTGCACGAGCCCAGCAAGACGACCGCGCTGCTGCGCGCTATCTCCGCAGCCATCGCCGAGCGCGCGGACTGCGAGGTGCTGCTGATCGAACTGACCACGGTCGGGCCGGCGCTGGCCGGAGCCCTGCGTCGCGATGATCTGCCGTTGCACATCGAGGAACAGTTGGTCGCGATTGAGCAGGCTGACCTGCTGATCGTAGGCAGTCCGGTGTACCGGGCATCCTTCACCGGCCTGTTCAAGCATCTGTTCGACTTCGTCGGGCAGTATGCGCTCGTCGGAACGCCCGTGCTGCTGGCGGCGACCGGCGGGGGAGAGCGGCACGCGCTGATGATCGAGCATCAACTGCGACCGCTGTTCTCGTTCTTCCAGGCGCTCACGCTGCCGCTGGGGGTGTATGCGAGCAACACTGATTTCGACGGGTATCGAGTCAACTCCGAGGTGTTGGCAGGGCGCATCGCGCTCGCCGCCGAACGAGCACTGCCGCTGGTCAGGTATGCCGCGTCACGGTCGGTGGAGTCGCTGGTCAGCTGAGCTGTTCGGCTCGCCGGCCGGGGCGTACCGTGAGGGCATGGTCAATCGCCTCGCCGACACGCTCAGCCCCTACCTGCGGGCGCACGCCGATAACCCCGTCGACTGGTTCGCCTGGGGTCCGGAAGCGTTCGCCGAGGCGCAGCGGCGGAATGTTCCGATACTCATCTCGATCGGCTACTCCACGTGTCACTGGTGCCATGTGATGGCTCGGGAATCGTTCTCCTCTCCCGAGATCGCAGGGCTCGTCAACCGGGACTTCGTGGCGGTGAAGGTCGACCGCGAGGAGCATCCGGATGTCGACGCGGCCTATATGGCCGCGGCATCTGCGTTCACGCAGAATCTGGGGTGGCCGCTGACTGTTTTCACGACGCCGCAGGGGCGCACGTTCTACGCGGGGACCTACTGGCCGCCAGAAGCGCGTGCGCAGATGCCCGGGTTTCGTGACGTGCTCGCCGCGGTGCACGAGGCATGGATGCTGCGCCGTGAGCAGGCGATCGAGTCGGCGGATGCCGTGGCAGAAGCACTGGCGCAGGCGGCGGTCGTTACTCCATCCGACCTGCCGTCGACGGTGGCGCTGGCCGTGGCTGCCGAGGCTATCGCCGCACGGGAAGACGCGATGTTCGGCGGTTTCGGCGGTGCACCGAAGTTTCCCGTGGCGACGACACTCGGGTTTCTCCAGCGGCCATTGCTTCGGCGTGAGACCCCGGATGCGGCAGCCTCGGCGGAACGTTCGTTGGCTGCGATGGCGGCATCCGATCTTCGCGACAGTCTCGAGGGCGGTTTCTTCCGGTACGCCACACAACGCGATTGGACTGTGCCGCACTACGAGCGAATGCTGACCGATAACGCCCAACTGCTGGATGTCGCCGTGCGCGCCGGCGACGACGCGACGGCTCGCGGGGTCGTCGCGTTCCTCCTTGACGTGCTGCGCCGGGATGGTGGGGCGTTCGGCGCTGCGCAGGACTCGGAGTCGTGGATCGAGGGGCAGCGCAGCGAAGGCGGTTATTATCGTGCCGCTTCTCGTGAAGGACTCGAGCCGCCAGCGGTGGATGGCAAGGTGATCACCGGATGGAACGGGCTCGCGATCGCAGCCCTCGCCCGAGCGGGCGCGGCGTTGGACGAGACTTCGTGGGCGGATGCTGCTGCGCAAGCCGCATCATTCGTATTGTCGGTGAACCGTTCGCCGGATGGTCGACTCGTGCGCGCCTCACTGGACGGGGTGGCATCGACGGCGGTGGCGACACTCGCCGATGTGGGCCTGTTCGCGGAGGGGCTGTTTGCGCTCGCGGTGGCGACCGGAGAAGTGCGGTGGGCGTTGGCGGCGCGCGAGCTGCTGGATGACGTGCTCGACGGTGGCGTGGACGGCGACCCCGTGCTCGCAGCGCAGAATGTGGCGGCGGCACCGGACCAGACGGACGGGGATCTGCCGTCCGGAACAGCAGCGGTCGCGGGTGCCTCGCTGGCGGCCTGGCGACTGGGCGCGGGTGAGAAGTACCGGGCAGCCGCCGAAGAACAGGTACGAGCACAGGTGGCATCCGCTCTGCAGAACCCCTTCGCGCACGGCTCGCTGCTGGGAATCGCCGCAGCACTCATCGACCTGCCCCGTCAAGTGGTCGCAGTGACGGAGGCTCGCGCGGGTGCGCTCGCCGCGGCATCCCGTCGCCTCGACGCGGACGTGATCGCCATCGTGACGCCCGCGCAGGCAGGCGCTTTCGCGGATGCCGGGTTCGAGCTGTTCGCGGGGAAGGACGCGGCCGTAGAGCTCGCGTACGACTGCCGGGCGTTCGTCTGCCGGTTACCCACCGCGGATGCTGGCGAGCTGCTGCTCGAGCGCTGAGGAGCGCTGAGCGCTTCAGCCCACGGCAATGCCGTGGGCGCGGAGCGCGCCTCGCAGCTCTGCGATTCCGACGAAATGGTGGGTGCGGATGCCGAGGGTTTCTGCCCCGGTGAGTTTTGCGGGCGAGTCGTCGGTGAAGAAGACCTGACCGGCGGTGAGCCCGAGTACGTCGAGAACGTGTTGGAATGCGCGTTGGTCAGGTTTCGCGTGGCCGATGGTGGCGGAATTGAAGATCGGGTCGAAGTGCGCGGTGAGCCCGGCCGCCACCATCTCTTCGGGGATCGTGTCGGTGCCGTTCGTGAGGATTGCGGTGGTGAGCCCGAGGTGCGCGAGTTCGTTCGCGAGCGTCACGACGGCCTGGTCCACGGTGGCGCGCTGGCGGCCCCACTCTTCGGCGGCGGCCTCATTAGCGACGTCGACGGCAATCTGCCCGATCCATTCCTGGCGACTGATTCTGCCCGTCGTGACCTGATCGAGGGCTGCGGTCGAGAATGCTGCGCGGGTGAGCGCGCCGGGGTCGACCCCGGCGCGCTGTTCGATGTCGGCGACAGCGGCTGAATCGAAGTGTCGAACAACCCCGTCGAGGTCGAAGAGGACGGCGCGGATCATGGTCGCCATTCTGCCCGCAAAAACTCGGTTCAACTCGTGGTTGAGGGTTTGCGGCGAATCTTTGTTCGAATGTCGGTGGTGGTCGATTAAATGGAAGGTATGAACAGCGTTGTCGCCCAGATCGAGAGTCTCGACGAGACTCTCGCCAGCGCGGTGCGCGAAATGTTCGCAACCGAGACGATTCCCGATCTTGCGGGCGAAGACATCGCGGCGCTTCTGGTGGCGACCGGAAAGCTGCAGCGACGGCTCGAGGGACTACAGGTAGAGGCAGCAGTGCAGGTGAGCGAACGCTCCCAGGGTATTCGCGATGAGCGACTCACCACGGCGTACGGCTGCGCGCGTCCGACCGAGATGGTGCGGATGCTGACGCTCAGCGATTCACGTTCCGCTAACAAGCGGATGAAGGCAGCCGGCTTCGTGCAGCGAGTACGCGGCATCACCGATGGGGCTTTTCTTCCGCCGCGTTACCCGATGCTGCGGGACGCGATGATTTCGGGCGACCTGGGTCTGGAGGGCTTCCTCGCTGCGATCGAACCGCTCGAGGCCGCTGGCGCGCGGATCACCGCCAGCGCGCGAATCGAGGCCGACCGCCAGCTGGGGGCATTCGCTCGGGGGATCTACAGCGATCTTGATTCCGGTTCGGATGCTGTGCAGGGCCCCTTGCCGACCCCCGAAGAACTCAGAGCGCTCGCGACGGTGCTCGTTGCCTACCTTGACCCCGATGGTGCCGAACCCTCCGACGACGTGGCACAGCGCGAGCGCAGCTTCACCATCGGGCGGGTTCGCAACGGCACCGCTCGCGTGGCCGGCAACCTGCTGCCCGAGGTCGCCGCTCAACTGAAACTGCTGATGGACAGCTCGTTGAATCCTCAGGTTGACGGCCCGCAAGATCTGGGCGTGCACTTTGTTCCCTCTGAAGACGAAGCGCTCGGTGATGACGGCTCATGCCCCGACACGACCTATGTCGACACGCGCACTCGCACGCAGAAGCAGCACGATGCCTTCGCGAGCATGGTGAATGTTGCTGCTCGGGCCGGAGACGTCTCCGATCTCGGTGGAGCCGCGCCAACACTCATCGTCACAGCGAACGCCGAAGACTACGCCACCGGAACCGGATGGGGAACGGTCGTCAACACCGGAGACCTCGTGCCGATGAGCGTCGCCGCCCAGACCGCGTGCGCTGGCGGTATTCAGCGGGTCCTCTTCGATGAGAATGGCCGCATCGTGTCGCTGGGAACCTCCGCCCGGATCTTCAACGCCCTGCAGCGTCGGGCGATCGTGATTCGCGATGGCGGATGCGTGGTTCCGGGATGCATGATCCCGGCGACCTGGTGCGAAGTGCACCACGTTCAGGAACACGCGGCCGGCGGCCCGACCCACACCGATAACGGGGTACTGCTGTGCTGGTTCCACCATCGCACGCTGCATCTTTCGCATTGGCAGGTTCGAATGCGAGACGGGCTGCCTGAGATTCGGGGTCCGGCATGGTGGGATCGCGAAAGGCGCTGGTGGCCGGCCAGAAAAAGTCGGCCGAAAGCGCGGCAACCCGTCTGACCGCTGACCAGTGACCAGTGACGCTGACCAGCCGGGTCAGATCCAGGTGGGGATCCAGTTGTGGATCAACCAGAAGTCGTATGGCACGTTCATTCCCGTCCACACCGGATAGAAGAACGCCGAGACGAGCACCGCGGCAACGAGGAAGACGATGACGGTGCGCTCGCCGGCCTGGCGGCGATGCAATCGGTCATCTCGACCTCCAGCGATTTCGCGCAGTGCGAGCACCAGCGCAAGCACGAGGAACGGCATCATCACCACGGTGTAGAACTGGAAAATCGTCCGGGTCGGATACAGCAGCCACGGCAGATACGTGACGGCCAGCCCCACCAGCGGCATCGCGAATGTCCACGGCGCCGGTTCGCGCACGATGAGACCGCGCACGATCCGGTACAGCAGGAACACCGCCGCCGCGACGCCGGCCCACCAGATCAGTGGATTGGGGAGAGTTGAAACGACCGAGATGCAATGGTCCGTGCCACAGGACTGGTCATCTCCTACCCACACCGCTGTCGGCCGAATCAGGAATGGCCACTGCCAAGCAGCGCTGGCATAGGGATGCCCGGTGCTGAGCCCGACGTGGAATCCATAGATCGACTGGTGATAGTTCCACAGGGCGACCAGTGGGTTGTCTGAACTGCTCCGGTCGTAGCCCCCTGCCGTCACGAGCCACCCGGACCAGGTGATCAGATACGTGACCAGAGCCGCCGGCACCAGCAACAGGAACGAGACCGGACCCTGCCGGCCAACGGCATCCATCGGCCAGAAGACGATCCCCGCGCGGCGGCGAGCGAGCGCATCGGAGATCACGAGATACAGCCCGAAGCCGGCCAGAGCGTACAGGCCCGACCACTTCACCGCCGACGCAGCGCCGAGCGCCACACCGGCAGCCACCACCCAGGGACGGCGCCAGAGAATCCGGCCCCACAGGCGCTCGCGGTCATCGCGGTGATCGGATGGCAGCTCAGGGGGAATGCTTCGCCTGCGGTCGTAGAGGATGAACAAGAAGCCCAGCAGGATGAAGAACGTCAGCGGACCGTCGAGCAGTGCGATGCGACTCATCACGATGCTGAGGCCATCGATCGCGAGCAGGAGGCCGGCGACGCTCGCAACGACGATCGACCGGGTCAGTTCTTTGGCAACCAGGTACACGAGCAACACGGTCAGGGTGCCGATCACTGCGGTACTCAGGCGCCATGCCGCGCTGTTTCCCGCTCCGAACAGCCCCATTCCCAGGGCGATGAGCCATTTGCCCAGAGGTGGGTGCACGACATAGCTGCCGGTCTCGCTGAGGGTCCCCGTGTCTCCGGTGACGAACGACTCGTTCGCGCCGTCACCCCACGTGCCTTCGTAACCGAGGGCCCACAACGACCAAGCATCCTTGGCGTAGTACGTCTCGTCGAATGCCAGAGCGTAGGGATGCGCCAGGTTCGATAGGCGCAGCGCTGCGGCCAGTGCCGTGATCACCAGCGGGGCGAGCCAACGGATGACGCGGTTCCACTCCGGATCGAGCAGGAGACGATCACGCACCCGGCCCCATCGCGTCAGGCGCTCGCTCGATGCTGGAGGCAGGGGCACAGGCGCGGTCACGGGATAAGCCTAAGTCGTCGCACATAGGCTGAACGTGTGATCATCCTTGCTGCGACACCGATCGGCAACCTCGGAGACGCTTCCCGTCGACTCATCGAGGTGCTCGAGAACGCCGAGATCGTCGCGGCCGAAGATACTCGCACCACCCAGCGGCTGCTGCGGGCGCTCGAGATCGAGAACCGTCCGCGGCTGATAGCCCTGCACGATCACAACGAGAAGCACAAGGCCGCCGAACTGGTCGCGCTCGCAGCGGAGCAGGACATCGTCGTCGTCAGCGATGCCGGGATGCCCGCGGTCAGCGATCCCGGTTACGCTCTGGTGGCCGAAGCCGTCGCGCAGGGGGTCACCGTCACCGCGATCCCCGGACCCAGCGCTGTTCTCATGGCTCTGGCGATCTCTGGCCTGCCGACTGATCGCTTCACATTCGAAGGGTTCCTGCCGCGAAAGTCGGGGGAGCGACGCTCGACGCTGCGTGCTCTTGCCGCTGAACCTCGCACCATGGTCTTCTTCGAATCTCCCGCACGCCTTGCCTCAGCGCTCGCCGACATGGGGGAGGCCTTCGGAGAGGATCGCCGCATCGCCGTCTGCCGTGAACTGACGAAGTTCTACGAAGAGGTTCGGCGCGGCACGGCCCCTGAGCTGGTCAAGTGGGCCGAAGCCGGAGTCAAGGGTGAGATCGTCGTCGTCGTTGAGGGTGGGGCACGAGTCGAGACTTCGGCGGAGGATGCTGTCGCCCAGGTGCAGCAGCTCGTGGCCTCCGGCATCCGATTGAAAGACGCCTGCGCAGAAGTCGCCGCGGCGACGGGCCTGTCTTCGCGCGACCTCTACCAGCAGGCGCTCGCCGCGCGCTCACAATGACCGCTCCGATGCAGTCTCGTCCTCCTGGCCCGCGGGCTGCACGAGGGAAGCGACGCTGACCCAGACCGGCCAGCCGATGAACCACACACCCGTCACGAGCCACACCCGCCAGATCCAACTGGTGAGTTCAGCGGTGCGTGTGGGGTCTGCGACAATCCACGAGATGCCGCCGAGTACAACGGTGGCGATCACCGCGCACAGCACCATTCGGCCCCAGTCCTTCCACTCGTGCAGGACTCGGGCGCGGCCGCGCGCTGGCACTTTCGTCGGTGCTGGACCATTCGCGAAACGGTGCGCGAACCAGACGTCGACGCTGTGAATGACGCGATGCCCGAACGCGACGGTGAAGCCGAGGTAGACGGCGCCGAGACCATGTGTAAAGTCGGCGGTAGCGCCGGCGACAGTGAGATCCCATGCGATGAGGCTCAGCAGGGCGATGTCGAGCAGCGGCACGCAGAGCAGCAACAGCGTGGATAGTCGTTTCATCCGTAACAGATAGCGGGCGGCGAGGCCGCCGAACAGCACGACCCAGAAGCCGATCTCACAGGCGAGGATGGCGGCGAAGATGTTCATGCTTCCACGCTGATCGAAATGTCGCGGGCACGGATCCTGCGACCGGCCGGGATCGTCTCCTTCGTTCGAAGGAGGTCGGAGGCCTGAAGATCGGGCAGGATGAACATATGCTGTGGTCGCGCCTTGCCTGGGGCATTCATCAGGTGAATGCCCGGCCTCGTACCCGCGACACGATTGTCGCCGTCGCGTACCTGGTGCTGGGTCTCCTGCTGCTGCAGTTCGGCGGGTACGGTATCTGGGCGGCTCTTCTCTCTTTCCCGGCGATGGGGCCGTGGAGCACAGGGAGTGGCTTTCTGCTGCTGTTGATCCTCATGTCGGCGCTGGCGGTCCTGCGCTCATCCCGCCCGTTCCTCGTCCTGGTGCTCGGCACGCCACTCGCTGCGTTCGACTTCTTCCTCGGCGGCAGTCTCGGGGTCGTGCTGCTGTTCGCCGATTTCGTCTACTGCGCCTTCCGCTACGGCGGCGATCGTGGCGTGCGGACCCTGCTGGTGACCATCGTCGGGACGATCGCGGCGACGGCGCTGACCCTCCTGTTCTGGCCCGGGGTCTCGGTGCAGGTCGTCACGGTCGTCCTCCAGTGGGCGCTCATTGTGCTGATCGGTGCGCTGTGGGGCTGGAACGTGCGCAGCGAACGACAACGCACCCGCACGGTGATGAGCGCGGAGCATCGGCAGGCCACGCAGCAGCTGCGGCAGAAGATCGCCCACGATCTGCACGACCTCGTCGCCAACCAGATCGCCGTCGCAGGGCTCAATATCGAAGCTGCGCGGCTGCGGTTGGGACAGATGACCGAGATATCTGCTGAGGCGGAGGAGAGCCTCACACAGGCAGCCCACGGCACCGACGAGGCGCACCGCCAGCTGCGTCGCCTCATCGCCGTGCTCACCACGGTCGATGACCTCGCCGACGAGACCGCGCCGCTCAGCATCCAGCACATCGACGACCTTGTGCCTATCGGCCGCACTCTCGTGCGCGAAGGCGCCGACCTCGACGTCGCGCTGACCGCATCGCCGCGATCAGCCGGAGTTGCGATGCGCGCCATCCACGAACTCGTAGTGAACGCCGTCAAACACGGCGAGGGCGACATCGTGCTGCGCACGCGAGCGGGAGAGTCCGGACCGGTCACTGTGCAGATCGAGAACCGCATCGCCTCGCCGGGTGCATCCCGCACCGCCATCGCCGGATCCGGCATCGGCATCTCGGGTGCGACCCTGCTGCTGGGCGGCATCGGTGCGAGTGTCGAATCCGCGCCGACGGGGGACGGATGCTGGAGGGCGGGCCTTGCCCTGAAGGAGGAGCAATATGGCTGACGGCATCCGCGTTGTCATCGTCGACGACCATGAAGCAGTCCGCAGGGGTGTCGCGGCCATCTTGCAGGTGGACCCGGGTATCGAGATCGTCGGTGAGGCAGAGAACGGCTTCGATGCCGTCGATCTGTGCCTGCGCGAGCAACCCGACGTCGCACTCGTGGACCTGCGGATGCCGGGGACCGACGGTATCTGGGCGACGGAGCGGATCACCGCCGCGACCCGAACACGAGTGCTGATGCTCACCACCTTTGATTCCGACGACCTCATCGCCGCTGCGCTGGCAGCCGGCGCGCACGGCTATTTGCTGAAGACGACCCGCGGCGCGGAGCTGATCCAGTCCGTGCACCATGTCGCCGCGGACCGTCATGTCATCGATCCTGCGATCGCGGGCGGACTCATCGCGCAGCTGAATCGGCGGAGCGACCAGCAGCCGACGCCCGCAGCACCGCTTCCCGATCTCACCCCGCGCGAGAGCGAGGTGCTCGCTCTGGTCTCCGTTGGTCTCACGAATCAGCAGATCGCCGACCGCCTGCACATCGGTATCACCACGGTCAAGACGCATGTCGGCGCGCTCTACGACAAGACCGGGGCATCCACCCGTGTGCTGCTGGGGCAGCTCGGCCGCCATACGACGTAACCACCCAGTCGATCCGGCCTAGAATCGAGAGCATGCCCGCAGGCGAATCTTTCTATATCACCACGCCCATCTACTACCCCTCCGATGTGCCCCACATCGGCCACGGGTACACGTCGGTGGCGGTCGACACGCTCGCGCGCTGGCACCGCCAGTCGGGTGATGACACCTGGATGCTGACCGGAACCGACGAGCACGGTCAGAAGATGCTCCGTGCCGCCGCGGCGAACAACGTCACCCCTCAGCAGTGGGTCGACAAACTCGTCACGGAGAGCTGGTTTCCGCTGCTGGAGACGCTCGACGTCGCCAATGACGACTTCATCCGCACCACGCAGGAGCGGCATGAGCGCAACGTGCAGGTGTTCTTCCAGCGGCTCTACGACTCGGGGTACATCTACGCCGGCGAGTATGAGGCGCTCTACTGCGTCGGCTGTGAGGAGTTCAAGCCCGACAGCGAGATCGTCGACGGCACCGGTCCCTTCGAGGGGCTGAAGGTCTGTGCGATCCACTCCAAGCCGCTGGAGCTGCTGCAGGAGAAGAACTATTTCTTCAAGCTCAGCGAGTTCCAGGATCGACTGCTCGAGCTGTACAAGACCGAACCTGATTTCGTCCGCCCATACTCGGCTCGCAACGAGGTCATCTCGTTCGTCAGTCAGGGGCTGAAGGATCTCTCCATCTCCCGCTCCACCTTCGACTGGGGCATCCCGCTGCCCTGGGACGATTCGCACGTCATCTACGTGTGGGTAGACGCGCTGCTGAACTACGCCACCGCCGTCGGGTACGGCGCTGCTTCTGGAACTGAGGCCGAGGCGCTGTTCGAGCGCCGCTGGCCTGCCTATCACGTGGTCGGCAAGGACATCCTGCGCTTCCACGCTGTGATCTGGCCAGCGCTGCTGATGGCGGCCGGCGTCGAGGTGCCCAAGGGCGTCTTCGCGCACGGCTGGCTGCTGGTCGGCGGAGAGAAGATGTCCAAGTCGAAGCTCACCGGCATCGCACCGACGGAGATCACCGACGTCTTCGGCTCCGACGCGTACCGCTACTACTTCCTCTCTGCGATCGCGTTCGGCCAGGACGGCTCGTTCAGCTGGGAAGACCTCGCGGCTCGATATCAGGCAGAGCTCGCCAACGGCTTCGGCAACCTCGCCTCGCGCACGGTCGCGATGATCGAGAAGTACTTCGGGGGTATCGTGCCCGAAGCCGCCGAGTACACCGAGCAGGACCTCGCGATCCAGAAGATCGTGGCGGATGCCGCTACCGCAGCTGACGCAGCCATCGAGCAGTTCCGCATCGACGAGGCGATCCACTCCATCTGGACGATCGTCGACGCCCTGAACGGCTACATCACCGAGAACGAGCCGTGGGCGCTCGCCCGTGATGAGGATCAGCGCGGACGCCTGGGCACGGTGCTGTACACGTGCGCCGAGGGCCTGCGAGCGCTCAGCGTGCTGCTGTCGCCGGTGATGCCGCAATCGACCGAGAAGCTCTGGTCGGCGCTCGGCGCGGCAGAGCGCCTGGGCGCTCTTCAGCAGCAGCCCGTCCGAGAGGCCGGTACCTGGGGCCAACTCACCCCCGGAACCAAGGTCGAGACCTTGGCTCCCTTGTTCCCCCGCGTAGAGTCCACCCCATAACCACCCCGCGAAACTTCACCTATGTCTGCAAAAGCGCCCGAAGTAGTGACATACGTGAAGTCTCGCGAGCCTGGAGGGCGCAAGGATCTCAGGTATCCGGCGGCGCCGGAGGCGCTCACCGTGGGTGTGTACGACAACCATGCGCATTTGGAGATCACGGACGGAGTCGAACCGCTCAGTCTGACTGAGCAGCTTGATCGCGCACAGGCCGTCGGCGTCATGGGCGTAGTTCAGGCATCCGGCGATATCGAGTCTTCGCGCTGGGCGGTGGATGCCGCGGCATCCGATCCGCGCGTGCTCGCGGCCATCGCGATCCACCCGAACGACGCGCCGGTATACGCCGAAGCCGGCCAGCTCGACCATGCGATCAGCGTGATCGATGAGCTGGCAGCACATCCCCGTGTGCGGGCCATCGGCGAGACCGGCCTGGACTTCTTCCGCACCGAAGCCGATCGTCACGCGCCCCAGTTCGAGAGCTTCGAAGCCCACATCGCGCTCGCGAAGAAGCACGGCATCGCGATGCAGATCCACGACCGGGATGCCCACGATGCGGTGCTCGAAACCCTGGCTCGAGTCGGGGCCCCGGAGACAACCGTGTTTCACTGCTTCTCCGGCGATGACGCGATGGCGAAGATCTGCGCGGATGCCGGGTACTACCTGTCCTTCGCCGGCAACCTCACCTTCAAGAACGCGCAGAACCTGCGCGATGCGCTCAAGGTCACCCCGATCGATCGGATCCTGATCGAGACGGATGCGCCGTTCCTGACCCCGGTGCCGCTGCGCGGCCGTCCGAACGCCCCGTACCTGATCGCGCACACGCTGCGGTTCATGGCATCCGAGCTCGCGCTCGACGTCGACGAGCTGGCCACTCGAATTGCCGCGAACACCCTCGCGGTCTACGGCAGCTTCACCGACTGAGTTTTCGCGCTCAAACTCGGTACAGATGTCGGTTGATTTCTACACCTGTATGCAGAGACCCCTCGATTCGACCGACTCCCGTGATTTTCGACCGACAGGTGTACCCGCAGGGTCCGCGCAGAGCATGGGGGAGAATGGCAGGATGACTGTCACACTGCTCGGCGCCACCGAGATCCGCCGCCTCGCCGCTGAGCTCGATGTCACTCCCACCAAGAAGCTGGGGCAGAACTTCGTCGTCGATGCCAACACCGTGCGCAAGATCGTGCAGGTGGGCGGCGTGCAGGCGGGCGAGCGGGTTGTCGAAGTCGGCCCGGGGCTCGGATCGTTGACGCTCGCGATTCTCGAGACCGGAGCATCCGTCACCGCGGTCGAAATCGACCACCGACTGGCGGCGCGGCTCCCGGAAACAGTGGCAGCTCACGGCGTACCCGCGGATGCTCTCACAGTCGTCGACGCCGATGCCCTGAGCGTGACGGAGCTTCCTGGCGACCCCACAGTGCTCGTCGCGAACCTGCCGTACAACGTCTCGGTGCCGGTGCTGCTGCACTTCATGGAGACTTTCCCGCAGCTCCAGCGCGGCGTTGTCATGGTGCAGGCTGAGGTCGGCGAACGCGTCGCTGCCGGTCCCGGAAACAAGATCTATGGTGTCCCGAGCGTCAAAGCTGCCTGGTACGGGAAATGGCGTCTGGCCGGCACCGTGTCACGGCAGGTGTTCTGGCCGGTTCCGAACGTCGACAGCGTCCTGGTCGCCTTCGAGCGGTCAGACGACGTGCGCGGTGACGAAGACCTCCGCCGGGCTACCTTCCGCATTGTCGACGCCGCCTTCCAGCAGCGTCGCAAAATGCTGCGACAGGCACTGGCGGCGGTTCTGGGCGGCACAGCGGCCGAGGCATCCGCAGTTTTGGAAAAAGCCGGTGTCGCGCCCACCGCGCGCGGAGAGCAACTGAGCATCGACGATTTCGTGCGCATCGCTGAGGCGCTTCGCGGCTAATCTGGAGGCGTGACTGAATCTCCGCGCTTCCACACCAATGTTCCCGAGATCCACCGCCCCTATGTGGCGAAGGACGACCGCTACGAGCAGTTCGAGTACCGTCAGGTCGGTACCTCGGGCCTGTACCTGCCGCCGATCTCGCTGGGCTTGTGGTGGAACTTTGGCGATAACATCCCGCTGGACAACCAGCGCGCTCTGCTGCGCCACGCCTTCGACCGCGGCATCACCCACTTCGACCTGGCCAACAACTACGGCCCGCCGTACGGCTCCGCCGAGAAGAACTTCGGTCGGATCTTCAGCGAGGACTTCCGCCCGTACCGCGACGAGCTGATCATCTCGTCGAAGGCCGGCTGGGACATGTGGCCCGGCCCCTACGGCAACTTCGGCAGCCGCAAGTACCTCATCGCGAGCGCCGAGCAGTCGCTGACGAGCATGAACCTCGACTACGTCGACATCTTCTACTCGCACCGGGTCGACCCGGTGACCCCGATCGAAGAGACCGTCGGAGCGCTGGACACGCTCGTGCGCCAGGGCAAGGCTCTCTACGTGGGAATCTCCTCGTACAGCGCTGAGCGCACCGCTCGTGCGGTCGAGGCCGCCCGTGAACTCGGCACTCCGCTGGTGATCCACCAGCCCTCGTACTCGATTCTCAACCGCTGGACCGAGGCCGAGCTCAACGACACCCTGCGTACGGAGGGCCTGGGGGCCATCGCCTTCACCCCGCTTGCCCAGGGACTGCTCACCGACAAGTACCTCGGTGACGGCACCGCAGATCGTGCGCAGAAGCGCGGTTCTATTTCGGAAAAGCCGCTCTCGCCCGAGGGCCTGGAGATTCTGCGCGGACTCAATGGCATTGCCCAGGAGCGCGGCCAGTCGCTGGCGCAGATGGCGCTGCAGTGGACCCTGCGCGACCCGGTAGTGGTCTCGGCGCTGATCGGCGCGTCGCGCCCTGAGCAGCTCGACGAGAACATTGCCGCGGTCAAGGGCCCGGCGTTCACTGCCGACGAGCTCGCCCGCATCGATGCGCTCTCCGACGGCATCGACGTCGATCTGTGGGCTGTGTCCTCCACACTGTGAGCCGATCATGACACTCGCCGCCGTCCCCGCACAGGTGCACGTGCGTGCCCCGGGCAAGATCAACGTGTACCTCGGGGTCGGCGGCCGACACGATGACGGTTACCACGCCCTCGCCACGGTTTTTCAGGCGGTATCGCTGTACGAAGACGTGATCGCCTACCCGGCCGATGACTTCTCGTTGAGCGTATCGGGGCTGGACGACCCGAGCACGGTGCCGGTGGATGACCGCAACCTTGCCATGCGCGCGGCCAAGGTCCTGGCCGCCGCCACCGGATACGCCGGCGGTGTGCACCTGGAGCTGCGAAAGAGCGTACCGGTCGCCGGCGGCATGGGCGGAGGCTCAGCGGATGCCGCGGCCGCCCTCGTCGCGTGCGACGCACTGTGGGAGACGGGGCTATCGCCCCAGCGCCTGCACGAGCTCGCAGCACGGCTGGGGGCAGACGTGCCATTCGCGTTGCATGGCGGAACGGCAGTCGGCACCGGGCGTGGCGATCAGCTGAATCCGGCGCTCGCGCGCGGGCGCTTCGACTGGGTGCTGGTCACCAGCGATGAGGGGCTGTCGACTCCGACGATCTACGCACGGCTCGACGAGCATCGTGAGGAGACGGGTGCTCTCGCCGATGACCCGCCCCTGTCTCTCGACGTCCCGGTCCTCGTGCTGCAGGCGCTGCGCTCCGGAGATCCGCGGGAGCTCGCCGCGTGTCTGCATAACGATCTGGAGGTTCCGGCGCTGCTGGAGCGTCCGGCGCTGGATGACACGATCAAAGCGGGATTGAACGCCGGCGCGCTCAGCGGAATCGTTTCCGGCTCAGGGCCGACCGTCGCCCTGCTGTGCGAGACTCCCGAGGCTGCCCAGTACGTGCAGAACTCGCTGCAGGGGCTGGGATACACAGCCCTGCATGTGCACGGTCCGGTGCCTGGGGCACGCATCATCGCTTCCTGAGATCGTCCTCGGATCGTCCCCGGCTCCCGGCGCGTCGCTCACCGCGATCGTCCCGCAAACCGTCGCAGAGATGCGCGCTTCGCGTGCAAAGGGACATAATGGGTGACGTATGTGACCGTGCACACGCTGAAGGAGGCGATGCGATGGCAGCCTCTGGCGAACGTGCACGGATCCCGAGCATTCGTGACGTCGCGCGCCTCGCAGGCGTGTCCCATCAGACTGTTTCGCGCGTTCTGAACGAGCACCCCAGCATCCGGCCGGAGACGAAGAAGCGCGTGCAGGACGCGATCGAGGTACTCGACTACAAGCCGAACCTCGCCGCCCGCGCGCTGGTCACCAGCAAGTCGCGAACCATCGGTGTCCTGTCGGCCACCATCGGAGAATTCGGCCCCACCGCGTCGATCGCCGGCATCGAGGATGCTGCGCGTGCGGAGGGCTATTCGGTGACCACCGTGAATCTTCCCGATACGACTCCGGAAGCCATCGGTGAAGCAATTCGTCAACTCGCTCGCGAGCAGGTCAGCGGTGTTGTCGCCCTGGCCCCACAGGTGCGGGTGTTCAACGTGCTGCGCGGGATGGCGGCCGGGGTCCCGATCGTGAGTCTGCAGGCGGCCTCCGGTGCCGCGGGCTTCGAACTGTCGGCGGACCAGGTCGCCGGTGCGCGCGCGGTCACTGAGCACTTGATTTCGTTGGGACACACCGACATCCTGCATCTGGCAGGTCCGCAGGACTGGATCGAGGCGGAGTCGCGCATGCGCGGCTATCTCGAAGCGCTGCGCGAGGCGGATCTGCCGACATTTCCCCCCATCCGCGGTGACTGGACGGCGGATTTCGGCTACTTCGCCGGCACCGAACTCGCTCGTCGGCCGGATTTCACCGCGGTGTTCGCCGCCAACGATCTCATGGCGATCGGGCTGATGCACGGGTTCCGGGATGCCGGTTTCGATGTGCCCGGTCAGATCTGTGTGGTCGGCTTCGACGACATCCCTGTCGCAGCCCACGTCTGGCCGCCCTTGACCACCGTGCATCAGGATTTCGCGGCGCTCGGGAAGCGAGCTGTGGCCATGCTGCTGGCGGAGATCCGGGGTACGGCAGTACCGGAGTTCTCGCCGATCGTGCCGGAGCTTCGGGTGCGCGCCTCCAGCATCTCTCGGTAACGACCGCATCTCGATAGGCGGGCAGAAACAATCTCTGCTTGACAGCGGCGTCCGGCAGGCGCAATATTGTGTCTCATGTGAACGGTCACATTGAGGTGGGCCGTCAAGTATCGAGGATGATTCGTGAGCAGCACAGCAACGATGCCAGCGGTGGCCGGGCCGATCTTGGAGATGCGCAACATCACCAAGGAGTTCCCGGGCGTGAAGGCTCTGTCCGACGTTTCGATCACCGTCAAGACCGGCGAGATCCACGCCATCTGCGGAGAGAACGGCGCAGGCAAATCAACCCTGATGAAGGTGTTGAGCGGGGTCTACCCGTTCGGGACCTATGACGGCGACATTCTGATCTACGGGCAAGAGCAGCGTTTCAAAGACATCGCCGCCAGCGAGCAGGCGGGCATCGCCATCATCCACCAGGAGCTTGCGCTCATCCCCGAACTGTCGATCACCGAGAACATCTTCCTGGGCAACGAGATCGCCCATTTCGGCACGATCGACTGGCGTGCGGCCAAGACACGGGCGATCGAGCTGCTGGCACGCGTCGGACTCGACGAGGACCCCGACGTCGCGGTCAAGCACCTCGGCGTCGGCAAGCAGCAGCTGATCGAGATCGCAAAGGCGCTGAACAAAGACGTCCGCCTGCTCATTCTCGACGAGCCGACCGCGGCGCTCAACGAGAATGACTCCCAGCAGCTGCTGGATCTGATTCTCGGGCTGAAGGCCAAGGGCATCGCCTCGATCATGATCAGCCACAAGCTCAACGAGATCGAGCAGATCGCCGACGAGATCACCATCATCCGCGACGGTCGCACAGTCGAGACGCTCGACATCAGCCGTGGTGAGATCAACGAGGACCGCATCATCCGCGGCATGGTCGGTCGTTCTCTCGAAAGTCGCTATCCGGATCGCACTCCGGAGCTCGGTGAAGTCTTCTTCGAGGTCAAGGACTGGGTCGTGCAGCATCCGACGGTCTCCGAGCGCATGGTCGTCAAGGGCTCCAGCATCAATGTCCGCCGCGGCGAAGTGGTCGGCATCGCCGGCCTCATGGGCGCCGGGCGCACGGAATTCGCGATGAGTATCTTCGGCCGCTCCTACGGCACATATCTGGGCGGCACGCTCGTCAAAGACGGCGAGGAGATCGTCCTCCCGGACGTGGCATCCGCTATCCGCCACGGCCTCGCCTACGTCAGCGAAGACCGCAAGGCTCTGGGCCTGAACCTGCTGGACACCATCAAGCGGGCCATCGTCTCGGCGAAGCTGTCGAAGATCGCGCGTCGAGGGGTCGTCGACGACCGCGAGGAGTATGCGGTCTCGGAGCGCTATCGCAAGGCGCTGCGCATCAAGACGCCCACGGTTGATGAGGGCGTCTCCAAGCTCTCCGGCGGAAACCAGCAGAAGGTGGTGCTGGCGAAGTGGATGTTCACCGACCCCGACCTACTCATCCTCGATGAGCCGACCCGCGGCATCGACGTCGGCGCGAAGTACGAGATCTACTCGATCATCAACGAGCTGGCCGCAGCGGGGAAAGGCGTCATCGTCATCTCCAGTGAGCTGCCAGAGCTGATGGGCATCTCCGACCGCATCTACACGATTTTTGAGGGACGCGTCACCGACTGCATCGACGCGGACCAGGCAACTCCGGAGGCGCTCATGCGCAGCATGACCTCCACGAACCAGAAGGCAACGGCATGAGCACGACGACTGAGACCGAGAAGCGCGGCTTCCACTTCGGCGACATCAGAAAGATGCTGGGAGGTAACGGCACCTCGTCGCTGCGCCAGTTCGGCATCCTCGGGAGCCTGGTGGCGATCGTCCTGTTCTTCCAGGTCGTCACGATGATGCGCAACCCCAACGGGGCGACGCTTTCGCCGAACAACCTCATCAACGTCATCAACCAGTATTCCTTCATTCTGATCCTCGCGATCGGAATGGTGATGGTGATTATCATGGGCCACATCGACCTCTCCGTGGGGTCGGTCGCGGCGTTCGTCGGAATCATCGTGGCCAAGTCCATGACCGACTGGAACCTCCCGTGGCCGCTGGCGATCGTGCTGGGTCTGGTCGTGGGCGCTCTGGTGGGAGCGTGGCAAGGGTTCTGGGTGGCCTATGTCGGGGTGCCGGCGTTCATCGTGACCCTGGCGGGCATGCTGTTCTTCCGCGGTGCGAACCAGTTCATCGGCCAGTCCACGACCGTGCCGGTGCCGAAGGAGTTCGTCGTCATCGGAGCCGGATACATGCCGGAGATTCCGATCCCCGGCATGAACTTCAACGTGCCGACCATGATTCTCGCGGTGATCGCGGTGGCCTGGGTGATCTTCTACGAGTTGCGCACCCGTCGCATTCAGCGCCGAATGGGCTCGGAAACAGCACCGGTCTGGGTGATCGCGACGAAGATCATCGTTCTTTCGGTGATCATCCTCGGCGCCGGCTGGCTGTTCGCCACCGGCCGCCCCGGCACCAGCTTCCCGATCTCCGGGCTGATCCTGCTCGCACTGGTGATCCTCTACACCTTCATCACCCGCAACACCATTTTCGGACGCCACATCTACGCGGTCGGCGGCAACCGTCAGGCGGCGCGCTTGTCGGGCGTGAAAGACCGCTGGGTCGACTTCTTCGTCATCATGAACATGTCGGTGCTGGCAGCCCTCGCCGGAATGATCTTCGTCGCCCGGTCCCAGGCCTCCGGTCCCGGTGACGGCAACATGTGGGAGCTCGACGCGATCGCCGCGGTCTTCATCGGCGGTGCGGCCGTATCCGGCGGTATCGGCACGGTGATCGGATCGATCATCGGTGGATTGGTGATGGCCTTCCTCAACAACGGCATGGCGCTGCTCGGGCTCTCCGCCGACGTCGTCTCGATGGTCAAGGGACTCGTGCTGCTGCTCGCCGTCGGAATCGACGTCTGGAACAAGCAGCAGGGACGCCCCTCCATCATCGGATTCCTCACCCGTCGTCGAGCCCGGACAGATGATTTCGGCTCCTCGACCCTGCAGACCCCCGTCGCCGACGGCGCGAACGGGAAGAAGGGGACGAGCTCGCGCTGAGCGCGTTCGTTCCCCGACCCCTTGAGAGAAAGTGATCGCATGAAGAAAATCGCAGTAGCGGCGACAGCGTTGGTCGTCACAGGTGCACTGGCATTGACCGGCTGTGCCGGCGCCGAGCGCGGCGGCGGCACGGACGAGAACACCGGCGGCGAAGAGACCACCGGTTTTGCAGCCGATGCGACCATCGGTGTCGCGCTTCCGGACAAGACCAGTGAGAACTGGGTCCTGGCCGGTCAGCTGTTCAAGGACGGGCTGGAAGAGGCCGGCTTCACGGCCGACGTGCAGTACGCACCGGCCAGCAACACCGTCGCCGAGCAGCAGAACCAGATCCAGGCGATGGTCACCGGCGGTGCGAAGGTCATCATCATCGGTGCGAAGGACGGCAAGCAGCTGGCGACCCAGGTGCAGGCGGCCCAGGATGCCGGTGTCAAGGTGATCGCGTACGACCGACTGATCGAGAACACCGAAGCAGTCGACTACTACGTCGCCTTCGATAACTTCAAGGTCGGCCAGCTCCAGGGCAACGCCCTGCTGGAAGGCCTCGACGCGAACGCCGGCCACGAAGCCCCGTACAACATTGAGCTGTTCTCCGGCTCGCCGGACGATGCGAACTCGAAGGTCTTCTTCGAGGGGGCGATGGACGTGCTTCAGCCGAAGATCGATGATGGAACTCTCGTCGTCGCATCCGGTCAGACCGATATCGGACAGACCGCCACAGAGGGCTGGCTGGCGGAGAACGCGCAGAACCGCATGGACACGCTCATCACCTCCACCTACGGTGGCGACACCGTGATCGATGGTGTGCTCTCGCCGAACGACACCCTCGCCCGCGCCATCCTCACCGCGGTGCAGCAGGCCGGTAAGGACGTCCCGGTCGTCACCGGTCAGGACTCCGAGGTCGAATCGGTGAAGTCGATCATGGAGGGCGTGCAGTACTCCACGATCAACAAGGACACGGCACTTCTCGTGGAGCAGGCCATCAAGATGGTCGGCCAGCTCCAGAAGGGCGAAGACGCCGAGGTCAACGACACCGAACAGTACGACAACGGCGCGAAGATCGTTCCGGCGTACCTGCTCGAGCCGCTGATCGTCACGAAGGACAACGCCGCTGAGGCGTACGCCAACGTGCCGAGCCTGCTGGAGATTGTGGAGTCGTACAAGTAACGACTTCCGCTGGGGACGTGCGAGCCGTCCGGGCCTGGCGCCCGGGCGGCTCGCTGCGTAGGATCGCGGCTACCCTGGTAAAGACATGGCACATCTTCTCGGGGCCGAAGGCCTCCACCTGGAATACCCCACCAAGGTCGTTTTCGACTCCATCACCCTCGGCATCGAGGAGGGCGATCGGATCGGTATCGTCGGACGCAACGGCGATGGAAAATCGAGCCTGCTCGCGATGCTCGCGGGACGCAAGGAACCCGATGGTGGGCGCGTCACGATGCGCGCCGGCACGACGGTCGGCGTGCTCGACCAGGCTGACACCCTCGACGACTCCCTCACGGTCGCACAGTCGGTCGTCGGCGACATGCCCGAGTACGAGTGGGCTGGCGACGCACGTGTGCGCGACGTCATCCAGGGACTGCTTGCTGATCTGGACTGGGATGCCCCGGTGCGAAGCCTCAGCGGTGGGCAGCGGCGCCGCGTGGCGCTCGCGACTCTCCTGGTCGCGGAGTGGGACATCATCGCGCTCGATGAGCCCACCAACCACCTTGACGTCGAGGCGATCACCTGGCTTGCGGGGCATCTGAAGAAGCGTTGGTCGACGAACTCCGGCGCATTCCTCGTGGTCACACACGACCGGTGGTTCCTCGATGAGGTGTGCACGGAGACCTGGGAAGTGCACGACCGCGTCGTCGAAGCGTTCGAAGGCGGCTACGCCGCATACATTCTGCAGCGCGTTGAGCGTGATCGGATGGCCGCGGCCAGCGAAGCCAAGCGACAGAACCTCGCTCGCAAGGAGCTCGCCTGGCTGCGCCGGGGAGCGCCGGCGCGCACGGCCAAGCCGAAGTTTCGCATCGATGCCGCGAACGCTCTCATCGAGGACGTGCCGGAGATCCGCGACACGGTGTCGCTGCAGTCGCTGGCCGTTTCCCGCCTCGGCAAGGACGTCGTCGATCTGCTGGATGCCGGGGTCACCTACCCTGCCGGCGAATTCGGTGGCCCGCGCGAGGTGCTGCGCGATGTGGAATGGCGCATCGCGCCGGGGGAGCGCACCGGCATCCTCGGTGTCAACGGCGCCGGGAAATCGACGCTCCTGGGACTGGTGGCAGGAACCATCGAACCCACCAGCGGCCGGGTCAAGCGCGGCACTACGGTGAAGGTGAAGACGCTCACCCAGCGCATCGATGAGCTCGGGGCCGTCTGGAACGATCCAGTGCGCACGGTCATCGCGAATCTGCGCACCGAGTACACCTTCGGCAGCGGATCCAAGGCGCAGGCGCTCACTCCCAGCCAGCTGCTGGAGCGTCTCGGCTTCACCTCCGCCCAGCTCTCGACGCCGGTGAAGGATCTCTCCGGTGGTCAACAGCGCCGTTTGCAGCTGCTGCTCGTGCTGCTGGACCAGCCCAACGTGTTGATCCTTGACGAACCGACCAACGACATGGACACCGACATGCTGGCAGCGATCGAAGATCTGCTGGACTCGTGGCCGGGAACGCTCCTCGTTGTCAGCCATGACCGCTACTTCCTCGAGCGCGTCACCGACCAGCAGTACGCCGTGATGGGCGGGCGGCTGCGTCACCTGCCCGGAGGCGTGGACGAGTATCTCCGTCTGCGCACTGCTGAGCAGAGCGGCGCGCCAGCGGCAACCGCAACGGCAACCGCAAAGACGCCCAAGCTCGATGGTGCGGCCTTGCGCACCGCGCAGAAAGAAGTAGCCGCGGCCGAGCGCAAGATTCAGAAACTCACTCAGCAGGTCGACAAGGCCAAGCACGCACTCGTCGAGCACGACCAGTCCGATTACGCGGGGCTGGGCGAGAAGATGAAGCAGATCAGCGCGCTGGAAGCGGAGATCGAAGAGCACGAGCTGCGCTGGCTCGAGCTCAGTGAACAGCTCAGCTGACGCCCTGAGAGAGTTGTGATGTCGGCGCGTACTGCAGAGTGCGCCGCGTCATGAATTTGCGCTCGTTTCCCGACAGCGGGTCGATGAAGCGCAATTCTCTGGCGAGGAGCTGCAGCGGGCGCTGGTGGTCATCTGGCTTCTCGTCGGTGAGTACCGGATAGAGATTGTCGTGCAGGATGCCGGCGCCCACCGACGCGAGATGCACCCGCAGCTGGTGCATCTTTCCGGTGTGCGGACGAAGCAGCGTGTGGATGACGTCGTCGTCGGAATCGATGAGTTCGACGACGGTTTCCGAGTTCGGCTCACGAACGTGATCGACCTCGACACACACCTGCGCACGAAGCTTTTCGATATGGCAGCGCACCGTCAGCGGGAACGATTGCCCGTCGAGTGAGGGGGAGTCAGGATCCCAGCGCTCAGGACGGGAGGACACCGCTTCATAGACCTTCTCGATCTCGCGGCGTTGAAACAGCATCTGATAGGCGCCGCGTGTCTGCACCCGGGCGGAGAACATCAGAATCCCGGCAGTGGCTCGATCCAGCCGGTGAATCGGTGCGAGATCGGGATTGTCGAGCTGTCGCCGCAGCCGCACCAGCGCCGAATTCTGCACATATCTTCCGGCAGGGGTGGTGGGCAGGAAGTGCGGCTTGTCGATCACGACGAGATCATCGTCCTGATGCAGGATCTCGGCGTGAAACGGAATCTCGGTCTCAACCGGCGGCTCCCGGTAGTACCAGATGAACTCCGCAGCATCCAGCGGAGCATCCCGACTCACCGCTGAGCCGTCGGCCATGACGATCTCGCCGCGATCGAACCGCTCCAGCAGGAACTGCTCATCCAGGTGGAAGAAGCGCTCCACCATGTACGCACTGATTGTCGGCCACGGCCCGGTGTGTGGCAGGTGCAGACGCGTCGCGCCCACACCGTCTCGCATGGGCAGCGGCGATGCCATCGCCATCAGAAACGACCCATCAGGCGTCGTAACTCAGGCTGAGCTTGCGCAGGAGCGCGGCCATTCGGTCGCGGTCTGCTCGGGAAAGCGCGCGCAGCAGCTCGGCCTCGATATCGACAAGGCGGGTGATCGCGGCATCCACGCGCACGCGGCCGTCGTCCGTCAGGGTCACCAGGACGCTGCGTCCGTCACCGGGATCGGCCTGCCGCCGAACAAAGCGGCGCCCGACCAGACGATCGATGCGGTTCGTCATCGTGCCGCTGGAGACGAGCGTCTGCTGCATGAGCTGCTTCGGCGAGAGCTGAAAGGGATCACCGGCCCGGCGCAGCGCTGAGAGTACGTCCCATTCCCAGGAGTCGATGTCGCTACGGCGGAAGACATCACGCCGGGCGCGATCGAGATGCTTCGACAGCCGGTCCATCCGGGAGAGGACCTCCAAAGGGGAGAAATCGAGGTCGGGGCGCTGGGCGTTCCACGCGCGGACGATCCGATCGACCTCGTCTGTCTCGTTCATATCTCCATTATCGGATGCCTTCGGCAGACCAGCCGCCGTGAGCATGGCAGAATTGTCACGCGGCCTCTCGGGGCTGTGGTCCGCCGTGGTGTAATGGCAGCACGACAGCCTTTGGAGCTGTTAAGTCCAGGTTCGAGTCCTGGCGGCGGAGCATGACGGAGAACAGACTCGCGATCATCGTGCTCGCTGCAGGGCAGGGCACTCGGATGAAGTCCCGGTTGCCCAAGGTGCTGCACACGATCGGTGGACGCTCGCTCATCGGGCATGTGCTGAAGGCCGCGGATAGCCTCGGCGCGGAGTCCGTCGAGGTCGTGGTGAGACACGAACGCGAGCAACTCGTCCAGGCGCTCGCATCCGCGCATCCGAACGCGATCATCGTCGACCAGGATGAGATTCCGGGTACCGGACGTGCTGTAGAGGTCGCGCTCGAGGCGATTCCCGCTTTCGACGGCGATGTTCTCATCCTCTCCGGCGACTGCCCGCTGGCGGATGCTGCGACGCTGACATCGTTCATCGCCGAGCATCGTGCAGCCGACGCTGCGGCAACGCTCATGACCGCGGTCCTTGACGATCCGACTGGCTACGGCCGCGTCATCCGCAATGCCGAGGGTGACGTCGATCGCATCGTCGAGCAGAAGGATGCCTCCGCCGACGAGGTTCTTGTCCGAGAGATCAACGCCGGCATGTACGTCTTCCGCGCCTCCGCGCTGCGCGAGCACCTCCCGACGGTCGGTGTCGACAATGCCCAGGGGGAGAAGTATCTGACAGATGTGCCGCAGCTGCTGCGTCGTGCTGGGGACCGAGTGGCGGCATCCGTCGTCTCAGATGTCACGGTGACCTACGGTGTCAACGACCGCGTGCAGCTGGCCGAGGTCGGCCGACTCCTCAACCAGCGGATCGTCCGTGGCTGGCAGCGCGAGGGCGTCACCATCATCGACCCGGCGACAACCTGGATCGACGACGAAGTGAAGATCGCGCCCGACGTGACGGTCCTCCCGAACACGATCATCGCCGGCGCGACCGTCATCGAAGCCGGAGCAGTGATCGGCCCGGACACCTCATTGGTCGACTGCGAGATCGGTGCGGATGCTGTTGTGCGCCGAGCCGACGCGACACTCGCCGTCATCGGCGCCGGAGCGAACGTCGGGCCGTTCGCGTATGTTCGCCCGGGCACCGTCCTCGGCGCGAACGGCAAGATCGGCACCTTCGTCGAGACGAAGAACTCGCAGATCGGCGAGGGCAGCAAAGTGCCGCATCTCTCCTACGTCGGCGATGCGACGATCGGTGAGCGTGTGAACCTCGGCGCCGGTGCAATCACCGCGAACTATGACGACATCGCCAAGCACCGCACCGAGATCGGTGACGAGGTGCACACCGGATCGCATAACGTCTTCGTCGCGCCGGTTAGGATTGGTGCTGGAGCGAAGACCGGAGCGGGAGCGGTAGTCCGCAAGGACGTCCCCGCTGGTGCACTGGCCTTGAGCGTCGCCCCTCAACGAAACGTCGAGGGGTGGGTCGAGAAGAATCGAGCCGGGACGGGCGCTGCACAAGCGGCCTCCCGGGCCAACACAGCCACAGAGTAAGGCAGGGCATGGGGCACAAGAAAAAGACCGTTGAACTGGATCGGGACAACGGCGTGGCCCCCGGGCTCATCGCGAAGAACAAGAAGCGGCTCGTCGTGGCCGGCGGCCGTTCGCACCCGGAGCTCACAGCCGCGGTGGCCAACGGCCTCGGAATCCAGCCGGCGCCCGTAGAGCACCGCACGTTCGCTTCGGGGGAGATCTACGCCCGCTTCGAGGTGTCGATCCGCGGTTGCGACCTGTTCCTGGTGCAGACATTCGGTGAACCGGTCAACGAGTGGCTCATGGAGACGCTCATCATGATCGACGCGGCTAAGCGTGCCTCGGCCAAGCGCATCACCGTCGTCGCCCCCTACTACCCGTATTCGCGGCAAGACAAGAAGGGCCGCGGGCGCGAGCCCATCAGCGCCCGTCTGGTCGCTGATCTGCTCAAGACCGCGGGTGCTGACCGTGTCATGAGCGTCGACCTGCACGCCGCGCAGATCCAGGGCTTCTTCGACGGACCGGTCGACCACCTGTTCGCCAAGCCCGTGCTGCTCGAGCATTTCCGTGAGACGCTGACCGCTGAAGACCGTGAGACGCTCACGATCGTCTCGCCGGACATGGGCCGTGTGCGCGTTGCCGACACCTGGTCGGACAGCCTGGATGCACCGCTGGCGATCATCCACAAGCGTCGCGACCCGAAGGTTGCCAACCAGGTCTCCGTGCACGAGATCGTCGGCGCGGTCGAGGGGCGCACCTGTCTGCTGGTCGACGACATGATCGATACCGGTGGCACCATCGTCAAGGCTGCGCAGGCACTGAAGGCGGCTGGTGCGCGCCGCGTCATCGTGGCAGCAACGCACGCGATCTTCAGCGACCCGGCATCCGAGCGTCTGCAGGACGAGTCGATCGATGAGGTCGTCGTCACCGACACGATCCCGCTGTCCGCCTCGCGGCAGTGGGATGGACTCACGATCCTGCCGATCGCTCCGCTGCTCGGCCGGGCGATCCATGAGGTGTTCCAGGACGGATCGGTCACCAGCATGTTCGGCGGCGACGCCTAGCACGCGCTCTCAGCAAGCCCGAGGTTCTGTGATGTCTTCATTCACCGCTGTGCGGCAGCGGGTGCTCTCGATCCTCGGTGCCGTGTCGATGTATCGGCTGGTGTTCTTCGCGCTCGTGGCGCTCGCGCTCATCGCGCTACTGCTTTCGGCGATCGGCGGGATCGTGTCGCCGACCCCGGTGGAGATCGTGGTCTCGTTCGTCGTGCTGGCTGCGGTGATCTCCGCTGTCGATGCCGCGGCCCAGCGGGTGCTGCATCTGCCGTGGCGCGTGGAATCCTCGCTCGTTACCGCGCTGATCCTGCTGTTCGTGATGCGTCCCGGCACAGACCCTGCGGCCCTCATCGGGCTCGCTCTGACGGGCGCTGTGGCGAGCTTGTCGAAGTACGTCATCGCCTGGCGTGGCCGCCATATCCTCAATCCGGCGGCATTTGGTGCAGCCGTGGTCACGCTGATCGGATCCTTCGGCGCATTCGAATGGCTGGGAACGTCGGCATCGTGGTGGGTGGGTAACGCGGCGCTCGCGCTTCCCGTTGCACTGTTCGGACTGCTCGTGCTGTGGCGCACCGAGAAGATTCGGGTCGTGCTGGTGTTCGTGCTGATCGCGGTCGGCACCGCGGTCGTGCGCCAGGCCGTGCAGGCCCAGCAGCTCGGCGTCGAGTTCGACCTGTCTGCGGCTGTGCAGTTCGCAGTGCTGCAGTCGCCGTTCCTGTTCCTCGGGGTGTTCATGGTGTCCGAGCCGCTGACCAGTCCGCCCCGGCGCTGGCAGCAGTTCGCTGTCGCAGCGCTGGTGGGGCTGCTCGCTGGTTGGCCGATTCTCATCGGGGGATTGTTCACCCTCGGACAGGAGCGGGCGCTGCTGATCGGCAATCTGCTCGCGGTCGCCTTCGCACTGCGCGGGTCGGTGCGGCTGACACTGCAGAAACGTGAGTTCATCACCCCGACCGCGCAGGAGTTGACCTTCCGAGCTCAGGGGAAGTTGAAGTTCATCCCCGGTCAGTACCTCGAGCTCGATGTGCCGCATCACCGCCCGGATGCGCGAGGCACCCGCCGCGAGTTCAGCATCGTCTCTGCGCCGGCAGATCTTCCGACCCTGCGCATCGCGTACAAGAACGGTGATCAGAAGCATCCCTCGTCGTACAAACGGGCGCTTGCGGCCGCGCAACCGGGAGCGACGCTGGCTGTGACCGGAACCTGGGGCGACTTCGTCCTGCCGCACGGCGATGCGCCGGTGCTGATGGTGGCGGCCGGAATCGGCGTGACACCGTTCGTCTCGCAGCTGCGGCAGTTGCAGGCTGACGGGCTGCAGCGCGACGTCGTGCTCGTCTATGTCGCAGCCGAAGCGATGGAGCTGGCATTCCGCGCGGAACTCGAAGCGACCGGAGTACCCACGATCGTGTTCACTCGGGATGCCCCGCAGGCGTTGCCGGAGCACTGGCACTGGGCACAGGGCGTGCGCCTGGATGCCGCTGGGCTTGAGCGAGTCGTGCCTGATCTGCCGAGTCGGCACGCGTTCATCTCCGGGCCGCCGCGGCTGCTCGCCGACCTCGCCCCGGCCCTGCAGAAGGCCCGGTCACTCACGACCGATGCCTTCGCCGGATACTGACTCGTCCTCGCCCAGCCTCGCCCAGCCTCGCCAGGCCCGCCAGACCCGCCAGACCCGCCCTCGGTCCGGATGCAGGGCGATCGTACAGATGCAGGGCGAAACGCCGTGGGATGCCACTGCAGGCGTGCTTCGGCCCTGCAAGTGTGCGGCCCTCACTAGTTCTGCACACTCCGTACGGATGCAGGATTCTTCCACATTCGTCGTGTGGACCGTATTCCGGCACCGAGGATGCGGGATCATCGGCAGATGCTTCAACCAGCTCAGATCATTGTGTCCGAGGGCGGCATCGCCCGTGGGGTCCGATTGCAGGAGTTCGGATTTTCACGTCGGATGCTGTCGCACGCTGTGCGCGGCGGAAACATTCTGCGGCTACGCCCGGGTGTGTTCGCCTTACCCGACACGAATCCCGACCTTGTGGAGGCTGCACGCCACGGCGGCGCCGTCACCTGCGCTCGCGCGCTGCGCCTGCACGGTGTCTGGACCCTGAACGAGGACGAGGACGTGCACGTCTGGTTGGGCGGCACCGGGAGAGTGCATCATCCCTCAACCTGTTCGTGTGTCGGCCATTTCTTCGCCGGACCGATGAAGCTCGGACTGGCGCCGCTGGACGTGGTGCTGGTGCATGTCTACCATTGCCACGGCGATGAAGCCTTCTTCGCTGCGCTGGAATCGGCGCTGCGCCAGCGGAAGATCAAGGCCGTTGCGAAAGCTCGAATCCGACAGCGCCTCCCGGTGGGCGCACGATGGTTGGTCGACCTTGCCCGTTCCGACGCTGACAGCGGGCTGGAATCATTGCTGCGCCTGCGTCTTGAGCTGCTCGGCATCCGGCTCGACTGTCAGGTCTCGATACCGACTGTCGGACGGGTGGACTTCGTCGTCGACGGCCGACTGATTCTCGAGACGGATGGGAAAGAGAATCACGATGGCGAGTCCGAACGGCACAGAGATCTCATGAGGGATGCCGCGGCATCTGCCGTTGGGTACGAAACGCTCCGCTTCGACTACGCGATGGTCGTGTACAACTGGTCCATCGTCGAAGCGGCGATCCTCGCCGCCCTTGCCAGACTCGTCTGATGCCCTGGACTGGTGCCTGGTGCCTGGTGCCTGGTGCCTGGTGCCCTGGTGCCCTGGTGCCCTGGTGCCTGGTGCCTGGTGCCTGGTGCCTGGTGCCTGGTGCCGGTCCGGATGCAGGGCGATCGTACGGATGCAGGGCGAAACGCCGTGGGATGCCCCTGCAACTGGGCATTGGCCCTGCAAGTGTGCGGGGCTAGGCGGCCGCAGACCCCGCGGGGAGGGGGAACCGTGCCGTGAACGTCGTATCGCCGGGAGCGCTTTCGACCGTGATCGTGCCGCGGTGGCCTTCCACGATGGCCTTGGCTATGGCGAGCCCGAGACCGGTGCCCCCGGTCTGACGGGTACGGGAATCGTCGCCCCGGGCGAATCGGGCGAACAGCTCCTCACGAACATGCGGGTCGATTCCGGGGCCATTGTCGTGCACGCGGATGAGTGCTTCATCACCCTCGCGCGCGACGCCCAGGGTGATCTCGGTGCCCTCCGGAGTGTGGGTGCGCGCGTTCGCGAGCAGATTCGCAACGACCTGGTGCAGGCGTCCGGCATCACCGGGCATGCTGACGGGTTCTTCTGGAACATCGATGCTCCAGCTGTGATTCGGCCCGGTGGGGCGCGCATCCGCGAGGCCCTCCAGCGCAAGCTGGGTGAGATCGACGGTACCGTGGACGAGCTCTTGCCCTTCATCTAGACGTGCCAGCAGCAGCAGATCTTCGACCAGCCTGGTCATTCGCAGCGACTGCGCCTGAATGCGCTCCAGCGCCATCCGAGTGTCCTCGGTGGTGCGCGCAGCCCCCGGCGTTTCGGTCTGCAGTGCTCGCAATGAGAGCTCCGAGTATCCGCGGATAGAAGCCAGCGGCGTGCGCAGTTCGTGGCTGGCATCCGCGACGAAGCGTCGCATCCGCTCTTCGTTCTGCTGACGAGAGGCGAGTGAGTCGTTGACGTGATCGAGCAGCGTGTTCAGCGAGGCGCCGACGATGCCGATCTCGGTGCGCGGATCGGCTTCCGTTGCGGGAACGCGCTCGGTGATCGTCACCGCTCCGCGGTCCAACGGTTGGTTCGCGACGCGCGTGGCTGTGCGGGCGACGGCGCGAAGCGGCGCCAGGCTGAAGCGGATCGTCACGGCCGTCGTCAGCGCGAGCAGGATGAGCCCGCCCAACGTCGCCAGTGTGATCACGGTGAGCAGCTGCGCCAGGGTGCGATCGTCCGGCGGCAGTCCGGTGACGATGGCGATTTCGTTGCCGCGGGCATCGGCGACCTGAGTGACTGTGACCCGGAAAGCGCCCAGATCGCCCAGCCTGATCGATGCGCTGCCCGAGGACTGAACGGCCCTGTCGATCGCGATCAACTGTGTGTCAGTGAGGACGGTCGTGCCATCGGCTGTGGCGACGACGCCGCTTGCTCCATCGGCTGAGGCTATGGCCAGCAGGACGGCGGACGAAGGGAAATGCTGGCCGGCGAGAACCGTCTGCGCGGTGATCGGTTCACCAGAGTCGGCGGACGACTCTGCCTGTGCTGCCGTCAGATACGTCGTCTGGGCTGCGGTCGTCTTCACCTGCTCCTGGAGCTTGCCCTCCAGCGCCCGCCCGAGCGTCGCGCTCGTGATGACCGCGACAATGATGAGGATGAGCGACACGAACCCGATGACGGCGCACAGCAGGCGCGTCTGCAGGGTCAGTGGTCTCGTCAGCCCCAGTGAGGTCACTGCGGGGCCTTGATCATGTATCCGACGCCGCGCACGGTGTGCAGCAGGGGAGTGCGCCCGGCGTCGATCTTCTTGCGCAGGTACGAGATGTACAGCTCGACGACCGAGGACTTGCCGCCGAAGTCGTAGCTCCACACGCGGTCGAGGATCTGCGCCTTCGACAGCACCCGGCGCTCATTGCGCATGAGATAGCGCAGCAGTTCGAACTCGGTTGCGGTCAGTTCGATCTCGGTGCCGGCGCGCTCGACCTCGTGACTGTCCTCGTTCAAGGTGAGGTCACCGACGCGCAAGATTGACTGTCCCTCGTCGCTGCTGGCGAGGCCGGTGCGGCGGATGATGGCACGCAGGCGCGCGATCACCTCTTCGAGGCTGAAGGGCTTGGTGACGTAGTCGTCGCCGCCGGCCGTGAGGCCGGCGATACGGTCGCCGACGGCGTCCTTCGCGGTCAGGAACAGCACCGGAACCAGGTTGCCGGATTCACGCAGACGGCGCAGGACGCTCATGCCATCCAGATCAGGCATCATGATGTCGAGCACCAGCGCGTCGGGTTCGAACTCGTGGGCGACCTGGAGGGCTTCGAGTCCGGAGGATGCCGTTCGCACCTCCCATCCCTCCATCCGCAACGCCATCGCCAGCAGGTCGGTGAGCATCTGCTCGTCGTCGACAGCCAGGATGCGCAGTGCAGAGCCGTCGGCGCGATGCAGTTCAGGCAGATCGTGGGTCATACGACCATTCTGTGGAATCAGCTATGAAGAATCTATGGAGTCCGCTATGCGCTCCCTGTGAGTTCTTGCGTCCAGATCGAACTCATCTCGTCGAGGGTGCGGTCCATGATCGCGATCATGGACGACGCGGCCTTGTCCGCGTTGCCGGTCTGGATGGCCGTAGCGATATCGACGTGCATCTGCAATGCCTCGGATGCTGGGAACTTCGGCATCAGGTTGTACTGGGTCCGTCCGGTGAGCACTTCGGCGACCAGATGGTGCAGTTGCGCGAACATCTCGTTGCCGCTCATGGTGAGGATGAGGGAGTGGAACTCCTTGTCGAGCGCGAGGAAGCCAGCAGTGTCACCCTCTTTTCCTGCGGCCCACAGGCGTCCGGCGAGGCCGACGAGATCGCTGGCCTGATTCAGCGGTGCTCGCATCGCAGCCAGGCGTGCTGCTGCGGGTTCGATCGCACCGCGCAACTCCGTCAGCGAACGCAGCTGCGCCACGCGGCTGGGGCCGGCGAGGCGCCAGCGGATGACCTGCAAGTCGTACACGTTCCACCGGGTGAGAGGGAGCACGCGCATACCTACCCGTCGCTTGGGCGCCACCAGCCCCAGCGCCTCGAGTGCACGCAGCGCTTCACGCACCACCGAGCGGGAGACTTCGAAGCGCGACTCGATCGACTCCGTGGTGAAGGTGGTCTCCGGCCCGATCACGCCCGAGCAGATTTCGCGCCCCAGCGTGTCGAGGACGAGGTTTCGCAGATCGCCTCGCACGACCACGGCGGGAGAGGCGGGATCAAGTACATTCTCTGCGGTCATGGTTAGATCTTATCTTTTTCATCACGACGGGTTGAAAAGTATGACTTATTGAAGATAACTTGGCCATTGAGCAGATGTAACAGGGCACCTGCGCCACGAGCCCCGCGATGATGCGAGTCTCAGGATGGAGAGTCACAGTGAAGTACGGATCCAAGACCGCCCGCTTCTTCGCGGCGGCAACAACAGCAGTGGTCGCCGGAGCGCTGGTCAGCTGCAGCGGCGGCACCGGTTCGGAGATCGACGAGACCGAAGGCATCGAGGGCGAGACGATTCGGGTCACCCTCGCCAACCATGTGTGGACCGAGACCATCAAGGAACTCATTCCGCAGTTCGAGGAGGAGACTGGCGCGACGGTCGAGATCAGTCAGCTCGCCGAAGATCAGCTCTCCGACCAGTACAACGTCAAGCTCAACGCCGGCACCGATGAGATCGACGTGCTGATGTATCGACCGCTGCAGGAGAACAAGCTGTTCGCCAGCAACGGATACCTCGCCGACCTCACCGAACTGGCCGAGGCCGACGCCGACTGGGACTGGTCCGACTTCCAGCCGGGTCCGGCATCCCTGACCACCTACGATGACCAGATCGTCGGCGTTCCGATTATCACCGAGCGCACCGTGCTGTACTACCGCAAGGACCTGCTCGAAGAGGCCGGCCTCGAGGTTCCGACCACGCTGGAAGAGCTCGATGCGGCAGCTGCCGCCATTCATGAACTGCACCCCGACGTCGCCGGCTACATCGGCCGCACCGGAAAGTCAGCTGCCGTCACTCAGTTCAGCGCATTCCTGTTCAGCTCCGGCGGACAGTGGATCAATGACGACGGCACCTCGGCCATCGGCAGTGATGAGGCGCGGGGTGCTTACCAGTACTACGGCGACCTCATCCGCAACCACACCGACGCCACGATCAACCCCGAGATGAGCTGGGCCGAGGCGTTCGCGGTGTTCCAGCAGGGGCAGGCAGCCTTCATCGCCGATGCCGACAGCCTCTACAAGAACATGACCGACCCGACGCAGTCCACGGTCTCGGAGCAGGTAGGTTTTGCTCCGTTCCCCGAGGGCGAGGCCGGATCCAAGCCGTACAACGTGGCGGCGTGGGCCCTCGCGGTCAACGAAACCGCTTCGAACCCGTCGGCCGCCTGGCAGTTCGTGCAGTGGGCGACGTCGAAAGACATCACCCTGGAAATGGCGAAGCTCGGCGTCTCCGGCGCCCGCACCTCGGTGTGGGAGAACCCTGAGGCGACCGCGGATTACCCCGAAGAGCTCGTCGAGGCGATCAAGATCAACGGCGAGAACGGCATCGGTCAGGACCGTCCGCTCGTGATCCAGGTGTCCGAGGCCCGCGAGATCGTCGGTGAGCCGATTGTCGTCGCGATCGCCGGCGGCGATGTGGATGCTGCCGTGGACTCATCGAACACCGCTTTCGACGAGTTCCTTCTCGAGGACTCCGAGTAACCATTCCCGTCCGCCGTGCCCCGGAGCATCCGCAACGACGCCCCGGGGCACGGCCAACCAACACGGAAACTCTCATGACTGCACTACAGAGCCCCGAGCAGGTCGGCACGCAGGAGCGCTTCAGCCGCTGGGCCAACCGGCACCGCAAGTGGCTGTTCGCCGGTCCCGCGATCGCGTTCACGACGCTGCTGCTGGTCATCCCGCTCGGCTGGACACTGTTTCTCAGCTTCACCGATGCCCAGCGATCGGTGCGCCGCAAGTTCGACTTCAACGGCCTCGAGAACTACGCCGAGGTACTCACCGACACCGAGCGTTTCTGGCCGGCGGTGTGGCGCACCTTCGCCTTCACCGGCGGCGCCCTCTTCTTCGAGCTGATCCTCGGGATGATCATCGCGCTGCTGCTGTGGAAGCCGTTCCGCGGCCAGGGCGCTGTGCGAACGATCATTCTCCTGCCGCTGGTGGCTACCCCGGTCGCGGTCGGCATGATGTGGCGGCTGCTGTTCGAGCCGAACATCGGCTTCGTCAACGAGATGCTCGGCTGGGTCGGAATTCCGCCGCAGCCGTGGCTGGCAGATCCGGCCACATCGCTTGCGACTCTGGTGTTCGTAGATATCTGGCAGTGGACGCCGATGGTCACACTCATCCTGCTGGCCGGTCTCACCAGCCTCTCCGAGGAGCCGCAGGAAGCGGCCAAGGTCGACGGGGCGAACAGTTGGCAGCGGTTCTGGTACGTCATCGTGCCGCTCATGCGCAGCGTTATCGTCGCGGCTGTCCTCCTGCGCGGTATCGACGCGCTGAAGACTTTCGACCTGCTCTATGCCACCAAGGGTAAGGGCGGTGGAGCCTTCCACGACGTGGAGACGCTCAACATCTACGCCTACGGTCTGAGCTTCGACTACAACGAGTACGGCCTGGCCTCGGCCGTCCTGATCCTGTTCTTCCTCATCATCCTCGGCGTGATCTGGGTCATCCAGATGCAGCGAAAGGTCAAGGACTCATGACCACCACGACCGACACCCGCACCCTCGTCATGAACGGCCAGAAGCCGGGGCGAACCCGGCGCAAGAAGGTCCGCATCGGCACGGTCGGACGAATCATCGGCCTGGTGGTGATCGTGCTGGCTTTCCTCGGGCCCATCGTCTGGATGGTGCTGGCCAGCTTCAAGTACAACGTGCAGATCTACGACGCGAGCAAGGCGTTCATCTTCGATCCCACGCTCGACAATTACGGCACCGTATTCGATCCGCGACGCGGCAACTACCTCGTCTACATCTGGAACTCGTTCTTCGTCGCATTCATGGCGACCGCACTGTCCATGGTGCTCGCCCTTCCGGCGGCATACGCGATGAGCCGATTCCTGATGAACAAATCCGCGATGGCCGTGCTGTTGGCGCGCATCATTCCCGGCGTCAGCCTGCTGGTGCCCTGGTACTTCATCTTCGCCCAGTTGAAGCTGACCGGCGGGTACTTGCCGCTGATCCTGTCGCACATGTTCGTGTCGTTGCCGCTGATCCTCTACATCATGATGTCGTTCTTCGATCAGATGCCGGAGGAACTCGAAGAGTCCGCGCAGGTGGACGGCCTCACCGCGATCGGGGCGTTCTTCCGGATCACCCTGCCGCTGTCGGTGCCCGGCATCGCCACGGCGACGATCCTGTCGTTCATCTTCTCGTGGAACAACTTCATGTTCGCTCTGGTGCTCTCCGGCAACTCCACTAAGACGCTGCCGGTGGCGATCTTCGACTTCATCGGGTATGCCTCGATCGACTGGGGAGCGCTCATGGCGGCATCCGTCGTCGTGACCACACCGATCATGCTGATCGCACTGTTCACACAGCGATACATTGTCAGCGGGCTGACCGCCGGCGCCACGAAAGGCTGAGTATGCGTGTGACTGCGAGCGTTGCCATCATCGTGATGGGCGTGCAGGGAATCGGAAAATCCACCATCGGACGTCTGCTGGCCGAACGACTGGACGTGCCGTTCATCGACGGGGACACTCTGCACTCCGCGGACAACATCAGCCTGATGGCATCCGGCACACCGCTCACGGACGCCGATCGCGAGCCCTGGTTGCACGAGGTGGGGGAGACCCTCATCGAGCACGCCGCATCCGGCGGTGTCGTCGTGGCCTGCTCAGCTCTGCGCCGCAGCTATCGCGATCTCATCCGCACCCATGCACCGCAGACCTACTTCGTGGACCCGTGGGCGCCGATCGAACTGATCCGTGAGCGCGTGCAGGCCCGATCCCACGAGTACATGCCACCGGAGCTGCTGGAGTCGCAGTACGCGACACTCGAGCCGCTGGCAGATGACGAGCAGGGGATCCGGGTCAGCGTGGTTCCGGCACCCGACGAGATCGTTGCCGAGATCTGCGCCGACTACCTCGTGAGCATGGGGGCCACGCAGTGACCGCCACCATCAGCAGGGTCGAATCGTTCCCGGTAGCGCCGCGTTGGCTGTTCGTGCGCATCGAGACCGACGACGGTTTGGTCGGCTGGGGAGAGGCCTCTCTGGAAGGGTACGGCGATGTCGTGCGGGCAGCCGTGGATCAGTTCGCGCAGTACCTGCTCGGCCGCGACCCGGGGCTCATCGAAGACCACTGGCAGGTGCTCACCAAATCGCAGTTCTACCGGGGCGGCGCGGTGCTCGCCAGCGCCGTGGCCGGCGTCGATCAGGCGCTGTGGGATCTCAAGGGCAAGCGCCTCGGGGTGCCAGTGCACGACCTGCTCGGCGGCGCCGTTCGCGATAGCATCCGTGCGTACGGCTGGGTGGGCGGCGACGACCCGCTGGAGGTGGCCGACCACATCGCCGCGCAGCTCGATGTCGGATTGACCGCGGTGAAGATGAACGCTTCGGGACGGATGGGCCGCAACGGCTCGGTCGCCGAGCTGCAGGGCGTGGTGGACCGCGTCGCCAGTGCGCGGGAAGTGCTCGGTCCCGACCGGGACGTCGCCGTCGATCTGCACGGCCGGTTCACACTGGCCACCGCACGTCGGCTCGCTCCGCTGCTGGAGCCGCTGCATCCCTTCTTCATCGAGGAGCCGGTCGTCCCGGAGAACTCGCACGTGATCGGGCGAATGGTGGATGCCACGACCATTCCGATCGCGACGGGGGAGCGACTCTACAGCAGACAGGAGTTCCTGCCGGTGCTGCAAGCGGGGATCGCGATCGCGCAACCTGATCTGTCGCACGCCGGCGGAATCTCTGAAGTGCGCCGGATCGCCGCGCTCGCCGAGACCTTCGATGTCACTCTCGCGCCGCACTGCCCGTTGGGGCCGCTCGCGCTCGCCGCGTGCCTGCAAGTGGGATTTGCGACGCCGAACTATCTCATTCAGGAGCAGTCGATCGGCATCCACTACAACCAGGGTGCCGAGGTTCTCGATTACGTTCTCGACACGACCCCGCTGCAGTTCGTCGATGGCGGTTTCGCGCGACCGGCCGGGGCTGGTTTGGGTATCGAGATCGATGAGCAGGCCGTGCGTGCCGCCGCCGGTCGCTGGCGGACGTGGCAGAACCCCATCTGGCGGCACGCCGATGGTTCGATGGCGGAGTGGTGACGCAGTGGTGACGAGGAGATTATGAGCACCGTAGACAATGCACAGCTCCGTGACCGGATCGCGTCCGATCGCCTGATCGCGATTCTGCGCGGAACGGACGTGGATGCCACCGTGGCCGCTGCGCGCACCCTGATCGCCGCTGGCATCACGACGCTCGAGGTCACCCTCACGCTGGCAGACGCCGAAGAAGCGATCGCCCAGATCGTGTCGGATGCTCCGGATGAAGCGCTGGTCGGCGCCGGAACCGTCCTCACCGAGCGCGATGTCGACCGGGCCGTCGCCGCCGGGGCGCAGTTCATGGTTACCCCCACGCTGACGGCATCCGTCGACTACGCGATCGCGCAGGGGATCGGAGTTCTGCCGGGCGTGTTCACTCCCACCGAGATCCAACGCGGAATGGACCTCGGCTCTGCCGCAGTGAAGCTGTTTCCGGCATCCGTTCTTGGCGCGGGATTCATCCAAGCCGTTCGAGACCCGCTCCCCGACGCACGCATCATCCCGGTCGGCGGCGTCTCGCTGGAATCCATCCCGACGTTTCTCGCGGCGGGAGCCTTCGGCTTCGGCATCGGAGGCCCGCTGGTGGGCGACGCCGCAGGGCCCGGCGGCGACCTGGCCGCGCTCGCCACACGCGCCGGCGCTTTTCGCGCCGTCATCGACGAGCATTCACCGCACGAAAGGAAGCACTCGCTGTGATCATCGACAAGGCAGAGGTCATCGTTACCAGCCCCAGCCGCAACTTCGTCACCCTGCGCCTGACGACCAGCGACGGGCATGTCGGCCTCGGCGATGCGACGTTGAACGGCCGCGAACTCTCGGTGGTGTCGTATCTGAAGGACCACGTGGTGCCGCTGCTGCTGGGGCGTGATGCGCACCGCATCGAAGACACCTGGCAATTCCTGTACCGCTCGGCATATTGGCGCCGTGGCCCCGTGACGATGGCCGCGATCGCCGCCGTCGACATGGCGCTGTGGGACATCAAGGGCAAGGCCGCGGGGATGCCGGTATATCAGCTCCTGGGCGGCGCTTCGCGCAGCGGACTGCTCGCCTACGGGCACGCGTCGGGCAAGGAACTGCCGGAGCTGTTCGACAGCGTGCATGCCCATCTCCAGGAGGGCTTCAAAGCGATTCGCGTGCAGACCGGCGTGCCGGGTCTCAAGTCGATCTACGGGATCGCATCGCAGGCGGTGGATGCCGGTGGCGGCGACGTCCGCTACGACCACGAGCCGGCTCGGCGCGGCGCGCAGCCGGTTCAGGAGGACTGGGACACGCGCGCGTATCTGCGGCACTTGCCCGGCGTCTTCGAGGCTGTGCGCCACGAGTTCGGCCCCGCACTGCCGCTCCTGCATGATGGACACCACCGGATGACGCCGATCCAGGCGGCGAAGCTGGGTAAATCGCTGGAGCCCTACGACCTGTTCTGGCTGGAGGACTGCACCCCGGCCGAGAACCAGGAGGCGCTGCGGCTCGTGCGTCAGCACACCACGACGCCGCTGGCCATCGGTGAGATCTTCAACACGGTGTGGGACTTCAAGGATCTCGTCCGCGAGCAGCTGATCGACTACGTCCGTGGCGCCGTAACCCACATGGGCGGCATCACGGCATTGAAGAAGACGCTCGACTACGCCGCGCAGTACCAGATCAAATCGGGCATGCATGGACCGACCGACATCTCGCCGGTCGGCATGGCTGCCGCGATGCATCTGGGACTCAGCATCCACAACTTCGGCATCCAGGAGTACATGCAGCACTCGTCGCAGACCGACTCGGTGTTCCAGCAGTCCTACACGTGGTCGGATGGAATGCTCCATCCTGGCGACGAGCCGGGACTCGGCGTGAGCCTCGACCTCGACGAGGCCGGCAAGTACCCGTACGAACGCGCCTACCTTCCTTATAACCGACTCGCCGACGGCACCGTTCACGACTGGTGACGAGATGACCGAGCTCATGCGTGCTGATGTGAAACGACGAAGTCCCGGCCGCAGGGGCCGGGACTTCGTCGTTCAGATCAGTGCGTGTCGACCGCTTCGATCTCGGTGCGGTCGCCCGACCACTGCGTGTGGAAGGTGCCGTCCTTGTCGATGCGCTTGTAAGTGTGCGCACCGAAGAAGTCGCGCTGACCCTGCACGAGGGCTGCGGGCAGGCGATCGGCCCGGATGCCGTCGTAATACGACAGCGACGACGAGAACGCGGGAGCGGGGATCCCAGCCTGTGCTGCGGCGATGACGACACGGCGCCATGCTGCCTGGCCGCGTCCGAGCGCCTCAGCGAAGTACGGCGCGGTCAGCAGAGCGGGAAGCTCCGGTGCTGCGTCGTAAGCGTCGGCGATGCGGTTGAGGAACTGGGCGCGGATGATGCAGCCGCCGCGCCAGATCTTCGAGATCGCACCGAGGTCGATGTTCCAGTTGTACTCTTCGGCGCCGGCGCGGATCTCGTCGAACCCCTGCGAGTAGGCGACGATCTTCGATGCGTACAGGGCAAGACGAACGTCTTCAATGAACGCATCGTGGTCGGTGACCGCGAACTCTGTCTCCGGGCCGGGCAGGTTCGCTGCGGCCGCGCGCTGCTCGGGGTGAGAGGAGAGCGAGCGGGCGAAGGTGGCCTCGGCGATACCGGAGACTGGAACACCCAGCGCGAGCGCGGTCTGCACCGTCCATGCGCCAGTGCCCTTGGCTCCGGCCTGGTCGAGGATGACATCCACCAGCGGCTTGCCGGTTTCAGCATCCACCTGGCGCAGTACCTCGGCGGTGATCTCGATCAGGTACGACTCGAGCTCGCCCGTGTTCCACTCCGCGAAGATCTCGGCGATCTCAGCGGGCGTCTTGCCGGTGCCGCGGCGGATGAGGTCGTAGGCCTCGGCGATCAGCTGCATATCGGCGTACTCGATGCCGTTGTGCACCATCTTCACGAAGTGCCCGGCGCCGTCGTGGCCGACGTGCGTGACGCACGGCTCGCCCTCGGCTACCGCGGCGATCGAGCGCAGGATCGGGCCGAGCGTGACCCAGGACTCGTTCGAGCCACCGGGCATGATGCTCGGGCCGAGGAGCGCACCCTCTTCGCCACCGGAGATCCCGGCGCCGACGAAGTTGATACCCGTTTCACGGACCGCTTTCTCCCGGCGGATCGTGTCGGGGAAGTAAGCATTGCCGCCATCGACGATGATGTCGCCGGGCTCGAACACCTCAACAAGCGAGTTGATGACCGCATCGGTCGGACCGCCGGCTTTGACCATGATGATCGCTGTGCGCGGCTTCTGCAGGGAGTCGGCGAATTCCTGATAGGTGGATGCCGGAACGAAACCGGCCTCCGGGTGTTCATCCAGGACGGTCTGTGTCTTCTCGTAGCTGCGGTTGAAGATCGCCACGCTGTTGCCCTCGCGGCTGGCGAGGTTGCGGGCGAGATTCGAACCCATGACTGCGAGTCCGACGACTCCGATGTTTGCCGTAGCGGCAGAGGACATTGATGCACCTTCCGTGAGGGAGAGCCCGCGGCAGGTGAAAGAAGCGTGCGGGTCGCTTCCAGGTTAGTCCCGCGTGTGGGCAGCTCCGGCCCGCATTACCGGTTACGAGCAGTCAGTCCTTGCGGTAGCCGGTACGGCCCATCGCGAACAGTGCTCCGATGGTGAGAACGGTTGCGCCGAGCGTCATCGCGCCGATGAGCCAGAAGATGGCGTGTGAGATAAAAGCGGCGTCAAGCATGCCGGACTCCAAATTCTGCGAGGGGAAGAGGGCCTGGCTTTCAGCCTACCCGGTCATCCGGTACGATAAAGGAGTTCCTCGGCGAGGGATGCTTCGCGTGCGTCGCATCCGTTATCGACGCGGCGAATCGAGCTCCGCGGCTTTTTCGTGTGTCGACGTCCGAGAATCTGACCATTAGACCACCACGCGACGAGCAATTCGTCGCGTGCCCCGAAGGAGAATTCATGTCTCAGGACACCAAGGTCCACGCAGAGGTTCGCGAGCAGTTTGGCAAGGGCTTCGCCCGTCGTCTGCGCGCTGCCGGCAAGATCCCCGCCGTCATCTACGGTCACGGCACCGAGCCGGTGCACGTGGCACTGCCCGGCCACCAGGTCTCGCTCATCATCCGCCGCGCGAACGCGTTGCTCGATCTCGACATCGACGGCACGGGCCAGCTCACGCTGGTCAAGGACGTGCAGCGTGACCCGGTGCGCCAGATCATCGAGCACATTGACCTCCTCGTCGTGAAGAAGGGCGAGAAGGTTCAGGTTGAGGTTCCGGTGCACACCGTCGGCGAGTCCTTCTCGGGCACGATCGTGACCGTTGAGCTCAACACGATCAAGCTCGAGGTCGAGGCCACCCACATTCCGCAGAGCCTCGAGGTCTCGGTTGAGGGTCTCGAAGAGGGCGCTCACATCACGGCCGGCGACGTCGTGCTGCCCAAGGGCGCGACTCTGATTGACGAGCCCGAGCTGCTGCTGCTCGCCGTCTCGGTCCCGGCTGCTGAAGTTTCCGCTGAGGACGAGGAAGCTGCGGCAGCAGCTCCCGCCGAAGCGCCTGCTGCCGAGTAATCACCAGCGCTGTGCACAGAGGGGACGCGAGCACATCGCGTCCCCTCTGTCGTATGCTGACGCCCGTTGAGGAACGAGAGGGAAATGGCTGATACCTGGCTGATCGTGGGTCTCGGTAACCCCGGACCCCGCTATGAGACCACGCGGCACAACATCGGCCAGCTCGTCACGGATGAGTTGGCGGGGCGACGCAACGAGAGCTTCCGTGAGCACAAAGCCGGAGCACGAGTCGTGGAGACGTGGCTGCGTCCCGGTGCCGACAAACTGGTACTGGCCAAGCCCAATTCGTTCATGAACGTTTCCGGAACTCCGGTGGCGGCTCTGGCGCGCTTCTACTCCGTTCCGCCGGAGCGCACGGTCGTCGTGCACGACGAGCTCGACATTCCCTTCGATACAGTCAAGCTCAAAGTCGGTGGCGGCCACGGCGGCCACAACGGGGTGCGCGATGTCGCTCGGGCGATCAGCACGGCAGACTTCCCGCGTGTGCGCGTCGGAATAGGGCGTCCTCCCGGACGCCAAGACGCGGCTGACTGGGTGCTTTCACCCTTCGGGAAGGTGGAGCGCGAGACGCTCGGCATTCTCGTCTCGGATGCGGCGGATGCTGTTGAGCTGCTCGTCGCCGAGGGATTGCTTGCCGCGCAGCAGAAGCATCACGCTCCGCGCTAGGTGCGTCCCTAGGTGCCGTAGAGCGAGACTGCTCCGGCAGCAGCCCCGGCGCTGAGTGCGATGAAGAGCACGATGAAGAAGATCACGGGAGCGATGACGCTCACGATTACGGCTGCGATGCCCCAACCTCGTCCCTTCTGCTGGATGATCGCGATGATGCCGAGCACGATCGCCGCGATGCCGGCAAGCGTGCCGATCCAGAATCCGATCTCGCCCCACAGCACCTGATCGCGCACGGGGGACAAGAAGGAGAGATCCTCATCGGCGCTGTCGATATCGATCATGATCGAAGGTAGGCCGGCCCCGATCTGGTACCCGGCGGCGCCGGCCAGGATCGGCGCGACCACCGCGGCGATGGATGAGAGCACGACAGCGATCACGCCGAGGAGAGGGGACTGCGGTGGCGTGGGCTGCGGTGCCTGATAACCACTGGAAGGCGCGCTGTAGCCGCCGACAGGAGCAGCAAAGGCGCCAGGAGGTGTGGCGTACGGCTGCTGGTACGCAGGTGCCGCGTATCCGGGCGCTGGCGCTGCCGGGTAGCCCGGTGCGGGCGGCACCGGCGGCACAGAGCCGGGGGGGACGGGCGGCGGAAACTGCGGATCGGTCACGCCCCCATTCTATTGGGCGTGACCGATCCGATCGTCAGACTCGACGCAGCAGCCCGACCTTGTCGTAGACGTCAGAAAGGGTCGCGTCCGCGACCTCGTCGGCGCGGGCGGCGTTCGCCGCGAGGATGCGGTCGAGCTCGGCGGGGTCATCGAGCAACTCGAGAGCGCGAGCGCGTACCGGCTCGAACTCTGCGACGACGACCTCGGCCAGGCCCTTCTTGAAATCGCCGTAGCCGCGGCCAGCATACTCATCCTCGATTGCCGGGACCTGTCGCCCGGAGAGGGCTGCGTAGATGGTGAGCAGGTTCGAGACACCCGGCTTGTTCTCCCGATCGAAGCGCACGCTGCCCTCGTTGTCGGTGACGGCGCGCATGATCTTCTTCGCCGATTTGGCCGGGTCGTCCAGCATCCACAGCACGCCGGCATCGCTCTCGGCAGATTTCGACATCTTCGACGTCGGGTTCTGCAGGTCGTAGATGCGCGCGGTGTCCTTCTGAATCACCGGCAGGGGAACGACGAACGTCTCACCGAAACGCGAGTTGAAGCGCTCGGCGAGGTCGCGCGTGAGTTCGACATGCTGCTTCTGGTCGTCGCCGACCGGTACGACATCGCTCTGATACAGCAGGATGTCGGCGGCCATGAGCACGGGGTAGGTGAACAGGCCGACGCTGGTGGCGTCAGCACCGTAGCGGCTGGACTTGTCCTTGAACTGCGTCATGCGCCCGGCCTCACCGAAACCGGTGAAGGTCGACAGGATCCACGCGAGCTCAGCGTGAGCGCGCACGTGCGACTGCACGTACAGCGTCGACTGCGACGGCTCGATGCCCGCGGCGATGTACTGCGCGGCCGTGCGACGGGTCTTCTCACGCAGCTCGGCCGGGTTCTGTGCGACGGTCAGGGCATGCAGGTCGACGACGGAGAAATACGCGTCATAGGAGTTCTGCAGATCCCGCCACTGCAGGAGCGCGCCGATGTAGTTACCGATCTGAAGAGAGTCGGCTGATGGCTGCATTCCGGAGTAAAGGCGAGGTTTGGTCACGTATCAATCCTACGGGGAGTGGGCGTGGGGATCAGTACGAGTAATCGACGATGACCGGGGCGTGGTCGCTCCAGCGTTCGGCATAGGATGCCGCGCGCGCAACGCTGTACGCCTGCACCCGCTCCGCGAGCCCGGGTGTTGTGAGGTGATAGTCGATGCGCCACCCGGTGTCGTTGTCGAAAGCCTGACCGCGCGCAGACCACCAGGTGTAGGGACCATCGATCTCGCCGTGGAAACGCCGGCCGACATCGATCCAGCCCAGGCCAGGGCCGACGGTGCCGTCGACGCCGGTCACGTCGATGCCCGCTGCGCCGAGAAAACGGTCGAAGTAGGCGCGCTCGCGGGGCAGGAAGCCGGATTTCTTGCGGTTGCCGCGCCAGTTCTTGATGTCGAACTCGCGGTGACCGACGTTGAGGTCACCGGTGACGACGGCGAGGGCATCATTGTCACCAAGCTGCTGCAGACGCGGGCCGAAGGCGTCGAGAAACTTCCACTTCTCATCCTGCTTGGGGGAGTCCGCCTCGCCGGAGTGCACGTAGGCGCTCACAACGGTCAGCGGGCGGTCTCCGAGGAGGAAATCGCCTTCGATCCAGCGCCCCTTCGAATCGAACTCGTCCGGACCGAATTCAGTGCGGCTGGCGATCACCGGCGTGCGGCTGGCGATCGCGACCCCCGCGCGGCCCTTGGCCGTGGCGGCATCGTGAACGAAGTGCCAGCCGGGCAGAGCCGACTCGATGTGTTCGTCCTGACCGCGCACCTCTTGCAGCGTCAGAATGTCAACTTCTGCGCTGTCGAGCCAGGTGCTCATTCCGTTGCGAGCGGCGGCTCGAATCCCGTTGACATTGACCGATGCGATACGCAGATGAGGCATATCTCAAGCCTAACCAGAGCCTCCGACGTCCGGCGCCGCGGCCTTGACGCTGGCGAGTTCGGTCGCGGCTGCTCTGACCGCGCGATTCTTGAGCCAGCGTTGATACCAGGACGCCTGTTCACGGTCGCGGACGGCATCGCGCAGACGCATGCGTGCTGCCTCCAGCAGCATCTCGTGCGCCGCATGACGCCGCTCCTGTTCGGTCTGCGCCAAGAACGGCACATCGCGATCGGTCGCGGTCACCGCGATCCACGCCGAGGCGACGAGCATGACCACACCGTTGATCCGGAACCACAGCAGCAGTCCGATGAAGATCGCGAACGTGGCCAGCAGCGGGTTGGTCGGGGTGTAGCTCAGCAGGAACCCCGCGCCGAACTGCAGCACCGTCATGGCGCCGCCGCCGAGGACGGCACCGGGCCAGATCGTGCGCCAGCGGAGGGAAGTGCCGGTCAGGAACCGCACCATCGCTGCCAGCGCCGATGACATCAGCGCGAACGAGACGACGATCGTGCCGATCCGGATCAGCACGTTCACCGTGGTCGATCCGGCATCCCAGCCGAGCAACTGCAACGCCCAGCTCAACACAGCTGCGCTCGCGTACGCCAGGGCCGAGCCCAGAATCAGCGCGACGCCGAGGATGACCGCGGCTAACAGGTCGCGCGCTTTCAGCAGCAGGTAGTTACGGCGATCCGGACGCAGGCCGAAAATGTCGCGGACAGCCCGTCGCGAGAATGTCACCCATCCGATCGCGGTCCAGATCAGCGCTATCAGGGCGATGAGACCGGTGATGGTGAGCACCCCGGTCGTGGTCTGCGCGATGTGGTGCGCCTGCTCCGGGGTGATCAGCCCGTGATCTTTGCTGATGAGACTGGGGATGTAGCTGTTGATGACACGGATCAGAGCGTCGACGGCCTCTTTGCTCCCGCCCAGCCACAGCCCGGCGGTAGCGAATGTCACATAGATGGCCGCGAAGATCGCGAACAGCGCCTGATAGCTCACTCCAGCGGCCAGGAGAAAACCGTTGTTCTGCAGGAAGTGCCGCCACACGCGTACCGGGAAGAGCTCCAGGGTGCGTTTGGTCAGTGCCGTTGCACGTTCCACGGCGGCATCGAGGCGCCGGGCCTCGGAGGTATCGGTTCCGGATGCACCGGTGGGGGAATCAGACACGCCCCCACCCTATCCAGGGCGGGGGCGTGTCGATGTCTGCGACCAGCGGTCAGCGGCGACCGCGGAGCACGGCCTGCTTGACCTCGGCGATGGCCTTGGTGACCTCGATGCCACGTGGGCACGCCTCGGAGCAGTTGAAGGTCGTGCGGCAACGCCAGACGCCCTCCTTGTCGTTGAGGATGTCCAGGCGGACCTCGGCATTGTCGTCACGCGAGTCGAAGATGAAGCGGTGCGCGTTCACGATGGCGGCGGGGCCGAAGTACTGCCCGTCGGTCCAGAACACGGGGCAGGACGAGGTGCACGCAGCGCACAGGATGCACTTGGTGGTGTCGTCGAAGATCGCGCGGTCGGCGATCGACTGCACGCGCTCCTTGCCCTTCTCCGGCGTCGAGCTTGCTACCAGGAACGGCTGAACCTCGCGGTAGGAGGCGAAGAACGGCTCCATGTCGACGATGAGGTCCTTCTCCAGGGGCAGGCCCTTGATGGCCTCGACATAGATCGGCTTCGAGATGTCGAGGTCCTTGATCAGCGTCTTGCAAGCGAGACGGTTGCGACCGTTGATGCGCATAGCATCCGAACCGCAGATTCCGTGTGCGCACGAGCGGCGGAATGACAGCGAACCATCGACCTCCCACTTGATCTTGTGCAGGGCATCCAGCACACGGTCGGTCGCGTAGAGCTCGACGTCATAATCGACCCAGCGCGGCTCCGCGTCCTTTTCAGGATCGAAGCGGCGCACGATGAACGTGACCAGGAACGACTGAATTGCCGGCTCTGCGGCGGCAGGAGATTCTGCGACGGCGTTCGACATGGTCAGTACTTCCTCTCCATCGGCTGGTAGTTGGTGATGACAACCGGCTTCCAGTCGAGTTTGATGTGATCGGCCGGCGTCGAGGAGTGCGGGTCACCCGTCAGATAGGCCATGGTGTGCTTCATGTAGTTCTCGTCGTCACGCTTGGGGAAGTCGTCGCGCATGTGACCGCCACGGCTCTCCTCGCGGTTCTGAGCGGCGTAGACGACGACCTCGGCGATATCGAGCAGGAAGCCCAGCTCGACGGCCTCGAGCAGGTCGGTGTTGAACCGGTGGCCCTTGTCATCGACGTAGACGTTCTTGTATCGTTCGCGCAGTTCCGCGATGACGCCGAGCACGTGCTCAAGCGACTCGTGGGTGCGGAACACCTGGGCGCCGCGGTCCATCTCGTCCTGCAGCTTCTTACGCAGTACGGCGACACGCTCGGTGCCGTTGCTGTTTCGGAGGTGTTCGATCATGCCGGACACGAAGGCGGCCGGGTTTTCCGGCAGCGGGACGAACTCCGCCGTCTTCGAGTACGCGACGGCGTTGCGGCCGGCGCGCTTTCCGAAAACGTTGATGTCGAGCAGCGAGTTCGTGCCCAGACGGTTTGAGCCGTGCACCGACACGCACGCGCACTCACCGGCGGCGTACAGCCCCGGCACGACGGTGTTGTTGTCGGAGAGCACCTCGGCGTCGTTGTTCGTCGGGATGCCACCCATGGCGTAGTGAGCCGTCGGCATCACGGGCACGGGATCGGTGACCGGGTCCACGCCCAGGTACGTGCGGGCGAACTCGGTGATGTCGGGGAGCTTGGTCTCGAGAACCTCGGCACCCAAGTGCGTGCAGTCGAGGTAGACGTAGTCTTTGTTGGGGCCGGCACCGCGACCGTCGAGGACTTCCTGCACCATGGAGCGCGCAACGATGTCGCGGGGTGCGAGGTCCTTGATGGTGGGGGCGTAGCGCTCCATGAATCGTTCACCGGATGCGTTGCGCAGAATGGCACCTTCGCCTCGTGCACCTTCGGTGAGAAGGATGCCGAGACCGGCGAGGCCGGTGGGATGGAACTGGAAGAACTCCATGTCCTCCAACGGCAGGTTCTTGCGCCAGATGATTCCGACGCCGTCACCGGTGAGGGTGTGCGCGTTGGAGGTCGTCTTGTAGATCTTGCCGAAGCCGCCGGTTGCGAAGATCACGGCCTTGGACTGGAACACGTGCAACTCGCCCGTGGCCAGGTCGTACGCGACGACGCCCGCGACCTGCGTGTTGCCGTCGGCATCCTGGACCGTGACCAGATCGAGCACGTAGAACTCGTTGAAGAAGTTGATGCCGAGGCGGACACAGTTCTGGAACAACGTCTGCAGAATCATGTGACCGGTACGGTCAGCGGCGTAGCAGGCGCGGCGCACGGGGGTCTTGCCATGCTCAGCGGTGTGACCACCGAAGCGGCGCTGGTCGATCTTGCCTTCGGGGGTGCGGTTGAAGGGCAGGCCCATGTTCTCGAGGTCGATGACCGCGTCGATGGCTTCCTTGGCCAGGATTTCGGCAGCATCCTGATCGACGAGGTAGTCGCCGCCCTTGACGGTGTCGAAAGTGTGCCACTCCCAGCTGTCTTCCTCGACGTTCGCGAGGGCGGCAGCCATGCCGCCCTGCGCCGCACCGGTGTGCGAGCGGGTCGGGTACAGCTTGGAGATCACCGCGGTGTTCGCGCCGGGGCCAGCTTCGATGGCCGCCCGCATTCCGGCTCCACCGGCACCGACGATGACGACGTCGAACTGGTGGTAGTGAATGCCGTCGCGGATGACGGAATCCTGAGTCTCAGTAGTCACTTCTCGTTGCTCTCTTCTCAGCTCAGTTGGCGGGGAATACGCCCATAGCGGCGCATTCGGCCACGAGTGCGCTGCCCTCGGTGAGGCCGAGGCATGGGTCGAAGGTGAAGACGACCAGGGTGCCCAGCACGATCAGCAGTGCAGCCGCGAGGCCGATCGCCCAGACCAGGGCTTTACGGATCTTCGGGTTGATCACATAGTCATTGACGATGGTGCGCATGCCGTTGCCACCGTGGATGAGAGCCAGCCACAGCATCAGCACATCCCACCACTGCCAGAACGGCGTGGCGAACTTGCCGGCGATGAACGCGAAGTCCAGGGCGTGGATGCCGTCACCGGTCATCAGGTTGACGAACAGGTGGCCGAAGATCAGCACGATCAGTACGACACCGGATGCTCGCATGAACACCCAGCCCCACTTCTCGAGGTTGATTCCGCGGCTGCGGCGCGCCGGTGCGACAGTGGTCTGTGCAGACATCAGTGGCCTCCTCCGAATCCGGCGAATGCGAGCGCGAGGTGACGGCCGGCGAACCCACCGAGGAGGATCAGCCAGACGGCGATGACGCCCCAGAACATCTGCCGCTGGAAACGTGCGCCCTGCGACCAGAAGTCGATCAGGATGATGCGCAGGCCATTCATCGCGTGGAAGATGATCGCAGCGACCAGGACGACTTCACCCAGTGCCATGATCTCGTTCTTGTAGGTGCCGATCACGGCGTTGTACGCCTCAGGGGAGACCCGAATCAGCGCCGTGTCGAGCACATGCACTAACAGGAAGAAGAAGATTGCGACTCCGGTGATGCGATGAAGCACCCACGACCACATGCCTTCGCGTCCTCGATAGAGGGTTCCGCGTGGGGCTTTGGACGTGGTTTCCGAAATCGACGGTGTCAAGCGAGTGCCTGCGGACACGGTCGTCCTCCCTGGTCGATGCGTTGTCGGCACCGCATCCTGAGTCCGAACTGAGCGCAGGGGTGCCCGATCGAGTCCTATCCTATTCCCGTTCCTGTGTCGGGACGAGGAAGGCTCACCTAAGTATCTCGATATCAAGATTGTTTTGGAGGGATACGCTGGTGTCATGACCGAGCCGTTCGACGACTTCTATGCAGTGATCCCCGCCGGTGGCATCGGCAGCAGGCTGTGGCCGCTCTCGAGAGCAGATGCGCCCAAATTCCTGCACGACCTCACCGGGTCAGGCAATTCGCTGCTGCGCGACACCTGGGATCGGCTGGAGCCGATGACCGGACCCGACCGCATCGCGGTCGTCACCGGACGCGCGCATCGGGCAGCGGTCGAAGCGGAGCTTCCCGGCATCGCCGACATGAACGTGTTCCTGGAGTCCGAACCCCGCGACTCAGCAGCAGCGATCGGCCTCGCCGCCGCGATCCTGCACCGCCGCGATCCCGATGTGATCATCGGGGCGTTCGCGGCAGACCACGTCATCCGCGGAACCCGCACTTTCGAGTTCGCCGTGCAGCAGGCAGTCGCGGTCGCACGCGCCGGTTACATCTGCACGATCGGCATCCAGCCTTCGGAGCCCTCCGTCGGATTCGGTTACATCGAGAAGGGTGACGAGCTCGTCGTCGACGGTGCGCCGGAGGCCGCGACGGTGGTGCGCTTCGTGGAGAAGCCCGACCTGGAGACGGCCAAGACCTATTTCGCCGACCGCTCGTTCCTGTGGAACGCGGGCATGTTCATCTCCCAGGCGAGCGTGTTGCTGGATGAGCTCGCAGCGAACGAACCGGAACTGCACGCCGGCCTGCTCGAGCTCGCCGAGGCCTGGGACGACCGCGAGCGGCGCGGGCCCGCCGTTGACCGCATCTGGCCGAACATCAAGAAGATCGCCATCGACTATGCGGTCGCAGAGCCCGCGGCAGACAAGGGGCGCCTCGCCGTGATCCCGGGGCACTTCGACTGGGATGACGTGGGAGACTTCGCCTCGCTTACGAAGCTCATCAGCAATGGCCGCAAGAACGATCTTGCCGTCCTGGGGCCGAAGGCCCGGGTGCTGTCGGATGCCGCCACCGGGATCCTCGTCAGCCAGACCGAACGCGTTATCAGCCTCGTCGGGGTGAAGGACATCGTGGTCGTCGACACTCCAGACGCACTGCTGGTCACCACGACCGAGCACGCTCAGCGGGTGAAGGGCGTCGTCGAGTCGCTCAAACTGACCGGTCGTGGAGATGTTCTCTAAAGAAGCTCGCGGTCTGTTTCGGGTTTATAACCATTAACCGCAAGTGTTCTCAATGGATGCGTAACACTGGGTAACTTGTACAGTGGGGCCTTGCGATTGGCGCAGGCCAGTACTCGTGGAGGCTAACGTGACTATTACCACCAAGAAGCGCGCACTCGCAGCGCTCGTGGCGACCGGCGTGGCCGTCGCATTGGCCGGCTGTGGAGCAGCTCCGGAAGAGACCGACGGCGGGACCGCCGGCGGCGGCGAGGCCATCGATTTCCTGCCCTGCATCGTCTCGGACGCCGGTGGCTTCGATGACAAGTCGTTCAACCAGCTCTCCTACGAGGGCATGGTGCAGGCGGCCGACGAGCTCGACGTCGAGTACAAGAACGTCGAATCCAACAGCGAGACCGACTTCGCCCCGAACCTGGAGAGCCTGGTCTCCCAGGGCTGCAACGCGGTCATCTCGGTCGGCTTCGCCCTCTCGGCAGCCACCGTCGAGAGCGCACTGGCCAACGAGGGCATCGATTACATCCTCGTCGACGACGCTGCCGACAACGACTTCGACGGCGAGAAGGATGCCGACAACGTCAAGCCGCTGCTGTACAACACGGCTGAGGCCGCATTCCTCGCCGGTTACCTGTCGGCTGGTTACTCGGAGGCCGGCAAGGTCGGCACCTACGGCGGCATGGAATTCCCGACCGTGACGATCTTCATGGACGGCTTCTACCAGGGCGTCAACTACTACAACGAGCAGAACGGCACCGCCGTCGAGGTCGTCGGCTGGGACGGATCGACCGGTTCCTTCACCGGTGGCTTCGAAGCTGGCCCCGAGGCGAAGACCGTCGCGCAGAACATCATCGACCAGGGCGTCGATGTGCTGCTGCCCGTCGGCGGACCGATCTACCAGTCGGGTCTGCAGGCGATCAAGGAGTCGAACCGCGACATCGCCCTGATCGGCGCTGACGCTGACCTGTTCGTCACGGACCCGAGCACTGAGGACTTCGTCCTGACCTCCATCCTCAAGGACATGAAGCTCTCGGTGTATGAGGCAACCATGAGCAGCGCGAACGACGAGTTCGACTCCGAGGCTTACATCGGAACCCTCGAGAACGACGGCGTCGGCATCGCCGAACTGCACAACTTCGAAGACAAGGTAGACCCTGCGCTGTGGACCGCTGTCCAGGACCTGCAGCAGCAGATCATCGACGGTGACGTCACCGTCACCTCGTACCTCGACTGATCGAGACGATCACCAAGGGGAGGCCGGCCAACAGCCGGTCTCCCCTTGCCGATGTTCGGGTGTCTACAGGCGCCTGGGATGAAGCACCTTTGCTGGTTAGGATCTGACACATGAAGCTTGAACTGCGCGGCATAACGAAGAGGTTCGGCGCGCTGACTGCCAACGATCACATCGATCTCACGATCGAGCCGGGAGAAATCCACTGTCTCCTCGGTGAGAACGGTGCGGGCAAGTCAACGCTGATGAACGTTCTTTACGGCCTGTATCAGGCCGACGACGGTGAAATCCTGCTCGACGACGTCGAACAGCACTTCGCCGGCCCTGGCGATGCGATGGAAGCCGGCATCGGAATGGTGCACCAGCACTTCATGCTGATCCCGGTATTCACGGTGGCCGAGAACGTCATGCTCGGGCACGAGAAGACCCGCTTCGGCGGGCGACTTGATCTTGCAGCGGCTCGCGCGATGGTGCGCGAGATCTCCGACCGGTTTGGGTTTCATGTCGACCCGGATGCGATCGTCGAGGAGTTGCCTGTCGGCGTGCAGCAACGGGTAGAGATCATCAAGGCGCTGTCGCGCGACGCGAAGGTGCTCGTGTTCGATGAGCCCACCGCCGTGCTGACACCGCAGGAAACCGATGAGCTGATGGCGACGATGCGCCAGCTCAAGGAATCCGGCACATCCATCGTCTTCATCACGCACAAGCTGCGCGAGGTGCGCGAGGTCGCTGACCGCATCACGGTGATCCGCCTCGGCAAGGTCGTCGGCGAAGCTGTTCCGACTGCCAGCAATGAAGAGCTTGCCTCGCTCATGGTGGGGCGCGCGGTTGAACTGACCGTGCACAAGGAAGCTCCGAAGCTGGGGGAGGAATCCCTCGTCGTGCAGGGGCTGACCGTCACCGATCCGTTCGGCACCGTGCTTGTCGATGATGTCTCGTTCTCGGTGCGCGCCGGTGAGGTGCTCGTCATCGCCGGTGTACAGGGCAACGGACAGACCGAACTCACCGAGGCGATCGTCGGATTGCAGCCGCGGGTTGAAGGAAGCATCAAGCTCAATGGCAAGGAAATGCTCGGCCAGTCGGTGCGCCAGATTCTCGATGACGGGGTCGGGTTCGTTCCGGAGGATCGCAGCGTTGACGGACTCGTGAAGGAGTTCTCGATCGCCGAGAACCTGATGCTGGACCGCTCAGTGGGCGCCCCCTTCGTCACCGCCGGCACCCTGCAGCTGAAAGCTCTTGACACCTTCGCCCACGACAAGATCGAAGAGTTCGACATCCGCACGCAGGGGCCCTGGCAGCAGGCCGGCAACCTGTCGGGCGGCAACCAGCAAAAGGTCGTACTTGCGCGTGAGCTGAGCCGAGAACTTTCTCTGTTCGTGGCCGCGCAGCCCACCCGCGGAGTGGACGTCGGCTCGATCGAGTTCATCCACAAGCGCATCATCGAAACGCGTGACTCGGGAATCCCCGTGGTCGTCATCTCTACCGAACTCGATGAGGCCGCAGCCCTCGCCGATCGCATCATGGTGATGTATCGCGGCAAGGTCGTCGGCATCGTCCCCGGCGACATCAGCCGCGCGAAGATCGGTCTGATGATGGCCGGTATGGCCAGCACTTCGACAGGCTCAGTGAGCGAATCGACCGAGGAGGCTGGCGCATGAGCAGCACCGACATGAAGCCGATCGTCTCCCCGCCGGGAGACTTCGGAACTGAACCCTCCCGCTGGCAGGGTGCTTTCCGCCGGATCACCACAGGCAACGGCATGATCTCGGTGCTCTCCGTGATCCTGGCCCTGATCGCCGGGGCGATCATGATCGCGTTCACGGACCCTGACGTGCAGCGGACAGCCGGCTACTTCTTCTCTCGCCCGCAGGACATGCTCGCCGCGGTTTGGGCGTCCATCTCCGGTGCATACACGGCGCTCTTTCAAGGTGCGATCTACAACTTCCGCGTCGACGGCTTCGCGGCGGGCATCAAGCCGTTCACCGAGACCCTGAAGTTCGCGACTCCACTGATTGCGGCTGGTCTGGGTGTCGGTCTGGCGTTCCGCGCCGGCCTGTTCAACATCGGCGGCCAAGGCCAGATGCTGATGGCTGCAGCCGCCGCTGGTTGGGTGGGCACAAGCATGAACCTGCCGTGGCCGATGCACATGCTGGTCGCGATCCTCGCCGGCATCGTCGCCGGTGCGCTGTGGGCTGGTATCGCCGGCATCCTGAAGGCGCGCACAGGCGCGCACGAGGTGATCGTCACGATCATGCTCAACCACATCGCGGTCTATCTGCTCGCCTGGATGCTGGCAACGCAGGGCATCCTGCAAGCTCCGGGGTCCAAGAACCCGAAGACCGCGGCGATGGCCGAATCGGCCATCCTTCCCGGCATCCTCGGGCCGCAGTACAAGCTGCACGCTGGCTTCATCCTGGCGCTGATCGCGGTGGCGTTCACCTGGTGGCTGCTTGAGCGCTCCAGCCTCGGATTCCGATTCCGTGCGGTGGGGGAGAACCCGGCAGCCGCCCGTGTTGCTGGCATCAGCGTCGGAAAGATGTACTTCCTCGTGATGATGATCGCCGGTGGTCTGGTCGGCATCGCCGGTGTCAGCCAGATGCTCGGAACCGTCACCAGCGGATTCGGCGGCGACATCGACGCCGGTATCGGCTTTGACGCAATCACCGTCGCGCTGCTGGGCCGCTCCACGCCGCTGGGTATTCTTGCCGCCGGCATCCTGTTCGGCGCGTTCAAGGCCGGTGGCTTCGCTATGCAGGCGTCGGAGAACGTGCCGATTGAGATCGTGCTCGTGGTGCAGTCGCTGATCGTGCTGTTCATCGCAGCCCCGCCGCTGGTGCGTGCGATCTTCGGTCTGCCGCAGCCCGGCGCACGAAGAAAGAAGCCAAAGAAGAAGCGGAAGAATGCCGCGCAGATCGCCGAGGAGGTGTCCGCATGACCGCCACCGTCGAAACGGTCGTCAGCGACGAGCAGCGCCACGTCACTGTCACCTCATGGAAGACGCCGATCATCTTCGGACTGTTCACTGTGCTGTTCGCGCTGCTGCCGCTGCTCGTTCCGCGTGAGGGCGCCAGCACCTTCCGACTTGTCCGCTCAGCCGAAGCGGCCATTCAACTCCCTGAGATCGTCCTGCCGGCGAACCTCACCGCCTGGATCGCCGTGGTGCTGCTTGCCGCCGTGACCGTGCTGGCTGTGGTCTGGACGCGTGCGAAGCGGAAATTGCCGCTGTGGCTCACCGTCATCTACGTCGTCATCCTGATGATCGGCTTCCTGGCCTGGGCTGCTGCGGGTGGAACGCTGCCGATGATCGGTCTGCTGGGCGGAGCGCTCGCGCTGGCGACGCCGCTGATCTTCGGTGCGCTGGGCGGTGTGATCGGCGAACGCGTCGGCGTTGTCAACATCGCCATCGAGGCGCAGCTGCTTGCCGGTGCCTTCATGGCCGCGGTCGTCGGATCCGCAACGGGAAGTCCGTGGGCCGGCCTGGTCGCTGCGATGTTTGCCGGAGTGCTGGTGGCTCTGGTGCTGGCCGTCTTCACGATCACGTACTACGTCAACCAGGTCATCGTGGGTGTCGTGCTCAACGTGCTGGTCGCCGGCCTCACGACGTTCCTCTACCGCCAGGTGCTGAACCCCAATGACGCCACGTTGAACTCGCCCACGCTGTTCCCGGTGATTCCGATACCGCTACTGAGTGAGATCCCGGTGTTGGGGCCGGTGCTGTTTCGTCAGACGATCATCGTGTACCTGATGTACATCACGGTGTTCCTCGTCTGGTTCGGGCTGTACCGCACGCGCTGGGGACTGCGCCTGCGTGCGGTCGGCGAGCACCCGCAGGCCGCGGACACGGTCGGTATCAAGGTGATTCCGACCCGGTATTGGAACGTGATGCTCGCCGGAGCCATTGCCGGTATGGGCGGCGCGTTCTACACGCTGGTCACGAACCCGCAGTTCGGTCGCGAGATGACCGCGGGCGCGGGGTATATCGCGCTGGCCGCGGTGATCTTCGGTAAGTGGGATCCGATCCGAGCGACCCTGGCAGCGTTGCTGTTCGGCTTCGCCACGAACCTGCAGGGTGTGCTCAGCGTCATCGGGTCTCCGGTGCCCAGCCAATTCATGCTGATGCTGCCGTATGTCGTGACGATCTTCGCCGTGGCGGGTCTGGTTGGACGCTCTCGTCCGCCAGCGGCATCCGGCGAACCATACATAAAGAGCTAGAGGAAATATGACTGACATCGACTGGGACGAGTTGCGTCACGTCGCAACCGAAGCCATGCACCGGGCATACGCGCCATATTCGCGCTACAAGGTGGGGGCGGCTGCCCTCGTCGCCGATGGGCGGATCGTCTCGGGATGCAACGTCGAGAACGCCTCCTACGGTGTCGGACTGTGCGCGGAATGCGCACTGGTCGGTGACCTGCATATGTCCGGCGGTGGGCAGCTGGTCGCGTTCGTCTGCGTGAACGGCGACGGGCAGACGATCATGCCGTGCGGACGCTGCCGTCAGCTGCTCTATGAACACGCGATGCCGGAGATGCTACTGGAGACAGTGTCCGGCATCCGCACCATTGACGAAGTCCTGCCGGATGCATTCGGCCCGCGAGATCTGGAGACGATCCGATGAGCACCCCCGAACCCTACGACGCCATTGACGTCATTCGCGCGAAGCGTGACGGCGGCATCGTTCCTGAATCCGAGCTGCGCTGGATGATCGACGCCTATACCCGCGGATACGTCTCAGACGCTCAGATGGCCTCATTCGCGATGGCGATCTACCAGCGCGGCATGCAGCGCGATGAGATCCGCGTGCTCACGGACGCGATGATCGCTTCCGGTGAGCGGATGAACTTCGAGGGCCTCGGCAAGAAGACCGTCGACAAGCACTCCACAGGTGGCGTCGGCGACAAGATCACCCTGCCGCTGGCTCCGCTGGTGGCATCTTTCGGCGTCGCCGTGCCGCAGCTGAGTGGCCGAGGCCTCGGCCACACTGGCGGAACGCTCGACAAGCTCGAATCGATTCCCGGCTGGCGTGCGGCGCTCAGCAATGAGGAGATGTTCGCCCAGATGCAGGGCGACGTCGGCAGCGTGATCTGCGCTGCCGGCTCGGGCCTGGCCCCGGCCGACAAGAAGTTGTACGCCCTGCGCGATGTCACCGGAACCGTCGAGGCGATCCCGCTGATCGCCTCGAGCATCATGTCGAAGAAGATCGCCGAGGGCACCGACGCCCTGGTGCTGGACGTGAAGTTCGGCTCCGGCGCATTCATGCAGGACATCGACCGTGCCCGCGAGCTCGCGCGCACGATGGTCGCCCTCGGTACCGACTCGGGAGTGGCGACCACCGCGCTGCTGACCGACATGAACGTGCCGCTGGGCTTGGCTATCGGCAACGCCAATGAGGTGCGCGAATCCGTTGAGATTCTCGCCGGCGCCGGACCCGCCGATGTGCGCGAGCTCACCATCGCCCTGGCCCGCGAGATGCTCGCACTGGCCGGACTCCCGGATGCTGACGTCGAAGCGGCGTTGGACGATGGACGGGCGATGGACACCTGGAAGGCGATGATCCGCGCGCAGGACGGTGACCCGGATGCTGCGCTGCCAGTGGCACGCGAAACCCATGTCGTTACGGCTCCTGCCGATGGCATCGTCACACAACTCGATGCGCTGCCATTCGGTATCTCGGCATGGCGTCTCGGCGCCGGCCGCGCACGCGCTGAAGACCAGGTCGTGCATGCTGCCGGCATCGATCTGCACGCGAAACCGGGCGATCGGGTCACTGCTGGGCAGCCGCTGTTCACGCTGTCTGCCGAAGATGAGTCCCGCTTCCCGCGTGCGCTGGACGCGCTCGAGGGTGCCTGGGCGATCGGCGATGCGGCCCCGACTGTCGGACCGCTCGTTCGCGAGCGCATCACCGCGTAGGCTGGAATATCCGCCGCGCGTTCACCTGGGACAGGATCCGGGATCAGGCGCCGGTCTCTGAGAGGAAAACCCATGGCGATCGCCTCCGACGGTGACATCAAGATCGACGGCGTCTCGCTGCGCGCCCTGCCGAAGATCTCGTTGCACGATCATCTCGACGGCGCCGTGCGCCCGGCTACGATCATCGAACTCGCCGCCGAGGCCGGTCTTGAACTGCCCGCCAGTGACGAACAAGGACTCCGCAACTGGTTCGCGAAGCAGAGCGACACTGACTCGCTGGAGGCGTACCTCACGGCGTTCGAGTACACCGTCGGGGTCATGCAGACCGCTCCCGCCCTGACTCGCGTCGCGCGTGAGTTCGTCCAGGATCTGGTCGCCGACGGCGTGATCTACGGCGAAGTCCGCTGGGCTCCCGAGCAGCATCTGGCAGGCGGGCTGTCGCTCGATGAGGCTGTCGAGGCGGTGCAGCAGGGGATCGAACAGGGCGAGGATCTCGCTGACCGCGACGGGCACAGCATCCGGATCGGTCAGATTCTCAGCGCGATGCGTCACGGCGATCGCTCGCTGGAGATTGCCGAACTAGCCCTCAACCACCGCGATAGCGGTGTGGTCGGTTTCGATATCGCTGGTCCCGAAGATGGTTTCCCGGCATCCGATCACCGTGCGGCTTTCGATCTGCTGGCCGAGAACTTCATGCCGGTCACGGTGCACGCCGGGGAAGCGGCAGGGCTCGCATCCATTCGCAGCGCTCTGTTGGATGGACGCGCGCTGCGTCTGGGCCACGGTGTGCGTCTGGTCTCTGACCTGGATGTCATCACCCGCGAGGGCGATGAGGTGCAGGTGAAGTTCGGCGACCTGGCGCGCTGGGTGCGCGACCGGGAGATCCCGCTCGAGTTGTCGCCGTCGTCGAACGTGCACACCGGCGCCATCGAAGCGTGGGGGAGTGACATTGCCGATCACCCCTTCGATCTGCTCTACCAGCTCGGATTCTCCGTCACGGTGAACGTCGACAACCGCACGATGAGCGGAACATCGCTCACCCGTGAGCTGGCTCTTCTCGTCGAAGCGTTCGGCTACGATCTCGACGACCTCGAGACTTTTCAGTTCAATGCCGCTTCGGCAGCGTTCCTGCCGGTCGAAGAGCGCGAAGAACTCGTCGAGATGATCGCTGAGGGATTCCGGGGCGTATGACGCTCAGCCCATAGGATTCTCACTATGGGCACCGAGAGCAGTCGAAGTCAGCGCACCGAGCGACGAGCGCGGATTCGGCGCAATCGGCGGATCTGGCTGATCAGTGCGATTGCTGTGGTCGTCGTGCTGGGCGTGAGCCTGACCGTCGTGCTGTCGAGCCTGCGCGCACCCGCTGAGGCCGAGGTGTCGCCTGCGACCACGTCGCCGGCGCCCACGCCAGAGCAGACCGTGCTGACGCCCGTGGAAAAGCTGCTGGCCGATGCCGATGATCCGCTGGCGTGCGTGGTGAGCTTCACCGGTGACGGCATCGCCGACGATCCTCTGCTCCAGCGGCAGGACGCTCTGTACGCGGCTCTTCCGATTCCGGCCCGCGACGGGATGGCCTTCGGAGGCTGGTATACCACTGCGGAGGCTGCGGCCGCGTTCCAACCGGAAGCGCGCATCAACGGTTCGGATGCTGTCGTGTGCGAGGATCAGCAGATCGAGCTGTTCGGATCATGGATGCCCGCCGAGCAGAACGCGGCGGCCGGTACCGAGGTGCCGATCCTGATGTATCACCAGTTCACCACCCGCCCGGAGGGCGAGGATGGTTGGCTGCGCGGCAACTACGCCTACATCGGTGATTTCGAAGCACACATGACGCATATCGCCTCGACCGGGTTCTACCTGCCGACCTGGGATGAGCTGAGCGCCTTCATCGACGGACGGCTCCACCTGCCTCAGCGTTCGGTGATCGTGACCGATGACGACGCCGATCAGACCTGGTTCGATCTGGCTGTACCAATCGTGGCGCAGCAGCAGGTTCTCGCCACGTCGTTCATGGTGACCGCCTACCGCTCCGACCCAGCGCCGTCGCCGTATGTGCTGCGCCGCTCGCACACGCACGACATGCACCAGGCTGGCGCCAACGGCGATGGCCTGATGGTGAATTGGACGGCCGCGGAGATCGCCGCCGATCTCAACACATCGGGAGACATCCTCGGCGCGCGAGAGGTGATCGCCTATCCCTATGGGCACTTCAACGACACCGCGAAGCAGGGCGTCGCAGATGCTGGCTACGAGATGGCACGCACCATTGAACCGGGGAAGGTCGTCATCGGCACCGATAAATACGCCCTGCCGGTGGTGCGGATCGACTACGGGATGGGGTTGGACTCGCTGATCTCACGCATCGGGTGATCAGTTCAGGAATGAGCTGACCAGGTCGGTGACGATCGCGTGCATCTCGTCTTCAGAGATCGTCGGGGTGCCGTCACCTGCCTGCGACCCGTAGTCGCCGAAGGACGCGTGGGATGCGCCATCAATCTCGACCAGCTCAGCACTTTCTGGGAGCAGATGCCGCGCATCCGCGATCTTGGCGGGCGTCGATAGCCCGTCCTCGCTGCCGGCGAGGCTCAGCACGTCGAGATCTGTGGCCGAGAGGTCGGTGGCACAATACGATCCGAACAGCACGAGAGCATCGGCATCCGCCGCCAGCTGGCAGGCGCGCACGCCGCCCAGAGAGTGTCCGCCGACGCCCCAGGAATCGATCTCCGGCGCAGCGGAGGTGAAGGCATCCAGTCCGCGAAGATCGAAGAACGCAAGATTCAGCCAGGGCCGGGTGATCACGACCGTGGTGCCCTCTTCAGCCACACCCTGCAGGATGGCGACGTACGCCCACGGATCAACCTTGGCCCCGGGAATGAACACCAGCCCGATCTCGGAATCGCCGTCTGCGGGGGAGAGCACGATGCCCTCCGGGGCATCCTCGATCGTGATGTGTGGGTTGTCCAGCGCGCTCGTGAGCGGGGTCTTCTCCGCTGCCATCACGCCGATCTGAGTCCATGCGAGCACGCCGCCGAGCAGCAGAACAATGAGGATGAGGATGCCCCATCCAACTCTGGCCATGATCCGGCGGCGTCGCTTCTCGTGCACAACGTCCAGAGTATCTGGGCTGCTCCGCTCGGACGGGCGGTCAGATCCGGGAAGCGACGACGTGCGGATGCGTCGCCAGATACTCCTCGAACGCTTCGCGACTGGTTCGGGTCGGTGTGAATCCGAAATCAGCCTTCAGCCGGTCATTCGCCAGAACCGGGCGGTAACGCAGAAACGGCACCTTCTCCGGGCCGTGGGGTGTCAGCCGCAGCATTCGTCCGATCCCGAGCGCAGCGACCAGCACCCACGCCGGGATCGTCAGCAGCGGTTTACCCAGCCGTGCTGAGATCTCCGACACGGTGAGGCGTCCGTCGCCTGCCACGTTGTAGATCCCGGCCGGGCCGTCGGTTGCGGCACGCACCATCGCCGCGGCGACATCATCGACCCAGATGAAAACGAAGGGGGAATCGGAACCGGCAATGCGCAGGATCCGCCGCCCATCCCAGAGCCCCGTGATCTGGTTGTGCACGTCGGGGCCGAGGATCGTGCCGATGCGGAATATCACCTGTTCCAATTCCGGATGCGTGTCGCGGTACTCCGCGAGCATCTCCTCGACCAGCCGCTTGTGCTTCGAATAGGGAAAAGCGTCGTTGCCGCGCAGCGGCTGGGACTCGTTGATCCACTCCGGGGTGTCAGGGTGATAGCCGTAGGCGGCCCCGGAACTGGACACCACAATGCGCGACACACCCGCCTCCACGCATGCCGCCAGCACATTTGCGGAACCGGTCACATCGACGCGGTACTCGAGATCGACATCAGCGCCGGGGTTGACGATGGCGGCGAGGTGCACCACGGTGTCGATGCGGTGTTCCCGCAACACGGGAGCGATGCTCGCGGCATCCGTCACATCCAGCACGACGTGCGTGACGTCGGCATGCGCGTGGCCACGTTGTGCAGCGCTGGCGCGCAGATCCGCCGCGACCACGATTTCCACATCCTCACGCACCGCGAGCATCGAGGCGACATGCGTGCCGAGAAAACCGCTCCCGCCGGTGATGAGAACGCGCCTCATGTACCGTCCGCCGTGCGGCGGGCGCTCGCGTCACCGGACGCCGATCCGGTGCGCTTGCGCGTATGACGTGCCCAGAGGCTGGCGACCACGAGTCCCGCGATGATGTCCCAGATGCCCCACCACCCGGCAACGATCGCCATGCCGCCGAGACCATCGAAGAACGCGAACACGAGTCCCAGGCCGAGCCCGGCATTGCGGATGCCGACCTCGAAGGTGATCGCTTTGCGTTCGCGGGTGCCCAGGCCTCCCGCGACGGCTGTGCCGTATCCGAGAGCGAGCGCGACCGCATCGTGCACCGTCACCACGAGCAGGATGACCCCGAGCACCTGGATGAAGACCGACCAGTTGCCCACGAGAGCCACGACGATGAAGCCGACCAGAGCGATCAGGCTGAACCACTTCACGAACGGGTGCGCCTTCGCGGCAACGACAGGCAGCTTCGCGCGCACCAGAAGCCCGACGGCGAAGGGCACACCGATGATGAGTACGATCTCCAGCAGCATCTTCATCGGTTCCAGCGCCACCTGCTTCAGCACGGTGCTTGCGGTGGGGTGCAGCGAACCCCAGAAGGCGATGCTCAGCGGCATCGCGATGATGTAGAGCAGGTTGCCGACGGCGGTCATCGACACCGATAGTGCCACGTTGCCGCCGGAGCGGTGCGTGAGCACCTGCGAGATGTTTCCCGGTGGGCAGCATGCCACCAGGATCATCCCCATCGCCATAGATGCTGTCACCGGCAGCACCAGCGTCAGAGCGAAGGTGACGAGGGGTAACAGCAGCAGTTGCGCGAGGATCGCGATGATGAACGGCTTCGGATGCTTGGCCACGACCCGGAAGTCGCTCGGGGCGGTGTCCAGAGCGATGCCGAGCATGATCAGACCCAGCACAACGTTCAAGATCGTGAGGGACCCGGGAGTGAAACTCAGGGTGACATCGTCGACGTTCACGCGGCATCCATCGCGGTGCGCTCGGCACGCACGGCCGCACGGTACGCATAGTTGTTCACGTAGTACGCCATGCGGTCAAGACCGAGGTAGTGATAGCCGCCGGTGACGTCCGGCCAGGGCGCACCGGTGACCCGAGCGCGGAAGCGCTCCGCGCGGGCGGGGTCGCGCTCGGCCGCGGCGAGGAACGCGGCAAGCAACTCGGCCTGCTCGAACCGGCCCTGCCAGCCGATGCCGGATGCCTCGATCATCCCCATCATGTACAGCCCGTTGAACGAGGCCGGGAACATGTTCAAGAACAGCCGAGGAGCCGCGCCGTGCCAGGACAGGTGCTCATGATCGACGAACGGATAATTCAGCGAGTAGCCGGTCGCGAGGAGCACGAGGTCGTAGTCACCGCTCGTGCCGTCGGCGAAGTGCACCGTGTTGCCGTCGAACCGGTCGATGTCGGCGCGGATGCGCAGATCGCCCTGCCCCAGATGACTCAGCACCATCGTGTTCACGATCGGGTGCGATTCGTAGAGGCGGTAGTTCGGCTTCGGGAACCCGAATCGCACCGGATCCCCGGTGAACGCTTTCAGCACACGGGTGTCGATGGCCTGCTTGATCCGGGCGGGCAGCGGGCGGCCCTGGTTGAGCGTGTCGGAGGGGCGACCGAACAGGTAGCGCGGCACGAAGTAGTACCCGCGCCGCACGCTCATATCCACCGATGTCGCATGGTGAACGGCGTCGACGGCGATATCGCATCCGGAGTTTCCCGCACCGATGATCAGCACCCGCTTGCCATCGAGTTCGCTGGCGTTCTTGTATGCGCTGGTGTGCATGATCTGACCGGCGAACGACCCGCGAAACGTCGGCACACTGGGCTCGGCGAGCGTGCCATTGGCGAGGATGACGCCCGCGTACCAGCGGGTGTTCTCGCCGTCGGGGCCGGTCGAGGTGAGATCCCAACCACCGTCACGCGGCTGAAGGCGCATCACCCGGGTGTCGAAGCGGAACAGGGCGGCGAGGCCAAAGTGATCGGCGTAATCCTGGAAGTACTGCCGCAGCACCCGGTGATCGGGATAGTCGACCTTGCTGCGCATCGGGAACTCGGCGAACTCGGTGGTCGTTCGTGATGAGATCAGGTGCGCCGAGGCATACATCGTGCTGCGCGGATTGTCGATGTCCCAGAGCCCGCCCACCCGGTGCGAGGACTCGTAGCCGTCGACCTTGATGCCACGTTTCTGCAGCGCTCGGGCTGCGGCCAGGCCCGAGGGTCCGGCACCGATGATGGCAAAACTGCTCATTCTTCTCCCCGCACGACGGTGTGCACGATCCGCCCCTTCGGGTAGAGCGGATACCCCTTGATCGTAGCCGCGGAGTTCAGTCCATACGCAAGTCGCGCTGCCGCGCGACGAACACCTCGTGCACGGCGGCGAAGAGCGGATGCTCCGGCTCGAGCCCGGTGACGGTCGACGTGAGTACATCGGCGTCCTCGGAGAGCAGCATCCGCTTCAGCTCAACGGATTGCTCATCGGCAGGGTCGTCGAATGCGACGGCGGCGGCGACAGCATCCACGAGTGCCCGCGTCGACAGGTCGCGTTCAGCGGCCTGGACAGCCGGGCCGATGAAGCGTTCATGGCGGGAGAGCTTACGCAAGGGCTGGCGCCCCACGCGCGCCACGGTGTCAACGAGAGCGGGGTTGCGGAACCGATCCAGGATCGTGCCGCGGTACTCCGCGAGCTCAGCCGGATCCAGGCCGTGCACGGCGGTGAGCATCGCTGAGGTCTCCTCCAGTGCAGCGCTGACGCGGGCGGCGATGCTCGGATCGGCGAGGGCGTCCGAGATCCGCTCGATCCCTGCCAGCGCGCCGAAGTATGCCGTCGCCGCATGTCCGGTGTTCACCGTGAAGAGCTTGCGCTCGATGTATGGGCCGAGGTCGTCCACGAAATGTGCGCCGGGAATGTTCGGCAGGTCACCGTTGAAGGGGCCCGCCTCGATCGCCCATTCGAAGTACGGCTCCACGGTGACGTTGACGCCGCCGCCTTCCGGCTGTGCGGGCACGATCCGATCGACCGCGGTGTTCGCGAAGACTGCGCGGCCGAGGATCTCGACCGCGTCAACGCCCGCAGCCTTCTCGATCTCGACACGCAGCTGATCGGTTGCACCGATGGCGTTCTCGCAGGCCATGACCTTCACCGGCGCGCGATCGGCGGAGCGGCGGCTGAGTCCTGCAACGATGGCCGGTGCGATGAAGCGCAGCACGGTCGGCCCGACAGCGCAGGTGACTACGTCTGCGGTCGCGACTTCATCTGCCACGGCATCCGGATCGGTCTTGCTGTTCACCGCGCGAAAGCCAGTGACGACGTGATCGACGCCGCCGGGGCCCGCCTCGTGGACGGTGTACGAGTCGGCGGCGTTGATGGCATCCACCAGGGCGTCAGCGACATCGGAGAAGACGAGTTCGTAGCCGCCCTCGTGCAGCAGCAGACCGACGAAGCCGCGTCCGATGTTGCCGGCGCCGAAGTGAACGGCTTTCATCCCGCGTTCACCGCTCATGATTCATTGACAGCAGAGAGCAGGGCGAACAGCTCATCGGGAGTCTGTGCGGCGTTGAGTTTCGCGACGTCGTCCTCTTCGGAGAACAGGATCGCGATCTGGGAGAGAATCTCGAGGTGCTCGTCGCCTCGACCGGCGATGCCGATCACGAAGGTGGCTTGGTCGCCGGCCCAGTCCACGCCGCCGTCGTAACGGACGACGGACAGTCCAGAATCGAGGATCGCGGACTTGGTCTCGTTGGTGCCGTGCGGGATGGCCAGGCCATTGCCCATGAAGGTCGACACCGTCTCTTCGCGCAGACGCATCGCATCGACGTAAGCGGGAGTGACGGCGCCAGCCGCGACGAGGATATCGGTCGCCTCCTGCAGCGCGTCATCCTGGGTGGCGGATCCGGCGTGGATACGAACCTGGCCGATTGTCAGAATGCCCATGATTTCTCCTTCATTGTGAGGTGGGGGCGGATGCAGCTCGCATCCGCCCCCACCAGATCGATTACTCGTCGGATTCCTTCTGCTCGCGCACCATCTCGACGACCTCTTCATACTGCGGGGCATTCATGAAGTTGTCGACGGAAACATGCAGCGAGTTCGGGGACTGCCCCTTCGCGCGATCGGTCAGCTGCTGCTGGGTGATCACCAGGTCGGCTGTGCCGTCGAGGTTCGCGATGGCCTGGTTGACGACGGTGACGCCTTCGACTCCGGCCTTCTTCAGCTTGTTGCGGAGCACACTTGCGCCCATGGCGGACGAGCCCATTCCCGCGTCGCAGGCGAACACGATGTTGCGGATCGGAGCGGTGGCGACGGCGGTGGCCGATGCCGTGGTCGCGGATGCTGCTGCGGCCATGCCGGACAGTGTGCTGGAGGACTTGCCCTTGTTCGCCTCGGTCTTCGCGATCGCTGCGGCCAGCGGGTCGCCGCTGGCGGCTTCGGCTGCGATGTCGCGCTTGCGGGAGGCGAGCAGGATCGGCGCACAGATGGCAAACGTTACCGCTGCGGAGAACACCACCGAGCAGATCACACCGAGGTGGCTGCCCGGGGCAGTCTGGATGAGCACCGCGAAGATCGATCCCGGGGCCGCCGGAGCGACGAGACCCGCCTGGAAAATCATGTTGGTGGCCACGCCGGTCATACCACCGGCGATCAGACCGAGGATCAGCATGGGCTTTGCGAGCACGTACGGGAAGTACACCTCGTGGATACCGCCGAGGAACTGGATGATGAACGCGCCAGGCGCTGTCGCCCGGGCGACGCCCACACCGAACACGGTCAGCGCGAGCAGCATGCCCGCGCCGGGCCCGGGGTTGGCCTCGATGAGGAACAACAGGCTGCGTCCGGTCTCCTGAACCTGCTCGGTTCCGAGCGGAGTGAACACACCGTGGTTGATGGCGTTGTTCAGGAACAGCACCTTGGCGGGCTCGACGATGATGCTCGCCAGCGGCAGCAGTCCGGTCTCCACGAGCCAGCCCACAGCGCTACCGAGGATGTCGGTGATCCAGCGCATGACGGGCGCGAGCCAGAAGAACGATCCCAGTGCCATGAAGAAGGCCACGAAGCCAGCCGAGAAGTTATCGACGAGCATCTCGAAGCCGGGCTTGACTTTGCCTTCCCACGGCTTCTCAACCCACTTCAGTACGAGCGCGGTCAGCGGGCCGACGATCATGGCACCGAGGAACATCACGGTGCCATCGGCACCGCTGATGACGCCCATCGCCGCGACGGCGCCCACGACACCACCGCGGTGCCCGTGCACCATCCGGCCGCCCGTGAACGCGATCAGCAGCGGCAACAGGTACGTGATGATCGGGCCGACGAGGCCGGGGTAGTTGACATCGCCGATCGTGCCGCCACCGAGAATGGCGGAGTCGGCCCACTGCCAGGACTCGACCGGGCTGTTGCTGCCGAGCCAGCCGTCGGGGATGAATAGCGCGGTGATGAAGCCCCAGGCGATGAATGCTGCGATGTTCGGCATCACCATGCCGGACAGGAACGTGCCGAACTTCTGCACGCGTACTCTGAGGCCGCCCTTCTTCGGCGCCTCTGTTGACGTCGTCGTCATGATGTCGTCTCTTTCTGGTGTGAAGGGAGGACCGCGGCAGCATCTGCCACGGCATTGCGTGCACCGGTGGCGTCATCCGCCGCCAGTGCCACTTCGGCAAGGCGCTTGGCCTCATCGAGGGTGCGCTCTGAGAGCGCGAGTCGAACATCTGCGAGCGCGGCGGGTGCCATCGACAAACTGGTGGCGCCCAGGCCCACCAGCACGACGGCCAGCAGCGGGTCGGCGGCGGCTTCACCGCAGATTCCGACCGGCTTTCCGGTGCGGACGCCGGCGGCGCCGACCTCACCGACCAGACGCAGCACGGCCGGATGCCAGGGATCCTGGAAGCCTGCGACCGAACCGAGCATGCGGTCAGCGGCCATCGTGTACTGGGTGAGGTCGTTCGTCCCGATCGAAGCGAAATCCGCGTGCGCGAGCACCCGGTCGGCGAGCAGCGCGCTGGCGGGAACCTCGACCATGACCCCGGCCGTCTTGATGCCGTACTCACGGGCGAGAGAGGTGAAGTACTCCGTCTCCTCGACGGTGGTCACCATCGGCGCCATCACCCACAGATCAGCATCGGTAGCCGCATCCGCCTCGGCGAGCGCGGTGAGCTGTTCGCGCAGGATATCTTCGCTGGCGCGCAGGGAGCGCAACCCGCGAAGCCCCAGCGCCGGGTTCTCCTCATGGGCGTCGTTGAGGAAGGCCAGGGGCTTGTCGGCGCCGGCATCCAGCATCCGCACCACGACCTTCTTGCCGCTGAATGCGGCCAGCAACTCCTGGTAGGACTGGCGCTGTTCGGCGACGGTCGGCGCCTGCGCGGAGGAGAGGAAGAGGAACTCGGTGCGGAACAGTCCGACGCCCTCAGCGCCACGGGCCACCGCGTCTTCGGCGTCAGCCGGCTTTCCCAGGTTCGCCAGCAGAGCGATCGCCGTGCCATCGGCGAGTGCGCCCGGTGTCGGCGGTGCGCTCTCGGCGGCGTTGCGTGCGGCTGCCCGCTGCGCTGCGCGTCCGAGCTGTTCGACGCTGGGGTCGGTGGTGACGGTGTTCGCACCGGCATCGACGATCACCATCGTCCCGTTCTGCAGTGACGGAGCATCCGCCGCCCCCACGATCGCGACGATGCCCTTCTCCCGAGCGAGGATCGCGGTGTGAGAGGTCGGGCCGCCGTCGCTGGTGACGAGGGCGAGCACCTGGTCGAGGTTCAGTAGGGCTGTGTCGGCAGGGGCGAGATCGCGTGCGACGAGCACGAAGGGATGCCCGGGATCGGGCACACCGGGAGCGGCGACGCCGCGCAGTTCGGCGAGCACGCGCTGGGCGATGTCGTCGAGGTCTGCGGCGCGCTCGCCGAGATAGCCTCCGACGGCTTCCAACGTCGCGCGGAATCCGGCGAAGGCGTCGTGCACGGCCCACTCGGCGGTGCTGCCGTCGTCGATTCGCGTGTCGACCTCGTCTTGCAGCGTCGAATCTTCGGCGATCATCGCCTGGGCTTCGAGCACTTCCTGAGCGGATCCGCCGGCGGCGTCAGCGCGCTTCTGCAGCTCTGCGGCAACCGCCGCGACCGCTTCACGCGCACGCGTGCGCTCCGCTTCCACGCCGAGAGCGCTGGGAGTGCTCTGCGGGTCTGGCAACGCCTCAGCCATGCGCACGACCGGCCCTTGAGCGACGCCTGAGCCGATGCCGACTCCTCTGAGCTCAGTCATCCCGCTGACTCCTGATCGTGATCGGTGGTGATCAGCTCGGTCAGCGCGTCGAGCACACCGTCCGCTCCGTCTCCCTCAGCCGACAGCGTCACGTAGTCGCCGTACTCGAGGGCGAGGGCGATGATGCCGAGGATGCTGGCGGCGTTGACCGGTTTGCCGGAATCCTTGGCGATGGTCACCGGGATGCCGGACTCTTTAGCTGCCTGGGCGAAGATCTTCGCCGGGCGGGCGTGCAAGCCGTGGGATGAGCCGATTCGGACGGTTCGTGAGACAGCAGTCATGATGTTCCTTTCGCAGCGGATGAGGAGGCGGAGATCGCGGTCTGAGCGATCGCGAGAGTACGGGAGCCGTCACGATCGGCGAACACATCAGCCGGAAGTACGGCGACGGTTCCGCTGGCTGCGGCACCGATTGCGTCGAGGCGTCCGGAGAGGTGCGGGCCGATGAGGACGAGATCGGCGAAGGCTGTGGCGACGGTGCTCTCCGTCCCGGCGGAGGTGTCCCAGTCGAAGCCTGCGTCGGATGCCGCTCGTCGGAGTCGCTGTGCGACGAACGTGCTCGATGCGCCCGCGCCGCACACCACCAGAATCCTCATTGATGCCACCTCTTCCTGTTCTCCATTCTGGGAAATTCCTGTGAGGGATGCCACCAGGTTCCTTTCCGCCCCTGCGGAACACCGGGCGTCGCCCCGGGATGCTCCCCGGACTGGCATCATGGGAAACCAACGCACTCAGCGGAGGAGGACGATGTCGCGCCAGCGTCAGGACCAGCTCCTGCAGGCATTGCTGCGTCAGGACGACTGGGCGACGGCAGCCAGCCTCGCCGATGTGCTCGGGGTCACGCCGCGCAGCATCCGCTCCTATGTCGCATCCCTCAACGCGCGTACTCCTGCCGCCGACGCTGTCGAATCCGGGCCCGCCGGGTACCGCGTCGGCATCGGTGCGCACGACGCACTGCGCATTCGCGTCGCCGGAGAATCGGCGCCACGCGACCGCCTGCACGCACTGGTGCGGATGCTGTTGGACGCGGCTGACGGCATCGACATCTATCAGACCGCTGAGCGGATGCATGTGAGCGAGGCGACGGTGGAGTCCGACCTCACCCGCGTGCGGGGCCTGCTGGGAACCGGCGAGCTCCGGCTGGAGCGCGACCGCGAAGTCGTTCGTCTGCGCGGAACTGAAGTCGCCCAACGGCGGCTGTTGAGCAGGCTGGCGCACGACGAGATGGATACCGGGTCGTTCCATCCGGAGAGCATTCGTCGCGCACTGACCGGCACGACGGTCGCCGCCCACGCCGTGGCTCCGTTCAAGACGGCACTGGTGCGCGAGCTCGGTGAGCTCGGCTACTTCGTCAACGAACTGGCGATCTCGGATGTGCTCCTGCACATCGCGATCGCCGCGGATCGCGTCTCTGCCGGGCGCGCATTGGAGACACCGCTTGCCGGCACGTGGGAAGAGATTCCCAAGCTCGGCGGCGTCATCAGCCGCCTCGCGGGCGAGCACTTCGGTGTGGCGCTCGGTGACGGCGACAGCGCCCATCTGGCGACGCTGGTGCTGACCCGGGCCATCGCGCCGGGGCAGGGCACGGCATCCGATGCGGTGCGCAGCGGGGTCGACCCGGCCGTTGAAGCCGCCGTGCGCGCCGAGATCGTGCAGGCGGCGGCGGACTACCAGGTCGATCTTGTCGACGAGGCTTTCATCCTGCGTCTCGCGCTGCACGTGCAGAATCTCCTGCGCCGCGCCGAGGAGCAGGCCTGGACGCGCAATCCGCTGACGCGCTCTCTGAAGTCGTCATATCCGATGATCTTCGAGGTCGCCGTCTCGATCGCCAGCGGGCTGCACGACCGTCTGGGCGCGCCCATTCACGACGACGAGATCGCATACATCGCTATGCACATCGGCGGTCGGCTCGAGCGAAGCCGCAAGGCCGAGACGATCCTCACGGCCACAATCGTGTGCCCGGGCTATTACGAACTGCACGAGTTGCTGCGCTCCAGCGTCGATCGTTCGCTGGGCTCCTCGGTCGAGGTCATGAGCGTCGTGACCACCGTCGACCCGGACTGGGCGAGCATCGACACCGATCTCGTTCTCACCACGATCGACCCCGGAGCCAGCGGCGACCGCTTCGTGCGGATTCAGCCGTTCCTCACCGACGCCGATGTCGAGCGGGTCTCGCAGACTGCCGCGCGCATCAGGCGCGGGCGACGACTCACGCACCTGCGGGAGGAGCTCTCGCGATACTTCTCCGCTGGCGCCTATGTGCACCCGCTGCCCGATGAGGGTGAGGAAGCCGTCATCCGCCGGCTCGGCGGACTGCTGGTGGATGCCGGCCTCATCGGTGATGACTACGTTGAGAACACGATCGTGCGTGAGCGGATGTCGTCGACCGCGTTCACAGATGCGCTGGCGGTGCCGCACGCACTGCAGATGACCGCTCAGCGCACCGCGATCGCGATTGGCGTGGCGGACGGTTCTGTCGCCTGGGGCGAGGGGCGCGTGCAGGTCGTCGCGCTGGCCGCCTTCAGCGAGAGCGATCGCACGGCGTTCCAGACGGTGTTCGAACAGCTGGTCGAGGTGTTCAGTGAGCGCGATAGCGTGCAACGGATCGTGCGTCGCGGTACGACCTTCGAAGGGCTGCTCGACGAGCTGGTCGCTGTCATCGACGGCTGATTCGCACCGACCCAGTTCAGGCCTGCGGATCCAGCACAGCCGCCATCGCGTCGAGCACCGCATCCGCAGCAGGTGCTCGGGCGGTGCGCAGCGTGATCAGCTCGCCATCATCCAGTGCCAGGTCCATCACGGCCAGGACGCTTGAGACGTCGACCACGACGCCCGCAGACGTGGTCAGGGTCACCGGTTCCGTATACGCCAGAGCGAGACGGGCCAACTCCGCGACAGGCCGCGCATGCAGGCCGTTGTCGGAGTTGATCACCACCTGTCTCATCCGCATCGGATGCCTCCTGTTCGAGTGTTCCTGGCTCTTCCAGCGATGGTAGCTGTGCTCAGGCCGTGACGGTCCTGCCGACGAGGACCAGTGTCAGGAGCGCTCCTCCAACAGTGCCTGCGCGCCGGATTCCAGTTCGGCGACGATGGCTTTCGCCTCCGCTGCCGAGGGCGCCTGAGCATCCAGGTAGACCTTGAGCTTGGGTTCGGTGCCACTGGGGCGAACGATCACCCGCGAACCGTCGGCGAGCCGGTATCGGAGCACATCACCGGAAGGCTCGCCGGAGGCTGCCTGCATGAGGTCCTCGGCAGAGTCGATCACCGTGCTGCCGATGCGCGTGGGCGGCAGCGTGCGCAGCGAGAGCATGACCTTGCTGATGATCGACAGGTCCTCGACGCGCACCGCCACCTGGCCGCTGGCGAAGTGGCCGTAGGTCTCACCGAGGTCAGCCAGCAGGGAGCCGATCGTCTCGCCGCGCTCGTGCGCCTCGGCGGCGAGCCCGAGCACAGCGATCGCGGCAGAAATGCCGTCCTTGTCGCGTACCGTCTCCGGGTTCACCAGGTATCCCAGCGCTTCTTCGAACCCGAACACAGCCCCGGGTGCGCGGGAGATCCACTTGAAGCCGGTCAGCGTTTCGTGGAAGTCCAGCCCATGGTGCGCGGCGATCACGCCGAGACCGGGAGAGGAGACCAGTGAGCATGCCAGGGATGCGCCGGCCTGGCCCTCCGCCGCGCGGGCGGCTCTGGCACCGAGCAGCAGACCGATCTCATTGCCGCTGAGGCGACGCCAGCCGCCGGCGACGTCGGGGTCCGGGATCGCAACGCCCAGGCGATCCGCATCGGGATCGTTGGCGATGATGAAGTCGGCGCGGGTGCGCCGAGCCGCGGCGAACGCGAGATCCATGGCGCCGGGCTCTTCCGGGTTCGGGAACGCGACCGTACGGAAGGTCGGGTCGGGGCGAAGCTGCTCGCCGACAGTCTTCGGGTGCGAATAGCCCGCCTCGCGGATGATCTTCGAGAACGTCTCCCAACCAACACCGTGCATCGCGGTGTACACCCAGGTCAGCTCCTGTGCGGCTGCCGGCGCCGGGGCGACGGCGGCAGTGGCGGTGATGTACGCCTGAACCAGATCTTCACCGGCGACCTCGTACGTGGCCGAGCGCGGCAACGTCGTGATGCTTCCGGCGTCCGCCACGCGTTGGATGTGAGCTGCGATCTCAGCGTCAGCGGGCGACACGATCTGTGCTCCGTCGTCCGCGCCGCCGAGGTACACCTTGTATCCGTTGTCGGCCGGCGGGTTGTGGCTGGCCGTCACCATGACACCGGCATCTGCACCGAGGTGCCGCACCGCGAAGGCGAGCACGGGGGTGGGTAGCAGACGCGGCAGCAGAATCGTGCGCAGCCCGGCGCCGGCGAACAGTTCAGCAGAATCCAGCGCGAACCGGCGCGAGTTGCGGCGACCGTCATAACCGATCACGACGGCGGGGGTGCTGCCGCCTGCGCGTGTGAGCAGATACGAGGCGAAGCCGCTGGCAGCCTGCGCGATCAGCACGCGGTTCATCCGGTTGCTACCGGCGCCCAGGGCACCGCGCAAGCCGGCGGTGCCGAAGGCGAGGCGGGTTCCGAAACGGTCGTCGAGATCGGCGACGGCCGTGACGTCTCCGGCAGCGGCCCGGGTGATGATTCCGGCCAGCTCGTCGCGGGTTTCCGCATCCGGGTCCTGGCGCAACCAGGCGCGCGCCTGGGACAGTCGTTCGGTGATGTGCTCGGCGGTCTCGGTGTACTCGCTCACAGCGCCGCCACCACACGTGCCAGCAGATCCGAGATCACCGGTTCCGCTTCCTTGCCGGCCTCGATCACTTCGGTATGGCTCAGCGGTGTCTTCTGGATGCCGGCGGCGAGGTTCGTGATCAGCGAGAAGCCGAGCACCTCCATGCCTGCTTCGCGAGCGGCGATCGCCTCCAGCGCCGTCGACATGCCGACGATGTCGCCGCCGATGGCCTTCGCCATCTGCACCTCGGCCGGAGTTTCGTAGTGGGGTCCGCGGAACTGCGTGTAGACGCCTTCATCGAGCGAAGAGTCGACCGTGTGGGCGATCTCGCGAAGACGCGACGAATACAGGTCGGTGAGGTCGACGAAGTTCGCGCCCTCGAGCGGCGAATCGGCGGTGAGGTTGATGTGGTCGCTGATGAGAACGGGCTGGCCCGGCTTCCACGTCTCACGGATGCCGCCGGCGCCGTTGGTGAGCACCATGATCTTGGCCCCCGCGGCCGCGGCGGTGCGGACGCTGTGGACGACGCGGCGAACGCCGTGGCCCTCGTAGTAGTGGGTGCGTGCGCCGATCACGAGAACGTGCTTGCCGTTCGGGGTGCGGATGCTGCGCAGAGTGCCGACGTGGCCCTCCAAAGCAGGCTTCGAGAAGCCGGCGACGTCGGTGGCGGCGATGGTGGCGACGGTCTCGCCGATGAGCTCGGCGGCTTTTCCCCAACCGCTGCCGAGGGTGAGGGCGATGTCGTGCTTCTCGATGCCGCTCAGCCGTGCGATGTCAGCGGCGGCGCGGGCTGCGACCTCGAACGGATCAGCGTTCGGAGCGTCGAGAGGATTGTCGTGAATGTCGGTCATGGATCCACTCTAAGCAAGGTGACGGCAAGAGGGGGAGGAGTGGGGAAGAATAGAGGGTATGTCTTCCACTCCTTTCGAGCGCACTCAGCGCGTTGCCGTTCTCGGCGGCGGCCCCGGCGGTTATGAAGCGGCGCTCGCTGCTGCCCAACTCGGCGCCGAGGTCACCCTCATCGAACGCGTGGGAGTGGGCGGATCTGCCGTCCTCACCGACGTGGTGCCTTCGAAGAGCCTCATCGCCACCGCGGATGCCGCCGTGGCGATCGCGGAGGCCAGCGACCTCGGAGTGCAGTTCTATGCCAAGGGCGGGAACGGCAAGCCGTTGAAGCCCGAGATCGCGATCAACCTCGCCGCCGTCAACAAGCGTCTGCTGGCGCTCGCCGGACAGCAGTCCGAAGACATGCGCAACACGCTGCTTGAATCCGGGGTGCGGATCCTCTCCGGCCACGGCCGTCTCGAGGGGCCGAACGCGATCACCGTGTCGACGGGGCCCGGCGGCACGGACTTCGATCGTGTCGAGGCCGACACCATCATCGTCTCCGTCGGTGCATCGCCGCGTGAGCTCGATAGCGCCAAGCCCGACGGTGAGCGCATCCTCACCTGGACGCAGCTGTACGACATGAAGGCGCTCCCGGAGCATCTGATCGTGGTCGGTTCGGGTGTCACCGGTGCGGAGTTCGCCTCGGCATATATGAACCTCGGTGCACAGGTCACCCTCGTTTCGAGCCGCGATCAGGTTCTCCCCGGCGAAGACCCGGATGCCGCGCACGTGCTTGAGAAGGTCTTCAAACGCGGTGGCATGACGGTGCTCTCCAAGTCGCGGGCCGACAGCGTCGAGCGCACCGAGAACGGCGTGCTCGTCACGCTTTCCGACGGACGCACGGTTGAGGGCAGTCACTGTCTGATGGCCGTCGGGTCGGTGCCGAACACCGCAGGCATCGGCCTGGAGGAGTCCGGCATCGAGCTCACCGAGTCTGGGCATGTCCGGGTGAACCGGGTCGCGCGCGCTTCGGTGCCGAACGTCTACGCGGTCGGCGACTGCACGAACTTCATGCCGCTGGCATCTGTCGCATCGATGCAGGGGCGCACCGCGGTGTTCCATGCGCTCGGTGACATCGTCATCCCGCTCGACAAGATCAAGGTCACCTCGAACATCTTCACCGCCCCCGAGATCGCAACGGTCGGGTACGGCGAGAAGGATGTCGAGAATGGCGCGGCCGACGGCCTCGTCTACAAGCTGCCGCTGGCTGCCAACCCGCGCGCGAAGATGATGGGGATCAAGGACGGCTTCGTCAAGATCATCGCCCGCAAGGGCTCGGGCACCGTCATCGGCGGAGTGATCGTGGCGCCCAAGGCCTCGGAGCTGATCTACCCGATCGCAGTGGCCGTGGAGCGTCGTTTGACGGTCGATCAGGTTTCGCGCGTTTTCGCCGCATACCCGTCGCTGTCCTCGAGCATTACGGATGCTTCGCGCGCGATGCACCTCGTCAATATCAGCTAGGCGCGTTTCGATCGCCTCGAGGCGAGGCGAGGCGAGGCGAGGCGAGACGCTCGCCTCGGGGTCAGTCGATTGTGAGCAGCTGGTGCCCGGCCGAGACTGTGGCGCCGGCGGTCGCATTGATGTTGGCGATGACGCCGTCCTTGTGTGCCTGCAGCGGCTGCTCCATCTTCATCGCTTCGAGCACGACGACCAGGTCGCCCTTGACGACCTCCTGGCCCTCTTCAACGGCGATCTTCACGATGGTGGCCTGCATGGGCGACTTGACCGCGTTTCCGGATGCCCCGGCTGAGACAGAAGTGGCGTGGCTGCGGCGCGACGGCGGCACAGCAGCGGGGCGCCCTGCGGTTCCGGCAGCGACGGTGACGCGCTCGGGCAGGCTGACCTCGAGCCGCTTTCCGGCGACCTCGACGACGACCGTGTGGCGTGCCGGGGCTGCGGCTGGGGCTTCCAGCTCGCCGTCCCAGGCCGGGATGTCATTGTCGAACTCAGTTTCGATCCAGCGGGTGTAGATGCCGAACGAGCCGCCTTCTGCGGTGAATGCTGGGTCGCGGACGACCTTGCGGTGAAACGGCAGCACGGTGGGGAGTCCGGAGACCTCGAACTCATCGAGCGCACGACGCGCACGCTCAAGCGCTTCATCGCGGGTGCGTCCGGTGACGATAATCTTCGCCAGCAGGGAGTCGAAGGCGCCCGATACAGCGTCCCCCGCAGTAACGCCCGAGTCCAGACGGATGCCCGGGCCACCGAACGTCTTGAAGACGTGGATCGGGCCCGGCTGCGGCAGGAAGCCGCGACCGGGGTCTTCGCCGTTGATGCGGAACTCGAAGGAGTGGCCCACCGGCGTCGGATCGTCGTAGTCGATTGTGCCGCCAGCGGCGATGCGGAACTGCTCGCGTACCAGGTCGATGCCGGTGACCTCTTCGGAGACCGGGTGCTCGACCTGCAGGCGGGTGTTCACCTCGAGGAACGACACCGTGCCATCAGCGCCGATGAGGAATTCGCAGGTGCCGGCGCCGACGTAGCCGACCTCTTTGAGGATCGCCTTGGATGCCGAGTACAGCAGCTCGTTCTGCTCATCGGTGAGGAAGGGAGCGGGTGCTTCTTCGACCAGCTTCTGGTGACGGCGCTGCAGTGAGCAATCGCGCGTGGAGATGACGACGACGTTTCCCGCGGCATCCGCCAGACACTGGGTCTCGACGTGGCGGGGCTTGTCGAGATACTTCTCCACGAAACATTCGCCGCGTCCGAACGCGGCAACGGCCTCGCGGGTCGCGGACTCGAACAGCTCGGCGATCTCGTCCAGTTCACGGGCAACCTTGAGTCCGCGTCCGCCTCCGCCATAAGCGGCTTTGATCGCGATCGGCAGTCCGAACTCTTTCGCGAAGGCGATGACCTCGTCTGCGGTTTCGACCGGGCCAGGGGTTCCGGGGGCCAGGGGAGCGCCCACCCTCTCGGCGACGTGACGTGCGGTCACCTTGTCGCCGAGCGACTCGATGGCTTCCGGTGACGGGCCGATCCAGATCATGCCGGCGCCGATGACGGCGCGGGCGAAGTCGGCGTTCTCAGCGAGGAACCCGTAGCCCGGGTGCACAGCATCCGCTCCCGAACGGCGGGCGATCGAGAGGATCTTGTCGACCTGCAGGTACGTGTCTGCGCTCGTCTCCCCGTCGAGGGCGTAGGCCTCGTCCGCCAGACGCGAGTGCATCGCGTCTCGGTCCTGGTCTGCGTAGATGGCAACCGAGGAGATCCCGGAATCACGAGCGGCGCGGATGATGCGTACGGCAATCTCGCCGCGGTTAGCGATGAGGACCTTGGCGATAGCGGGCATGAATGTCAGCCTAGCGAGATCACGCCCGATACTTTTGACGACCCCCCACAAGAAATTGTCGAAAACGTAGCGCGATGTCTACGACCACAGATCCGTCCACGTGATGCCGAGTTCTGCGCACAACCGACGGATCGTCGATAGCGACATGCCGACGACCGTCGATGGGTCCCCATCGACACGGGTGATGAATGCCCCGCCGAGGCTGTCGACGGTGAAGGCGCCTGCGACGTGCAGCGGCTCTCCGGTGGCGACGTATGCCGCGATCTCCTCGTCAGTGATGTCGGCCGCGAACGATACGGCGGCCTCGGCGACAGCGGTCGCCTCCTGCGGCTCAGCGCCCGGCCGAACCCGGAATACCGAATGTCCGGAGTGCAGCACGCCGGTGCTGCCGCGCATCAGCTTCCACCGCCGGATCGCCTCCTGCGCGGTGTACGGCTTGCCGTAGACCCGCCCGTCCAGGGCGAACATCGAGTCGCCGCCGATCACCAGGCCGTCGAAGGAAGCGTCCTGGGCTGCGAGCCGGTGTGCAACATCAGCAGCCTTCGCTCGAGCCAGCAGCAGCACGAGCTCGTCCGGCGCCAGATCGCGCCCGCGTTCGGCCGCCGCAGCGGCGGCCACGGCATCCTCGTCCGTCTTCGGAGAACGGGTGATCGGCTCGATGCCTGCCTGGCGCAGCAGCATGAGGCGGGCGGGGGAGGTCGAAGCGAGGCAAACCTGCATGTTCACCACCGTATCCTCGTAGGATGCCCTCTTCTGCACGCGACCTCGACCTCGATATCACCGGCATTGCGCACGGTGGCACTTTCATAGCCCGTCACGAGGGTCGAGTGGTATTCGTCTCCGATGCGATTCCGGGAGAGCGGGTGCGCGTGCGCATCACTGACCCGGCGGGTGGATCGGCGGCCGACACGCGGAAGTTCTGGCGCGGCGAGACCGTCGAGGTGCTGGACGCGTCGCCGCACCGACGTTCGCACGTGTGGGCTGAGGCCGACATAACTCGTGACCCTGCCGACCGCGCCGGCGGCGCCGATCTCGGCCATATTAATCTCGATCACCAGCGCACGCTGAAGCGTCAGGTGCTGCAGGAGGCGTTGGACAAGTTCGCCGGCCCCGGCCTTGAGGCACCGGCCGTAACGCCGGTAGACGATGGCGACGGCACCGGCTGGCGTACGCGCATTTCGCTGCACGTCGACGATGACGGTGTGGTCGGTCCGTACGCCGCTCGCAGTCACCGGGTCATTCCGGTCTCCTCCTACCCACTGGCGCGGCGCCGTGTGCGCGCCGAAGCGCTGTCGATCAAGAACGCCAAGCCCGGGCGCATCGATCTGGTCGAATCGGCCGATGGCAGCGTGCACGTGCTTCGCCGCCCGCAGAAGGGCAAGCGGCCGGTCGCTCCCGTCATTCGGGAGAAGGTCGGCGAGCGCACATTCCAGGTGGATGCCGATGGCTTCTGGCAGGTGCATCCGGCAGCGGCAGCCACGTTGGATTCCGCCGTGAAGCGCGCCCTCACCGGACGCGTTGAAGCCGGCTCGGCGCATCTTGACCTGTATGGCGGTGTTGGTCTGTTCTCTGCCTCGCTCGCCGATCTCGGCGCGACGGAGATCGTCACCGTGGAATCCAGCAGCCGGGCAACCCAGCATGCTGCCCGAAATCTCGAAGACTTCGGCGTCAGCGCCGTCACGGCACGAGTCGACCAGTACCTCGCCGGTGCGGCAGGCGGAGCGCAGGTCGGCACCGTGGTGCTCGATCCGCCGCGCGCCGGTGCCGGTCGCGCCGTTGTCGAGGGCATCCATGCGCTGAGTCCCGAAGCGATCGTCTATGTCGCCTGCGATCCGGTCGCGCTCGCTCGTGATCTCGGCACCTTCCGTGCACTCGGCTGGCAGACCGGTTCTCTGGAGGCCTTCGATCTGTTCCCGCACTCGCATCATTTCGAGGTCGTCGCACTGCTCACCCGATGAATACTCAGCAGATCGATAGGCTGGACTCATGAGCAGGGTCGCACTCATCGATGATCACGAGTCCGTCCGCCTCGGACTCGAGCTTGCGTGCGAGCGGGGCGGGGCGCAATCTGTGGTCTTCTCCGGCAGCACGGTCGGGTCGTATCTCGAATGGCGAAAGTCCGCGCGCGCGGCATCGGCCGATGTCGTCGTGCTCGATCTGACTCTCGGCGATGGCACGACGGTTACCGAGAACGTGACCGCGCTGGTCTCGGACGGGGCGAGTGTCGTGATCCACAGCGTGGCCGATCGACCGGCAGCTGTGCGCGAGGCGCTGGCCGCCGGTGCCGCCGGTGTCGTGAGCAAATCTTCGTCGCTGGACGACGTCCTCGACGCGATCAGCACGGTCGCCAGAGGTGACGCACTGAACAATGTCGAGTGGGCGAGCGCTGTTGAGGGTGACCGCGAGTTCGCGGATGCGCAGCTGGCCGCCCGTGAGCGCGAGGTGCTCCGGCTGTACGCCACCGGGTTGCCGCTGAAGGTCGTCGCCGAGCGGCTCGGGGTCGCATACTCCACGGCGAAGGAGAACATCAACCGGGTGCGTGTGAAGTACGTCGAGGTCGGGCGCCCCGCGCGGACCAAGATCGATCTGCTGCATCGCGCGATGGAAGACGGCATCGTCACCGGCGAGGGGCTCACGGGTGTCGGCTGACACCGCCCTCAGCGATGCGTGGAGCCGCATCCCTTCACCGGGCACGGCCGAGACGGAGTTCGAGCGTTTCACCGGTAAGCGGATGGAGCGCATCCTGGCCACGGTCGTCGCGATCGGTTCGGCTTTGCTTGGCGTTCAAGCGCTGGTTGCCGCCGCCGCGGGTATTTCGCGGGGGGCGACGCCCGGGTACACGACGCTCGTCGCGATCGTCTACGTGCCGCTGATCGCGATGCTCACCGCCTGCGTGCTGGGGCGTGCGGTCAGAGTCTCGGCCGGGGTGTTTGCGATCGTCTACGTGATCGCACTTGCCGCGTGGCCATTGGTGGTCGATGCTGGCGCCGGCGACGGACAGCCGTGGATCTTCTTCCTGGTCAACGTCGGGGTCGCTGCGGCGATGCTCGCCTTTCCGATGAAGCTGCAGCTGGTCTGGGCGTTCGGGGTGCCACTGGTCTACGGCTATGTGCGGCTGGTCGAGGGCGAATTCACGAGCCGGTTCTGGACGATGACCGCGTTCGACGTATCGTTCACGATCATCCTCGGCATCGTCATACTGTCGCTCGGGTGGATGTTCCGCTCGGTCGCAGCCGGCGTCGATGATGCTCGTGGCCGCGCCGTGGCCTCATACGCTGCGGCGGCGGCCGCTGCCGCGGCAGAAGAAGAGCGGGTCGCGATCGCCGCGCTCATGCACGACAGCGTGCTGGCCGCGCTCATCGCCGCCGAACGCGCTGCCACCGACCGGGGTCGCGATCTCGCCGTCTCGATGGCCAGAGAAGCGCTGACGAGGCTCGCGAACACGGATGCCGGCGTCGCCCAGGAAGGCAGTGACGAACCGGTCGGAACCGCGCAGGTCGTCGTCGAGCTGCGCCGGGCCCTGTCCGAGCGCGGCGCCGACGCGATCGTCGAAGAGCAGGGGACGGCCGGTCCCATTCCGGGGCGGGTCGCACGAGCGGTCGTGCTGGCTGCACGTCAGGCCATCGGAAACTCCGTCGATCACGCGCGGGGGCGCGGGCTGCATCTGATCGTCAATGGTTACGGAGCGCGGGGGCTCTCGGTGACGGTGTCCGACACGGGGCCTGGTTTCGATGTGGATGACATCGGCGAGGACCGCCTCGGCATTCGAGGGTCCATCATCGCGCGGATGGCGGGTGTCGCCGGCACCGCGACCATCGTCTCAAGCTCGGTGGGAACCACCGTCACGCTCGGATGGGAGCGCCCATGAATCGCTCTGTGCGCAGCATCGCCACCGCGCTCGCGGTCGGATTCGCCGTCTATTTCGCTGCTCGTGCCGTGTGGTGGATCGTGCAGCCGACGGCTCCGCTGGTCATGGTCGCAGCGATTCTGCTCTACCTGATCGTGATGCTGGCCACCGTGCTGATGGAGACTTCGGGCGGGATCCGGATGCCGCTGTGGTGGGGCGTGGTCGCCGTGGTCGCCAGCAGCGTGATTCCGACGATGGTGAGTGCTTCGCTGCAGCCGACGCATCGCACCGAACCCTTCGCAACCTGGTACATCGGTGCGCTGGGGCTGTTGGCCGTGGTGTGCATCGTCCGGCGGCGTCCGATTGCTGGCTGGCTGGTACTGCTGGTGCTGACGGTGGCGTCCGCAGTGCATCTCGGATTCGTCGTCGCGCTGGAGTTGGGTCTGGTCGGCTCGATCATGTGGACGCTGGTCGCGCAGCTTCTGGTGCTGTTCTGGGACCGTGCGGTGCGTGACACCGAACGCCTGGCAGATATTCAGCAGGCGGTGTCGGCCTGGCATGCAACTCAGCTGGTGCGCCAGCGGGAGCGTCGCGTTCGGGTGCAGTACGCACTGGCGACAGCGGGTCCGGTCCTGGCGCGCACGGTGGCTTCGCACGGCCGACTCACCCCGGAGGAACAGCTTGCGGCCCGCCTTGCCGAGGGGCGTCTGCGCGACGAGCTTCGCGGTGCGAGTCTGCTCAACGACGCCGTTCGTACCGCGATTCAACAGGCTCGACTTCGGGGTTCGGCAGTCACCGTGTTCGACGAGGGCGGGCTGAACGAACTCGATGAGCTGCGTCGCGCCGAGATCCGCGACGAACTGGCGGAGGTACTTTCGCGCGCCGACGCCGGACGCGTGATCATTCGTGCCGCGCAGGATGCGCGCACCGCAGTCACCGTAGTGGGGCGATCGGGTGCCGGCGATTCCTCAGACGAGGACACCGTCGGGCTTTGGCATGAGATTCCTCGCGAGCGCGACTGAGCTGCAGCGCGGCTGAGGCAAAAAGATGGGCGAGGGGCGGCTGTTAAGCCTGCCCCTCGCCGTGTGCGGTGCAGTTACCCGAAAACTGACCGCGGATGGTCGACCCGCGTCTGCCTACCCTGGGGCAGAGAGACCGACCGAACGCGAAGCGTTGAATCAAGTCTGTCGAAGCGCAAGCAAATTGTCTGTAGGTATTTTGGGGGACAAGAATTCCGGGTCATGCGTCATGATGGAGCGGTGAGTGTGCGGCGCCGTGGAACGAATCTTCCCAAGATGGGCGACTTCAATCAGTCCGTGATCTTGGAGGTGATCCGTCGATCCGTCGAGGGGTTGAGCCGGACCGAACTGGCGGATGCGACGGGGCTCTCCGCGCAGACGGTGACGAACATCACCCGCCGGCTGCTGGATGACGGCCTGATCGAAGAGGCCGGTCGCGTCATCGCGGGGCCGGGCAAGCCGCGCACGACGTTGCGTTTGAACGCATCGAGTCGGATGTCGATCGGTGTGCATCTGGATCCGGCCGTCATGACGTTCGTGCTGCTGGACCTTGCCGGCGCAGTGATCCAGCGCAGTACGCGGCGCACTCCGACCAATGATCCGCGCCAGATCATCAAGACGATGGCGGCATCGGTCGACGACCTCATCAAGCGCTCCGGGGTGGAGAGGGAGCGGATCTCCGGGATCGGCGTTGCGACGCCGGGACCGCTGGATGCCGCTCGAGGCACAGTCATTGACCCGCCGAAGCTTCGAGACTGGCATCGAGTGCCGCTGCGGGATGCCCTGGCCGAGGCGACGGGATTCCGCGTCACTCTGGAGAAGGACACCACCGCAGCGTCGGTCGCCGAACTGTGGACCGGGGCAGGTCCCGCTGACGCCTCATTCCTGTTCGTATATCTGGGCACCGGCATCGGCACCGGACTCGTGCTGGACGGCGAGGTCGTTCACGGTGCATCCCGCAACGTCGGCGAGGTCGGCCACATCATGGTCGATGCCGATGGTCCGGAGTGCGGATGCGGCAGGCGAGGATGCGTCGAGGTCGTCTGCACCCCGCAGGCGATCGTCGAACGTGCCGAGCGGGCCGGTGTCTTCGCCGATGATCGTTTCAGCAGCGATGCGGGCTTTGTCGATGACCGATTCACGGAGTTGTGTGCGCGCGCAGCGGCGAAGGATGCCGATGCCATGGCCGTGCTCCTTGAAGCAGTCGGGCACCTGTCGGTGCTCATCTCGAGCCTGACGAACATGCTGGATGTCGATCGCGTCGTGCTGGGCGGACCTTTCTGGGCGCGCGTTGAGGCGCAGTATCTGAACGAGTTGCCGAAGCTGTTGGAACGGCAGAGCGCCACGAGCGCGGTCCGTGATCTCCCGGTGTTCGGCACTGTCGTCGGCGACGATGTGGCGGCGGTGGGGGCAGGGTGTGTGGTGCTTGACGAGGTGCTGTCGCCTCGGGCATCCGCTCTTTTTCTCGATCACTGAGCCGAGCTGCACGACAGAGTATTGCGAAGCTCTTGACAGGAGTAAATCTAATCGATTTACTATTAGGTATCCCTTCGCTTTGGAGTTCGCTGCCGAATGCATGACACATCCGTGTTGATCGAAGCTCGTGTACGTCGTTTCATCGAAGAGCGTCTGTTACCGAATGTGTACCTGGATCGGGTGCCGCTGACTTTAGCGAGCTGGGATGTGCCGGGGGAGCCGGTACCGTTCGCTGATGCTGTAGGTCAGGTCTTTGAACCGTTCGTCGTAGGGATGCGCTGGGGCCGTCCGTGGGGGACGACGTGGCTACGAGTGACAGGAACGGTACCGGAGGCACCCGGTGCCGAGTTGCTCTTCGACCTCGGCTTCAACGCGGCCGAGCCCGGATTTCAAGCAGAGGGCACTGTCTACCGGCTGGACGGCACGATCGTCAAGGCGGTGGAGCCGCGCAATGCCCACGTACCGCTGGACGCGGCTCCGGGGGAGTCCTTCGAGCTGTATCTCGAGGCGGCCGCCAACCCGGATGTCGCCGACGGCTTCCGCGACTTCCTCCCGACGCCGCTGGGAGAGTTGGAGACGGCCGGCACCGACCCGCTGTACACCTTCGCCTGCGCAGACATCGCCGTGCGCGACATCGTCGTGTGGGAGCTGTTGCAGGATGCGCGTGTGCTGGTGCAGCTGATGGCTGAGCTGCCCACGGGATCGCCGCGGCGCGCTGAGATCCTGCGCGCGCTGGAGCGAATGGTCGACGCCGCTGACCCCGACGATCTCTCGGGTTCGGCTGCGGATGCACGGGCAGAGCTCGTCGGCGTGCTCTCATCGCCGGCATCCGCTTCTGCGCATCGCATACATGCGGTCGGGCACGCGCATATCGACTCGGCCTGGCTGTGGCCGGTGCGCGAGACGCAGCGGAAGATCGCGCGGACCTTCTCGAACGTGCTGTCGTTGCAGCGGGAGACGGACTTCGTGTTCGCGGCTTCGTCGGCGCAGCAGTATGCCTGGCTGAAGCGGTATCAGCCGGAGCTGTTCTCGCGGGTGCGCGAGGCGGTGGCATCCGGCCGTTTCGTGCCGACCGGCGGAATGTGGGTCGAGTCCGACACGAATCTCCCGGGTGGCGAGGCGCTGGCGCGTCAATTCGTGCGCGGCAAGCGATTCTTCATCGAGGAGTTCGGTGTCGAGCCGTTGGATGTCTGGTTGCCCGATTCCTTCGGTTACTCGGCGGCGCTGCCGCAGATCGCGCGCGCGGCGGGTTCGCGGTGGATGCTGACGCAGAAGATGTCGTGGAACGAAACGAACACGATGCCGCACCACACTTTCTTCTGGGAGGGCATCGATGGATCACGTATCTTCACGCACTTCCCGCCCGTCGACACTTACAGCGCGCAGCTGACAGCGGCGGAGCTTGCCAGGGCCGAGCGTCAATATGCCGAGAAGGGCATGGCGAACACGTCGCTCGTGCCGTTCGGATACGGCGACGGCGGTGGCGGCCCTAACCGTGAGATGCTGGCCGCGGCGACGCGCCTGCGTGATCTGGAGGGATCGCCGACGGTTACGCTGTCCAGTCCCGCGGAGTTCTTCACCGCGGCGGAGGCGGAGTATCCGAATCCGCCGGTGTGGTCGGGGGAGATGTACCTCGAATTCCACCGCGGCACCTACACCTCGCAAGCGCGCACGAAGCGTGGCAATCGGCGCAGCGAACATGCGCTGCGCGAGGCGGAGCTGTGGGCGACGGCAGCGGCATTGCGCGGTGGGACGTATCCCTATGACGAGCTGGATGGGATCTGGGAGACCGTGCTGCTGCAGCAGTTTCACGACATTCTGCCGGGCACATCGATCGGGTGGGTGCATCGGGAGGCCGAGCGCCGTTACGCCGAAGTGCTGGCGGCGACAGAGCGGATCATCGCAACGGCGCTGGAGAAAGTCGTCGGTCAGGGTGAGACCGCGTTGGTTGTGAACGCCGGGCCCTACGCGCAGGACGGCGCGTCCGCGATGGGGATCGCCGCCGCCGTGCGGCGCGAGGCAGAGCCCGCGACAGTCGTGCGCAGAGATGGCGGATTCGAGCTGTCGAATGAACACCTGACGGTTTACATCGACGGCGAGGGGCTGCTCGGTTCGCTCATCGTCCGTGCGACCGGACGTGACGCGATCGCACCGGGGGAGAAGGGCAACCTCCTGCAACTGCACCGTGACACGCCAACGCAATGGGACGCCTGGGACATCGATGAGCACTATCGCCGTCATGTCATCGACCTGACCGATGTGGTCTCGATCGAGCACAGCGCGCATCCCACTGCGGCAGTCGTCTGCGTGGTTCGCGGCCGGGGGGCCACGCGAATCACGCAGACCCTGACCCTGGCCGCAGACGCGCAGGCGCTTGATATTGAGACGACGGTGGACTGGCGCGAGCGGCAGAAGCTGCTCAAGCTGACTTTTCCGCTGGATGTGCATGCCGATCAGGCCAGCTCGGAGATCCAGTTCGGGCATGTGCGGCGTCCGACGCACGCGAACACCTCATGGGACATGGCACGCTTTGAAACGGTCGCGCACCGGTGGGTGCATGTCGGCGAGTCAGGTTTTGGCGTTGCAATCGCGAACGATGCGACGTACGGTCACGACATCACCCGCGCGCCGCGTGAGGGAGGCGGCACGATGACGAATGTGCGACTTTCGCTCGTTCGGGCGGCGATGTATCCCGATCCGGACGCCGATCAGGGTGAGCACACCTTCCGGGTCAGTATTCGCCCGGATTCTTCAATTGCGGATGCCGTGCACGAGGGGTATCGGCTGAATCTGCCGACGCGCACGCTCGTCGGGGCGGATGGCTTCGCCCCGCTGGTTTCGGTGTCATCGGATGCGGTGGTGGTGGAAGCGGTGAAGCTCGCCGAGGATCGCAGCGGAGATGTAATCGTTCGACTCTACGAGGCGCACGGCGGTCGTGCAGCGGCCAAGTTGTCGACGTCGTTCGAGTTCGACCGCGTGTGCGAGACGGATCTGCTGGAGCGCGAAGTGGATGCTGTGGCGCTTGATGGCGACGATCTCACGTTGCGCCCGTTCCAGCTCGTCACGCTGCGTTTCGCCGCGCCGCGCCTCGTCGGCTGAACCGGCCAGCTCCAGGTGCGTCGGAATCAGCCTGAGCTTGTCGCCGATTCCTGAGCTTGTCGCCGATTCCTGAGTCTGTCACCGATCACTGAGCCTGTCGAAGGGCGGAATCAGCCCGAGAATCGTCCCCACGGGATGTCACGCCGCAGCGGCTTGCGCAGCGGGCGTTGGGTTCGTTGCCATGCGGAAACGCTCGGCTCTTCGGCGACAGCATCCGCTGCTTCGCGCTCATACGCGTCAGTGACGACCGCCATGAGGGCGGCGAGTTCTTCCTCATTCGCGTTGCCGCGGATGATTCGGACGTCGGGTGCGTGATCGGGATCGGTCACAGCGGGATGTTCCCGTGCTTTTTGGGAGGCAGCTCCTCGCGCTTGCCGCGCAGCGAGCGCAGTGCCTTGGCGATCGAAACTCGGGTGTTGGCCGGCTCGATGATGCCGTCCAGCTCTCCGCGTTCCGCAGCCAGGAAGGGCGATGCGACGTTGTAGGTGTACTCGTTGGCGAGGCGCGTGCGCACTGCTGCGACGTCTTCGCCGGCTTCCTCCGCCTTGCGGATTTCGCCGCGGTAGAGGATGTTGACGGCGCCCTGGCCGCCCATGACAGCGATCTCGGCGGTCGGCCAGGCAAGGTTGACGTCGGCACCGAGCTGCTTGGAGCCCATGACGATGTACGCGCCGCCGTAGGCCTTGCGGAGGATCACGGTGACCAGCGGCACGGTCGCCTCGGAGTAGGCGTAGAGCAGCTTCGCGCCGCGGCGGATGACGCCGGTCCATTCCTGGTCGGTGCCGGGAAGATATCCGGGAACGTCGACGAGGGTGACGATCGGGACGGAGAACGCGTCGCAGAAGCGGACGAAGCGGCTGGCCTTCTCGCCGGCTTCGATGTTCAAGGTTCCTGCCATCTGCGAGGGCTGGTTGGCGATGATGCCGACGGTGCGTCCTTCGACGCGACCGAAGCCGATGAGGATGTTCGGCGCGAACAGGGGCTGAACTTCGAGGAAGTCGCCGTCGTCGACGACGTGCTCGATGACCGTGTGCATGTCGTAGGGCTGGTTCGCGGAGTCCGGGATGATCGTGTTCAGCGTGCGATCAGCATCCGTGGTTTCGAACTCGAAAACGCCCTCGTAGGAGGGGAGCTCCGCCATGTTGTTGTCGGGCAGGAAGCTGAGGAGGGTACGTGCGTAGTCGAGCGCGTCGTCCTCGTCTTCGGCGAGGTAGTGCGCGACGCCGGAGCGGGTGTTGTGCGTGTATGCGCCGCCGAGCTCTTCCATTCCGACGTCTTCGCCGGTGACGGTCTTGATGACGTCGGGGCCGGTGACGAACATCTGGCTCGTCTTGTCGACCATGATGACGAAGTCGGTGAGAGCCGGGGAGTACACGGCGCCGCCCGCGGCCGGCCCCATGATGATGGAGATCTGCGGGATGACACCGGATGCGCGAGTGTTCAGGCGGAAGATCTCGCCGTACTTGCCGAGGGCGACGACGCCCTCTTGGATGCGCGCTCCGCCCGAGTCGAGGATTCCGATGCAGGGCATGCCACCGGCGAGGGCGTATTCCATGATCTTGATGATCTTGTCGCCGGCGACCTCACCGAGCGAGCCGCCGAAGGTGGAGAAGTCCTGCGAGTAGACGGCGACCGTGCGGCCGTGGATCGTGCCGACGCCGGTGACGACGGAGTCGCCGTAGGGGCGGGAGCGATCCATGCCGAAGGCGGTGGTGCGGTGGCGCACGTATTCGTCGAACTCGACGAAGCTGCCCGGGTCGACCAGGCATTCGATGCGTTCGCGGGCGGTCATCTTGCCCTTGGCGTGCTGCTTCCCCTTCGCGACCTCTTCAGCGTCGACCACGGCCTCGGTATAGCGGGCGCGGAGGTCGGCGATCTTGCCGGCGGTGGTAAAGAGGTCAGGAGTGTCCGTCACGGATTCCACACTAGTAGGGGGATGGCGCCGGGCGTTGGATGCCTCGCACAATGGGTTGCCGGATCCTTTGCAGGGTTCCACCCATCCGATGCAAAACGATGTACGAATCGGATTCGTCGAGTTCGAGTGTTCTGCATTTGCACCGGAAGCCGCACGCGAACAGTTCATGCGACTCGCCGGAATCGTCGTGGCGGTGGATCGATGTCGTTGAACGCATAGCGGAGGGCGAGTCTTCGATGGAGTATGCGACTGCCGCCGGATGGATCGTGCAGCACGAAGTCGCCGTCCGGATCTCGTGCGATCGACCAGCCGCCGTTGTGCAGTTGCAGGTGATGGAATCGACACAGCAGTATGCCCCGGTCGATGTCGGTGCGTCCGCCAGTTGACCAATGATCGATGTGGTGGGCTTCGCCGTAGGAGGCGGGTCTATCGCATCCCTTCCACCGGCAACCGCCGTCGCGTATCGCGAGCGCAATGCGCTGTTTCGTCGTGAACAGGCGCTGTTCTCTGCCGACGTCGAGTGGATTGCCGTCGCTGTCTACGCTGATCGGTATGAATCCGATGTTGCATGCATGTTGAGCAGCGAACGCTGCGGGGATCGGTGTCACGCCGTCCTCGGTGTGGACAGGGCCGTGGGTGCCGTCGGTGTTCAGGGTCTGCACCAGCCGCAATCCGGCCTGCCGGACGCCGAACACTGTTTTTGCATCGGCCAGCGCGCCAGCGCGCAGCACGTCGATCATGAGGTCGTGCGCGAGTTGATCGTTGGTGCGCGGGTCGTCTGCGAGGTCTTTTGCGGCGGCTCGTTCATCGGAGTCGACGAAGCGCGGTCCGCCGCGGCGCGGGCGAAGGGCTGCATCATGGATCGTGCGGACGAGGGCGGCTGCTTCGTCGTCGAAGATGAAACTGCCGTGGTGCACGCCGTCGGCGTCGGTCCAGAGCCGGAACGAGCGCCTCGCGTAGCGCTCTTCGAAGCGAGCGGCTGCGCCTTCGGGGTCGAGTTGGTCGCGGATCATCCGCGCAGTGGAGCCGAGTTCTTCGACTGTGCGATCCGCTGCTTCGGTGATGAGCTGTTCGGCGGCAAGCTGCCATGCTTCGCGCCACGTCTCTTCGAGTCTCGCGGCATCTTCGGGTGAGTTGAGCGTTGCACGATCAATCGTCGGTGGTTCGCCCAGGCCGCGACGGATCACGTCGTGTTGCGCGCCAGTGATAGCGCCGTTCAGCAGCGCTCGGCTCAATGGTGCGTGCCAATTGGGCGGGGGAGGTGTCGGCTGGGACGCGCTGTCGCTGCTCGGAGCGTCTTCGCTGCCTGAGCTGCCGTCATCGGTGCCCCACGAGATGGTGGGGTCATCCCCGCCATCTCCAGCGCCAGCCCCAGTGCTGCTCCCGCTTCCCGTCCCGGCATTGTTACCAGGTGCCGCCGCGTCGCCGTTGCCATAGTTCGGTGCTTCGCCCGGTCCGCCGAGCCAGCTAGAAGAGCCAGGCTCACCAGGGCCGGTGCCAGTGCCGGTGGCCCAGCCTTTGGCATCTGCTTGGCCGTCGGACAGGAGCGTCTGGCCTACCCGCGCCATGCGGTGAGCTTCGGCACGGGTTGAGCCGGTGATGTCTTGGATCAGCGCGCTCGCGCTGCGATGACCACGCGACTGTGCGAGTCCGGAATGCCCCGTCCCGCGTGATGACCGGACGGCAACGACGCCGCTCGCTGCGAGTCGGATCTGCTCTAGCTGGTTGACGAGTTCGGTGGCTTCGGTGAGGGTGGCGACGATCGCCGCGTCATCCATGGCGTTCAGTTCGATGGGCACCGTGCATGCGACACCGGCGCACTGTCCCCGCAACGCGGGGATCAGGTCGAGTACGTCGCTGAAAACTGCCATAGTTCATACTGACACTGACCTCAGACATTCGTTTTAATCTACGATAGGCGATGCGGTTGTTCGTGTCCTGATTGCTCAGCACGGCGCCGGTGACGGCATCCGTCAGATCGGGTGATTCGAGGAACTGCTTCTGCGAGTTGACCTGTGGTGAAGTCGTCGTCAGCGCACAGTTCGTTCAACCGTACGAGGATCTCGGCGAGCCACACGAGGAGTGGGTCTTTCGTGGTCCCTGTCCCGGCCGGAGCCCGCGGGGTCCATCGACCGTGGAGAAATCGAAATGATCCGAGACTGCTCACAAGACGGACTTCTGGTTCGCGACATACCCGTGCGTAAGGACGCGACAGATCGAGAAGAACCAGATCAAAACAGGCACGCCAGACGATGGCATATAAGCCCAAGGCTATAGGCCTGCGGAAGGAGCGCCTAGCGCCGGGATGCTTAAAGGATGAAAGCGCCCCGGTCTCGAGCATCTGAGCATGTTGGAATGCTCGTTCGGGAACTGCGTTCCAAAGCGACGATCAGTCGGGCGAAGCTCGCCGAGCGTGCCGACATGGATGTGTCGCACCTGGCTCGGATCGAGGGTGGCAACGGCAACCCGACGCTCTTCGTGCTGATTCAGCTCGCGACCGCACTCGAGGTTGAGCCCACGGTTTTCCTGAAAGGGCTCACCGCGTCAGATCTCCCTGAAGATCTGAAACCGTACTCCGAGGCAGATTTCCGGCGTGAGCTGCGCCGCCGCGAAGGCGAATAGTCGCTGCGCGACCGCGCATCCTCAGACAACGAACCTCCAGACGTACTCCAGCCCGTCAGCCTGGCGGAACCACGCGAGAGTAACCGTCGCGTTGTCGGTGTCGACTGCGCACAGGCACAGCTCGATCTGCTCTGCCGGAAGTACCTGCCCCCACAGCTGGGGCGGGCCGGTGGCACCATCATCGTCGTGAAATACCCGCACAAAATCCGCGGAATCCCGTCCGTCGTTCACGATGATCGGATGCTCCGGATCGTTGCGCAGCACACGCCACGGAACACGGTAGGCGGGTGGAGGCGGGAGCTCGGTCAGATCTAGCGGTCTCAGCATGCCCGCCACGGTAGGAGTGGCATCCGACGCCAGTTCGCCCGGAGATGGACCTTCTACGCGGGCGGGGGATAAGTCCTAAGAATCCCTATCCGTGGAGGAGGAGTCGAGGCTTTCGATCTCCGTTGCCTTCGGCTTTCGCCGTGCCACGGAACCGACCTGGTGCCCGATCCATCCGGCGCCTCGGGCGATGCTTCCGGCAGCACCCGCAACGGCGCCGCCGGCGTAGCGCGCACCACGCAGCATCCGTAATTCCAGCTTCTCAGCTCCTGCGACCGGTTCCAGGGCGTACGGCAGCACGGCCGGGGCAACGCCGAACGCACGCCGCGATGTCGTGAGCACACGACGACCAAGAAGATGGTTTCCGGCTCCACCGACCGCCGCCCCGAGCCCGAACGGCAGTGCCTTTCCGAGGAAGGATGCACTACCCGCCGCTGCAAAATGCTTCATGAACATCGTCTTGAGCTGATCGACCACGGGCCCGACCGCCGCGCGCGGGAGCGACTTCGTGATGAGCTCGCCCCAGTAGGCGGAGCGGCTCGCGCCTCGTCCGGTCGCCTGCTTGGTGAGCTGGCCGACGAGATCGACGCCCTCTTTGCCGAGCATCAGCGTCATCACGAGCGCACGCGCGCGATCCGGGTTCTCGATGGCGATGCCGTGGACTTCGGCGACCGACTGCGCGAACAGCGCCGTCGACTCCACGAATCCGACGGTCTCCACGCCCGACAGGGCCAGCGTGATTCCGGTGCCGATTCCCGGGACGACCGCTGTCGCGCCGACCGCCGCGCCCCCGGTGGTGACCGCGGCGAGATATCGACGTTCGAGAATACGCACGAGCTGAGCCGGCGTGGCATCCGGATTGCGCAGGCGGATGCTGCGGATATGAGCGATCACGAGGGGCCGCTGAATCGACAGCACGCGATCCAGCCCGCGCACGGTGAACGGATGCTCGTCGGAGCCGACGGGAGGAACTCCCGTATCCCACGGGGCATCCGTGGGAAGGGAGTGGATCGTGTGCACCTTCTTAGCCATCATGTTGATCTTAGAATCGCCGTCCGGGAAAACGCAGAGAGCCCGCCCCATCGAAATAGGGGCGGGCTCTGCGTGGTGCAGCGAAGTATGAAGATCAGACGAAGAGGTTCGCGCGCTCCAGGTCTTCGGCGAAGTCGACCTCGACGGCGTACAGGTCCGAGACGTCCATCGGCTCGAGCAGCAGACCGTCTTCTGCGATCGCGAGCTCAAGACCGCGCTCGAAGTAGTCCTGGTCCTCGACGCGCTGCAACTGACGCATGAACGCCTTCTTGTGCGTCGAGGAGATGTAGTTGATTCCAACAGCCTCGCCGAGCCCGCCCTTGACGGTCTTGGAGAGCTCGTTGATGAAGCCCTCGGCCGTGACCGTGTACTTCACCTCTTCGTCGCTGACCTTGGAGGTGTTGACGGTGACGAACGACTGGTCGCGCTCGATGAACTCAATTGCACGTCCCAGGATGCGCGGGTCGAAGACCACGTCGCCGTTCATCCAGAGCACGCCGCCCTTGCCGGTCGCGCTGAGAGCGCGCAGCAGGCTCTTGGACGTGTTGGTCTCGTCGTAGCGCTCGTTGTGAACGTAGTTGACGTTGGGGAAGGCCTCGATGATGGTCTCAGCGCGGTACCCGACAACAGCAGTGATGCGGGCGTCGCTTCCGAAAGCAGCGCGGATGTTCTCGTGCTGCTGCTGCATGATCGTGCGGCCGTCGCCGAGCTCAGTGAGGGGCTTGGGCAGGGCGCGGCCCAGGCGCGAGCCCATGCCAGCAGCGAGAATGACGGTCTGAAGAGTCACGAATACTCCTAAAAAGAATCTGTGTTCACGGTCGGTTAATCGACCAGACACTTCTTCGTGCCGCCCTTATGCTAGCGACGACCCCTGGGAACCCGCGGGGTATGACGGCGACGTTGCCATTTCGTGATCAGGTACACACCAGATGCACAGGTGGCAATTATTTCGCTCGATCCGGAGAAAGTCCATCCCGATTGATAGCGTAAGACAGTGACTTCTCCCCGCGATGACCGTGCTGATCAGCAGAAAAAGGCGACCGCCGCCCGTGCGCCAAGATCTGCCGAGGTGAAGGCGGCGCAAGCGCGTTCGACGACGGCGGCGAAGAAGCCAGCATCCACGACGACCTCGGCGAAGGCTGCCGCTCCGAAAAAGTCGTCATCGAACGCCTCTACTGTGAAGTCCTCGACCCCGAAGTCGACCCCGAAGTCGACCGCTGCGAAGTCCTCGCCCGCGACGTCGACCGCGGCGAAGACTGTGGCAGCGCAATCCGCGGCGAAGAAGACGGCGGCGAAGAAAGCAGCATCCAAGACCGCTTCGGCCAAGAGCGCAGCAGCAAAGACGACGGCAGCCAAGACTGCCGCGGCGAAAAGGGCAGCGGACGCGAAGGCAGCCGAGCAGGCCGCTGACGAGGCGAAAGCAACCAAGACTGCTGAGAAGACGGATGCCGTCGCAAACGACGCCGTCGTCGAAGCTCCCGAGCAGGATGCCGCACTCGAAGTTGCCACCGAGAAGACGCCGGCCAAGCGGAAGCCCCGTGTGAAGTCCGCCGTGGCCGCCGATGCCGCGGCGCCCGTCGCCGACGCAGTCCGAGCACCGGCCGAACCCGAATCTGCCGCGGAGCTCGCCGAATCCGAACCCGCCGCAGAGCCGGCCACGGAACCCGCGGCCGAGCCGGCGGCCGAGTCAGCCTCCGAGCCGGCCGAGCCAGCCCCGGAACAGGCCGCCGACACCGCAACCGCAGCAGACACAGCATCCGACGCTGTTGAGGCCCTCACCGCGGTCGTCGCAGACGCCGTCGGCGCGGCATCCGCCACTGACGCGGTCAAGATCCGCGGACTCATCAAGGACTTCGGTGACCACCGCGCTGTCAACAACATCAATCTGACGATCCCGACCGGATGCTTCTACGGCATCGTCGGCCCGAACGGCGCGGGTAAGACGACCACGCTGTCGATCTTGGCGGGACTGCTGCGTGCTGATGAGGGCGAGGTGGTGGTGTGCGGCATCGACCAGGCCGCTGACTCCCAGGGCGCCAAGCGCGTCATGGGTGTGTTGCCCGATCGTCTGCGCACCTTCGATCGACTGACCGGGCGTCAGCTGCTGCATTACTACGGTCTGCTGCGCGGACTCTCCGCCGATGTGATCGAGAAGCGCGCCGCCGACCTGGTGCGCGCCTTCGATCTCGTCGACGCCGTCGGCCGGGTCGTCTCGGACTACTCCGCCGGTATGACCAAGAAGATCATGCTGGCCGGGGCCATGATCCATTCACCACGCGTTCTCGTACTCGACGAGCCGTTCGAGGCCGTCGACCCCGTGTCCTCTGCTGTGATCCTCGACATCCTCCGCGCTTACGTCTCCCACGGCGGCACGGTCATCCTGTCCAGCCACGGCATGGACCTCGTGCAGCAGGTCTGCTCGCGTGTCGCGATTATCGTCGGCGGTGAGGTGCTGGCCGAAGGAACAGTCGACGAAGTGCGCGCCGGGCAGACGCTTGAGTCTCGTTTCGTTGAACTCTCGGGCGGCATCGGCGAGGTGGAGGGCCTGGAATGGTTGCACACGTTCTCCGACTGAGAGTCGCGTTGATGCTCGGCGCGCTTCGTGGCGAGCGGACTGTGCGCACCGTCATCGGTTTCATCATTCTCGTATCGGCGACGGCTGCCGTCTGCACCGCCATCCTGAGCCTGGGCGATGCCCCGCTGCCCGTCGCGCGTACGGTGCTCGTGCTCGGGGGCGCGGCGATCTTCCTCGGCTTCCTGCTGGGACCGATCCTGACCGGTGCCACCGATCAGCTCGACCCGCGGCGCTTCGGTGTCTTCGGCGTCAGCGAGCGGCAGATGCCGTGGATCCTCGCCCTTGCCTCGCTGGTCAGCGTGCCCTCGTTCGCACTGCTCGCGATCATCGTGTGCTCCACCATCGTCACCATTCAGCTCGGTATCCCGTGGCCGCTGGCAGCCGCAGTGGGCGTCGTGCGCTTGTTGGCGCCGACCGTTGCCGCTCGGATCGGAATGGCAGTGTGCGCACTGCTTCTTCCTGAACGCCGCTCGCGTGAACTGACGGCGCTGTTCGTTCTGATTCTCGTCGTCGTCGCCTTTCCCGCCGCGGTCTTCTTCGCCTCGCTGGAATGGGACCAGCAGGCACCTGAAGCACTCTCCGCCATCGCAGACGTCGTCGGCTTCACCCCGCTCGGTGCGCTCGTAGCCTTCCCGCTGGCAGTCGCAAGCGGCGACGCCCTCGGAATCTGGATCACCGCCATCCTCTCCGTCGTGACACTCGTCGGGTTGTGGATGCTGTGGTCCTGGCTGGTTCGACGCCTGCTGACCACCACCGACCGCCCGGTAACGTCTCGTGAGCGCTCCGGCCTCGGCTGGTTCGCTCTGCTGCCTGCAAACGCCCTCGGCGCAGTCGCCGCGCGGAGCCTCATCTACTGGCTGCGCGATCGCCGCTACATCGTCAACTTCGTCATCGTGCCGATAGCCGGTGTACTGACGGTGTTCCCGTTGCTGGTCGCCGGGGTGCCGCTGTACCTGGCAGCGCTCGTCCCCGTTCCACTCATGGCGCTGTTCTTCGGCTGGTTGCCACACAACGACGTCGCCTATGACTCCACCGCACTGTGGACGCATGTGGCCAGCGGTGTGCGCGGACTGTCCGATCGACTCGGCCGACTCGCTCCGATCCTTCTGGTCGCGCTTCCGGTGCTGGCAATCGCCATCCCCCTGACCCTGGCCACGGTCGAAAGCTGGTACCTGCTACTGCCGATGATCGGACTGGCCGCCAGCCTCTTCCTCTCGGGCCTGGGACTGTCCAGCATCTCCTCTGTCGTCTCGCCGTACGCGGTTTCACGTCCCGGGGACAGCCCGTTCGAGCAACCGCAGCGATCAGCATCCCGTGGCGGGTTCGGGCCTGCAGCCGCCTTCATGGGCGCAATTGTGGTCAGCGCACCCACCCTGTGGCTGTTCATCATGACGGTAATCGCCGATGGGGTGTACAACCCGCTCACCTTCTGGGTCGGCATCGGCACCGGCATCGTCATTCTCGGAGTCGGAGCGGTCATCGGCGGACGGATCTACGACCGCAGCGGTGAACGGCTCATGGAGTTCGTCGAGACAGCGTGAGAGACGGCATCCGCGACCCGCGACGTCGCGATGCCAGTTAGAATCGGCGCTATGAGTACTCCGCTGGACAGCCCCGATCAAGGCGGCATTGCAACACTTGATCGCGAACTGGAAGAACTTCTCAAGGAAGAGAACGTCGAACCGGGCGATCATGAGCGCTTCTCCCATTACGTGAAGAAGGACAAGATCCTCGAATCCGCGATCTCCGGCCGGCCGGTGCGCGCGCTGTGCGGCAAGAAGTGGACACCGGGACGCGATCCGGAGAAGTTCCCGATCTGCCCGACCTGCAAGGAGATCTACGAGTCGATGGTCGGCTGAGGCCGATTACCCGGCGTCGACGAACCGTGTCGGGATCGCCGGATCCGACTTGCTGAGCGCAAGTGCCCGCACGGGCAGCTCCTCGCGAACGCTCATATGGTGCTCACGAGCGGATGCCGCACCCGCAGCACCCTCGTAGGAACTGTCGATCTCGCCGCCATCGACGAGATTGACCTGCAGCGGCCGCGAATCCGGGTACTCTGCGGCGCTTCCGAGCGCCTCGAAGCCGTCGGATACGACAACCGTCTCCGCGGTGGCCGTACCGCCGCTGAGCGTGCGGAACGCTGCCTTGCGTCCGCCCTTGGACCCTTTGTCAGTCGACGCCTTCGCCACGGCGACCCAGCCGCCGCTCGGATCCTGCCGTGCGACGAGCTTGTAGACCATACCCGCGGTCGGATACCCCGATCCGGTCACGACAGACGTGCCGACACCGTAGAAGTCGACAGGGGATGCTGCCAGCGCTGCGATCGCGTACTCATCGAGGTCGCTGGTGACGGTGATCTTCGTGTTGACCGCTCCCAGCTCGTCCAGTTGTGTGCGCACCGCGGCGGCGACTGTAGGCAGGTCGCCGGAATCGAGGCGAACACCGCCGAGGCCGGTGCCGGCGACGCGGATCGCGGTCTCGACGCCGGTGCGGATGTCGTAGGTGTCGACCAGCAGCGTGGTGTCGGTGCCGAGGCTTTCGACCTGCGCGCGGAATGCGTCTTCTTCGGTGTCGTGCAACAGCGTCCAGGAGTGTGCTGCCGTGCCCATCGTGGGGATGCCCCACTGGCGACCTGCTTCTAGATTGCTGGTCGCACTGAAACCGGCGATATAGGCGGCGCGGGCCGCAGCCACCGCTGACATCTCGGCCGCACGGCGCGAGCCCATCTCCGCCAGGGGACGCTCGCCGGCGGCGATACTCATGCGTGAGGCAGCTGTCGCGACTGCGGAATCATGGTTGAGCACGCTCAGCGCGAGCGTTTCGAGCACAACGGCGTCGGCGAAGCTGCCCTCCACGGTAAGGATGGGCGAACCAGGGAAGTACAGCTCACCTTCGCGGTATCCGTGGATCGACCCGGTGAAGCGGTAGTTCTCCAGATACTTCAACGTCTCAGCATCCACCACGTCGCTATCGCGGAGGAAGCGCAGCTCATCGTCACCGAACCGGAATTCTCGCAGCAGCGACAGCAGCCGCCCGGTGCCAGCGACCACACCGAAGCGCCGACCACCGGAGAGCCGTCTGGAGAACAGCTCGAACACGCTGGGGCGCGCTGCGGTGCCATCGCGAAGTGCGGCACCGAGCATGGTGAGTTCGTATCGGTCCGTCAGGAGAGCCGTCGACGAGTTCATGCGCTCAGTTTAGTGAGCGTGGCGACGCCGCCATGACTTCTGGGCGCGGGTAGGCTGGTGAGTCATGAACGATGCGCCGATCGGAATTTTCGACTCCGGTGTCGGCGGGCTCACGGTGGCTCGCGCGATCCGGGCTCAACTGCCCCGAGAATCCTTCATCTATATCGGTGACACTCAGAACTCGCCCTACGGGCCGAAGCCCATCGCCGACGTCCGCCGCTATGCGCTCGAGGTGCTCGACACGCTGGTCGACCAGGGCGTGAAGATGCTCGTGATCGCGTGCAACACGGCGTCCTCAGCGATGTTGCGCGATGCGCGTGAGCGTTACGACGTCCCCGTCGTCGAGGTCATCGGTCCGGCTGTGCGCCGGGCCATTTCAACGACTCGCAACAACCGCATCGGCGTCATCGGCACGGTCGGCACGATCGGTTCCCGCGCCTATCAGGACATGCTCGAGGTGGATGAGCGTTTCGACGTGTTCACCGCCGCCTGCCCGCGCTTCGTCGAGTTCGTCGAGGCGGGCATCACCGGCACCCCTGAGGTGATCGCCGCCGCGGAGAACTACCTCGCGCCGCTGCGCGAAGCCGACGTCGACACCCTCGTGCTCGGATGCACGCACTACCCGTTCTTGCGCGGCGCGATCAGCTACGTCATGGGTGAGGGCGTCTCGCTCGTTTCCAGCGACGATGAGACCGCCGGTGACGTGTACCGGCAGCTCATGCGCGGTGATCTGCTCGCGCCTCCGGATGCTGTGGCACGGTACAAGTACGAAGCCACCGGCGAATCCACTGAGGAGTTCACCGCTCTGGCCAACCGGCTCATGGGCGCCGAGGTGCGCGATGTCCAGCATGTGCAGACCGGCGTCATCACTCTTCCCGATCTTTCCGAGCTGGCCGAGGCCGGCATCTCCAATGCAAAGGAACTTCATGACTGACATCGTTCGTGCGGACGGCCGCTCCGTTGACCAGCTCCGCGAGATCACGATCGAACGGGGTTGGAGCTCGCATGCTGAAGGTTCGGCTCTTATCAGCTTCGGCGGCACCAAGGTGTTGTGCACAGCGTCGTTCACCAACGGCGTTCCGCGCTGGCTTACCGGCAAAGGCAAGGGCTGGGTCACCGCCGAGTACGCGATGCTGCCCCGGGCGACCAACAGCCGCAACGACCGCGAGAGCATCAAGGGCAAGGTCGGCGGGCGCACCCACGAGATCTCGCGCCTGATCGGTCGGGCGCTGCGCGCCGTCGTCGACACCAAGGCGCTGGGGGAGAACACGATCGTCATCGATTGCGATGTGCTGCAGGCAGATGGCGGCACGCGCACCGCGGCGATCACCGGCGCGTACGTGGCGCTCGCGGACGCGATCGAGTGGGGCCGTACGAAGAAGTTCATCGGCAAGAACGCCACTCCGTTGCTGGACTCGGTCGCAGCTGTCTCGGTCGGCATCATCGACGGTGAACCCATGCTCGATCTGGCATATGTCGAGGATGTTCGCGCAGAGACCGATATGAACATCGTCGTCACCGGCCGCGGTCTGTTCGTCGAGGTGCAGGGCACCGCCGAGGGCGCGCCGTTCGACAAGCGCGAACTCGATGCGCTGCTCGAGCTCGGTGTCAACGGCTGTGCCGATCTGAAGGAACGGCAGCTCGCTGCCCTCGCGGGGGAGTGACGGCATGACCAAAGTCGTTCTCGCTACGCACAACCCGCATAAGATCGCCGAGTTTCAACAGATCATCGCGATGACGAGGCCCGACCTCGAAGTCATCGGCTATGACGGTCCGGAACCGGTTGAAGACGGTGTGACGTTTGCCGAGAACGCGCTGCTCAAAGCGCGCGCAGCGGCAGAACTCACGGGACTCACCGCGTTCGCTGACGACTCCGGTATCTGCGTGGATGTGCTGGGCGGATCGCCCGGCATATTCTCCGCGTACTGGGCCGGGCAGAAGAAGGATGCCACGGCGAACCTCGAGCTGCTGCTCGACCAGCTCGCCGACATCGCCGATCCGCACCGCACCGCGCAGTTCATCTCCACGATCGCACTCGTGACGCCCGATGGCACCGAACACACGGTGGCAGGAGTGTGGCCGGGGCGTCTCGCGCACGAACCCTCCGGCGCGAACGGCTTCGGCTACGACCCGATCTTCATCCCCGACGGTCAGCCTGCTGGCGCCGAGCGCACCACGGCAGACTTCAGCAGTGAAGAGAAGCAGTCGCAGTCACACCGGGCGCGCGCTTTCGAAGCGTTCGTTCCGCTGCTGCAGGCCATCTGAACCGCGCTGGCCCTACTGAGAATCGTTACCCTTCCCGACTAGTCATAAGGGGCCTCTCCGCGTGCTGGCCCGGGCTAGCCTGGTGGCATGCACGATCACGCACCGCGAGGAGGAATTCGCGCCTTCAGCAACCGCCGGTTGCTGACCATCTCGCTCTGCCTGACTGCCACGGTGATGATCGTGCAGGTCATCGGCGCAATTCTGACCGGCTCGCTTGCGCTGCTGGCCGACGCGGCGCACATGTTCACCGATGCCTCGGCGCTGGTGATCGCGCTGATCGCCAGCACGGTCGCTGCCCGCCCCGCGGACGATCGCCGCACGTTCGGTTATCAGCGTGCCGAGGTGTTCGGCGCGCTGATCAACGCGATCATCCTCATTGTCTTGGCAGCGACGGTCGGAGTCGAGGGTGTCAAACGGCTGCTGGAGCCCACCGAGACCGAGGTCGCCGGGCCGCTCATGCTCGTCGTGGCCGTCATCGGCCTGATCGCCAACGCGATTGCGATGTGGTTGCTCAGCTCCGCTCAGAAGACCAGCATCAACGTCCGCGGCGCTTACCTCGAAGTGCTCGGCGACATGATCGGCTCTGCCGCGGTGATCGTTGCAGCCATCATCATCGTGACGACCGGCTGGATGCCAGCCGATGCCATCGCTTCCCTGTTCATCGCGGTCATGATCATTCCGCGAGCGATCGTGCTGCTGCGGGAAGTGTTCTCGGTGCTGGCCGAATCAGCGCCAGCGAATACGCACGTCAGCGAGATCCGCGATCATCTGCTCGCGCTCGACGGCGTCACCAGCGTGCATGATGTGCACGTATGGCAGCTGACCCGAGGAGCTCCAGTCTTCACCGCACACGTCAAGGTCTCGCAGCAACTCCTGGCCGAAGGGCGCACCGACGAGCTTCTCGAGCACCTGCAGAGCTGCCTCATCGACCACTTCGACGTCGCGCACTCGACATTCCAGATCGAGTCTGACGCGGCAGCGGACTGCGAGGAGGCTCACGCCTGATCTCACTGCTCGAGCGTGATCTCCTCGACCTTCTTGTCTGGCCTGAGACCCCGCCAACGGGCATGGCGCAGGACGCCGTCCGGAGTCCAGTTCGCAAACTCCACCTCGCCGACGATGACCGGCTGGACCCACAGTGCGTCGCTCGCATCCGCGCGAGGGACACCGTGAATCGAACTCTTCTGGATGCGCAGTGGTGTCAAGCGTTCATCAAGATCGTGAAGCATCCGATCGTCGAAGCCGCTGCCCACCCGTCCGATGTAGCGCAGGCCATCATCGTCGGGTATCGCGAGCAGAAGCGAGCCGATGCCACCGGATCTACTGCCCTTGCCGGGACGGATGCCCGCGATCACGACCTCTTGCATGCGGGTGTGCTTGATCTTCAACCAGGAGCCGGAACGCGTACCCGGCCGATAACGAGAGCCCGATTCCTTGACGACGACGCCTTCGAGCCCGAAGTCGCGGCTGAGCTGCATCGCAGCATCCAGATCGTCGAACACCGGCGGCACGACAACCGGTATGTCCGCTGTTTCCGCGAGACTCTCCAGCAACTCTCGACGATCACGCAGCGGGAGCGCTGTGAGATCCTGACCGTCGAGGCTGAGAAGATCGAACAGGTGGTAGGCGACCGGAGTGCGCACCACCTCGCGTTCGATCTCCCTCGCATTGGTCAGGTGCATCCGACTCTGGAGTTTGCTGAAGCTCGGGAGCCCGGAGGAGTCGAATGCGACGATCTCGCCGTCGACCATCGCCTCTGGTGAGGCGAGATGCGGTGCGCCGTCAGCGGTGATCTCCGGATAGCGGGCCGTGATGTCTGTGCCGCTTCGGGCGTACAGGCGCATGCGCCCTTCTCGCCACGCACCGATCGCGCGGATCCCGTCCCATTTGATCTCGCTCCACGGCGCACGCAGCGATCGCGCGAGGCCCGGCGTGCCTGATTCGGCGAGCATCGGGCGCGGTGCTGTGTGTGACCTCTCTGTCATCCGGTGCAGCAGCCACGAGGACTTCTCGCCGGATCCGCCGGTACGGATCAACGCGAGTCGCGCGCTTCCGAGCGGTCCGGTGCCGAGGAAGGTTCCGATGACCTCGTCCTCGCGCCATTTCTCGATCTCGACTGTGCCGGTGTCCCAGATAGTCATGGCACCAGCGCCGTATTCGCCCTTCGGGATCTCGCCGTGGAACGTCAGATACTCCAGCGGGTGCGGCTCGGTCATCACCGCGAGGTGGTTGCGATCACTGCGCTCGGGCACACCTTTGGGCACAGCCCAGCTCACGAGCACCCCGTCGCGCTCGATGCGCAGGTCGAAGTGCAGGCGCCTGGCGTGGTGCTCTTGGATGACGAAACGGGGAGCTGCTTTCGGTTGGAGCGCGGAGGCTTGCTGTGGCATGGGCTCCGGCGTCTTCTCGGCACTTCGCTTGGCGAGATACGGCTCGAGTGCGGTGTTCTGCTGCGACGGGAACATCGCAGCGAAAGGGTCGATCCCCGCGTCGAGCCGGGCGGTGATCTCATCGAATGTCAATTGCCGGAGCCCCGGCTCCTCAAGCTCTTCCCACGTACGTGGTGCCGCCGCGGTCGGCCTTGTGCGACCGCGCAGCGAGTACGGCGAGATAGTCGTCTTCGACCCGCTGTTCTGACTCCAGTCGATGAAGACCTTGCCACCGCGTTCAGCCTTCGCCATGGTGCTGGTCGCGAGGTCCGGGTGGTCGGCTTCGATCGCCCGGGCGAGTTCCTTGGCTACGGCGGAGGCCTGATCACTGGTGGAGGCGCCATCCAACGGGGCATAAAGGTGGACCCCCTTGCTGCCGCTCGTGACCGGTACCGGGTCCAGACCCATGTCTGTCAGGATCGCGCGAGCGAAGCGTGCGATCTGGGCGCACTGTGCCAGATCGGCACCCGGGCCGGGATCGAGGTCCAGCACCAGCCGATCCGGGTTCTGCCGTGAGCCGTCAGCGCTGAAGCGCCACTGGGGCACGTGCAGTTCCAGACTTGCGACCTGCGCGAACCAAACCAGGCTGGCCAGATCCGCGATGAGGGGATAGTCCTTGGGCCCTCCGGAGTGCTCGATCGCTCGCCGTTGCACCCAATCCGGTGTACCCCGCTCTAGCTGCTTCGCGAAGAACACCTCGCCCGGGGCATCCGCTGTTCCGACGCCGTTCACCCAGCGCTTTCTGGTGACCGGCCGTCCGGCCAGCAACGGCAGCATCCGCGGAGCGACGGCGGTGTAATAGGCGATGATCTCACCCTTTGTCGTCGAGGTTTCCGGGTAGAGAACCTTGTCGAGGTTGGTCAGGCGCAGGCGTCTGCCGTCGACTTCGACGACCTGCGCGGCTCGTGACATGACGAAAGACTATCCACAAGCCCCTGGCATCGGCGGACTTTACGGTGTCTCATGGTGTCATGAGGACGATCTGGAAAGGTGCCCTGACATTCGGGCTCGTGAACGTGCCAGTAAAGGTCTACTCGGCCACCGAGGATCACGATGTCTCGCTGCATCAGGTGCACGATGAGGACGGCGGGCGCATCCGATACAAGCGCACCTGTGAGGTGTGCGGCGAGGTCATCGCATACTCCAACATCGACCGGGCGTTCGAGGACGACGGCCAGATGGTTGTGCTCACGAAGGAAGATCTCGAGGCACTCCCCGCCGAACGAAGCCGTGAGATCGACGTCGTCGAGTTCGTGCCGAGCGAGCAGGTCGATCTGCTCACTCTCGACAAGGCCTACTACCTCGAGCCGGATTCGAAGTCCCCGAAGGCCTACGTGCTGCTGCGCCAGACGCTCGAACAGACTGATCGCACGGCGATCGTGCGCTTCACGCTCCGGCAGAAGACGCGGTTGGCTGCGCTGCGCGTGCGCGGTGACGTGCTCGTGCTGCAAACGCTGCTGTGGGCTGACGAGGTGCGCGAGGCCTCATTCGAGTCGTTGAACGAAGAAGTCAAGATCTCGAAGAAGGAACTGGAACTGTCGGCGAGCCTGGTCAAGAGCTACTCGTCCGACTTCGATCCGGAATCGTTCGTGGACGAATATCAGCAAGAGCTCAGGACCCTCATCGACGCGAAGATCAAGGCCGGTGAGACCTTCGATGTCGCCGAGACCTTCAAGTCTGAAGACACCGAGGACACCGGTGGCGAAGTCATCGACCTCATGGAGGCGCTGCGGGCGAGTATCGCGCGCTCGAAGGAGAAGCGCGCCGATACGGCCTGATTCAGCCGGGGCTGACCTCGCTGGCGCGTTCTTGTCTGACCCGGCGGCGTTCCGCGAGGTAATGCCATAGGGTGACCACCGCGGTACCGCCGACGGCGACGAGCAGGATGAGGTCGATGTACTCGGTCACGAACCAGGCCACCGGGGGGATGTAGGCGATCAGATAGCCGAGCATCGTGAGCCCGAATCCCCACAGCAGCGCGCCGATGAGGTTGTAGAGGCTGTATCGCCTCCACGGCATATGGCCGACGCCGGCCGCGACCGGAGCGAAGGTGCGCACGATGGGAACGAAGCGCGCCAGGATGACGGTGATGCCGCCGTAGCGTGTGAAGAACGCATTCGTCCGCTCGACATTCTTGCGGCTGAACAGCCCGGAATCCCTGCGTTCGAACACGGCGGGGCCGCCCTTGTGCCCGATGAGATAGCCGACCTCGCCACCGACGAATGCGGCGAGGGCGATGAGCAGGGAAACCCACCAGACATTGAGCCCGAACACGTCGCTCGTGTGCGTGAGCAGCCCGGCGATCAGCAACAGCGTGTCGCCCGGCAGGAGGAACCCGACAAGCAGCCCGGTTTCGGCGAACACGATGAAGCACACCACCAGCAGCGCCCACGGCCCTGCCGCCCCGATGATCACCTCAGGATCGAGCCAAGGGATGAGTGCGATGTGTTGCATGTGCGGAAGATGGGACTTGAACCCACACGCCCGAAGGCACAGGAACCTAAATCCTGCGTGTCTACCAATTCCACCACTTCCGCGCGGCTCACCCATTCTATGTGCGTGATCCGACATCCCAATAGCTGGTAAGCCCCGCCGGGCGATTCGGGAAAACCAGAAATCTTGGCGGCATCATCTCGTGTGAAAAAGATGGCCCTGTGGATAACTTCCGAGGCTGATCGCCGATCCTTGCGAGGATGCCAGAGTGAGTCAGCCCTCCCTCCTTGTCGCCGAGCGCGTGCGCCGTCGCCTGCGGACAGAGCAGACGGATCCGTCCCTCGCACCGGAGGAGGCGAGGCGCATTGCACAAGCAGAAGTGCGACGGCACAACGATCTCGCACTGTCGCGTGGGGAAGCGACGATTGATGATGAGGTTGCTTGCGTGCGAGATGTGCTCGCCTCGGTCAGCGGCTTCGGGCCCCTACAGCCTCTTCTCGATGATCCCGAAATCGAGGAAATCTGGCTGAACGGACCCGACCGTGTGTACGTCGCACGCGGTGGTGTGTCCGAACGTGTGGCATTGCGGTTGACCGACGCGATCGTGCGCGACCTCGTAGAGCGGATGCTGCAGGCCACTGGTCGACGCGTAGATATCAGCCAGCCGTTCGTGGATGCCTCATTACCGGACGGGTCACGCCTGCATGTTGCGATCGCGGATGTGGTCAGGGGCTCGTGGGCGGTCAACATTCGCAAGTTCCTGCCGAGTCATCGGACGCTGCAGTCGCTGGTCGAGGCAGGCTCCGTACCCGTCGACGTTGCCGAACTGCTGAATCGTGCGATGCACGATGGTCAGAGCGTCATCGTCTCGGGGGCGACGCATGCGGGGAAGACAACGCTGCTGGGAGCGTTGTTGGGAGCCTGCGCGCACACGCAGCGGATCATCACGGTAGAAGAGACATTCGAGCTCGCCGTCGATGGGCCGGACGTCGTTGCGCTCCAGGGAAGACAGGCCAGTTTGGAGGGGACGGGGGAGATCACGCTGCGTCGCCTCGTCAAAGAGGCCCTGCGCATGCGCCCGGAGCGACTGGTCGTCGGTGAAGTGCGTGACGCCGAGGCGCTGGATCTCGTGCTTGCGCTGAACACAGGTGTTCCCGGCGCTGGTACCGTCCACGCCAATTCAGCCGTCGAGGCGCTCGAGAAGCTCACGCTCCTGCCGCTGCTCGCCGGGCGGAACATCGATCGATCCTTCATCGCACCGGCGCTCGCAGCATCCGTCTCGCTGGTTGTGCACTGCGCGCGCGATGCCGCAGGCAGGCGCTTCATCGGTGAGGTGATCGCGCCGACCGGCGAGGTGGTCGAGGGCCGCCTCATCAGTCGAACGCTCTACCGGGCGGAGGAGCGCAGATGACACTATTCGTTGGCGCGCTGCTCGCCGCGGGTCTGCTGTTGTGCGCGTCACCATGGTTGTGGCCGCGACTGCCGCAGGAAGATGAAACCCGCACGCCGTCGGCGTCCGGTCGCCTGGCACGGCTGATCGAAGAAGCGGGCTTCGGGTCGGTAGAGCAGCGCACCGTGATTGCGGTCATCGTGGCCGTGGGGCTTGTGGCGGCGTCCCTGGTGTGGCTGTTCACCGGGATCGTCGTGCTTGCTGTGGTCGCCGCGATCGCCGCCGGGTCCGCACCGATCGCCTTCCTGCGATCCCGCAAGCTCCGACTGCTGAAGGCGCGCAGGCAGCTGTGGCCCGATGTGTGCGATCTCCTCATCGCCTCGATTCGGGTGGGGTTGTCACTGCCGGATGCTGTGGCGAGCCTCGCAGACTCGGCCCCAGTGATGGTGCGACCGGCCTTCGCGGTGTTCGCCAGAGATCTGCGTGCCACCGGACGCTTCGAGAGCAGTATCGAGCGGCTCAAGAGCGCACTGGCCGATCCGATCGCGGACCGTATCGTCGAGTCGTTGAAGATGGCGCGGCAGGTCGGTGGCACCGAGCTCACCGGTGTGCTTCGGGCACTGGGATCGTCGGTCCGCGCCGATGCGGCGCTGCGGGGAGAGGTCGAAGCACGTCAGTCCTGGATTCGCGGAGCTGCGGTGCTGGGCGTCGTTGCGCCCTGGGTGATTCTGGCGTTACTCGTGATGCGGCCGGAGGGAGCCGAGGCCTACGCCAGTCCGGAAGGCGTTTTGGTGATCGGCGGCGGCGCGGTGGTCTCTGTGGTCGCATTTCGGATCATGGTACGTATTGGCCGCCTTCCCGAACCCCGGCGGTGGTTCGCATGAACGCGATCACGGATGCTGCGATGGCAGTGCTGCTGGGCGGACTGCTGGCTACCGGCATCCTGTGCATTTTCGCGGCGGCGCCGCGGTGGCGGGCCGCATCGCTGACCATTCGCATCGCTCCGTATGTGCGCGATGCCGTCGACGACGCGGTACTGCCCGCGGGGGTCCTGCCGCGGTTCGGGGTTCTGCCTGCGTACGCGGCAACAGGTATCGCTCGGGTGAAGACGGCTGTGCTGCACGGATTCGGCGACAGTGACGCGCTCGCGCAACGGCTTTCGCAGGCCGGCAGCAGTGAGCAGCCGGCCGCATTTCGAGCGCGGCAACTGGGATGGGCGCTCGCCGGGTTCGGCGGGGGAAGTGTCGTTGTCATCTTCCTCGCGCTGACCGGACGGATGACGCCGCCCGCTGCCGTGCTGCCGGTGGTCTTCAGTGCCGCAGCGGCGGTGGCACTGGACGTTCTGCTGACGAGTCGTGTCAAGACCCGATTGGCCAGGCTCAGTGACGAGTTGCCCACGACGCTGGAGTTTCTCGCGCTGTGCTTGTCTGCCGGAGAAGGATTCCTCGATGCGCTGCGCCGGGTCGCCGCGATCGGCTCGGGCGAGTTGACCGCTGAGCTGCGGCAGGTCGTGCTGGCTGCCGGAACCGGATCGCCTCTGGCTGAAGCTCTTGCTGAGATGGACACCCGCCTGCGCCTGCCCGGGCTCTCGCGAGCGACCGATCAGATCATCGCCGCGCTCGAGCACGGTGCGCCGTTGGCCGCGGTGCTGCATGCTCAGGCATCCGACGCACGCGACGAAGCGAAGCGACTGCTCATCGAACAGGCCGGGCGACGCGAAATTTTGATGATGATGCCGCTTGTTTTTCTGATTTTGCCGCTATCTGTGCTGTTTGCGGTGTTTCCCGGGATGTTCATTCTCCGGCTCGGCGTGGGCTGAGCCGGACCAATCACCGAAGAGAGGATCGATAATGAATCAAATTGCGAACTGGTGGCAGCGAGCGACCGCCGAGGCACGAAACTTCGCCGAGGACGATACCGGCGACGTTCCGGGATGGGTTCTGGTCACGTTGATGACCGCCGGCCTTGTTTTCGTGATCTGGGCGGTGGCCGGCCCTGCGCTGGTCGGAGTGTTCGAGCAAGCGATCTCCAGCGTGTCCGGAATCTGATGTGAGCCGGCGAGCATGGGCGCAGGATGAGCGCGGGTCCAGTCCCGTTGATTTCATTCTCGTCGGCTCGCTGCTCACTGTGCTCACTCTGGCCGTCCTGCAGCTGGGCTTCGCCGTGTATGTGCGCAACGTGGTGCACGATGCCGCCGTCGAAGGGGCGCATTACGCGGCCCTCGCCGACACCACTCTCGCCGAGGGCGCCGAACGCACCCGGATGTCGATCGTCCGTGCTGTCGGAGAGGGGTTCGCCGAAGACATCAGCGTGATCGAAAGCGATCGATTGGGGCATCCCACGGCCATCGTGACTGTGCGCACGACGTTGCCGATCATCGGACTGCTGGGCGTGCCGTTGGGATTGGAGGTGGATGCCGATGCGCCGATGGAGTCGCTGGACGGGGGATGAGAGCGGTTCGGCCGCGCTGGAGTTCCTGGCAGCCGGAGTGATCTTCCTCGTGCCGCTGGCGTACCTGGTCATCACGCTCGGAGTGATCCAGCAGAGCACCCTGGGTGTTGAGGCCGCCGCCCGCCACACCGCCCGCGTGATCGGCCAATCAGATGATCAGGAATCCGCCGCCCGGAGCAGCGCCGCCGTGCTGGCCAATGTGGTCGATGAGTACGGCTTGGGCGCCGAAGATGTCGGGGTATCTATCTCGTGCACTCCAGCCGGCCTGCCGTGCCCGTCAGCCGGCGTGACCGTCTTCGTCACCGTGGATGCCGTGGTGTCGCTGCCGTTCGTGCCGGCCGCATTCGGTTTGGACCAGCTTGCACAGATCCCCCTGCAGGCAGAGGCCGCGCACAAGATGTCGAGGCTGTGGGGGAGCGGATGAGAATGATGCCCGGGAACAACGACGACGGCAGCATCCTGCCCCTGCTGCTCGGCTATGTCGTAATCGCGCTGGCAGCCATCACCGTGTGCGTCTGCGCCACGGACCTGCACATCGCGCAGAAGCGGTTGGATTCGCTGGCTGACTCTGCGGCGCTCGCCGGAGCTGACGGTTTCACGCTCGTGGTCGACGGGGATGCCGTCCACGCGGTTCTCACGGATGAGGGTGTTCTCGAGCAGGCCGTCGCCATTGTGGATGCTGTTTCGCTGCCCTCGACGGTGGTATCGGCATCCGCAGCTGATGATTCCACCGCGCGGGTGACCGTCGCCGCGGCGTGGCATCCGCCGTTGATCTCGCCGTTCGTGCCCGACGGCATCCGGCTCGAGGCGACGGCGAGCAGCCGCACCGCGCTGCGCTAATCGGTCTCGCCGGGGTCGCATTCTGGCTCGCGCCGCGGAATCCAATGGAAGAACCCGTACGCTCCGATCAGCCCGATCGCGCCCATCAAGGCGGCGGCCACAGACAGCGATGCGACCGCTGTCACTCCAGCGATGAGGAGCGGAGCCAGTGCTCCGCCGGCATCCGTCAGCGTGCGCCACGACCCCAGGAAGGCCGCCGGATTCTGTCGAGGCGCAGCATCCGCGCCGAGCGTCATGAGAATGCCGCTGGAGAGACCGTTCCCCACTCCGAGCACACCGGCCAGCATCCCGAACCACAAGATCGCGGCATCGCCATCATGGGTGAGCGAGAGGGCGAGGAAGCCACACCCCATCAGCAGCATTGCCGGCATTGCCGCCCACAGTCGGCCGAAACGGTCCATCACCTGGCCGCTGGCGTAGAACAGCGCGAAGTCGATCGCACCGGAGACGCCGACCACCAACGCGATCGTCTGTGCATCGAGACCCAGCGAGATTCCCCACAACGGCAGGACGACCTGTCGTGCCGAGCGCAGCGAAGACAGGCTGGCCGCGGCGAGTCCGAGACGGCCGAGGACCCCGCGGTAGCGCCACATCGTCTGGAACACCCCGATGCGCTCGAGCGTGGGAATCGATCCGGTCACCACCTCTCCGGAATCTTCGGTGAGCGAGACCGAAACCGCGACGGCGGAGACCGTCTTCTCCGGATCCGGGCCGAACAGCACGAGCACGATCATGACCAGCAGACAGATGAGGAAGAACCAGATCGCCGTGCTGGTATCGCCGAAGAGCTGAAGCAGCCCGGCCGTGACGAACGGCCCGACGAAGGTGCCGAAACGGAAGCTGCCGCCCAGAAGCGCGAGCGCGCGGGCTCGATACGGCAGCGGCACCCGGGTCGTCATGAACGTGTGCCGGGCCAGACCGAATGCGGCCGCACAGAACCCCAGCAGAAAGACCGCGGACGCGAACACCCCGATCACCGGAGCGAGAATCATCCCGATCACTGCGACCATCGCGGTCGCGCCAGCGATCACCATCGTGAAGCGCTCGCCAATACGGGCAACAGCCCAGCCCGCGGGGAGATTGCCGCAGAGTTGGCCGACGACGAGTGCCGCGCCGATCAACGCTGCCGCCGCGATATCGGCGCCCATAGCGGCCGCGATCACGGGAATGAGCGGGATGACGGCGCCCTCGCCCATCGCGAACAGGATGGTGGGCAGGTACACCATGGGTCCGAATTGCCTCAGGACCGACGATGCACTGCTCACGGGTTCACGCTACCTCCCTCGCAACTGCACGCATGCACGCACACAGCCAACCAGGATAGGCTGGGGTGTCATGCTCGAACTCGATCTCTCCGCCGCCATCCAGACGCTCAAGCACACCTTCGCCGACATCAGCGAGGTCGTCGATGTCAAGCGCGTCCGTGAGGACATTGCCCGACTCAGCGAAGAAGCCGGCGCTCCCGACCTCTGGGACGACCCCGAGCAGGCGCAGAAGGTGACCAGCGCTCTCAGTCACCGGCAGTCCGAGCTCGGGCGCATCACGGGAATCGCCCGGCGACTCGATGACCTCGAGGTTCTCGTCGAACTCGCGAATGAGATGGAAGACGAGGACTCCGCTCAGGAGGCCCGCACCGAGCTCGAAGCGCTGACGGCCACCATCAACCAGCTCGAGGTGCAGACGCTGCTCGACGGCGAATACGACGATCGCAATGCGATCATCACGATCCGCTCCGGCGCCGGCGGCGATGACGCCACCGACTTCGCCGAGATGCTCATGCGCATGTACTTGCGCTGGGCCGAACACCACAAGTATCCGGCGAAGGTCATGGACACCTCCTACGCGGAAGGCGCCGGAATCAAATCCGCCACTTTCGAGATCACCGCCCCCTACGCTTTCGGAACGCTGTCGGTCGAAGCGGGAACGCATCGACTGGCGCGAATCAGCCCCTTCGGCTCGGCGGACAAGCGGCAGACGAGCTTTGCCGCGGTTGAGGTCATTCCACTCATGGAAGAGGCCACGGCGGTGGAGATCCCGGAAAATGACATTCGCGTTGATGTGTTCCGCTCCTCTGGCCCCGGCGGACAGTCGGTCAACACCACCGACTCCGCTGTGCGACTGACCCACCTTCCCACCGGCATCGTCGTGTCGATGCAGAACGAGAAGTCGCAGATCCAGAACCGCGCCGCCGCGATGCGCGTGCTGCAGACTCGCCTTCTGCTGCTGCAGAAAGAAGAAGAGGCTGCGAAGAAGAAGCAGCTGGCCGGCAACATCACCGCGAGCTGGGGCGACCAGATGCGCTCGTACTTCCTGTACGGCCAGCAGCTGGTCAAGGACCTGCGCACCGGACATGAATCTGGCAACCCGGCAGCTGTCTTCGACGGTGACCTCGACGATTTCATCTCCGCAGGAATCCGCTGGCGAAAGCGCCGCGACGACGACGACTGACCGCACAGCGAAGGCCTCGGGAGTTCGACTCCCGAGGCCTTCATCGTCGCCTGGTCGATTACGGCATCAGGCAGGTAACCATGGCACTGGCCAGCGTCGTGCCCAAGACCTCTGCGGCCACCTCGTCGGTGACGGCATCGTATCCGTCCGCGACCGTCTGCAGCGTCTCATTGTCGATGTCGGATTCGACCAGCGCGTCGCCGAGGCAGGTGAGTTGCTCCTCAGGGTAGGCGCCCGCACCGCTGGAGGCGAAGATCTCACCGAGCCCAATGCCGACCTCTTCGCCGGTCGGGCGCTGTGAGGCATCCGTGTCGCTCTCGGGAAGATCCGGCGCATCTGAGGGTGCGTCTGACGGCGCATCTGACGGTGCATCCAACGGCGCCGAAGACGCCGAGGGCGACGGGACTGCGACCTCTTCGACGTAGCTGGTCAGTGCGACCGCGGCGGCGACGATAGCCACGACAATGGCGATGATGGTGCCGACCACTGAGATCGAGATGGCCGTGATCGGAGCCCACTTCTTGCCCGCGATGAAGAACGCGATGATCGACAGCACGAAGGCGATCGGCAGCAGGATCCAGCCCACGACCATCGTGAAGGGGATGCAGGCGAGGATCGTTCCCAGCACGGCAGCACCGAGCGCGATGAGTCCGATGATCGACGGCTTCGTGGCTAGGGGCTTGACTGCGGCCGGCTCGACAGGCATCGCCGGTGCTGCCACAGCGCCCGGCGCGCCCGACTCGGGTGCGTAGTGCTCACTCCACTGCTGTCCATCCCACCACCGCTGGCGTCCAGATCCATCGTCGTACCAGCCTGCAGGGGTGTTCATGAGAGTCCTTCGTGATTAGGGATACAGATCGGGAGTGACACAGTCGCCCCCACATTCATGGTTACCAGCGACACTATGCCAGTGCACATGGGGAGCGATCCCCATGGTTGCTCGTCACAGCGCACAGGGGGTGTCGCTCGCAGTTAGGAACGAACGCGCGCTTAGGCTCGTAGACGCCATGATTCGGTTCGAGAACGTCACCAAACGCTACCGCGGAACGAAGCGCCCGGCCCTTGCTGGCGTCGACTTCGAAGTCCAGCGAGGCGAGTTCGTATTCCTCGTTGGAGCGTCGGGATCAGGGAAGTCCTCCTGCCTCCGTCTGATCCTTCGTGAGGATGTCCCCACGTCCGGGCGGGTCGCTGTGCTCGGGCGTGATCTGCGCTCGCTCGCGAACCGTAAGGTTCCCTACTTCCGGCGCCACATCGGCTCGGTTTTTCAGGACTTCCGTCTGCTTTCTTCCAAGACCGTTTTCCAGAACGTCGCCTTCACGCTCCAGGTCACCGGATCGTCGCGGGGGTTCGTGCAGCAGGCGGTTCCGGAAGCGCTCGCTCTCGTCGGTCTCGCAGGCAAAGAGAAGCGGATGCCGCATGAGCTCTCTGGCGGTGAGCAACAGCGTGTCGCGATCGCTCGCGCCCTCGTGAACCGTCCGCAGGTGCTGCTCGCCGACGAGCCGACCGGAAACTTGGACCCGGCGACATCCGTAGACATCATGCAACTGCTCGCCCGCATCAACGCTGGCGGCACCACTGTCTTGATGGCCACGCATGAGGCCGCGTTCGTGGATCAGATGCAACGTCGTGTGATCGAGTTGCGCGACGGTGAGATCGTCCGTGACGAGGTCCAGGGCGGTTACGGCGATCGCTCGATGATTCCGCAGTTGGCGCCCCAGCAGCAGCGCGGTGTGGCTGCGACGGCCGCGCTCACCGCAATGCTCGAAGTACAGCGCCAGACCGAATCGCTGGAGCCGCTCACCGCCGAGATGCTCGCCTCGATGAAAGCTGCTCGTGATGCTCCGAACCACGTGAGCGCATCCGAGACGGCGCCCGCAGCGGAAGAAACCCCCGCGCCGGCGTCGGCCGGTCCCCGAACGCATCCCCTCGCCCTTCCTGAGGTCGACGTCGCTGAACTCGGTGTCGCCGACCGTCTGGGCCTGTCCGATACGGACGGCGACGAAGAAGTGGGGCCGACATCATGAGGGTGGGACTGATCCTCATGGAGGCCCTCGGGGGCCTGAGGCGCAATATCTCAATGGTGATCTCGGTTGTGCTGGTCACCTTCGTCTCGTTGACGTTCGTCGGCGCTGCGATCCTCATGCAGGGGCAGATCAGCACCATGCGCGGATACTGGACCGAGCGGGCGCAGGTGTCGGTCTCGATGTGTTCCCCGGTTTCGCAGGGGGAGACCTGTGTGGACGGCCCCGCCACCGAGGAACAGCTCGAACAGGTGCGTGGCGAGCTGGAAGGCAGTGCTCTGGGCTCGCTGATCAGCGATCTGCGATTCGAGACGAAGGCTGAGGCCTACGCCAACCTCACCGAACTGCTCGGCGAGGAGCAGGCCAGCGTCCTGACCGAAGAGCAGATGTCGGAGAGCTTCTACGTCACGCTCAAGGATCCCGGTATGTCTCAGGTGATCGTCGAAGCCTTCGCCGGTGTCAACGGCGTAGAAGAGGTCCGAGATCAACTGCAGTATCTCGACCCGCTGTTTTCTGCTCTCACCGTTGCCACCTATATCGCCGTGGGTATTGCGGTACTCATGCTGATCGCCGCGATCCTGCTGATCGCGACCACCATCCGTCTCTCGGCCTACGCACGCCGCAAAGAGATCGGGATCATGCGTCTGGTGGGCGCATCGAACCGCTTCATTCAGACCCCGTTCGTGCTCGAGGGCGTGTTCGCGGCCTTCCTGGGATCGGCCCTGGCCAGCGCCGCGGTGATCGCCGGGATGCACTTCGGTGTGAACGGCTATCTCAAGGGGCGGGTACCGTTCATCACCACGTGGGTGTCGATGTCGGATGCGATCCTCGTCGTGCCGGTGCTCATCGGCATCGGTGTGATCCTGGCAGCGCTGTCGGCTGGCTTCGCGATCCGTCGCTGGCTGCGCACCTGATCCAACGGCCGTTCCCGCCGCTTCGACAAGCTCAGCGATCGGACGGTAGGCTGAAGGGCTGTTCACCGGAAGTTAGGAACCATCATGCCCAGGGAACGCGGGGAGAAGGTCATCGCGACCAATCGTCGCGCACGTCACGACTACAACATTGAAAAGTCGTACGAGGCGGGGCTGGTGCTCACCGGCACCGAAGTGAAGTCATTGCGGCAGGGGCGGGCGAACCTGTCCGACGGCTACGCCTTCATCAAGGGCAATGAGATCTTCCTTGACTCCGTGCACATTCCGGAGTACTCGCAGGGGCACTGGACGAACCATTCGGCCAAGCGCATCCGCAAGTTGCTGATGCACCGCGAAGAGATCCAGAAGCTCGATCACGCCGTTTCGGCGGGCGGATACACGCTCGTTCCGATGAAGCTCTACTTCCTCGACGGCCGTGCCAAGGTCGAAATCGCTCTCGCTAAGGGCAAGCGCGAGTTCGACAAGCGTCAGACCTTGCGCGAACGTCAGGACACGCGCGAAGCCGAACGTGCCATGCGCCTGCGTAACCGCACCGGCGAGTAGAACGTCAGGCGTCGGATTCACTCCCTGAGCGGGGCGCCGGGATCGAAGGGGTAAACCCGAAGGCCCGGCCCAGGAACGTCAGCTCCCGCTCCAGTGCATCCACGATCGTCTCGGCCCGGCGGAAGCTGTGCCCCTCGCCGGGATACAGCACGTACTCGTGGTCGATTCCACCGGCGGCAAGCGCATCGCGAATCGCTTCGGACTGTGACGGCGGAACGACCCGGTCATCCGCACCCTGCAACAGCAGTACCGGCACGTCGATCCGCTCCGCGTGGGTGAGCGGCGAGCGGTCGATGTAGAGCTGCTCGGCGTCGGGAAGCTGGCCGACGAGTCCGTCGATGTAATACTTCTCGAAGTCGGGCGAGTCCTGTGCCAGCATCCGCAGATCAGTGACGCCGTACCGACTGATACCCGCGGCGAACACGCCGCCCCGCACGAGGGCCGAAAGCACGGTCCAGCCGCCTGCTGAACTGCCGCGGATAGCGATTCGCTCCGGGTCTGCGCGTCCGGATTCGGCGAGGCCGCGCGCAGCGGCGAGCACATCGTCCACGTCGACGACGCCCCATTCGCCGTCGAGGCGTTCGCGGAAGGCGCGACCGTAGCCAGTGGATCCGCCGTAATTGACATCGAGTACGCCGATTCCACGACTGGTGTAATACGCGATCGCAGCGGACGCGGCACCGGTAACGTGCGCGGTCGGTCCGCCGTGCACGAACACGACATACGGCGGCTTCTCATCAGCCGGGGCCGTGGCATCGGGGTTGGCCGGGGCGTAATCGAACGCGTGCACCGAGCCGTACGCGCCTGCAAAACGGACGGGCGTGGCTGGCGGCATCCATGCCGGATCTGCCGGGGTGCCGCCGCGAATGCTCGTCACGACGCCGGAATCCACATCGACGCACCACAGCCCAGCAGTGGCGGTCGCGCTGCCGCCCGTGAGCAGCACGCGGCTGCCGGAGACATCGTCGACGCTGACGTGCCCGCTTGCCGGTGTGTCCAGCGTGTCGACCGAGCCGTCTGCTTGGATCACGACGACCTCATCAGAGCCATTGGTACGCACGGCAACGATCCGTCCGTCGGCAAGCGGACGGTACCACCGGTTGCCGAGCACCCACAGCCCGTAGCCGGTGTCGGCGTCGGCATCGGATGCGGCAACGGGCTCGGGCCCTGACGCATCGAGGCCGTCGATGCGGAGCCGGAACAGCGCCCATCGCCCGCTCGGATCATCGGCGTAGAGGAGTTCGGAATCGCTGACCCACTCCGGCTGCAGGGCTGCACGCGTGCGGACATCGGCGAACACGTCGTCGCCCACCGTCGCGATGCGTAGCAGGGCGCTCTGCCAGGGCATCTGCCGGCCGGACCACTCCACCCACGCGATCCGTGTGCGATCGGGGGAGAGCGCCGGGTGCGCGAAGAAAGCGGTGCCCTGTACGAACACATGGACCGCCGACGCCTCGGTGGCGGCAGAGCCGTCGGTGGGAATCTCAACGAGCGCCCGCAGATGCGGCTGCACGGTGAGGTCTTCGCGGACGGCGAGCAGGCGCCCCTGCTGCATTGACAATCCACCGTGACTGGGGCCCGCCGGCGTCAACGGCTGCGGGCGCTCGCCCCGGCGCATCCGATACACCCGCTGGTCCCGCGCGTCGACGAAGAACAGCGTGCCTTCGGCATCCGCCGTCCACGCTCCGCCGCCGTACTCGTGGACGCGAGAGCGAGCGCTCCAGGGGGCCGGCAGTAGCACCTCACCGCTCGAGCTTCGCACCGTGAAGCGGCCCCCCTCGTCGGGAACGGACTCGCCCCACCAGATCTCCTCGCCCACGAATCGCGCGCCGTCGATGCGCGGGGTGGCGGACGCGATGTCAGCGGCTCGAAAGGGCGATGGCCAAGTACCGTACGGCTGCATTCTTCGAGCCTAGGCGGTGCCGCCGGGCGCGCGGAGCTGAGGCTTCGACACATGGCGTCACACACAGTGCGCGTCCGGGTGCCGGTGCCATAAATTCGTGGAAACGGCCGGTTCACCCTGGCTGTGGAGCGACAGCCGAGCCCGGCACCCGCCCGCGAACGGTCCGGATCCACCGGCGTCATTCGTGGCTGTGCACTGCCCACTCTGTCATCCAGGAGCACCATGTTTTCTGAGTCCTCACCCGCCGCCGCGCGCGTGCCGTTCTCCTTCGAGCTCTACCCGCCACGCTCCTCCGCGAGTAACGATGCGCTGCGCGAGACGGTCCTGCGACTGGCTGAGAGCGGGCCGGCATTCCTGTCGGTCACCTATGGCGCGGGTGGCTCCACTGGCGGGCGCTCGCTTGAGGTTCTTCGCTTCATCCGGGAGAACACCGACGTCGAGCCTCTCGCGCACCTCACCTGCGTGGGCAACACGTACGCCGCAGCGGCCACGTTGATCCGCGAGTTCCTGGATGCCGGCATCCGCAGTTTCCTCGCGTTGCGCGGGGATCCACCGCACGATCAGCCGGAAGGGTTCCTCGGCGATCTGGAGAGCTCTGCGCAACTCGTGCAGCTCATAGATCGGGTCCAGGCAGAGCATGCCCCCTATGAGGAGACGCCTGTTCCGGGCATCCCGGGCGCCGCTCAAGTCGCTCCGCGCCGCAGGGTCGACATTGCCGTGGCAGCCTTCCCGAAGGGGCATCCGCGCTCAGCACACCGTACGCAGGACGTCGAAGCCCTGCTGGCGAAGCAGGCGGCCGGTGCCACCTTCGCGATCACCCAGCTGTTCTTCCATGCCGACGACTACTTGGCATTCGTCGAACGGGCGCGCACTGCAGGAATCACCATCCCGATTCTCCCCGGCATCATGCCGATCACGTCTCCCGCTCGGCTGAACCGGGTGCTCGAGCTCACCGGCGCGGACCTGCCGAGCGAGCTGTCCATCGCGCTGGAAGTGGAACCCACCGTCGAGGGGCGTCGCGAGATCGGCATCGAATGGGCAGCCCGGCTGACCCGCGAAGTCGTCGACGGCGGCGCACCGGGCGTCCATCTGTACGCCTTCAACCAGCACGAAACCGTGCTCACCGTCCTGGCAGAAGCAGGCGTGACTCCTGCTCTGCGTCGCTGAACCCATCCCCGAAAGGAAACATCATGACCGCACTCCCACAGGGGACGATCCTCGGTTATCCGCGCATCGGACCCCGACGCGAACTCAAGAAGGCTGTCGAGGCATTCTGGTCAGGCCGCAGCGATCTGAACACACTCGAGTCCACCGCAGCACAGTTGCGCGCTGCAACGCGGGAGCGACTGACAGCACGTGGATTGGGTCGCGCCGATTCCGCCATTCCGGAATCCTTCTCGTTCTACGACCAGGTGCTCGACGCCGCCGTCACCGTCGGTGCGATCCCCGCTCGTTTCGAGGGTCTGCGTGAAGCGGACGGATCGATCGGACTGCCGGCGTACTTCACGATCGCCCGCGGCGAGGGTGAGCGGGCGCCGCTGGAGATGACGAAGTGGTTCGACTCGAATTACCACTACCTGGTGCCGGAGATCGGCCCGGAGACGGCGTTCTCGCTGTCCAGCGACCGGTTGGTTCAGCAGGTCGCCGAAGCCATCAGCGCAGGCTACGTCAGCCGTCCGGTGATCGTCGGTCCGGTCACGCTGCTGGCGTTGGCGAAGGCGTCGGATGCCGCGCCGGAGGGCTTTGACCCGCTGTCGCGCTTGGACGATCTCGTGCCGGTGTACGTCGACCTGCTCGCCCGCCTGCGCGCTGCCGGCGCGGAATGGGTGCAGCTCGATGAGCCGGCGCTGGTCAGCGAATCGCTGCCCGCTTCGGTGGAGCAGCTGGGGGATGCTGCCGCGCGTGCGCTGGCGGTCATCGGCGCCGCAGCTGATCGCCCGTCGATCCTCGTTGCGGCTCCCTACGCCGCGCTCGACGCGAATTTCGCCGTATTGGCCGCTGCACCGATCGAAGCGATCGGAATCGACCTGGTGCGCGGGGATATACCCGCAGCTGTCGATGGTCTCTCCGGCAAGGCGCTCGTCGGCGGCGTCATCGACGGTCATAACATCTGGCGCGGTGACCTCTCTGCCGCTTTCGACAAGCTCGAGGCTCTGGGGGCGCTCGGTGCTGGGCAGGTCATCGCATCCACGTCGACGTCGCTGCTGCACGTTCCGCACGATATCGCCGACGAATCGAAGCTCGATGACCGTCTGGTGAGCTGGCTCGCATTCGCCGACCAGAAGGTCGAGCAGGTGGTGACGCTGGCTCGCGGACTCTCCGAGGGGCGCGCCGCGATCCAGGACGCGTTGGATGCTGCATCCGCAGCCCTTGCCGACCGTGGAGATGCTCCGGGGGTACGAGACGGTGTGGTGCGCTCACGTGAACTCGCCGAAGGCGACTTCTCACGGGTGCCGTACGAACAGCGTGAGAGCGCGCAGGACGAAGCACTCGACCTGCCGGCACTGCCGCTGACGACGATCGGCTCCTTCCCGCAGACCGGTGACATCCGACGCGCCCGTGCGCAGTACATTCGCGGCGAGCTTTCGCACGATGAGTACGAAGAGTTCCTACGCCGCGAGGTTGACACGGTCATCGAGCTGCAGGAGAACCTGGGGCTGGATGTGCTGGTGCATGGAGAACCAGAACGCAACGACATGGTGCAGTATTTCGCGGAGAACCTCGACGGCTTCGCAGTGACCGAGCACGGCTGGGTCCAGTCGTATGGCTCGCGCGCCACCCGGCCATCGATCCTCTGGGGCGATGTCTCGCGCCCTGCCCCGATCACCGTGGGATGGTCAAGCTACGCGCAGTCGAAGACGGCGAAGCACCTCAAGGGGATGCTCACCGGCCCGGTGACGATTCTCGCGTGGTCGTTCGTTCGCGACGACCAGCCGCTGCAGGCGACCGCCAACCAGGTCGCATTGGCTCTCCGTGATGAGATCAGCGACCTGGAGCACGCCGGAATCCGGATCATCCAGGTCGATGAGCCCGCGCTGCGGGAACTGCTGCCGCTGAAGAAGCATGACCAGGCGGCGTACCTGGAATGGTCGGTGGCATCGTTCCGTTTGGCGACCGGTGGGGCGGCGCCAGCGACACAGGTGCACACGCACTTGTGTTACTCGGAGTTCGGCGTGGTGATCGATGCGATTCGTGCATTGGATGCTGACGTCACCTCGATCGAGGCGGCCCGCAGCCGGATGGATGTGGTGACCGACATCGCCGAGGTGGGATTCACCCACGGCATCGGGCCGGGTGTGTACGACATCCACTCACCCCGTGTTCCCACCGCCGACGAGATTGAATCGTTGCTGCGTCGGGCCGTCGATGAGATCCCGACGCGTCAACTGTGGGTCAACCCCGACTGTGGATTGAAGACTCGTGGCTACGAGGAGACGACCCAGTCGCTGCAAAACATCGTCGAGGCGACGCGCCGCGTGCGCGCCGAGGTAGCGGTGACCGCCTGACGCCGGACAGTCCGCGCTCTCTAGAGTCTTACTGCACCGAGAACGCAGAGACCGCCCTTCCCCAGGCCGGGGAGGGCGGTCTCTGCGTTGTGGATCAGATGAGCGGCTCAGACCGCGCGCAGCACCGCCACGACCTTGCCGAGCACGACGGCGTCGTCGCCAAGGATGGGCTCGAAGGAGGAGTTGCGAGGGAGCAGCCAGGTGTGGCCATCGCGCTGGCGGAACGTCTTGACGGTCGCTTCGCCGTCGAGCATCGCGGCCACGATCTCACCGTTCTCCGCGGTGTTCTGTGTGCGGATGACAACCCAGTCGCCGTCGCAGATGGCGGCGTCGATCATCGACTCGCCGGAAACTTTGAGCATGAACAGATCGCCCTTGCCTACGAGCTGACGGGGGAGCGGGAAGATCTCCTCCACCTGCTGGTCGGCGGTGATCGGCACGCCGGCGGCGATCTGGCCGACCAGAGGAACCATCGCGGCATCACCGACGGGCGTGCTCGTATCTGCGGGGTTTTCGCTGCTGGTGCCGGGCAGATCGATCAGCACCTCCATGGCGCGCGTCTTACCGGGGTCGCGGCGCAGGTAGCCGCTGAGCTCGAGCTGGCCCAGCTGATGCGTGACGCTCGAGAGTGACTTGAGGTTCACGGCATCGCCGATCTCTCGCATACTCGGCGGGTAGCCGTGCTTTGCGATCGACGTCTGAATGACCTCGAGGATCGCCAGCTGCTTCGGGCTGAGGTTCTTGCGCCGACGTGTGCGCGGTGCCCCCGGGTCAGGGGCTGAGTTATCGCTCATGAGTGGCTCCTTTGTGCGCGCTGCCGGTGCTCGTCTTCGAATGTCTGAGGTCCGTGATGGTGTGTCTCTATCGAAACCGTATCCGAGAAACGGTCACATTCGGAAGATCTGTTCGAGCGTGTCGGTGAAATTCTCGGTGAGGTTTCGAATAAGTCTTGACAGATGTTCGAATTCGAAGATACATTCGGTACGTAGCTTCGCATTCGCCGCTCCCGGCCGAGTGGTGAATGCGAACGCTACGCCAAAGAGGCAGAGGAGAAACTCATGAGCACCATCAGCATTACCGCCCCCGCAGTCCGCCCCGTCCGCGCCACGACGCGCCTGCGGCTGACGACGCGCGGGCGCCGCGTGCTGCTTGCTCTTGCTGCCCTGCCGCTGGCGGCCGGGATCGGATTCGCCGCGCTCAGCGGAGGGTCAGCGCTCGCGTCCGGAGAAGCTGCCGAGCCCGTGCAGTTCGAGAGCGTGATAGTGCTGCCCGGCGATACTCTCTGGTCGATCGCGGAGTCAATCGCACCGGGCGCCGATCCGCGTACGGTGATCGATGACATCCAGCAGCTGAACCTGCTGGGCGGCGGATCTCTGCAGTCTGGTCAGAGCCTGGCCATCCCCGCGCAGTACACCAACTGAACCCAGCATTAGCATGGGAGGGTGACTGCTTCTCTTGACGACTTACCTCTTCGCGACGATCTTCGCGGGCTGACACCCTACGGCGCACCTCAGGCTCCGCTTCCGGTTGCGTTGAACGTCAATGAGAATACTCATCCCGTTCCCGACGAGGTGGCCAGCGACATCCTCGATGACATCGCTGTCGCGTTGCGCGACGTGAACCGGTACCCCGATCGCGAGTTCACGACGCTGCGTGAGGGTTTCGCCGAGTATCTCGGTCACGGACTCGACGCCTCGCAGATCTGGGCTGGTAACGGCTCCAATGAGGTGCTACAGCACATCATGCAGGCCTTCGCAGGTCCTGGACGCACCGTGTTCGGGTTCGCGCCGACGTACTCGATGTATCCGCTGCTCGCGCAGGGTACCGGGGCACGCTGGGTCACGGGCACCCGCGAACCCGACTACACGTTGACGGCAGAAGATGCCGCAGCGCAGGTCCGCGAGGCAGACGCCGACGTCGTGCTGCTGTGCCGCCCCAATAACCCGACGGGAACTCCTCTCGGTCTTGACGTGATCGAAGCGGTCTACGAGTCTGCCCGTGGCGTGGTCATCGTCGATGAGGCCTACTGGGAGTTCGCGCCTCGCGAAGCGCAGTCTGCCCTCACTCTTTTGGCTGGGCGTCCCCGCTTGGCGGTATCGCGCACGATGAGCAAAGCGTTCGCATTCGCCGGGGCTCGGGTGGGCTACCTGGCAGCGGACCCTGCCTTTATCGATGCACTGCGGTTGGTACGCCTGCCCTATCACCTCAGCGCTCTGACACAGGCGGCTGCCGTGGCAGCGTTGCGCAACGCGTCCACCATGCTGGGCATGGTCGACGAGATCGTTGAACAGCGTGACCGCATCACAGCGACTCTAGAAGCTCTCGGTTACACACCGCATGAATCGTGGTCGAACTTCGTCTTGTTCGGGGGAGTGGCCGACCCGCAGGCGACGTTCCAGGCGCTGTATGAACGGGGCATCCTCGTGCGTGATGTCGGCATCCCGAACCACTTGCGCGTCACCGCCGGCACCGAGACCGAGACCACGGCGTTCCTCGACGCTCTGGCCTCGATAGAATCAGCCTTATGACCGCTTCCCGTATCGCGAGCCGTGGCCGCAGCACTTCCGAATCGACCGTCGAGATTGAACTGAACCTCGACGGGTCGGGCCAGAGCCAGATCGACACCTCTGTGCCATTCTTCGATCACATGCTCACCGCATTCGCGAAGCACTCGCTGACTGATCTGACGGTGCGCGCGACCGGTGACACGAACATCGATGCACACCACACGGTGGAGGACATCTCGATCGTCCTCGGCCAGGCGATTCGCGAGGCTCTGGGCGACAAAGCGGGCATCTCCCGCTATGGCGATGCCCTGGTTCCCCTGGACGAGGCGCTCGTCCAGGCCGTCGTCGACATCAGCGGCCGTCCGTACCTGGTGCACTCCGGAGAGCCAGTCGGTTTCGAGCACCACTTGATCGGCGGTCACTTCACGGGGTCACTCGTCAGACACGTCTTCGAAGCGATCACCTACAACGCGGCACTCACCGTGCACGTTCGTGTGCTGGGCGGCCGCGACCCGCACCACATCGCTGAAGCGGAGTTCAAGGCATTCGCTCGCGCGTTCCGTCAGGCGAAGGCGCATGACCCGCTGGTGTCGGGTATTCCGTCGACAAAGGGCGCACTGTGACGCGCAGACCCACTGTTGCGGTCTACGACTACGAGTCAGGAAACGTCCACTCCGCGGTCAAAGCGTTGATCGCGGCTGGAGCCGATGCGACTCTCACAGGTGATCGCACCGAAGCCCTCGCGGCGGATGGTCTGTTCGTGCCCGGGGTGGGCGCGTTCGCAGCGGTGCGTGGGGCTCTCGTTGCCCAGGGCGGAGACGAGATCATTGACCGCCGCCTCGCCGGCGGGCGTCCCGTGCTCGGTGTGTGCGTGGGCATGCAGGTGATGTTCTCGCACGGTGTCGAGCGGGGCCAGTACGTCGACGGTCTCGGCGAATGGCCGGGAACGGTGACTGAGCTTGAGGCGCCGGTGCTGCCGCACATGGGCTGGAACACGGTGACACCCGACGCCGGCAGCGTGCTCTTCGACGGCATTGCCGACGAACGGTTCTATTTCGTTCACTCGTATGCTGCGCAGCAGTGGGAACTCGACGTCATCCCGCCGTTTCCCGGGCCGAAGCTGACCTGGACCACATACGGCAAGCCGTTCCTGGCAGCCGTGGAGAACGGGCCGCTTTCTGCGACACAGTTCCATCCGGAGAAGTCCGGCGATGCCGGCATCCGTCTGCTGACGAACTGGGTCAACAACCTCTGATCAGGGCGCTGGCGTCAGAGCCCGCGCGCAACTGCTGCTGCAGCTGACAGCCAGGCGCGCTGAGTGCGCTTGGCCAGGGAACCGTAGTGCAGGTGCCCGTCGACCATCTCGTGATCGAAGGGGATGCTGACGACTTCGCGGGCGAGTTCCTGGTAGCCATTGACGATGTGATCGACGTCCGCGGCCGTCGCCTTCGGGTCTGCCTGCGACACGACGACGATCGACTGCTCGGCGAGGCGTGCGGAACGCTCGTCGCGATCTTCGAGGGCTTCCAGGAGCAGCGCGCCGGCTTCGGCGTGGTCATCGCGCGTCGTGGTCGCCACGACGATCTGATCGGCCTGGTCGATCATGCGCAGCCACATCGGGTCGGATTCGTCGTTACCGGAATCGATGATGATCAGCCGGTAGAACTTCGCGGCAACCGCGTGAATGGCGTCGACGTCCTGCGGATGCAGACGGTTCTCATGCGCGAGCCGGATCGGCTTCGACCGAAGCACATCGTACTTCTCACGCGGCTGATGGTGAACGAAATGGGCCAAGTCTGCCGACTGTGCTCCAGTGCCGAGCAGACGCTCGGTCTCCGGCAGCATCTCCAGCAGCGTGCGGTCGTGGGCGCCTGCCTCGGTGCGCCAGCCCAGCGTGCCTCGCGTCTGGTTGTTGTCCCAGGCGAGAACGCCAGCACCGCCGTAGCGAGCGAAGACCGCGGACAGCAGAATCGTCGTCGGGGTTTTTCCTGCGCCGCCCTTGCCGTTGACAACGGCGATCGTGCGGGGGCCGGGCCAGTGGCGGCTGACGGCAGTCTCATCATCGCGCTCGGATTGCTCGGTGGCGTTGGGGGAGACCTTGAACCCCAGCTTGTTCAGTGCTCCGCGCGCACCGTGGCGCGCCGGCTCTTCTGGTCGGTCGGTCTGCAGGAAGGACTGCCGCTCGCGGGCTTCGCGTCGTTCGCGCCGTGACGGTGGGATGGCATCCGAAACCGAGGAATCGGCCGGACCGGCTCCGAGGGTCTCCGTGTCGGCTGGCTCGGGCAACGAGCTGCTCCTGCGGTACTGCGGGATGCTGGATGCCTCGCCCCGTGGCTGCGTCGGAGCGGGAAGGAGGGGCGACTCCGCAAGCGGGACGGAGCTGATGACGGCATGATCGTCGCCGCCCACTCGAATCGGAAGTTCGCCGGCAGGCTTTGCTGCTTCAGTATCACCAGACATCGCCTGAGAGCCTACCGCTCCGGCCTGCACTACGCCTGCATAAATCCACGTCATCTGCGCGTCACCGAGCGTCTCGCATTTGAAGCGTGCTCGAGCGCGGGGTAGCCTCAGTTCTCGTGCCCGTCTACGGCGCTCTTCACCCCACCCGAGGATGACATGAACGACTTCGCGTCCACACCTAAACTCACCCTTCTTCCGGCGGTCGATGTCGCCGACGGCAAGGCGGTCCGTCTGACACAGGGCGAGGCCGGCACCGAGACCAGCTACGGCGATCCGCTCGATGCGGCCGGCGAATGGGTCGATCAGGGCGCTGAGTGGATCCACCTGGTCGATCTGGACGCCGCATTCGGCCGTGGCAACAACACCGCGATCCTCCGCCGGGTCATCAAGCAGTTCCGCGGCGTGAACATCGAACTCTCCGGCGGCATCCGTGATGATGCCAGCATCGAGGCCGCCCTGGAAAGCGGAGCCAGTCGCATCAACCTCGGCACCGCGGCACTGGAGAATCCGGAGTGGTCCGCTGACGTCATCGCTCGTTACGGCGAGGCCGTCGCAGTCGGGCTGGATGTGCGCGGCACGACGCTGGCGGCGCGCGGCTGGACGAAGGAGGGTGGTGACCTCTGGGAGGTGCTCGAGCGCCTCGAGGACGCCGGCTGCAGCCGTTACGTCGTCACCGATGTCACCAAGGACGGTACGTTGCGCGGCCCGAACCTCGAATTGCTGCGTGAGGTGACTTCGCGTACGCCGAAGCCGGTCATCGCATCCGGTGGCGTTGCCAACCTCGATGACATCGCGGCGCTGCGCGAACTTGTGCACCTCGGTGTTGAAGGTGCGATCGTCGGCAAGGCGCTCTACGCCGGTGCGTTCACACTGGCTGAGGCTCTGGATGTCGCAGGAGACTGACGACGCCTGCGGCTACGGTGCCGAGACGCCGGGTGATTCGGCGGGTGTTCCCTGGGAGGGGCGCAGCTTCGAGTCCAACCCGCACGCCGGCGATGACGGTTCTGCCGACCCTGCGCTGCTCGCGGCGCTGCTGCGTTTCCGTGCAGGGGAGGGCAGTCAGGTCGAGGTGGTCGACGCCTTTCGCTCGGCGCGGGTGCTGATCCCGCTCATCGCTGAGAAGGGCGAGGAGGGCGTTGGGCCGCACGGGCTCGCCGTCGACAAGACGCAGGAGCTCTCGATCGTCACGGTTGCCGCGCCCGACGGGCGCACGGTGCAGCCGGTGTTCTCCTCGGTCACTGCGATGCAGAAATGGGATCCCTCGGCACGGCCGATCCCCGTTGAGGCTGTGCGCGCAGCGCTGGCGGCATCCTCGGAGGATACCGATCTCATCGTTGTGGACCCGACTTCCGAAACCGAGTTCATCCTCCGTCGCCCGGCGGTTTGGGCGATTGCGCAGGGGCTGGCGTGGGAGCCGAGCTTCCATTCGCCCGAGGTCTTCGCTGCACTTCAGGAGAGCGTCGCGCATGAGCTCGCTGTGATCGACGTGTCGGTGGCATCCGGTGATCCGGACGCGCGCCTCGAGGGCCCCGAACTGGTGGTCATCCTCGAACTCATGGACGGCCTGGAGCGCGACACCCTCGACGCCGTGCTGGCGCGGTTGGCTCAGCGCTGGGCCGGCGATGACCGCATCGCGGTGCTCGCGGACTCGCTGTCTGTGAAGCTCACACGCAGCGCGTAGCGCGCCGCGAGAAATGCTTTCCCGCATGAAACAGGGCGTAGAAGCACCTTTCTCATGCGGGAAAGCATTTCTCGACGTCGGTTAGCTCGCGGCTCAGTTGACCGGGCCGGTGTACTTTTCGCCGGGACCCTTGCCGATCGGGTCGGGGATGACGGATGCTTCGCGGAACGCGAGCTGCAGCGAACGCAGTCCATCGCGCAGCGAGCGCGCGTGCATGTCGCTGATCTCGGGAGCTCCAGCGGTGATCAGGCCGGCTAGGGCATTGATCAGCTTTCGCGCCTCATCGAGATCCATCTCGGTGCCCGGGTCGTCGGCGAGGCCCACCTTCACAGCCGCTGCGCTCATGAGATGTACGGCCGCGGTGGTGATCACCTCGACCGCGGGGACATCCGCAATGTCTCGCGTAGCTGATGCAGCAGCCTCTTCTTGTTGCTGCCAGCGCTCGTGGCGCTCATCGTGGCCGTCGCCCTGAACCGGAATCGTCACTTTGCCTTGCCTTCTGTTAGACTTTGTCGGGCTTCAGAGCAGTACGCTCTGAAACGAAAGAGGATTCACTTCCCACCCGCGCTTGCCGTTCCAGGCTACCGGGTCTTGCACTCCACCGGCTCACGTCGGTAGACCGGACACTGTCCGGAGTTCAGGGTGCGAAGCCGGTGTCTGAATACCGGTGGGTGGGGAACGATTCCGATTTCGCCCGTGATGCAGTCAGCGTCATGGTGGCCAGATCCCATCGTTTAAGGAGTTCCGCATCAGCGATCCCCGTACCAATGAGCGCATCCGCGTCCCCGAGGTCCGCCTCGTCGGTCCCGCGGGTGAGCAGATCGGCGTCGTCCGCATCGAGGCAGCGTTGCGCCTTGCGCAGGAAGCCGATCTTGACCTCGTCGAGGTCGCACCCAACTCGAAGCCGCCTGTGGTCAAGATCATGGACTACGGCAAATTCAAGTACGAGGCTGCCCAGAAGGCGAAGGAAGCTCGCCGTAACCAGGCGAACACGATCCTCAAGGAAGTCCGCTTCCGGTTGAAGATCGAAGCACACGACTACACGACGAAGCTCAAGCGCGCTGAGGGCTTCTTGAAGGCTGGCGACAAGGTCAAGGCCATGATCCTGTTCCGCGGACGCGAGCAGTCTCGCCCCGAGCAGGGCGTTCGTCTGCTGCGCAAGTTCGCTGAGGACGTCGCCGAACTCGGCATTGTCGAGTCGAACCCGACGATCGACGGACGCAACATGGTCATGGTCGTCGCCCCGCTGAAGAACAAGTCCGATGCGAAGGCCGAGCAGAACGCCGTCCGCGTTGCGACCAAGCAGGCCGCGCGCAGTTCACACGAAGCAGATGCCCCGGCTGAGAAGCCCGCGGAATAATTCCGCCCACGCACTCCCGCACCGCGGGTTGAAACCGTCGCCTGAAAAGGCGCCACACGAAGGAAGAGAAGATGCCGAAGCAGAAGACCCACTCGGGTGCTAAGAAGCGCTTCAAGATCACCGGAAGCGGCAAGCTGAAGAAGCAGCAGGCCGGCATGCGTCACAACCTCGAGCACAAGTCGAGCCGCCGCACCCGCCGCCTCAACCAGGACCAGGTGCTGTCGAAGGCTGACACCAAGGTCGCGAACAAGCTTCTCGGTCGCGGCTAAGCGCGACGCAAGCACGAATAGGAACACAGGAAAATGGCAAGAGTCAAGCGGGCGGTAAACGCCCACAAGAAGCGTCGGGTCATCCTCGAGCGCGCCAAGGGTTACCGCGGTCAGCGTTCGCGCCTCTACCGCAAGGCCAAAGAGCAGGTCATCCACTCGCTCGTCTACTCGTACCGTGACCGTCGCAAGCGCAAGGGTGATTTCCGTCGCTTGTGGATCCAGCGCATCAACGCTGCTGCACGCCAGAACGGCATGACGTACAACCGTTTCATCCAGGGCCTCGGCATCGCCGGAGTCCAGGTTGACCGTCGTATGCTCGCTGAGCTCGCGGTCAACGAGCCGGCGACTTTCGCTTCGCTCGTCGAGACGGCTAAGAAGGCTCTGCCTTCGGACGTCAACGCTCCGAAGTCGGCTGCGTAAGCATCTTTCGGATAACGGGCGCTTCCCCTCGGGGAGGCGCCCGTTTCTGTGTTCTGGGGGACATTCGCCGGGACGGTCGTCAGCTGCGATCGGCACTCCGGCGCCGCATCGCCCTCGAGATCGCAACATCCACGATCATGGCGCCGATGATGGCGAATGCGTAGACGAGAAGGTCGCGCTGATCGAAACCGGCACCCAGGACGAGAACAGCCGGGGGAAACGCGGCCGCGGCCCGCGCGGGGATATCGGTGAGCTGCAGGAACTCGATCCCGGTGCAGAAGATGATCGCCAGCGCCGCGGGAAGAGAGCGGGCACCGCGCGGGATGAGGAAGACGAACAGCAGGTAGATCAGAACGCCGTACAGCGCGTCTCCGGCGATGTCACCGGGGATGCCACTGCCGAGCTCGTGCACGATGAGCCCGACCGCGACGGTCAGCACGGCGAGGGTGGCCACGATGAGGCGACGGGGAGTCGAGGAACGAGGATCGGGCGCAGGCACGCGGGAACTCTAATCCGGCAAACTGCGTGATCGCCGGGATGACGACGGGGGCACAGGTGCGCGCGAGCGAGGTCGATGTCCCTAGACTGGGAGCGTGCTCGAGAATCCCCGGTCCCCCCGTGTCCGAGCCGTAGCGAAGCTGACCAAGCGCAGCGCGCGTACGGAGACGGGTCTGTTCCTCCTCGAGGGGCCGCAAGCGGTTCGCGAGGCACTGGCTTACCATCCTGAGGCGATCGTCGAACTCTTCGCCACACCGTCCGGGTGGGAGAGACATCCGGATCTGCGTGCAGCGTCGGCCGAGAATAGCGTTCAGGTTCAATACGTCGCCGAAGAAGTTCTCAATGCGATTGCCGACACAGTCACCCCGCAGGGCGTGGTCGCCGTCGCTCGGCAGACGCCAGCGTCGGTGCGAGACATCTTCGAAGGATCTCCGCGCCTGATCGCGATCTGTCACGAGATTCGGGATCCGGGCAACCTCGGCACCATTATCCGGGCGGCGGATGCCTCGGGCGCGGATGCCGTGGTGCTCACCGGACGTACGGTCGATCTGTACAACCCCAAGGTCGTCCGTTCGACGACGGGCTCGCTGTTCCATCTGCCAATTTCGGTCGGGGGCGAACTCGAAGACGCGATCACGCGGGCACGCGCGGCCGGACTCTCCGTGCTGGCCGCGGACGTAAAGGGCGACGATCTGTTGCAGGCGCGCGCTGAGGGTGTGCTTGCCCAGCCGACGGCGTGGCTGTTCGGCAATGAGGCGCGCGGGCTGGATGAGGATGCTCTCGAGCTTGCCGATCACGTGCTCAAACTGCCGATCTTCGGACGGGCTGAATCGCTCAACCTCGCAACGGCAGCGAGCGTCTGCCTGTACGAAAGCGCGTTCACGCAGCGGGCGGCTGACGGGGTTTGAGCGCTCGAGCCGCTGCCGCCGCATGTTTCTGGTCGGTTACAACTCGATAACCCGACGAGCTTAGTGCTGGCTCCGGGGTCCGTGTACTCCTAGTGTGGGGTCATGACCGAGACTGGTGCACCCCTTGTCGTGGTGGAGAACGTTCAAAAGCATTACGGCGAGTTCCAGGCGCTGACCGATATCGACCTCACCGTCCACAAGGGCGAAGTCGTTGTGGTGATCGGGCCCTCAGGCTCCGGAAAGTCGACGCTGTGCCGCACGATCAATCGTCTGGAGACGATCACGAGCGGCACCATCAAAATCGATGGCAAGGTGCTTCCTGCTGAGGGCAAGGCTTTGGCTACCCTTCGTGCGGATGTCGGCATGGTGTTCCAATCGTTCAATCTTTTCGCGCACCTCACGATCCTCGAGAACGTGACGCTCGGGCCGATCAAGGTTCGTGGGCTCAAGAAAGCGGATGCTGACAAAGAAGCGATGCAGCTTCTTGAGCGCGTCGGTGTCGCACAGCAGGCCTCGAAGCTTCCCGCGCAGCTCTCCGGCGGTCAGCAGCAGCGCGTTGCGATTGCACGCGCCTTGGCGATGCATCCGAAGGTCATGCTGTTCGATGAGCCGACCAGCGCACTCGACCCCGAGATGATCAACGAGGTCCTCGACGTGATGATTCAGCTCGCCAAAGAAGGCATGACCATGATCGTTGTCACCCACGAGATGGGTTTCGCGCGCAAGGCCGCCGACCGTGTCGTGTTCATGGCGGACGGGCACATCGTCGAAGAAGACACTCCGGAGGAGTTCTTCACGAACCCGAAGAGCGACCGCGCCAAGGACTTCCTCTCGAAGCTCCTCACTCACTGACTTACTTCATACACAGCAAACGAAGGAGACGCTCATGCGACGTACACGGACACTGGCAGGAATCGGGATCGCGGCGGTCACGCTGCTCGCCCTGACCGCCTGCAACAGCGGAAGCCCGAGCACACCCGCCGGTGGCGGCGATGGTGGCGACGGTGGTAGCGGCGACGCGCTGTTCGAGGTCGCCCAGGACGTTACTCTCGAAGGCAGCCCGACATTCGACGCGATGGTCGAGAACGGGGGACCGGTGATCGGCGTCAAGGAGGACCAGCCCAACCTCGGTTACCTCGACGCCACCACCAACGAGCGCAGCGGTTTCGACATTGAGATCGCTCGCTGGATCGCGGCATCGCTCGGTTTCGAAGAGAGCGACATCGAATACAAACCGATCGCCTCTGCCAACCGCGAGCAGGCGCTCGTCAACGGCGACATCGACTACTACGTCGGCACCTATTCGATCACCGACTCCCGCAAGGAGCAGATCGACTTCGCCGGTCCCTACTTCATCACAGGGCAGGGTTTCCTGGTCTCAGCCGACAGTGAGATGACCGAGGTGAACGACGTCTCCGACTTCAACGGAATGATGGTCTGTTCGGCGACGGGGTCCACGCCGATCTCGAACATCAAGGAGAACTTCCCCGAGATTAAGACGCAGGAGTACGACATCTACTCCCAGTGCGTCGAGGACCTGCTCGCAGGCAAGGTCGACGCGGTCACCACGGACGCGGCGATCCTCATCGGCTACGCGGCGCAGAACCCCGATGAGCTGACGGTGCTCGATGGCCTGTTCACCGAAGAGCGCTACGGCGTCGGCATCCCGAAGGGCGACACCGCTCTGCTGGATCACATCAACACGCTGTTCACCGACGGTGGCGACACCTGGCAGGCGATCTTCGACGCGACCCTCGGTCAGTCGGGCATCTCTGTCGAGCAGCCGGCCGTCGACTGACGATCGCCTGATGCGGGGCGGTCCCACAGGCCGCCCCGCACCTGATATTTAAGAAGGAGGGCGCGTGGACGCCATCTTCGGCAACCTCGACTTGTGGCGCGAGGGTATAGCGAACACGCTGTTGGTGTTCTTCTTCGGCGGGATCATCGCGCTGGTGCTGGGCACCATCGTCGGCGCGATGCGCGTCTCGCCTGTGCCGGTCGCGCGTGCCGTCGGGACGGCGTACGTCACGTTAGTGCGCAACACCCCACTCACGCTCGTCTTCTTCTTCTTCGTTTTCGGTTACAGCGCGCTTGCGCTGCCCACGCTGTCCAATACCGTGCTCGGCATCCTGGCGATCGGCACGTACACGGCGACCTACGTCGCCGAAACCCTGCGCGCAGGCATCAACACTGTGCCGGTCGGGCAGGCCGAGGCTGCTCGCGCGATCGGGTTGCCGTTCGGTCAGGTCATGACTCAGGTTGTTCTTCCCCAGGCTTTCCGGTCGGTCGTGCCTCCGATGATGAGCGTGTTCATCGCTCTGCTGAAGAACACCACCGTCGCCGCTGGGTTCTCGATCGCAGTGCTGCCGCAGCTGCAGGCGACGATCTCCAACTCGCACACGCGTCCGGGTACCCCGATGGAAGTTTTGCTCTGGGTCGCCGCCATCTTCGTCGCTCTGGTCATGCTGTTGACCTGGTTGCAACGAACTCTTGAGAATCGCTGGAGGATCGTCCGATGACTTCCGTTCTCTTCGACGTCCCCGGCCCCCGCGCCCGTCGTCGAAACATGATCCTCGCGATTGCGACGGTCGGCCTCGTCGTCGCGGTCATCGCGTTCCTCATCTGGCGCCTTTCGCTGACCAATCAGTTCAGTGCCACGAAATGGAGCGTGTTCACCTACACCGCTGTGTGGATCTCGATCGGCGAGATGCTGCTGAACACGCTTCGCGCGTTCGCACTCGCTGCCGTGCTGAGCCTCGCGCTCGGATTCGTGCTGGCGATCGGGCGCATGTCCGATCACTCCTGGGTGCGCGTGCCGGTCACGGTGATCACGGAAGCATTCCGTGCGGTGCCCGTGCTCGTCATGATGATGATTCTTTACTACGGTCTGCCCACGCTCGGTGTGAAGGTGGATCCGTACTGGGCGGTCGTGGTCGCGCTCATGGTTTACAACGGCTCAGTGCTCGCCGAGGCACTGCGTGCCGGCATCGAATCTCTGCCCCGTGGGCAGAAAGAAGCCGGTTTCTCGATCGGACTGCGCAAGAGCGGTGTGATGACGCTGATCCTGCTGCCGCAGGCAGTGCGCGCCATGCTGCCCGTGATCGTGGCGCAGCTGGTTGTGACGATGAAGGACACCGCCCTGGGGTTCATCATCACCTACCAAGAACTGCTGTATTACGCGAAGCTCCTCAGCTCTCAGCCGGGGCGTCCCATTCTGCAGGCGGCCCTCGTCATCGGTGGCATCTACATCGTGATGTGTCTGATCCTGTCGGGCATTGCGAAGTGGGCAGAGATCAAAACGCGCCACTCGCCGAAGCTCAAGGCGCTCGCGGCCGACAACGCAGCGGTTATGCACGAGGGCACTGATACCGAGCTCATCGCAGCGCAGAAGCCGGCGACGGACTTCGATCAAGGTGGATCCGGGCTCGGCGGCACCCGCTAGTTCGGCCATCGGATCCCATGCACGCCAGTAGACTCATGTCTTGTGTCTGACGCTCCTGAAATCACGCCCGAGGCGGTGGAAACCGCCGTGGCAGCCGCACTCGCTGCCATCGGCGCCGCTGCCAGTACCGCAGAGCTGAAAGCAGCTCGTTCCGCGCACGTCGCCGAGGGATCGCCGCTGGCGGTTTTGAACGCTTCGATGCGTCAGGTCGCACCCGAGCACAAGGCCGCTTTTGGCAAACTCGTGGGACAGGGCCGCGGTCAGGTCACGAAGGCGCTCGCGGCTCGTGAAGCAGAACTCGCCGAGCTGGAGACGGCTGCCCGCCTCGAGTCAGAGCGCGTGGACATCACTGCTGTTTCGTCACGCACGCGCGTCGGCGCGCGGCATCCGCTCATGCAGTTGCAGGATGACATCTCCGACATCTTCGTCAGCATGGGCTGGGAGGTCGCGGAAGGACCGGAGCTCGAGCACGAGTGGTTCAACTTCGACGCGCTCAACTTCGACGTTGATCACCCCGCACGCCAGATGCAGGACACCTTCTTCGTCGATCCGGTCGATCGTCATCTCGTCATGCGCACGCACACAAGCCCCGTGCAGGTGCGCTCGATGCTCGACCGTGAGGTGCCGATCTATGTGCTGTGCCCCGGTCGGGTTTACCGCACCGACGAGTTCGACGCCACGCACCTGCCGGTGTTCACTCAGGTCGAGGGACTGGTCGTAGACAAGGGCATCACGATGGCCCACCTCAAAGGCACGCTCGATCACCTCGCCAAGCAGCTGTTCGGCGAGGAGGCGAAGACCCGTCTGCGTACGAACTTCTTCCCGTTCACCGAACCCTCGGCCGAGTTCGATCTGTGGCACCCGACGTTCACGGGCGGTGCCCGCTGGATCGAGTGGGGTGGTTGCGGCATGGTCAACCCCAATGTGTTGCGCGCAGCGGGAATCGACCCAGACGTTTACAGCGGCTTCGCATTCGGCATCGGCGTCGAGCGTGCGCTGATGTTCCGCAGCGACGTACAAGATATGCGCGACATGGCCGAGGGCGATGTCCGTTTCAGCGAACAGTTCGGGATGGTGGTGTGATGCGCGTCCCGCTTTCGTGGTTGCGTGAGTACGTGGATGTGGCACCGGATGCCACTCCTGAGGATGTTCTCGAGACTCTGGTGTCGGTGGGCTTCGAAGAGGAGGAGATCCACGGTTTCGAGATCTCCGGCCCCGTCGTCGTGGGGCAGGTGCTCTCCTTCGAAGAAGAGCCGCAGTCCAACGGCAAGACGATCCGCTGGTGCCAGGTGGACGTCGGCCTCGATAACGGAGGTGTCCGCGGCATCGTCTGTGGTGCGAGCAACTTCGCCGTCGGCGACAAGATCGTCGCGACGTTGCCCGGCTCTGTGTTGCCCGGCCCATTCCCGATCGCGGCGCGCAAGACCTACGGTCACGTTTCTGACGGCATGATCGCTTCGGCCCGCGAGCTGGGGCTCGGGGATGAGCACGACGGCATCCTCGTCTTGGCCTCGCTGGGTATCGACGCTCCTGTCGGCACGGACGCGATCGAGCTTCTCGGCCTGGACGACGTCGCCGTCGAGATCAACGTCACCCCTGACCGCGGCTACGCATTCTCCATCCGCGGCGTTGCTCGCGAGTACTCGCATGCAACCGGCACGGACTTCCGCGATCCGGCTGAGCACGAATGGGCCGACGTCGAGCCCGGCACCGGCTTCCCGCTTGCGGTCGATGCCCAGCCGCTGCGCGAGAACCCTGCGGTGCAGGAGTTCGTCGTGCGCATCGTGCGCGATGTCGATCCGTCTCGTCCCACGCCGCCGTGGATGATCGCGCGGCTGTCGCTCGCCGGCATCCGCTCGCTCGGTGTGCTGATCGACATCACCAACTACGTGATGCTCGAGCTCGGCAACCCGATCCACGGCTACGACCTCGACAAGCTCTCCGGCGGTATCACTGTGCGTCGCGCGCAGCATGGCGAGACGATGAAGACGCTGGACGGTCAGGAACGCACCCTCCACGTCGAAGACCTGCTCATCACAGACGACTCGGGCCCGATCGGCCTCGCCGGCGTCATGGGCGGCGGCACGACGGAGATGGGCGCTGAAACGCGCAACGTACTCGTTGAAGCGGCGATCTTCGATCCCATCTCGATCGCGCGCAGCGCCCGTCGTCACAAGCTTCCCAGCGAAGCATCCAAGCGCTTCGAACGCGGTGTCGACCCGCTGGTGCCCTTCGTGGCCGCTCGCCGGGTCGCCGACCTTATGGTCTCCCTCGCCGGCGGACGAATCGATGAGGTCGGTGGGGCGCTGTTCTCTGACGTCTCCATCGATGGCATCGATCTTCCCGCCGAGTTCGTCCCCGACCTCATCGGTGTCGACTACACCGATGAGGAGATCGTCGGCGCACTCGAGACGATTGGTGCAGAGGTCACTGAGACCGCTGAGGGCTGGCAGGTCATCCCGCCGAGCTGGCGACCCGATCTCACCGACAAGTGGACGCTGGCCGAAGAGGTTGCGCGTATCCATGGCCTCGACCGCATTCCATCGGTGCTGCCGACGCCGCCGTCCGGTCGAGGACTCACCGTGCTCCAGCAGGGCCGTCGTCGTGTCGCGAACGCGCTAGCGGCGGCGGGTCTCGTCGAGACGCCGGCCTTCCCATTCACGACCGAGCAGCAGAATCACCTGCACGGGTCGGCGTCGGGGGAGCACCTGCCCAGCATCCGAATGGCGAACCCGCTGGATGGACAGTCGCCGTTCCTGCGCCGTTCGCTGGTGCCTGGTCTGCTTCAGATTGCGCACCGCAACATCGCGCGCGGTCTGACCGATCTCGCGATCTTCGAGACCGGCCTGGTGTTCCTTCCCGAACCCGGCGTCGTCTACGGCACCGATGAGGTGCCGCCGTTGGGCGTACGACCCGCGGATGAAACACTGGCCGCGTTGAACGCCTCCATCCCTCCGCAGCACCGTCACGTGGCAGCACTCTTCACCGGCAACGTGTCCGCACGCCAGCCGGGTCGCGATGCCGAGCCGGCTGGCCTGTCGGATGCTCTGGATGCTGTCCGCGTGATCGCTGTTGCTGCCGGAGTGGAGATCGACGTCGTGCAGGGTGAGCGTGCGGCGTTGCATCCCGGGCGCACGGGCGTGCTCAGCGTCGGTGACACCGAGGTGGGCTACGTCGGTGAGCTGCACCCGAATGTTTCAGCTGACGCGGATCTTCCCGGCCGCGCCGTCGTGCTCGAGCTCGATCTCGACCGCATTCTGTCGCTCGCGGGTTCGCGCGTCGTCGCCGAGTCGCTGTCGACGTATCCTGCGGCAACGCAGGACGTATCGCTCGTCGTCCCGGCAACGGTGACCGCAGGCGAACTGCGTGCAGCTCTCGTGGAAGGTGCGGGTGAACTGCTCGAATCGTTGCGTCTGGTCGACGACTACCGCGGTCAGGGCGTTGATGACGGGCAGAAGAGCCTGACATTCGCGCTGCGCTTCCGCGCCGACCGTACGCTGACTGCCGCCGAAGCAACCGAAGCGAAGCTCGCCGGTGTCGCTGTGGCGACCGAGCGGTTCGGCGCGACTCTGCGCGAGTGACTCTCGTTGTGAAGTGACTCTCGGGTTGAGATGATGAGCGCCGGTGTTCCGTGAGGGATGCCGGCGCTCCTGTCTGGTCGAGTTTCCGCAAGCGGATAGTCGCGCCTGATGACCGCGGTAAAGTGCCAAGATGAGGAATCGCACGAGCTCGATACTCGTCGTCGTGGTTCTGGCTCTCACGATGACCGGGTGCAGTGGGACTTCGAACAACACTGACGCCTGTCGGGATCTGCTGAACATCCAGGGTGAACTTGACCTGCTCGTGGGCGAATCGCCTGAGGCATCAGCTCAGCTTGATCAGCTCGAAGATGACGCCAGAAGCATTGACGCCGAGGGAGACGTCAAGATCGCTGCGACGTCGCTGGGCAATGCGGTGGCGGACTGGTCTGACGCGCTGGCAGTTGCGGCCGAAGGCAGTACGACTGACAACCCGGTGAGTTCCGCTGACGCTGTCGCTTATGTCGACGCGGGCGTCGACGTGAGGAACGCGTGCGGCCAATACCTCCCATGAAGCGTCGCACAGCGTCCAGAGGCGAAAGGCCACGCCGGATACGCCCGCTCCGCCTCGGTGTGACTCTGCTGGTCGGCGCCCCAGTCGCCGTGTTTCTTGCGTGGCCGCAGGCTTTCGGGATGCAGACGTCGCTCCCCGTGGCGCAGCTCATCGCATTCCGTGCGCCGCTCGCACTGCTTCTCGGGACCGGAGCTGTTCTCATCGCAACGGTCGATGTGTTCAGACGACAGTGCGGAATCGCCGCGGGAGTCGCAATCGTTCTCGGTCTGGCATCAGTCGCCAATGGCGGTATCTTGCTCTCCCGTGGGTTCGAGGCCGCGATTCCGGACGGTGATCTGACCGTCATCGCGTGGAATACCCAGGGTGGCGCTGCATCCCCGAAGAGCGTCGCGCGACTCATACTGGCGACCGAGGCAGACATCGTGAGCTTGCCCGAGATGGATGATCTCGCAGCGTCGGAAGTGGCGCGGCTGGTGGCGAAAGACGGACACCAGATGAAGGCCGCGACCACGTACGGAGAAACTGGCGATTCGTGGATCCCTACATCCGTGCTCATCCACGATGACCTCGGCGACTATCGAGTCGACACGTCGGCGGGCTCGACGCCCGGGTTACCGAGCGCCGTGTGGCGTTCCGTGGACGGAACCGGGCCGACGATCGTCGCAGCTCACCCGTCGCCTCCACTTCCCGAGAGCATGGATGAATGGCGATCAGGGCTGCAGTGGATCGCCGCGCAATGCGACGCTCCCGAGGTGATCGTCGCGGGCGACCTCAACGCGACTGTCGACCATCTGTCCGGATTAGGTACCGGAGATGCGCTCGTCGGCGACTGCCAGGACGCGGCGGTAATGGCCGGCGCCGGAGCGATAGGCACCTGGCCAACGTCCGCGCCGGCCTGGCTCGCAGCACCGATCGATCACGTGCTGTTTGGAGCCGCGTGGACCGTTCGGGGAGTCCAAGTCGTCACATCACTGGACGAGGCGGGCGCCGATCATCGCCCCATCGTCGCGGTACTCGACGCGAGATAACGGACAGAGCCGCTACATGGCAGTATCACGCCGCGGCCAGCTGGCGCGCGACGGGTTCCCTGAGGCGCACAAGCCCAGGCAACACCGTGGCGGATGCCGTGAGCACCAGACCGAGCGCAGCCAACAGCGATGCGGCACCGACATCGACCACGGGAATTGCGGGGATGAACCGAGCCAGCGCGGTGGCCGCCACAACAGCGGTGCCGACGAGGACGAGACCGGCGAGCAGACACGCGGTCACCACATGGATGACGCCCTGCCACAGTGCTGACGCGAGGACTGTGCGCTCGGTCGCCCCGCTCGCCCGCAGCAGTGCTTGCTCGGCGCCCTGAGTGCGGTTGCTCATGAAGATCACCACGGCCGCGCCGACTGTTCCGAGCAGCACCGGTCCGCCGACCAGCAGCATCACCTGCATGATGTCCAGATCAAAGTTTCCGCCGAGGCCGGCGGCATCCATGGCGGCATTCGTCGTGGCAGACATCGTCATGAGACCGCCCAGCAGGGAAGCGCCGACGAACAGCGGGGTGATCGACGCGGTGCTGCGACTCAGATGGTAACGGGCCTGATGGCGAGCGAGATACCACGATGTCGAGGCACGTGCGGGGATGACGGCGGTCCAGCCCCGCAGCACGAGCGGGTACAGCACCGGGCCTGCTGCAGCGACGATCATCATCAAAAACGCAGGCAGCAGCGGAAACTGCGAGATCACGGTACTGCGTGCCTCAGCCCGAAGCGGCGCGATCACTCCGGCTCCTGCAGCGAAGAGCACGATGAGAAACAGCACCCATCGCCACCACCGCATCCGCTTCGCCTGCGGTTCAGGATCGCGCAGTGCCGCGAGCGGGGGTGTGCGCCCGGCGGACACCGCTGCGCGCAATCCGCCCAGGAGCGTGACGATCACTGTGAGTGGGATGACGATGCAAGCAGTGAAGGTCCCCGGGGTGATCGTGGCATCGGCCCACCAGCCGGTGTCCTGGGCGAAAACGGCGTTCAGGAACGCGGGAACGATCGCAATCGATGCAGCGTAACCAAGAACTCCGCCGATGACACCCATGCACGCCAGCTGCACGAGGACAACGGTCGATGTCTGTGCGGGCCCGACACCGCTCAGCTGCCAGCGCGCGTACACCGGGCGATGCAGATCGACAGCGAGGCGTGCGATCGCAGCGATCACGATCGCGCCGCCGGGGATGTTGAATATGAGCAGGACCGACAGGAAGCTTGTCGATGCCTCGAGAATCTCTCCGCCTTCGCGCAGTCCGCGCTCCAACATCGCGATGGCCACTGAGAACGTCAGCGCGCTGATGGTTGTCACGGCGATGAGCCCTGCCCAACTGGCCCATCCGCGTCGCAGCTCCGCCCACAGCAACCGGGTCACGCGACGACCCCAGCGACATCGGCTGCGCCAATCGGCGCCTGCATCACGGACAGGATCTCTGACGCCGTGGCCTGAACCAACGGCGCCACGATCACGCCGTCGCGCAGTATGAGGGTGCGGTCGGCGCGAGCCGCGGCATCCAGATCATGCGTCACCAGCACGACGCTGCGATCACCGCTCGCGTGCTCGCGCAGGAGATCCAGTACCTGCACGCCCGTCGCCGTGTCCAAAGCTCCGGTGGGCTCATCGGCGAAAACGACATCCGGTTGTGCGGCGAGCACGCGTGCGATGGCAACTCGCTGCTGCTGACCGCCCGACAGTGCCCCGGGCAGCTTCCTGCCGTGATCCGCCAACCCGACAGCGGCCAGCGCGGCCTGCACATCCGGTGTTCGTCGACGTGCTAATCGTGCGGGCAATGCCACGTTCTCACGCACGGAGAGGGAAGCGATGAGGTTATAGCTCTGGAAGACGAAGCCGATCCGGTTGCGGCGCATCCGCGCCAAACGCGCTGGTGAGGCGTTGTCGATCCGTTCCCCGACGACCGTGATCTCACCGCTGTCGATGCGCTCGAGACCTGCCAAGCAGTACAGCAGCGTCGACTTTCCCGATCCGCTGGGCCCGACGATGCTCAACATCTCACCCGGTGCGAGATCGACGTCGATACCCCGCAGCACCGGGGTGGAGCGCCCGCCGCGCACAGTAAAACTTTTGGTCACGCCGCGGGCGCGCAGAGCGGGAGCAGCGGGTATCGGCGGGGAAGTCTGTGTCATGCATCCAGTCCATTCCGGTTACGGCAGGTGCACACCAGCCTGGGGACGCGGACGAGGGTAGACCTGGCGCTACCTTCAGGCGGTTTCGCGGTCGACGGGCTGTGCGGATGCATAGGCTGAACGCATGCGCGCATCGACGATCTGGCAGGGGCTCATGCTGCCGCCCTGGCGCTTCGTCATCTCGCGCTGGCCGTGGTTGGCGCTCGTGCACGTGGTTCTCACGTCGGCTCTGTTCCTGATCACGCTGCCCGTGGTGGCCTTGACGGTGATCGCTCTGCCGCTGTCGGCGATCCTTCTCGCTGCTCTCGAAAGACGTCGCCTGCGGATGCTGGGCGCACCGCGCCGCACCAGCGGCCATGTGCGCATTCCCCGCGAAGAACGTCACAACTGGCTGAACGTCCGGCTCACGGAGCCCGCCACCTGGCGGGAGACCGCGGCGTTGCTGGCAGGTCTCGTGATCGGAGCGCTCGCGCTGGCGCTATTGATCCTGCAGCTCGTCGCCGTCGCGATGCTGATCGCGCTCGCGGTATTGGGCTACAGCCGTCCGCCCGCTGAGGTGAACCTGTTCGAGGATGTCTGGATCTCAGTCGGCGCGGAGAGCTGGTGGCATCCGCTGCCGTGGTTGCCGCTGATCATGCTGATCATGGCGTATGCCAATGCTGCGCTCGCCGCGTTGCATGCGAGTGTGATCGGCTGGCTCATCGCACCTCGTGCGGAGGAGATCGACCGCCGTGTCGAACAGCTCACTCGGTCTCGGGCGGCCATCGTCACGGCGCATGAGGTCGAGCGTCGGCGCATCGAGCGTGACCTCCATGACGGCGTTCAGCAGGAACTCGTCGGCATCGCTGCGCGCCTCGGCTTGCTCGAATTGGAACTTGCCTCTCGCGACGTGGATGCTGCACAGCGGGCGCTGCGCACCGCACAAAATCAGACCGAGCGCGCGCTGGCGAGACTGCGAGAGACCGTGCGCGGCATCCATCCGGCGGTGCTCACCGACCACGGGCTTCTGAGCGCGCTCGAAGAGCTGGCTGGGCGCAGTGCCCTGCCGCTGCAGATCACGGACAACGGATTTCCTCGGCTGTCGCCCGCAGCCGAGGCCGCGGGGTACTTCCTGGTGTCGGAAGCGCTGACCAACGCCGCCAAGCACACGGTCGCGTCACGGGTCGCTGTCGAGCTCGGCCTCGACGGCGGGATCGCGTATGTCTCGGTGACGGACGATGGTCACGGCGGTGCGGATGCAGCAGGGGGGACCGGGATATCCGGACTGGCAGGACGAGCGGAGTCCCTCGGAGGCGCACTGACGCTGACCAGTCCCGTGGGTGGCCCGACGGTGCTGCGCATGGATCTTCCCGTCGCGGACTTCGCAGACACGAGTGACCGGAACGGGGGAGCGGATGCGAATCCTCCTCGCCGATGACGCGACGCTGCTGCGGGAAGCGTTGAGCGCGCTGCTGGAGCGGCTTGGACACGAGATCGTGGCGACGGCGTCTGACGCTCCGGAGCTGCTGCACACTTACGCGGCGCTCGACACCCGGCCCGAACTCGTCATCACCGACGTGCGGATGCCGCCTGACGGCACAGATGACGGCCTACGTGCGGCGCTGCAGATCAGAGCCGCACATCCGGCGCAGCCCATCCTCGTGCTGTCGCAGTATGTTGCGAACCGTTATGCCCGGGAGTTGCTCATGCTCTCCGAAGGTGCGGTGGGTTACGTGCTGAAGGAAAGAGTGAACCGCGTCGCGGACTTCGATCGTGCGATGAGGACCGTGGCCGACGGGGGCACGGTCATCGACCCCGAGGTCACCCGACACCTGCTGCGGACAGGATCGTCGGGACCGCTGGACGCGCTCACGCCGCGCGAGCGAGAAGTGCTCGCCCTCATGGCAGAGGGCGCCTCGAACAGTGAGATCGCGGCGCAGCTGTTTCTCAGCGACGCGGCAGTGCGTAAGCACGTCGGCAACATCTTCGCCGGGTTGGGCCTGAGCCCGGCGGATGAGAACCGTCGGGTGCGCGCGATCCTGTTGTTCCTGCAGAATCAGCGGTAGTGGCTGCGGCGAACATCGGTGCATACCAGAATGGGATGCACAAGGGTAGAATCATCGCATGAGCACGCAAATCGCAGTTCGGTTGCCAGACGACACCGTCTCCCAGATGGATGCTCTTGTGGCTGCGGGCGACGTCGCCAATCGCACAGAGCTGGTGTCTGTCGCGATTCAGCGCGAGTTGAGGCGCCGTGCGGCAGAGCGTGACGCCTCAGTTCTTCGAGCCAAGGGTGCGGACGATGATCTTGACGGCCTTGTCGACTGGGCGACTGGCCATTTCCAGATCGAGCGCGACTGATGCGAGAGATCTGCCTCGCGCGTCTCGACAAGACTCGACCGGTGGTTGTGCTCACCCGTGAAGCAGTTCGTGCAGCGATGACGAAGGTGACGGTCGCGCCCATCACTTCGACAGTGAAAGGCCTCAGCAGCGAGGTACCGGTGGGGCGTGAGAACGGTCTCGATCATGAGTGCGCAATCGCGCTGGACAATACCGTGACGATTCCGACATCCGCTCTCGGACGCACGATAGGTTTCCTGACCGAGTCGCAGGAATCACAGCTCGCCACCGCGGTATCACTCGCTTTCGATCTCGACCAGTAGCGCTGGGTCTCGCGCGATTCACGCTCCGCTAGGGCGTTCTTCGCCGCGCCGACCGAGGCACGCTGACACAGCGTTGATTTGCGGATGTTGCGGCCGCGGGTCTATTCTCGCCACATGCCTTCGGCCGCATCCGCCTCTCTGACGCTCGCTCCGAGCGTCATTGCCGTGCGCCGACGCCGCAGCCGTCTGGGCGGCCGCCGACTGTAGGCGACCCCCGCGTTCCCCGCACGCCGATCTGTCGGTTCAGCGGGTCGAGCACCGGTGTCGCCGCCTTCGGCCCCGTCCACAGCTCTGTCGAAGAGCCACCGACCGTTAAGGTAGAACCATGACGTATACCGTCGCCGTCTCCGGCGCATCCGGCTATGCGGGCGGCGAGATCCTGCGCCTGCTCGCAAGTCACCCCGACATCGAGATCCGTACTGTGACCGCGCACTCCAACGCCGGCCAGCCACTGATCCAGCATCAACCACACCTGCGTTCGCTCGCACACCTGACGTTGCAGGACACCACCCCAGACATCCTTGCTGGGCACGACATCGTCTTCTTGGCGCTTCCACATGGACAGTCCGGTCAGTACACGGATGCCCTTGACGATGTTGCGCTGATCATCGACGCCGGCGCTGACCACCGTCTGACGTCGCAGGAATCCTGGGACGCGTTCTATGGCGGCGACTTCCATGAGCCGTGGGAGTACGGAGTTCCAGAGCTGCTCGTGGGCGATAGTAAGCAGCGCGAAATTCTGCGCGGCGCGAAGCGCATCGCCGCTCCGGGGTGCAACGCCTCCACCGTGAGCCTGAGCCTCGCACCGGGCGTTGCCGCCGGTGTCATCGACCCCAGCGACATCGTCACCGTCCTTGCTGTCGGGCCGTCGGGCGCGGGAAAGAGCCTCAAGACGAACCTCCTCGCCAGCGAGATCCTCGGCAGCGCGAACCCTTACGCGGTCGGTGGCACGCACCGCCATATCCCCGAGATTCGCCAGGCGCTCGCCGCGGCATCCGGAGCTGACCCTGACGGCATCCGCATCTCCTTCACTCCGGTGCTCGTGCCGATGGCACGCGGGATCCTCGCCACCTCCACCGCACGGATCATCGATGGCGTCAGCGACGATGAGATCCGGGCCGCATGGCACAGCGCGTATAGCGATGAGAAGTTCGTTCAGGTGCTTCCTGAGGGCCAGTTCCCGCGCACGGCCGATGTCATCGGCGCCAACACCGCCCTGATGGGACTGGCGATTGACCGTGCCGCCGGCCGCGTCACCGTCGTCACCGCGGTCGATAACCTCGTCAAGGGCACCGCCGGTGCCGCCATTCAATCCATGAACCTCGCGCTGGGCCTTCCCGAAGACCGCGCACTCTCAGTGAACGGAGTGGCACCATGAGCGTCACCGCACCCCAGGGATTTGAAGCAGCCGGCGTCGCCGTAGGTCTCAAGTCCACCGGAAAGCCCGATCTCGCCGTCGTCGTCAACCGCGGGCCCCGCAAGATCGGTGCGGCGGTCTTCACGAGCAACCGGGCCAAAGCGAACCCCATCATCTGGTCGCAGCAGGTCATTCTCGACCGCACCGTTGAGGCGATCGTGTTGAACTCCGGCGGCGCGAACTGCTTCACCGGCAGCTTTGGATTCCAGACCACCCACCAGACGGCAGAGAAAGCCGCAGAGCTCCTCGACGTCAGCGCCGGCGACATTCTGGTCTGCTCCACCGGACTCATCGGCACGGGAGACCAGGCGTTCCGCGACAAGGTGCTCACCGGTACCGAGCAGGCGATCGCCGAGCTCAGCGCCGACGGCGGCGATGCGGCAGCACACGCCATCATGACCACCGATACGGTCGCGAAGACCGCCGTCGTCTCGCGAGACGGCTGGACGATCGGTGGCATGGCCAAGGGGGCGGGGATGCTCGCACCTGGGCTTGCCACCATGCTCGTCGTGATCACCACCGACGCCGACCTTGAAGCCCTCGAGGCTGACACAGCGCTTCGCCGGGCCACCGGGCAGACGTTCGACCGCCTCGACTCCGACGGCTGCATGTCGACGAACGACCAGGTGACGCTCCTGGCCAACGGCGCCAGCGGCATCCGTCCTGACCTCGATGACTTCACCGCAGCCCTCATCGAGCTCAGCGATCAGCTCGCGATCAAGCTGCAGGGTGATGCTGAGGGCGCAAGCCACGACATCACGATCCGCGTCACGAACGCTGCCACCGAGCAGGAAGCCGTGGAAGTCGGCCGCTCGGTCGCACGCAACAACCTCTTCAAAGCCGCGATCTTCGGCAATGACCCGAACTGGGGCCGCGTGCTCGCCGCGATCGGCACGACTAATGCGCAGTTCGACCCGTACAACGTCGATGTCTGGATGAACGGCGTGCGCGTCTGCTCCGAGGGAGCACCCGACCGGCCTCGCGAGGACGTCGACCTCACTCCGCGCGCCACCGATCTGCTCATCGACTTGCAGATGGGTGATGCCGAAGCGACGATCCGCACCAACGACCTCACGCACGACTACGTCCACGAGAACAGCGCGTACGCCTCATGACCGATATTCAGGACACCACCCCCGACATCGCGGCCGATAAGGCGACGACACTGATCGAGTCACTGCCGTGGCTGAAGAAGTTTCGCGACCAGATCGTGGTCGTCAAATACGGCGGCAACGCCATGGTCTCGGACGAACTGCAGGAGGCATTCGCCCAGGACATCGCCTACCTCCGTTACGTCGGCGTGCAGCCGGTCGTGGTGCACGGTGGTGGGCCCCAGATCTCGAACATGCTCGATCGCCTCGCGATCCCGAGCGAGTTCAAGGGCGGGTACCGTGTCACCAACACCGAGGCGATCAGCGTCGTGCGCATGGTGCTCACCGGCCAGGTGAATCCGCAGTTGGTCGCCAAGATCAACTCGCACGGCCCGATCGCCACCGGACTCAGCGGTGAGGATGCCGGTCTCTTCGGCGGTCGTCGGCGCAGCGTCGTCGTTGACGGCGAGTCGGTTGACCTCGGCCGCGTGGGTGATGTCGTCCAGGTCGACCCCACGGCTGTCCTTGACCATCTGGCTGCCGGTCGTATCCCGGTGATTTCCAGCATCGCCCCCGACCTCGACAACCCGGGGCAGTCGCTCAACGTGAATGCTGATGCCGCGGCATCCGCTCTAGCCGTCGCATTGAACGCGGCCAAGCTGGTCATCCTCACCGATGTGGCCGGGCTCTACGCGGATTGGCCTAACCGTGATTCGCTCGTCTCGCACATCACGTCGACCGATCTCGAAGCGATGATGCCGAAGCTCGAATCGGGGATGATCCCGAAGATGCGCGCATGTTTGGAAGCCGTCGAAGGCGGCGTCGACGCCGCGGCGATCATCGACGGGCGATTGCCGCACTCGGTACTCGTGGAACTATTCACCAGCAAGGGAATTGGAACTGAAGTGGTTTTGGGAAATTCGGGGGTGACGGCATGACCGTCTGGCAGGATGACGCAGCACGTGATCTCGTATTCAACGCGGGTGACCGATTCGCGCTGCTCACTCGTGGTGTGGGCTCGTACCTCTGGGATGGCGACGACAAACGCTATCTGGACTTCCTCGCCGGTATCGCTGTCACATCTCTCGGCCACTCCCATCCGGTGTTCGTCGAGGCGATCTCGAAGCAGGCAGCCACGCTCTCGCACGTCTCGAACTATTTCGCGACTCCGCCGCAGCTCGAACTCGCCGCTCGCTTGAAGCGCCTCGCCGGTGCCGGCATCGACGGTCGCGTGTACTTCTCCAACTCCGGTGCCGAGGCTAACGAAGCAGCCTTCAAGCTGGCGCGTCTGCATGGCGGCGTCGAGCGTCCGCGCATCCTGGCTCTGGAGAACGGCTTCCATGGCCGCACGATGGGATCCCTCGCGCTGACTGCGAAAGAGGCATACCGCGTGCCGTTCGAGCCGATGCCCGGGGGAGTAGAGCACATCCCCGCGACGCTGGAAGCACTCGAAGCAGCGATGGATGACCGGGTTGCAGCGGTGATCGTCGAGCCCATCCAGGGCGAAGCCGGTGTCGTCGAACTTCCGGCCGGCTACCTCGAGGCCGCCCGTTCACTCACGCTGAAGCATGGCGCGCTGCTGATCATCGATGAGATCCAGACCGGAGCCGGTCGCACCGGAGCCTGGTTCGGATTCAGCCACGAAGGCATCACCCCGGATGCCATCACCCTGGCCAAGGGGATCGGCGGAGGATTCCCGATCGGCGCTCTGGTCACCTACGGCTCGGCCAGCGCGCTGTTCACCCCGGGCTCGCACGGTTCAACTTTTGGCGGAAACCCACTCGGAACCGCCGTGGCCAACGCCGTGCTCGCCGAGATCGAGAGCACCGGCCTCGTTGAGAACGCTGCCGTGCGCGGTGCACAGCTGCGTGAACGGATCGAAGACCTGAACTCCCCGCTCATTGACAGCACCCGCGGACGCGGTCTGCTGATCGGCGTCGTCCTGACTCAGCCCATCGCCGGTGCGATCGTTTCGGCGGCTCAAGAGCGCGGGCTCATCATCAACGCGGCCAACCCTGAGACGATCCGTCTCGCCCCCGCGCTGAACATCGGCGACGCCGAGATCGAAGAATTCATCACGCTGTTCGCTGCCACACTCTCCGATGTACAGGCGAGCCTGGCAGCATCCGAATCCGGAAAGGTATCCGTATGACCCGTCACCTGCTGCGCGACGACGATCTCACCCCAGCAGAGCAGGCGGAGATCCTGGATCTCGCCGTCGAGCTGAAGAAGGATCGCTGGGCCGACAAGTCGCTTGCGGGCCCGCAGACTGTCGCCGTGATCTTCGACAAATCGTCCACGCGCACCCGCGTGTCGTTCGCGGTGGGAATCGCCGATCTCGGCGGATCGCCGCTGATCATCTCGACCGCGAACAGCCAGCTCGGTGGCAAAGAGACTCCGTCTGACACGGCCCGCGTGCTGGAGCGTCAAGTAGCGGCGATCGTCTGGCGCACATATGCGCAGTCCGGACTCGAGCAGATGGCCGAGGGCACGCGAGTGCCGGTGGTCAACGCGCTGTCGGATGACTTCCACCCCTGCCAGCTGCTGGCCGATCTGCTCACGATCCGTGAGCACAAGGGAGCGCTCAAGGGATTGACGCTGACCTTCTTCGGCGACGGTGAGAGCAACATGGCTCACTCCTACGCTCTGGCTGGTGTCACTGCGGGGATGCACGTGCGCATCGCGTCACCGGAATCGTATGCTCCGCGCGCAGACGTCATCGCCGATGCGCACCGGCGCGCGGCGGAAACCGGCGGATCGATCACCCTCTTCGCCGACCCGAACGAGGCCGCGGCTGGAGCCGACGTCATCGTCACCGACACCTGGGTGTCGATGGGCAAGGAAGAGGAGAAGCTCGCGCGCATTCGCGACCTCGGCGGCTACAAGGTGGTCCCCGAGACGATGGGCCTGGCCGACCCGGAAGCGATCTTCATCCACTGCCTGCCGGCAGATCGTGGCTACGAGGTCGACTCGGAAGTCATCGACGGCCCGCAGAGCGTCATCTGGGACGAGGCAGAGAACCGTCTGCACGCGCAGAAGGCGCTCCTGGTCTGGCTGCTGCGTCAGAGCTGAGCATCCACGATGCCGAGCACGCGCTCCCGGGTACCTCGACAGAGGTCGAAGGGGCGCGTGCATCTGAATCTTGACCGACTGAACGGACCGCGCCGTTTGGCCGGCGTCGATCTTGCCCGAGGTCTTGCCGTGCTCGGGATGCTGGCTGCTCATCTGCTATGGACCGGTGAGGTAGCGGAGTGGGACGAGCCGTCGACCTGGACGGCGATCGTCAACGGGCGCTCATCGATCCTGTTCGCAACTCTCGCCGGGGTATCGATCGGTATCCTCACGGGCGGTCGAGGACCGCTCTCGCCGGAGCGCATGAGCGCCGCATGGGCGAGGATCGCGATTCGTGCCGGCATCCTGCTGGCGATCGGAATCCTGCTGATCGTGACCGGCGTCCCCGTCTACGTCATTTTGCCGGCCTACGCGATCCTGTTCGTGCTGGTGCTGCCCTTCACCACGATGTCAGCTCGAGCGCTGCTGTTCACCGCTGCAGGCATCGGCATCCTCATGCCGTTCCTGCAACCGGTGCTCAACGAGCTCCCGTTCTGGGCCTCGAACCTGGGCGGCGACGTCGCACTGGCGATCGGATGGAATTACCCGTTCACCCTCTGGATCGCCTTCGTCCTTGCCGGCCTCGGCGCAGCGCGCGCTGACCTGAGGGTCAAGAGAGTGCAGATCCGGATGCTGGTGACAGGCGCGGTGGTGTCCGGGGCCGGTTACGCCCTGGCTTTCCTGCCCGCACCGGGTGAGGGGCCGTATTGGGACGCGGTATGGACTGCCGCACCGCATTCATCCGGGGTGTGGGAGGCCGTCGGATCCGGCGGATTCGCCATCGCTGTCATCGGTGCCTGCCAGGTGTTGTGTCGGGTACCGGCGGTGAAACTGATCACCCTCCCGCTGCGCGCGACCGGAGCCATGCCGCTGACGGCATACTCCGCACAGTTGGTGGCCTGGGCGATCATCGCCGCAATCGCCTTCGGCGACACATCCGATCTGGGCGGATTTCGTGAGCTCGAACCTTTCTGGCCGTTCGTCGGGGTGACGCTCCTGGGCGCGACGGTGTGGGCAGTACTGATCGGCCGTGGACCACTGGAATGGGTGCTCGACCGCTCGACGCGTTCCGTCGGCGGGTCAGCGTCACGCCGGTAGGCTGGAGGAATGAGCGAGGCGAAGCACGACGGTACAAACGAGGGCGCGCTGTGGGGCGCACGATTCGCAAGCGGACCCGCACCGGAGCTGGTCGAACTCAGCCGCTCGACGCACTTCGACTGGATCCTTGCGCCCTACGACATCGCCGGATCTCACGCGCATGCCAAGGCACTCGCTGCAGCGGGCTATCTAGAACCCGACGAAGAGCAACAGATGCATGCGGGCTTGGACGCTGTGGCACGCAAGGTCGCCGACGGAACTCTGGTGCCCGCACCTTCTGACGAAGACGTGCACGGCGCACTCGAGCAGGCGCTGATCGCCGAGCTCGGCGCGGAACTGGGCGGACGACTCCGCGCCGGACGCAGCCGCAACGACCAGATCGCCACACTCGTGCGGATGTACCTGATCGACCACGCCAAGGTCATCGCCCGCGACATCCTGCGCGTCATCGACGCCCTGGTGGCGCAGGCCGAAGCTCATCCCGACGCCATCCTCCCCGGCCGCACGCACCTGCAGCATGCGCAGCCGGTGCTGCTCGCCCATCACCTGCAGGCGCACGCCTGGCCGCTGGTGCGCGAGCTGGAGCGCCTCGTCGACTGGCGCCGTCGCGCCGGAGTGTCGCCCTACGGCGGTGGGGCGTTGGCAGGTTCCACGCTGGGGCTCGATCCTGAACTCGTTGCGCGTGAACTGGGCCTTGACCGCCCGGCGGAGAATTCGCTTGATGGCACGGCTGCACGCGATGTCGTGGCGGAGTTCGCCTTCATCACGGCGATGATCGGCGTTGACCTGTCCCGGCTCAGTGAGGAGATCATCCTCTGGAACACGCGTGAGTTCGGTTTTGTCACGCTGGATGACAGTTACTCGACTGGCTCGAGCATCATGCCGCAGAAGAAGAACCCTGATATTGCCGAGCTCGCGCGCGGCAAGTCGGGCCGGCTGATCGGAAATCTGACCGGCCTCATGGCGACGCTCAAGGGCCTGCCGATCGCGTACAACCGCGACCTGCAGGAGGACAAAGAGCCGGTCTTCGACTCGGTGAACACACTCGAGGTCGTCCTGCCCGCCTTCGCCGGCATGATCGCAACACTCACCTTCGACACTGCGCGGATGGCAGAGCTTGCCCCGCAGGGCTTCTCCTTGGCGACGGACGTCGCCGAGTGGCTGGTCAAGCAGCGGGTTCCGTTCCGTGACGCCCATGAGATCTCCGGTGCCCTGGTCAAAGCATGCGAGTCTCAGGGGATCGGCCTCGAGGATGCTACCGACGACCTGCTCGCGCAGGTCTCACCGCACCTGAAGCCTGAGGTGCGTGAGGTGCTCAGCATCGAAGGTTCCGTGGCGTCGCGTACTGGTGCCGGCGGAACCGCGCCCGTGCGTGTGGCCGAGCAGCGTGCCGAGCTCGTCGCCCGTACTCAGGCAGCGGCACACCAGCTCGGACTGTAATACCGGCGGTCAGTGCAGCGTGGCGTCCGCTGCGCTGTGCTCCCAGCGGGTAAACCGCACCGAGAGTGCCGCGTTGGTGGGCGCTGCGAGGAACGGACCGGCGGATGCCACGGCATCCCCGTCGAACGGTGCCACGCGCACGAGCCGCCACTGACCGGCGTCGGCCCGAGCACGCACAATCAGCGCATCTTTCCAGCGGCTGACGCGCACCGTGATCTCGGCGCTCTGCCATTCATCTATGTAGCCGACCGACCAATCCGAGCGGATGTTCGTGACCACGGCGCCGAGCCCGAGATGACCATCGGCGAACTCAACCCCGGCCTTCATCCAGTGCTCGTCGTCGATCTGCACGAACACCCCGGCCTGATCGAACTCGCCGGTCCACTCCGCGTTAAAGGTGACCTCCATCGCGTCTCCCACGGCGAATGGCGCCAGCAACGCGTGGGCACTGTCGTGCACGAAACCGTAAGCGGTGTGGCGCCAGGCGTCGCTTCCCTCGACGGCAGTGACCTGCAGTACACCGTTGTCGAGCGTGGCAGTTTCAGCGGGCGGGGTGGTCCAACGCCCCTCGTTCCAAGCGATCATGCTCGTCACCATAGCGGGAAGATGCTCTTGCCGCCGTGCGGATACATTGAGATACTTGCCGCTAAGTATCCAGAAGTATCTCGGAGGTTCTTGTGCAACCCAGCCCGTATACGCCCGGTGAGATCGCCCGCGCAGTTCCGGGGCGCGGTGAGCTGATCGAGGAGTTCACCGAACGCCTCTCGCTCATGGTGGATCTGCAGCGATTGATCGGACGCATCCACGTGGCGTTCGGGGAACGCGGTATCGGTAAAACCTCGCTGCTGCGCGCGTATCAGCGTCTCGCTGAGGAACGCGAGGTCCTGTGCATCTGGATCACAGCGGGGGAGCCGGACGGCCTGATCGCACAGATCATCGAGGGCATCCGTGAAGCCACGAGCAGCTGGCCGCAGGCCGCCGCCAAGACGATCCGTGAACACCTTGACGAGCTCACCGTCACCCTCGCGGTTCCCGGCATTGCATCGGTCAGCGCGAAGACCAAATCCTCGACGACCACCGACCGTGTCGGTGCCCGCGCACTCGAGAAGCTGATCCACGCGACTACCGAGGATCGCAAGCGTGTGAAGGCTCTCGTCCTGTTCATCGATGAGGTGCAGTCGGCTGATGCCGACGGCATCCGAACCCTGGCCTACGCTTGGCAGCATCTGCAGGCGGAGCATCCGAGTATTCCCGCGGCCGTGCATGCGGCGGGCCTCCCCAACGCGCCCGAGCAGATTGCGGATGCTGTCACCTTCAGCGAACGCTTCGCCTACCGTCCGCTGGAGATGCTGTCGGTCGGTGCGCAGGTGGCAGCGCTGCGCGATCCGGCAAGCGAACTGCAGGTCGAGTGGGAACCGGATGCTCTGGAACTGGCCGCGCAGCTCGCTGCCGGCTACCCCTACGCCGTGCAGCTCTACGGCGATGCCGCTTGGATCGCCGCCGGAAGACCGGATGCCGGCGGCACGATCACCCAGGACGATGTCAAGAAAGCGCGCACGAGTGTCGATCGTGATCTGCGCAACCTCTTCGCCGCACGCTGGGCGAACACGACGCCGAATCAGCGACGGTTCCTCATCGCCGTCGCGTGGCTGCAGGAGAAGAACGCCCAGGTAGACAGAGCCGATCTGGCGGATGTGCTCGAGGTGAGCTCGCGCAGCCTTTCCTCGGTGCGCGCCCGACTCATCGCGAAAGGTTTGATCCATTCGGAGGGGCACGGGCGGGTGACGATCCCGGTGCCCGGATTCGCCGGCTACATCCGCGAACTCGAAGACGACCCGCGGTGACCGAGATGCTTCGCCCGCGCTGATAATCTGGAACGCGTGTCCAATACTGATCTGATGACTGCCCCCGTGGCGATCGACCCCGCGTTCGAGAACGTGTGGGACGAACTCGTCTGGCGTGGCCTCATCCACGTGTCCACTGACCAGGAGGCGCTGCGCGCCCTTCTCGGCGGGGACCCGATCACGTATTACTGCGGATTCGATCCGACCGCGCCGAGCCTGCACCTGGGTAATCTCGTGCAATTACTGACGCTGCGTCGCATCCAGCTTGCCGGCCACAAGCCGCTCGGCCTCGTCGGCGGATCCACCGGACTCATCGGTGATCCTCGGCCGACGGCAGAGCGCACTCTGAATACGCCGGAGACCGTCGCCGAGTGGGTCGGGCGTCTGCGCGCCCAGGTCGAGCGCTACTTGAGCTTCGACGGCGACAACGCCGCCCGCATCGTCAACAACCTCGACTGGACCGCGCCGATGAGCGCGATCGACTTCCTGCGCGAGATCGGCAAGCACTACCGTGTTGGCACGATGCTGAAGAAGGATGCTGTCGCTGCGCGCCTGAACTCCGATGCCGGCATCAGCTACACCGAGTTCAGCTACCAGATCCTGCAGGGCATGGATTTCCTGGAGCTGTACCGCCAGTACGGCTGCGTGCTGCAGACCGGGGGAAGCGACCAGTGGGGAAACCTCACCAGTGGCACCGATCTGATCCGTCGTGTGGAAGGCACATCGGCGCATGCGATCGGCACGCCTCTGATCACGAACAGTGACGGAACCAAGTTCGGTAAGAGCGAGGGCAACGCGATCTGGCTGGATGCGGAGATGTGCAGCCCCTACCGGATGTACCAGTTCTGGCTGAGTACCGCGGATGCCGACGTGATCGAGCGTCTCAAAGTCTTCACGTTCCTCACGAAGGCAGAGATCGAGGAGTACGCGGTGCTCGTCGAGAGCGAGCCGTTCCGCCGCGCCGCGCAGAAGCGTCTTGCGCTTGAAGTGGTTGCGACCGTCCATGGGTCGGACGCAACGGCAGCTGTCATCGCGGCATCGGAGGCGTTGTTCGGCCAGGGCGATCTGACCGCGCTGGATGCCTCGACTCTGCGCAGTGCGCTGGATGAGCTCCCGCACGCAATGGTCGAAGCGGGAAGTCCTGTCGTGGACTCACTGGTCGCCACTGGTTTGGTGACGAGCCTGTCTGAGGCACGCCGCGCGATCAAGCAGGGTGGTGTCTCGCTCGACGGCGTGAAGATCGAGGACGAGGCGGCCGTCGTCACCGGAACCCTTCCCGGCGGTGTCTCGGTTCTGCGACGCGGAAAGAAGACACTCGCAGGCGTCTTTCTCAGCTAGAGCATGCCGTTCACCCCGAGCCACGCGGTCATCGCACTTCCTTTTGTGCGTACGCCGCTGGTGCCGGCGGCCATCGCGATCGGGGCGATGACCCCTGATCTGCCGTTGTTCCTGCGCGGCGTGGGGGTCACCTACACCTTCACGCACACCATCGCGAATCTCGTATGGACCGCGCTCCTCGCGCTCGTACTCTTCCTGGTGTGGCGGGTATTGCTCCGGCCGGCTGTTGCGGAGCTGTCACCGACGTGGCTTGCCGAACGGCTGCCCGAGGAATGGTCGAGCGGCGGGTGGGATGCTGTTCGGCGGGCCGTCGGCATGGGGGAGCGTCGTAGCTATCCACTGCTGCTCGCAGTTTCGGTGCTGCTGGGAGTGCTCTCGCACATTGTGTGGGACATGTTCACGCACGAGGAGCGGCTGGGGAGCGAACTTCTCCCTGTTCTTGCCGATCAGTGGGGACCGCTGCAGGGTTTCAAATGGCTGCAGCATGGTTCGAGTATCGTCGGGCTGTTGATCATCGCGATCTGGGCGCTGCTCTGGTTACGTCGAACCAAACCGGGAGGCGTGGTGAGGCAGATGCTTCCCCACTGGGTGCGCGTGGCCTGGTGGATTTCGCTCCCCGTCATCCTCATCGGATCATGGGTGATTGGCTACGTCGTGTTCGGGCCCTTCACCGCGGAATTCACGATCCGGCACCTCGCTTACCGTGTGCTGCCACCAGCGTGTGGGTTCTGGGCGATGCTCACTCTCGCCCTGTGTGTGGTCCTCACCACTGTGGCGCGTCGCGGCCCCACGGCCGGGGCGGCGCGAAGCTGAACCCGGGCAGCACCGGCGCAGCAGTGATGAGCGCGTGGCCATCAACACTGAAATTCTGAGTGTGCATGGCCGGGTCGATCTCTCGTTCTCGTTCAGGGGCATCACGCCTCGGCATTCCGAGCAGCTCGGCGGCGATGCGACGCAATGACGTGGTGATGTGCCACGTTCCTCCTTCGTGAACGCGCCGATCTACCACTGCGCACACGGCGGACGCCAGCAGATAGCCGGCGCTGTGATCGAGAGCCTGCGCAGGAAGTGCGCCGGGAACTTCACCGTCGGCCGATTCGATCAGTGCGATTCCGGATTCCGCTTGCACGAGGCTGTCGAAGCCCGCGCGGTCTGGTTGATCCAGCTCCCACGCGCTCAACTGCACGATGATCAGCCCGGGATATCGCTCGCCGAGTTGGCCGGGGGAGAGCCCGAGGCGTGCAAGGGCTGCCGGGCGGTAGCCGAGCACAACGACATCCGCTTCCTCGAGCAGTGCGGTCATCTGTTCGGATCGTGCGTCAAGAAGAGTTGTCCGCTTGCCGTGGCCGGTATCGAGGTGCTGCCATTCCGGCTCCGGAATGTGAGGAGGATCGATGCGCAGAACATCGGCACCCAGCAGAGCGAGAGTGCGAGTGCAGACCGGGCCGGCAATGGCACGCGTGAGGTCGAGAACGCGGATGCCGACCAGCGGTGCTGCCTGAGCTGCTGTTTCGGAGGTTAATCTCGACGCCCTGGGCCTTGACGGTGCCTTGGGTCTTGTCGGTGCCTCGTTGCCAATGCGACGGATCTCGACGAGGGGTCGCGATCGCAGTGCCGCGTCGTACTGCGGATTCTCGCGGGCGACAGCGACGGCCAAGCCTCCTGCGCGGGTGATGCGTTCGACGGATTCTTGAACGGATGCCGTAGCGAGCGTCGATCGCAGATCATCGGCACTCGCACCCTCAGTCAGGTCAAGACCGAGGCAGAGGGCGCGGGCATGATGCGGATAGTTGCCATGGGTGCGTACCCAGCCGTTCTTCGTCTGCCAGAAACCGGAGAATGGCGACCACACGGTTGGCTGCTCACCATCGATGCGGAACAGCCGGTCGCTGCGGTACGCCATCGCGATGCGATCGGGGTCAAGCTGCGGAGCACGACTGATGCCGGCGCAGTGCAGAACCGCGGCGACACTGGCCCATGCCAGATCTCCGGTCGCAAGACGAGAAGGGAGAGGGACTTCTCGCCGAGGGAATGCCCCAGTCTCCGCGCTGGTAGGGAGCGAATCCATGGCACGATCGTACGCCTCAGCGAACGGATCGGAGCAAGAAAATGGGCGTGACCTGGGGAGAAGCGTTCCAACGTCCGCTCGGACACGCCCGGGGAGCTGCCGTGATTTGCCCGACCTTCAGATCCCGCGTAAGTTATTACTTGTTCGCCCCACAGGGTTGAGACAGGGCCAAGGCCCAGCTCCCCTCAAGTGGCAAACCACATCCCAACTCAGAAGATCACCTCGGTGAGACGCTGAAGCGGGATGCTCTGTGGTTCCACAGATCGCGTCGAGTTCGCTCGAGTCGCCGATTTGACAAGCGGATGCCACGGGGTAAGATAGAGAAGTTGTCTCGAAGCGCATCAGCGCTTCCGATAACATCTCGAAATCTGGGCCTTACGGCGTGTCGATTTGACAAGCTGAACGGCACGGATAAGATAGAGAAGTTGCCCTTCGGGCCTGGTTGTGATGACTGGGTCGGGGGAGCATCCGATCCTTGAG